>NZ_JBFAOR010000003.1:631287-1028591 GCF_040675255.1 Nonomuraea sp. NPDC049624 | reverse complement strand
GTCCACCCAGCAGCGCGTCGCGTACGTCTCCGCCCCGGGCGCGCACGCGCGGGCGCTCCAGCGGCTGGTTCCTCCCGCCCCCGTTAGGGTGCGCGCGGCCCCCCCCCCCCCCCACTTCCGTTGCCCTCACCGTCGCACGGAGAGGAGTCCTCGGCCTGCCGTCAGGCCTTGTACTGCGGGTAGCCGTACCCGACGACCTGGGACTTGGGCCGGATGCGCTGCTCGACCTTGCCGTTGCCGGTGTTGCCCTCGATCGCGGTGATCGTGCCGTCGCCGTTGTCCTGCTTCACCAGGCCCACGTGGTCGATGCTCTCGACGGACTTGTCGTCCCAGGAGTAGAAGACGACGGCGCCCGGCTTGGCCTCGCTCCCCCAGCGCTTGTTGGCCTCGAACCACTTGGCGTAGGTGACGGTGTAGGCGTCCCAGCCGACGGTGGACCGAGCGCCGGCCTTCTCGCCCACCCAGGAGACGAACATCGCGCACCACGGGGCGTTGGCGTAGGACTGCAGGCTGCCGCCGTCGCGGGCCATGGTCTCCTTCGCCCGAGGCGAGGACATGTACCAGCTGTGGAACGGGGTGCCGCCGCCCGCGGCGTTCTCGGTCACTCCGATCTGCGACTCGGCGATCTTCAGCACCGACTGCGCGCTCACCTGCCCGGCGGTCTTCTGCTCGACGCTGTGCGAGGCGACGGTGTCGGAACGCGCGCCGGACGCCTGATCGGCGAAGACCGGGCCTGCGACGAGAGCCGCACCGGCAGCGACGCTCACGCCGAGCACGAGGCGGGCGGCGGGCGTAAGGGCACGGGTGAAGGCGTTGATGGTCATGAAGAGGTATTGCTCCTTGCTTCCATTCCGCCTACCGGGTTAGCTGACGGGTTCGGGCGTGGAAGTGCCCTACGGATGCCCTCGCGGGAGGTGCTCCGATTCACCCCACAGAATGTGGGTCCCCGGTTCCGCGTGTTTGTCCGAGCGGATTCGGCGGCCACGCCGTTCTACGTGTTCACGCAGATCAGACGCGGTCTCGGCAATGGTCGGGACGTACTGTGGCGCGGATGCTCACCGGGCCTACGTCGTAACTGACATTGAAGGTATGTGAATGGCATAGAGCAGTACAAGCCAACTTGGAAGAAGCGCTTCGAAAACGCCTGTCAGACCGGCGTTTTACCCACGAATTCTTTACCTTGGCAAGCCGCCCGACCGCCCGGCACACCCACGACGGAGGAGGGCACCGAGCCCGCTCACCGCTTCTCACGATGGGTCAGAGCCAGCCTCGCCGCCGAACCTCTTCCCGCGACCGTCATGCGTAGCGTCGTACGCCCGGGGGACGACACCATCGTCGTGCTCCTGCCGGCTTCTTCGTCGAGTTGAGCGGTCGGCGCCGGGACACCGGCAATCAGTTCCGCCATCCCGTCCGCGGCACGACGGCGTTCATGACGGCGCTCATCGTGGGCGAGATCGGCGGCTTCGCTGTGCTGCTCGCCGGATTCGTACAGGCACAACTGCTCTGAACCCTGTCCACGAGGTCCGCCACCTCACCCCGGAACCGGCGCGGCCAGTACCGATTGGATGGACTTCGTGACTGTTTCGGCGGCATCGTTCCGGGCCAGGCGTCCTTGCCGTACCTCGTTCGCCGCGCCGTGCAGGATGTAGTGGGTGAGGCTCACCAGCCAGGCGGCGGGCAGGTCGGTACGGAAGACGCCTTGATCCTGGCCACGGTGGACGAGTTCGGCCATGCGCTGGGCGGGTTCGTCGTGCAGCTCCCGGACCCGCCCAGCGGGCAGGACTCCTTCGGCGGCGGCCAGCAGGGCCGCTGATTCGGCCACCAACTCCCAGCTGGACGCCAGCAGACGCCCCATGGCTTCGCGCGCGTCGCCCGTCAGGTCGACGGAGGCCAGGAGCTCGTCGCCGTCTCGCAGCGCCTCGACCAGTGCCGCCTCGATGAGGTCGGCCCGGGTCCGGAAATGTC
Source organism: Nonomuraea sp. NPDC049624 (assembly GCF_040675255.1). Lineage (NCBI taxonomy): Bacteria > Bacillati > Actinomycetota > Actinomycetes > Streptosporangiales > Streptosporangiaceae > Nonomuraea > Nonomuraea sp. NPDC049624. The sequence goes on along the minus strand of NZ_JBFAOR010000003.1, from coordinate 1,026,626 downwards.
CGTACAGGGTCATCCGCCCGACGCCGGCGGCACGGGCGATGTCGTCGGTGGTCGCATGCGGGTCCGAGCGCATCAGTTCGCGTGCCGCGGACACGATGCGGGCGATGCTGCGCTCGGCATCGACGCGGCGCCTGGAGCGAGCAGGAGATGCAGCCATGCCCCCCACCCTATCTCGTATACGCATATACGGCTTATAGTGTCCCAGCAGAACTCGTATATGGACATACGAGATAACAGCTGGAGGATTTGATGACCCAATCTGCAGTGCACCAGGCAGAGCTCCACGAGCCACTGCCGGCCCGGTGGCGCATCCTCGGCTTCCTCGGCGTGGCCCAGCTCATGCTGATCCTGGACGTCACCGTCGTCGCCATCGCGCTGCCGCACATGGAAACGGACCTCGCCCTCAGTCGCGAGGCGCTGACCTGGACAGTCAGCGCCTACACGCTCACCTTCGGCGGGCTCATGCTGCTCGGCGGCCGCATCACGGACCTGCTGGGCGCCAAGCGGATCGTGATCGCCGGCCTGTTGCTGTTCAGCGTCGCGTCGCTGGTCACAGGGTTGGCCGGGTCGGCGGGCACGCTGCTCGCGGGTCGGGTGGCACAGGGCGTCGGGGCCGCGCTGCTGTCGCCCGCGGCCCTGTCGCTGGTGGTCGCCCTGTTCGACGGAGAGGAGCGGAACAAGGCCCTGGGCGTCTGGTCCGCGCTCGGCGGCGGCGGCGCCGCGCTCGGCGTACTCCTCGGCGGCCTGCTCACCGCCGGGCCCGGATGGTCGTGGGTGTTCCACGTCAACGTGCCCATCGGCCTGGTGATCGCCGTGGTCCTCGCCGTACTGCTCCCGGCGCGTACGCCTTCGCCCGCCTCCCGGCCCCGGCTGGACGTCCTTGGTGCGATCTTGGTGACGTCCGCCAGCGGGTCGTTGATCTACGCACTCATCGCCGCCGGCGAGAAGGGATGGCTCAGCGCGCTCACCGGGTGGCTCGTGCTCGCGGCTGCCGTGGGCTACGTGCTGTTCGTGCTGTGGCAGAGGCGGGCGCGTTCGCCCCTGATGGACGTGCGACTGCTCGCCCGGCGACCCCTGGCGGTCGGGGCCTTCCTCATCCTGATGGCCACGGCACTGATGATCGCTGTGTTCTTCCTGGGAACCTTCTACTTCCAGCACGCTCTGGGCTACGGCGCGCTGCAGGCCGGGCTGCTGTTCCTGCCGGTCGCGGTGGCGACGATGCTCGGCGCCAACCTGACCGGACGGCTGCTCGGCCGGTGGGGCGGGCGCGCCCTGGCCGTCGCCGGTCTGACGGTCGCGGCGATCGGCATGGCCGTACCGGCCTTCTCGACGAACGTCGTCAGCGTCGTGGCAGGCGTGGCCGTCGCGGCGGCGGGCACCGGCGCGATGTTCGTCATCGCCTCGGCGACCGCCCTCGGTCAGGTGGCGCCCCACGAGGCCGGGATCGCCTCCGGCATCGTGAGCACCTTCCACGAGTTCGGCGCGTCCATCGGAGCCGCCGTCATCTCCAGCGTCGCAGCCGCGAGCCTGGCCGGGACCACGTTGAACGGCTTCACCAGCGGATTCACCGTGGCCGCGATCGCATCGGCCGTCGGCGCGGCCGTCGCGGCGCTGGTAACGCCCGGCCGCCCGTCACCTGCGGCGCAAGCCGGCTCTCAGTGAGCGGGGACCGCCTGGTTGCCGGCTCCACGGCGGCTCGTCGACCCGCCTGCGCCGCCGGCAACTCCCCCACCACGACCAAGCTCGCCCAGCAGCCGGCGAGCGGACCTGAAACACACCACCCCGCTCCTGAACCCGGAAGGGATCACTGTGACAACGATCCGTCGTGCCACACCCGAGGACGCCGCCATCGTGCACGACCTCATGCGCGGCCTGGCCGAACACCAAGGCCAGTCCTCGGCCGTCACCGTAGGCGTCGAGGACCTGGAGCGGCTGCTCGCCCGCCCGGAGATCACCTACCTGATCGCCGAGCGGAGCGGCCGGGCCGTCGGCTACGTCTCCTGGCTGGAGCGCATCAGCTTCTGGTCCGGCCAGGACTACCTCGCCCTGGACGACCTGTACGTGACCGGCTCCGAGCGCGGCGACGGCGTGGGCGAACAGCTGATGCAGGCTGTGGCCGAAGCCGCCGACGGCAAGGTGATCCGCTGGGAGGTGGGCGAGGCCAACGTCGCCGCCCAACGCTTCTACGCCCGCATCGGCGCGACCCTCACCACCAAGAAGATCTGTCGCTGGCAACCGAAGTGACCCCTGCTCCGGCACGTGGGGAGAACAGGTTCCAGGCGTTCTCCCCGGTCCGGCCGCCGTTCGCCGATCCTCACCGGTTGTCCGCACTTCCGGGCCACCGGTGGCCGGCTCCGTCGTCCCGGGTGAACAGACGTCCTCAGCGGACCGGCAGGCCGGTGACGGCGCGGCCGATGATGAGGCGCTGGATCTCCGACGTGCCCTCGAAGATGGTGTAGATCTTGGCGTCGCGGTGGAAACGTTCCACCGGGTGTTCCCTGGTGTAGCCGGCGCCGCCGAGGATCTGGATGGCCTGTTCGGTCACCCACACCGCCGTCTCGCCCGCCACCAGCTTCGACATCGACCCCTCGGCCTGCTCGAACGGCCTGCCGTTGCGGGCCATCCAGGCGGCGCGCCAGGTCAGCAGGCGGGCCACGTCGACGCGGGTCGCCATGTCGGCGAGCAGGAACGCGATCGCCTGGTTGTCGCCGATCCTGCGGCCGAACTGCTCGCGTTCGCGGGCGTAGTCCCGGGCGTACTCGAAGCCCGCGCGGGCGATGCCGACGGCCATCGCGGCGACCGACGGGCGGGTGGTCTCGAACGTGCGCATCGCGGCCTGCTCGCCGGCGCGTTCGCCGTTGCGGACCCTGGCCAGGCGGGCGTCCAGCTTCTCCTTGCCGCCCAGCAGGCACGAGCCCGGCACGCGCACGTCCTCGAGGATCACCTCGGCGGTGTGCGAGGCGCGGATGCCGTGCTTGCGGAACTTCTGCCCCATCGACAGGCCCGGCGTGCCGGGCGGGACGACGAAGCTGGCCTGCCCGCGGGTGCCCAGGGACGGGTCCACCGAGGCGACGACCACGTGCACGTCGGCGATGCCGCCGTTCGTGGCCCAGGTCTTGACGCCGTTCAGCACCCAGTCGCCGTTGTCGTGCACGGCGCGGGTGCGGATGGCGCCGATGTCGGAGCCGGCGTCGGGCTCGGAGGCGCAGAAGGCGCCCAGCTTGACGTCGTTCTCCGTGCCGAACATCTGCGGCAGCCACTCCCCCAGCTGCTCCGGCGTGCCGTTCGCGGACAGCGCCGCGGCGGCCAGGCCGGTGCCGACGATGGACAGGCCGATGCCGGCGTCCCCCCAGAAGATCTCCTCGAACGCCACCGGCAGCGCCAGGCCGCTCTGCTCGAACCATTGGGTGGCGAAGAAGTCCAGCGAGTACAGGCCGATCTTGGCGGCCTCCTGGATGACGGGCCAGGGGGTCTGCTCGCGTTCGTCCCATTCGGCGCCCGCGGGGCGGATCACGTCGCGGGCGAACGCGTGGACCCAGTCACGCACCTCGATCACGTCGTCACTGAGCTCCGGACAGAACCCGGTCATCGCGTCCACTCCCTGGCCGTTCCCTTGTTACCGTCGGTAACACCCTACCGGCGAGTAGGGCTCGGCCGGAAGGTGCGGCGGTCCGGCGACTCACGGTAATGTTCCGGTAACCGTACGCCCATGTCGATCGAGGAAGGCCGATGGACCGCCGGCTCGCCGCACTTCTCGCCGTCCTCGTGCTGGGGGCGGCGTATCTGCTGCTCAGGCCGGGTGCGGGCGTGCGCGCCGTCGCCTTCTTCGACGCCGCCGTGGGGCTGTATCCGGGGTCCGACGTCCGGGTTCTCGGGGTGCGGGTCGGGCGGGTCACCGTGGTCAGCCCGGCGGGCGCGCAGGTCCGGGTGGAGCTGGCGCTCGACGCCGGGCGCAAGGTCCCGGCGGGCGCGCAGGCGGTCATCGTGGCGCGGTCGCTGATCGCCGATCGGTTCGTGCAGCTCACGCCGCCGTACCGGGGCGGGCCCGTGCTTCAGGACGGCGGCACGCTCGGCCGTACCCGCTCGCCGGTCGAGATCGACGAGGCGTTACGCGGCTACGACCGACTCGCCGCGGCCCTCGCCCCACCGGTTTCCGGCTCCACGCGGTCCGGCTCGCCTGGGCTCGGTCCGCCTCGGCCGGGGCCGGGTGGGGTGGCGGCGGATGAGCGGGGGGCGCTGGCGCGGTTGTTGCGGGTCTCGGCGGGCACGTTCGGCGGGCAGGGCGAGACGGTGGGGGCCACCGTGCGGGGCCTGTCCGACGCGGCCTCCGTCCTGGCCGGTGACGGCGACGACCTGGCTCAGACCGTCCGCGACCTGGCCACGATCACCGGGGCGATGGCCCGCGACGACGCGCGGATCCGGGCGTTCATGAAGGACCTGGCGGGCGTGTCGGCGCAGCTCGACGGCGAGCGCGAAGAGCTGCGCGCGGTGCTGGGTCAGCTGTCCTCCACGCTCACCCAGATCGCCGACTTCGTCGAGGACAACAGGGGTGAGATCGCCGCCAACACCCGCGAGCTCGCCCACCTCACCACCCTGCTGGTACGTCAGCGCGCGTCCATCGGCACGTTCCTCGACACCGCGCCGCTCGCCCTGAACAACGCGAACAACGCCTACGACCCCGCGAGCGCGACGTTCCGGGCCCGGTTCAACCTCAACGGCCAGACCGACGACGTCGCGATGTGGTTGTGCTCGCTGGCCCATTCCATGGACGGCGGCTGCGAGTCGCTCCTCGGCGCGCTCAACCCTCTGGCGCGGGCGCTCAACGACACGGTGGCGCTCGACACGTCGTGGCTGCTGCCCGACGTGCAGGTCGACCGCCCCGACCTGTCGCTCGGCGGCCTCGTCACGACCCGCTGACCGCCTCTCGCCACTCGGCCCCCATCAGACGCCGAGCGGCAGTGCCGCGCCGGCGTCCAGTGGGGGCCTGAGGGCGGGGTGGCTCCGGAGGAAGGGCGGGTTGAGGGGGGTGGGGTGGGTCAGCGGGTGGTACGGGTGGGGCGGTGGGCGGAGGTGAGGACGGCCAGGGCGGCCAGGCCCATGCCGATCGCCAGGCCGTACACCAGCGGGGTGAACCCGCCGAAAGCGGCCGCGAGCTGCGGGCCGACGCTGCCCCCGACGGCCAGGGCGAAGGAGAACAGGGCGAGCGCCGTGCCGCGGGCCGGTCCGGCCTGGGCGGAGATGGCCTCGTTCATGCTGGGCAGGCCGCCGGTGATGGCGGCGACGTAGACGGCCAGCAGGAGGAGCAGGCCGAGGGCGCCGGCTCCGGTGAACGCGACGGCCGCCAGGGCGAGCCCGCCCACGGCCAGGAACGCGGCGGCCCTGGCCGTGGTGGGGATCCGGGCCAGCCACGGCATGAGCACCGGCATCAGCACGATCGAGGGCAGCCCGGAGGCGCGCAACGTGAGCAGGTCGGCGGCGGACGTGCCGCCGTAGATCTGCAACCCGGTGTAGACGGCGACGAACCCGGCCATCAGCATGACCGTGGCCAGATAGCGCAGCGCGAGCACCCGGTCGAACAGCAGGCCGGGCACCGCGCGGTAGGCCGACAGCAGCGACCCGGCCGCCTCGCGCGGCAGGTCGGGCAGCATGACGGCGCGCAGGCCGAGCCCGGCGAGGGCGAAACCGGCGGCCGACAGCAGGAACAGCCCCCGCCAGCCGATCGTCTCGACCAGCACCTGCGCGGCGACCTGCAACAACACGGCCGAGGCCAGGAAAGCGCCGGTCACCGCGGCGATGGCGACCACGCGGCGCCGGGGCTCAAGACGTTCGGCCAGGTAGGCCATGCCGGCGGGCGGGAACATCGCCACGGCCACCCCCTGCAGGGCCCGCAACACCAGGGCCACCTCGACGTTCGGGCTCAACGCGACCAATGCGCTGGTCAGCGCGGCAAGCGGCAGACCGGCCAGCAGCAGGCGGCGGCGGCCGTACCGGTCGGAAAGGGGGCCGAACACCAGGAACCCGACGCCGTACCCGGCGCCGAACGCGGTGACCAGCCAGGTCAGGCCAGCTGGTGAGGTGTGCCAGCCGGTCGCCATGTCGTGCAGCAGGGGGATCACGATGTACAACTGCCCGCTGCACAGGACCGCGGTGAGGGTGAACGCCAACAGGGTGCGGCCGAAGCGGGCGTAATCGGTACGGACTGCCGGAGCGGCCTCCGTACGGGGAAGCGTGAGTGCCATGCCAAGGGACGGTAGCCAACCAACCAGTTGGACGTCAACTAGTTAGTTGGTTTTCAACCAACTAGTTGTTGGTGGCAGAATGGTGGCATGTCACCCAAGGTCTCGACCGCCGCCACCCGGGCCGCCCTGCTCGAAGCCGCCCGCGAGGAGTTCGCCGCGTACGGCGTGGCGGGGGCGCGCGTGGATCGCATCGCGGAGCGTGCCGGCGTCAACAAAGAGCGCATCTACGGGCATTTCGGCAACAAGGAGAAGTTGTTCGACGCCGTCATCAACGAGGCGCTCGACGACCTGACCTCGCAGATCGCCCTGCCCGGCGCCGACCCCGTCGACTACGTGGCCCGGCTGACCGACTACTACCGGCGCCATCCCGACCTGGTCCGGCTGCTCATGTGGGAGGCGCTCAACTACCGCGGCCAGGAGCTGCTGCCCGGCCAGGAAGCCAGGGTCGAGCGGTGTGCGCGCAAGGCCGCCTCGCTCGCCGAGGGGCGCGGCGAGGAGCCGTCGAAGGCGACGTCGCGCACGTTGTTCATGCTGACCGGGCTCGCGTTGTTCCCGTCGATGATGCCGCAGCTCGGGCGGATCATCCTGGGCGACGCCGCCGACGACCACGACGCCCTCCGCGACCAGATCGGCGCCTTCGTCACAGCGGCCCTCAAGTAGCGCCGCACGCCCATCCGCCCCCCGGCGCGGCCGAGCGGCGGATGCGGCGAACCAGCCACCCGGCGCGCCGCAACCCTCACGGAGGCGCTGGGACGGCGGGGCGGGGCAGGGTGAGCATCGGGGGGCGTTCCCCGATGGCGACCTGGCGGGTCAGGACGTCGTGGCCGCCCTCGCACCGCCGGAACTGGGCCAGCTCCACCCCCGGCGCATGACGGGCCTCGATCTTCCCCTGCCGCCGCAGCCGCGACCACGCGGCCAGCATGATCTGGGCCGCCATCCCCCCGAGCGCCTCCGTCGACTGCGGGGCGTGCTCGCGCGAGCCCAGGTCCACCTGGGCCAGGCCGTCGAGCCCGGCCAGGTCCAGCAGGTCGATGAGCAGGCCGAGCTCCACCCCGTACCCGGTCAGGAACGGCACGCGTTCCAGGGCCGAGCGGCGGCCGGCGTACTCTCCGGCGAGAGGTTGCACGAAACCGGCCAGTTCGGGCCAGTGCAGGTTGATCAGCGGGCGGGCGACCAGCTCGGTGACGCGGCCGCCGCCGTTGGGAGCGCCGTCCAGCGGGCGGTCGTAGCAGCCCTTGGCGTAGGCGACGGTGGGATCGGTGAGCAGCGGGCCGAGCACCCCGGCGACCAGCGAGGCGCGGAAGTGCCTGATGTCGGCGTCGGCGAAGGCCACCACGTCACCGGAGGTGACCGCCAGCGACTTCCACAGCGCCTCGCCCTTGCCCTCCAGCGGTGCCAGGTCGGGCAGGATGTCGCGTTGGGCGTGCACGGCGGCCCCGGCCCGCGCCGCCACGCGCGCGGTGTCGTCGGCCGAGCACGAGTCGATGACGACGAGCTCGTCCACCAGGCCGTCCAGCTCACGCCGGATCACCTGGACGATCTCCCCCACGGTCTCCCGTTCGTCGCGGGCCGGCAGGACCACGCTCACCGTGGTCCGCCCCTTGGCCGCCACGAGGTCGTCCAGCGGCCAGTCCGCGGCGCACGAAGTTCGGCGATGCCACCATTTCCGCACATCAGGCAGCATGTGCGACACCTCCCCCGTTCCCCCGCTTGTCAGCTTATGCGAGGGTCGCGTGACGCTCCAGGAAGGTATAGACGTCCGCCTCGTCCACACCCGGGAACGACCCGGGCGGCAGGGCGGCCAGGATGTGCGAGTTGGCCCGCGCGGACGGCCAGGCGTAGCCCTCCCAGCGTTCGGCCAGCTCAGCGGGCGGACGGCGGCAGCAGTCGCCGTTGGGACAGCTGGACTTGGTGCGGTTGGTGGTCTCCCGGCCCCGGAACCACCGCGACTCCCGGTACGGCACCCCCAGCGTGATGGCGAAGTCCCGTTCCCGCGAGGGATCGACGTGCGCGACGCAGAAATAGGTGCCGGTGGGCGAGTCGGAATACTGGTAGAACACCGAGAACCGGTCGGGCGAGGCGAACACCTGCCGCCCCGACCACTGCAGGCACATGCGCTGCCCCTCGATGGCTCCCTGCTCGTCGGCGGGGAAGACGATGCCGTCGTTCTCGTACGCCTTGTAGATGGTGCCGCCGGCGTCGTTGCGCACGAAGTGGCAGACGAGACCCAAGTGGTGGGTGGCCAGGTTGGTGAAGCGGTGGGCGGCCATCTCGTAGGAGACGGCGAACACGTCCCGCAGGTCCTCCACCGACAGCGCCCGCGCCGCCTTGGCCTCCTGGAGGTAGGGGGCGGCGGCCCGTTCGGGCACGAGCACGGCGGCGGCGAAGTAGTTGGCCTCGGTGCGCTGGCGCAGGAAGTCGGCGAAGTCGCGCGGTTTGCCGTGGCCGAGCGCGAGGTGCCCGAGCGTCTGGAGCAGGATCGTGCGCGGGGTGTGCATGCCGAGCTGCTCGTGTTTGACGTAGATGCGCCGGTTGCGCAGGTCGGTGATGGAACGCACCGACCGCGGCAGGTCCTGGGCGGTGTGGACGGTGTAGCCGAAGTGCGTGACCAGGCCCTGGATCGTGCTCTGGGACAGGGCGCCGGTGCGGTAGCCGACGGCGTCGAGGGCCTCGGCCGCGGCCTTCTCGATGTCGGGGAAGTAGTTGCCCACCTCGCGCTGCCTCCGCCGCAGCTCGGCGTTGGCGGCCCTGGCCTCCTCCGGAGTGGCGGTGCCGCGGGCCTGCCGGGCGCGCAGCTCGCCGTACAGGCCGAGCAGGTGTTCCAGGACGTCGTTGGGCACGCGCGCGGAGACCTTGAGCCGGGGCAGGCCGAGACCGGCGTAGATGGGGTCGCGCTGCGCCTCCTCCAGCGCGATCTCCAGCTGGGCGCGCCGGTTGGGCGGCTGGCGGCGCAGCAGCTCCTCGACGGGGACGCCCAGAGCGGTCGCCAGGGACTTCAGCAGCGAGAGCTTGGGCTCGCGCTTGCCGTTCTCGAGCAGCGACAGCTGGCTGGGCGCCCTGCTGACGCGGGAGCCCAGGTCCGACAGGGTGAGGCCGCGCTGTTTGCGCAGGTGGCGCAGACGCTGGCCGAACGCGATCAGATCGAGCTCCTGCGTCAAAGACAGCGGTTCTTCGCCTAGCAGGGACGCCATACAGGCATCTTAGACAGAAATTCGGCCCATTTTCTAGCCTTTGGGCACTCAGGGCGCGTCGCAGCGGGACGCGAGAGCCGCGTGCGGTTCGGGATGAGGATTGGTCTAGGCCAACAGGAAAACTTACGATTTCTTCTCATCTGAATACCCGCGAGTAATGCACATCCTGGAAACTTCGGCGATTCTTCTCCACGTTCGAGCCTGTCGACCTGTGACATCCGGGCAGATCATCGACGTGGAGCCCCAGGGGACGACAAAGGAGCGAACGATGAACGATCGCCTCAAGGGAGCTGCGGAGCAGCTGCAGGACAAGTGGCAGAACGACCCTCGCTGGGCGGGCGTCGAGCGCACGTACAGCGCGCAGGACGTGATCCGGTTGCGGGGAAGCGTCCAGGAGGAGCACACGCTGGCCCGGCTCGGCGCCGAGCGCCTGTGGGACCTGCTGCACACCGAGGACTACGTCAACGCCCTCGGCGCGCTGACCGGCAACCAGGCCGTCCAGCAGGTGAAGGCCGGGCTGAAGGCGATCTACCTGTCCGGCTGGCAGGTGGCCGCGGACGCCAACCTCGGCGGCCAGACCTACCCGGACCAGAGCCTGTACCCGGCCAACTCCGTGCCCGCCGTCGTGCGCCGCATCAACAACGCGCTGCTGCGCGCCGACCAGATCACCTGGTCGGAGGGCGTGCCGGACGCGCCGCACTGGCTGGCGCCGATCGTGGCCGACGCCGAGGCCGGCTTCGGCGGCGTGCTGAACGCGTTCGAGCTGATGAAGGGCATGATCGCGGCCGGCGCCGCGGGCGTGCACTGGGAGGACCAGCTCGCCTCCGAGAAGAAGTGCGGCCACCTGGGCGGCAAGGTGCTGATCCCGACCGGCCAGCACATCAAGACGCTCAACGCCGCGCGGCTGGCCGCCGACGTGTGCGGCGTCCCCTCACTGATCGTCGCGCGGACCGACGCACAGGCCGCGACGCTCCTGACCAGTGACGTGGACCCGCGCGACCAGGCCTTCACCACCGGCGAGCGCACCGCCGAGGGCTTCTACCGGGTGCGCAACGGCGTGGACTCCTGCATCGCCCGCGGCCTGGCCTACGCCCCCTACTCCGACCTGCTGTGGATGGAGACCGGCACGCCGGACCTGGACGTGGCCCGCGAGTTCGCCGAGGCGATCAAGGCCCGCTACCCGGACCAGATGCTGGCCTACAACTGCTCGCCGTCGTTCAACTGGAAGAAGCACCTGGACGACTCCACGATCGCCAAGTTCCAGCGCGAGCTGGGGCACATGGGGTACAAGTTCCAGTTCATCACGCTGGCCGGCTTCCACTCGCTGAACTACTCGATGTTCGACCTCGCCCAGGGCTACGCCACCGACGGCATGACGGCCTACGTCGAGCTCCAGGAGGCCGAGTTCGCCGCCGAGACGCGCGGATACACCGCGACCCGGCACCAGCGCGAGGTCGGCACCGGCTACTTCGACCTGGTCAGCACGGCCGTCGCGCCCGACTCCTCGACGACCGCGCTCAAGGGCTCCACCGAGGAGGAGCAGTTCCACCACTGATCCCCTGATCTCGCCGGCCACCTCCAGGGCATGGGAAGGTTCCCCCGGCGAAGGGCCGCGCCGGCTCCCCCAGCCCGGCGCGGCCCCTTTTCTCTTCGACGCCCGCGGTGCGCTCAGCCGCCCTCCCGGGCCCACGACGGCAGGTCCTGCCGCTCGGTGATGTCGCGAACGAGCTGGGCGTGCGCGTCCTCGGCCTGCTGCCTGGTGGACCAGTGCAGGCTGAGCACCTCCTCGCCGCCCGTCCCCGGATCGGCGCCGGGCGGCGACAGGCGCACGGTCGACTCGAACAGCAGCGGCACCGTCCCGCCGTCGGCCTGGTCGAGCACCAGGTGCAGGGTGCGGATGCGGAACGTTCCCGCGGCGGTGCCGACGCGGTCGTCGCCTATCGTGCGGCGGGCGCGGTCGGCCAGCAGCTCCTGCGCCCGCGCCGGGCTGATGGGGTTGCCCTCTATGTCGTAGTAGCTCATGTACGGCCTCGCTCTCGGGTGCGGGAGGGTCACCACGCTTCCCCCGCTCACCTCGATCATGAGGCATGCGCCGTCAGGACGCTCCGGTGGCCGTCGGGGTGGCCGGGCCCGAGCCGGTGGGGCCGGGCGACTCGCCGGGGCCGTCCTGGGGGATCGTGCTGATCGAGCCCGACGGCCGCGGGCAGTCGCGGCGGCCCGCGCCCCCGCGGCGGCGACCTGCCGGGCCTGCGCACGGACCGGGCTGCTCCCCGCCCGGATCGCCCAGATCGCCCGGCCCGGACGTGCCGGACGGACGAGCGGGACGGGACGGGCGGGACCGGCGGAAGTCGTCGGGCCACCGGTCGGGGTCGGGGGTGAGGATCGCGAAGTGCCCGCCCGGCGTGCGGGAACGCGTCCCGGACACCGACGGCGTGGCGGCGCTCGCCGCGCTCGCCGCGCTCGCCGCGCTCGCCGGGGGCGCCACGTGCACGGACGGCCGGACGCCGCCGGGGGTCGCCGTGGGCGGCTCGGTCGTGCGGGCGCTGCCCTGCGGCTGCACGACCGCGGGCTCGGGCAGCAGCGAGCCGCCGCCGAGGCTCAGGGCGTCCCCGCCGGAGGCCGCGATCACGGTGACCGCCGCGAGCGAGACCGTTACCAGCGCGGCGAAGCTGGCGTGCGACAGCTGCGCCCCCGCCATGGCCCTGCGCCTGCGCCTGCGCTCGGACCCGCCCGGCTCCGCCGCCGGCGCGACCGGACGGCCCGCCCCGCCGCCCGCCGGGTACGGCACCTCGGCCCAGCTCCCGTCCAGCACGTCGGAGACCGCCCGGCGCAGGTCCCACGGATCGCCCACTCCCCCGGACGCCAGCAGCGCCCGCAGCAGCTCGGCCGATCCCGGACGGGAGCCCGGGTCCTTGGCCAGCGCCGCCTCCACGGCCGGGCGCAGCAGGACGGGCACGCCGTCGAGCCGCGGCGGGTCGAACAGGATGCGCCGGGTCAGCACGTCGGCCTCGCCGCCGCCGAACGGGTGGTGCCCGCTCGCGGCGTAGGCCACCAGGCAGCCCCACGCGAACACGTCCGAGGCGGGCAGGGCGGGGCCGCCGGTCAGCCGCTCGGGCGCCACCCAGCCGGGGCTGCCCATGACCTGGCCGGCCTGGGTGTGGGCGGCGAGGGTGTCCACGTCGCGGGCGATGCCGAAGTCGATGACCCGCGGCCCCGCGGGCGACAGCAGCACGTTGCCGGGCTTGAGGTCGCGGTGCACCAGACCGGCCTCGTGCACGGCGACGAGCGCGGCGGCCACGCCGAGTGCCACGCCGTAGGCGAGGTCGGGCGTGAGCGCTCCCCCGGCCTTGACCACCTGGGACAGCGCGGGCCCTGGAATGTACTCGGTGACCAGGTACGGACGGCCGTCCTCGACGCCGTCCTCGATGACGGCGGCGGTGCAGAAGGGCACCAATCTCCGCGAGAAAGCCACTTCCTCGGCGAAACGCGCCCGCAACGTGGCATCGTGGAGATGTACCGCGTGCGGCGTCTTGAGCGCGACCAGGCCCCCTTGCGGGTGTTCGGCCAGGTACACCACTCCCATCCCGCCCGTCCCCAGGCGGCCGAGGAGAAGGTACCGGCCGATGACGACGGGGTCGCCCACCGTAAGCGGTCGCACGCCAGGAGGCATGTCGCTCGCACCACGCGCCATCCGGGTCTCGCCTCTCCTGTGGGGGACACGGCAAGGCACACTGTGGCGGCATCCGGGGGCCCTTTCCGCATGTCTTGCGCAAGGGGTATCGAAGGTAAGGCGTTCGTGCCCGGAGGGTTAGTAAGTGCTGGGATGGAACGTTCTGAAGTGGCTTGTTGTGGTTGAGGGGCTTTCGTCCGGAAAAGGGGTCAGGAGGCCAGGGCGCGGGCCTCGTCGGCCTCGACCTCGCGGTTCCAGTCGTTCTTCACCGCCCGCCAGCCCTCGTCGTCCACGCCGATGCGCCAGTAGCCGGAGATGGACAGCCGCTCCATCGGCACGCCCCGCTCCAGGCGCAGGTGACGGCGGAGCTCCTTGACGAAACCGGCCTCGCCGTGGACGAACGCGTGCACGTCCCCCTCGGGGAACTCCAGCGCGCGCACCGCCTCCACCAGCGCCTGGCCGACCGGCCGCGCACCCCGGTACAGCCAGGTGATCCGCGCGTCGGCGGCCGTGCCGAGCTTCAGCTCGTCCTCGGGGCCGTCCACCTCCAGCAGGACGTGGGCCAGGGCGCCGTCGGGCAGCGCCTCCAGGGAGGCGGCGATGGCCGGCAGCGCGCTCTCGTCGCCCACCAGCAGGTGCCAGGCGGCTCCGGGGTCGGGCGCGTAGCCGCCGCCGGGGCCCAGCATCAGCACGACGTCGCCGGGCTCGGCGGCGGCGGCCCACGGCCCGGCCAGGCCCTTGTCCCCGTGGTGCACGAAGTCGAGGGTCAGTTCGAGGGCGTCGGGGTCCCAGGCGCGCACGGTGTAGGTGCGCAGGCGCGGCCAGAGCTCGCGCGGCATGGTCTCGCGCACGTTCTTGACACTGAAGGGCTCGGGGTAGTCCACGCCCTCGTGCGGGAAGACGAGTTTCACGTAATGGTCGGTGAGGCCGCGGCAGGCGAAGTCGCGCAGGCCGTCACCGCCGACCACGATGCGGATCATGTGCGGGGAGAGCCGCTCGGTCCGCAGGACGACGCCCCGATGGTGGTCCGTGGGCTTGTCAGCCATCACTTCAGCCCCCATATGTTAGTTAGGTATACCTAACCTTACAGCGGGATTGACGGGCCTGGCCACCGCAACGCCTGGCCGCCTTCCTCCACGTACAACCCCAAACTGCGAAATATCAGCTCAAACTACCCCGACACAGCAGCCCCAGTCAGGCCGCCGCCGAATCCCCCCGCCCCGCCGCACGAGCCGCGACGGCCTCCAGGAACGCCGACATGTGCCGGAAGGCCAGCCGCGCCTCCGGCAGCACGTCGGCCAGGATCGGGAACGCGTGCGGCATGCGCCGCCACTCCTCGTACCGCACCGGCACCCCCGCCTCCCGGGCCCGCTCGGCCACCCGGCGGGCCTCGTCCCGCAGCACCTCCGTGGAGCCGGTGACGATCATCAGCGGCGGCAGGCCGGTGAAGTCGCCGTGCACCGGCGAGACGAGCGGGTCCCACGGGTCGAGCCCGCAGGTCCAGTGGCGGGCCAGCCACCGCACCCGGCCCGCCGGCAACATCGGGTCGTGCCAGCGGTTGGCGCGGCGCGGGATGTCGGTCAGGTCCGTCCACGGCGACAGGCAGATCGCCGCGGCGGGCGTCGGCAGGCCGCGGTCGCGCAGCGCCAGCAGGGTGGCCAGGGTCAGGTGCCCGCCCGCCGAGTCCCCGGCGATGACGATGTCCTCGGGGGCGTGCCCATTGCGCATCAGGCACTCGTAGGCGTCCAGCGCGTCGGCCAGGGAGTCGGCCAGCGGGTGCACCGGCCCCTGCCGGTAGTCCAGCGCGAGGACCGGCCGCCGGGCCACGGCCGACAACCGCCAGGTGATGGGCCGGTGGGTACGCGGCGAGCACGAGAAGTAGCCGCCGCCGTGGAAGTAGAGCAGCGCCTTGCGCTCGTCCACCCGGCCGGCGCGGACCCACTCGCCGCCGCAGTCCGGCCCCTCGGCGGGCGCGACGACGGCGTGCTCGGGAAGGCGCAGCGGCATCAGCTGCGCCAGCTCGCCCAGGCGGGCCGCGCCGATCAGGGCCAGCGGATGACGCATCAGCACCGAGGAGGCGGGCTTCAGGGTGCCCCACATGACCGAGGTCAGGGCCCTGGCCTGCCAGCTCAAGGGGTAGTCGGGTGCCACGTCCTTGTTGATGCGCATGACGGTCCTCCACCCCTTTTCTTCCCGGAACGCCATGGCTCTACCGGCCAGTAAGGATCTCATCGCTGACGCGAATATTCCGGCCTTGTGCGACTCTGGGGATATGGCGGGATATTCGGGGACTCCGCTGCCCCGCAAGCTCGGCATCAAGCCGGGACACCAGGTCCTGGCCCTCGCCGCCCCCGCCGGCCTCGGCCTCGGCGAACCCGCCGCCACCGTGCACCACGAGCAGGGCCCGCCCGCCGGCGCACGTTCCCCGTACGACGTCGTCCTGCTCTTCTGCCCCGACGTCGCCACCCTGCACCGCGCGTTCCCCCCGGCCAAGGCCGCGCTGGCCGGGAACGGCGGCCTGTGGATCTGCCGGATCAAACCCGCCGCCGGCATCCCCACCGACCTGTCGGACCGCCTCGTCCGCGACTTCGGCCTGGCCGCCGGGCTGGTCGACAACAAGGTCGCGGCCATCGACGAGACCTGGACGGGCCTGCGCTTCGTATATCGCGTTGCGGACCGCTGACCCATCGGCGGATAATTCCAGGCTTCCGCCAAGGCCGACCCGTGCCCGACCCCCGACACGATGCGTGACCTTGTCCTCACTCCACGGAGGTGAGCCATCGTTCCCCTCTACGCCCGCCTCGTCCGGTACGGCTTCCGCAAACACGCCGTCTACGTCCGGGCCGCGCTCGCCGGCGCGTTCACCAACAGCGTGTTCGGCGTCCTGCGCGCCTACGTCCTCATCGCCCTGTGGCAGGCCCGCCCCGGCCTGGCCGGCTACGACGTCACCGACGCCGTCACCTACTGCTTCGTCACCCAGGCCCTCATCGGCCCGATGATGCTGTTCGGCGGCGGCCTGACCATCCCCGAGCGCATCCGCAGCGGCGACATCGCGCTCGACCTCGTCCGCCCCGCCTCCCTCCCGCTCTGGTCGCTGGCCGAGGACCTGGGCCGGGCCGCGTACCTGCTGCTGGTGCGCAGCCTCCCGCCGCTGCTGCTCGGCGCGGCCCTGTTCGGCATCACCACCCCCGCCTCCCCGGCCGGATGGGCGGCGGCCCTGACCGGCTGCCTCGTCGGCGTGCTCATCAGCTTCGGCTGGCGCTACCTCGTCGCGCTGTCGGTCTGCTGGCTCGCCGACGACCGCGGCGTGGCCGTCGTGTCCCTGGTCCTGACGACGTTCTGCAGCGGCATGCTGCTCCCCCTCCACCTGTTCCCCGGACCGCTGGGCGAGGTGGTCAGAGCCCTGCCGTGGGCCTCCATGGTCCAGGCGCCCGCCGACCTCTACCTCGGCAAGGCCCCCGTGGGGCAGACGCTCGCCCTCCAGGCGTTCTGGGCGGCGACGCTGTTCGCCCTCGGCCTGCTGGCCACCCGCGCCGTCCGCCACAAGGTGGTGATCCAGGGTGGTTAGGACGTACTTCCTGCTGGCCTGGACCTGGACCCGCGCCGCGGCCGCCTACCGGCTCTCCTTCGCCCTGATGGTCGTGTTCGGCCTGGTCACGGGGGCGATCGACGTCGCGGCCATCCTCGTCGTCTTCGCCAACACCACCACCCTGGCCGGCTTCACCCGCGAGGAGGTGCTGTTCCTGTACGGCGCCTCCGCCGTCTCCTTCACCCTCTGCGACACCTTCGTCAGCAACCTCGACCGCATCAGCCAGCACATCAAGGCCGGCACGCTCGACACGATCCTCATCCGCCCGGCCGCCGCCTGGATCCAGATCGCCGCCGACCGCTTCGCGCCCACCAGGATCGGCCGCGTCGTCCAGGCCCTGGCCGTGCTCGCCTACGCCGTCGCCGCGCTCGGCCTCGACTGGCGCCGGGCCTGGATGATCCCCGTCATGATCGTCACCGGCGTCGTCATCTTCACCGCGCTCTGGACGCTCGCCGGCGCGCTGCAGTTCGCGCTGACCGACGCACCGGAGGTGGTCAACGCCTTCACCTACGGCACCCACCAGCTCAGCCAGTACCCCCTCAGCATCTACGCCCGCGACCTGGTCCGCGGCGTCACGTACGCGCTGCCCCTGGCCTTCGTCAACTGGCAGCCCGGCCTCTACGTCCTGGGCCGGGACGACCCGTTCGGCACGCCCGGGTTCATGCGCTTCCTCGGACCGGCCGCCGCGCTGGTCCTCGCCCTGGCCGCCGCGGCGGCCTGGCGGCAGGGCATCAGGCACTACCGATCGACGGGGAGTTAGCAATGATCGAGCTGCGCGAAGCGGGACGCTCGTTCAAGGTCAGACGCGCCGTCGTGCACGCCGTACGCGACCTGTCGTTCAGCGTGCCGGCCGGCGAGTTCGTCGGCTGCCTCGGGCCCAACGGCGCGGGCAAGTCCACCACGATCAAGATGTTGTGCGGCATCCTCACCCCCACCTCGGGCTCGGTGCGGGTGGCCGGGCTCGACCCCTCGCGCCGGCGCACCACGCTCGCCCGGCGCATCGGCGTGGTGTTCGGCCAGCGCACGACCCTGTGGTGGGACCTGCCGCTCAAGGACAGCTTTGAACTGGTCCGGCACCTTTACAAAGTAGATCGCGGAACGTTCCGGGTCCGGCTGGCCGAGCTGACCGAGACCCTCGACCTCGGCTCCTTCCTGCGCACCCCGGTGCGTCAGCTCAGCCTGGGGCAGCGCATGCGCGGCGACCTGGCCGCGGCGCTGCTGCACGCCCCCGACGTGCTGGTGCTGGACGAGCCGACCATCGGCCTCGACGTGGTCAGCAAGGCGAGCATCCGCGGCTTCCTGAAGCGGCAGAACGCCGAGCGCGGCACCACCGTGCTGCTGACCACGCACGACCTGGGCGACATCGAGCGCCTGTGCCGCCGGATCATGCTGATCGACCACGGCCGGCTGGCCTTCGACGGGACGCTCGCCGAGCTCATGGCCACCGCGCCGGAGCAGGCCACCATCGAGGACGTGGTGACCAGGCTCTACACCGGCGCTCAGTAGTAGCCGCCCTCCTGCGTGGTCTCGTAGTCGTCGTCGCCGAGGTCGTCGTGCGGGCGCGACCAGCGGGAGGGCATCAGCACGGGGATGAACAGGACCACGCCGAGCAGGGCCAGCACACCCGTGGTGAGCAGGGTCCTGTCGCCCGCGCCGGCGTCCAGGACGACCTGGTGGACCGACGCCTGGTCGGGGATGAGCGACAGCGCCCTGCCGGTGTCGAGGGCGTAGACGACGGTCCAGGCCAGCAGCACCATCGAGGGCACGAACGTGGCCAGCGGCGAGATCCGGCCGGCCACGACGAGGCCGACGACCAGCCCGACCGCGGCCATGGCGCCGAGGGCGATCCACATCTTCTGGTTGTCGGGCGGCGGCGGGGTGATCGCCGCACTGGCGAGGGCCTGCTGCACGGCCCATCCGCCACCCCCGAGGACGGCCGCCGTGACCACGACGCCGATGAGCAAACCTGCTAAGTGCCGCAACGTTCTCACCTCAAATGTCAACGCGCTCGGCACCGACCCTAGCGACAAAAGCCATTTCCGGACCAGGCATCAGCCCGCTCGGAAGTAGGGGTCTCATCCGCGGGTGCCTCGTGAGACCATGTGGCACACATGCGTGCGCGACTCCCCCTCCGGCTCGCGCGGACGGCCGCCTTCGCCGCCGTCTGCGTGACCCTCGCTGCCCTGGCCCACGTGGCGGGCGGCGGGGGGCGTCCGGGGCCGTGGGCGGCGGCGCTGGGCCTGGTGGCGGTGTCCGGCCTGGGGCTGGCGCTGTCCGGCAGGGAGCGCTCGGCGCCGGTGATCAACGTCGTGCTGGGCGTGGCGCAGTTCGGCCTGCACGAGCTGTTCGCGGGCGGCAGCCCGTCCTCCTACGTCTTCGAGCACGGCCACGGCCAGGGGCTGGCCGTCAACGCGGGCATGCTGCTCGCGCACCTCACGGCGACCCTGATGACCGGCTGGTGGCTGTCGCGCGGCGAGATCGTGCTGTGGTCGCTGCTGCGCCGGCTGGGGTTGCGGCTCGTGCCGCCGCTGCTCGCGGTCGTGCCCGCGGTGCGGCCGGGCGTTCCGGTCGTGCACACCAGGGTGGTCCCCCCGCAGCCGGGGTTCCGGCACCGGGTGGCCAGGCGTGGTCCTCCACTTCCCGCCTGACCTGCTGACACCCGTAGACCCCTGTTCTTTACCGAAGTGGAGTTCCGCCATGTCCTTCGTCCGTCGTGCGGCGACCGTGCTCGCCGCCGCCACCGCCCTCACCGCCGGCCTGGCGCTGCCCGCGCTGGCCCACGTCTCCATCACCCCGGGCACCGCCGAGCAGGGCGGGTTCACCAAGGTCGCCTTCCGGGTGCCCAACGAGCGTGACAACGCCGCCACGACCAAGGTCCAGGTCAGCTTCCCCACCGACCATCCGCTGGCGTTCGTGTCGGTCAAGCCCGTGCCGGGCTGGGACGTCAAGGTCACCGAGGGCAAGCTGCCCAAGCCGGTCAAGACCGAGTACGGCGACGTGGAGGAGGCCGTCACCACGGTCGTGTGGTCCGGCGGCAAGATCAACCCGGGTGAGTTCCAGGAGTTCGAGGTGTCCATGGGCCAGTTGCCCAAGGACGTCGACTCGCTGACGTTCCCGACGAAGCAGACGTACTCCGGCGGCGAGGTGGTCGACTGGGCCGACGCGCCCAAGTCCGACGGCACCGAGGCCGAGCACCCCGTTCCCACGCTGAAGCTCGTCCCGGCCTCCGGCGGCGACGAGCACTCCGCCGCGAGCGCGTCGGCCTCGGCCGCTCCGGCCGCCGCCACGGGACCGTCGGTGGCGCCGGTGGCGGCCTCCTCGGCCTCCTCCTCCGACGGCACGGCCCGCCTGCTGGGCGGCGCCGGGCTGGTCGTCGGCGTCATCGGCGTCGTCGTCGGGGCCCTGGGCCTGCGCCGCCGGGCGGCCTGACCGCGCGACGCGGCGTCCCCGGCCGGGCAGCCCGCCCGGCCGGGGACGCGCCGCCCGGTCAGGACGTGATGTCCTTGCCGGAGAAGCGCGCCCACGCGATCGAGCAGAACAGCACGATGTAGGCGCCGAAGGCCAGCAGCCCGTCCCGCAGCGCCGACAGGTCCATCGGGCTGCGCAGCACCGCGTCGAAGTTGGTGAACCTGGTCGGCAGCAGGTACGGCGTCACCGCGCTCAGCTCGGGGAAGGCCCGCAGCACCTGGCAGACGACCACCAGCACGAGCGTGGCGGCCACCGCCCCGATGGACACCTCGGTGAA
Source organism: Nonomuraea sp. NPDC049624 (assembly GCF_040675255.1). NCBI lineage: Bacteria > Bacillati > Actinomycetota > Actinomycetes > Streptosporangiales > Streptosporangiaceae > Nonomuraea > Nonomuraea sp. NPDC049624. The sequence continues at coordinate 1,006,192 of NZ_JBFAOR010000003.1, read as the reverse complement.
CGTCGACAGCGCCAGCGCGACGGCGGCCAGCGCCGCCATGCCGGCCCCGACGTAGCCGACGGCGATGAGGATGCGCAGCAGCCCCTCGCCCATGGAGATCGTCGTGCCCGACAGCAGCGTCACCGGCCCGACCGGGAACAGGATCAGCCCGGTGACCAGCGCCGACAGCGCCACCACCGCCGTGACGGCGTAGGCGAAGACGACCGCGTTGAGGTATTTGACGGCCAGCAGGCGGGTGCGTCCCGCCGGCGCGGCCAGCAGGTAGCGCAGCGTGCCGCCGCCCGCCTCCCCGGCCACCGAGTCGCCGGCGACCACGCTGACGGCGACCGGCATCAGCAGCAGCACGAGGAACGAGAACGCGACGAACGTGAGCATGAGGCTGTTGCCCGCCACGCTCTGGATGAACCCCCCCATCCCGTCGCGGTCGTCGCCGCCGAACGCGCGCAGGGCCAGGCCGAGGACGGCCGGCACGCAGGCGAGCACGGCCAGCATCACCAGGTTGCGCGGCCGGCGGAAGGTCAGGCCCAGCTCCGAGCCGAGCAGCCGCCAGAACGCCCACCTGGCTCGCCGCGGGCCTCCCGTGGCGTCCGTCCAGGCGTTGTGTGCGGGGACCGCCGCGGCTGGGTCCGGGGTGCGCCGCTCCACGGTGCGCAGCGTCTCGGTCACGGGCACCAGGCCGGGCATGCGCCCACCGGACCGGCCGTCCCGCGGCTGCGGCGTCCCGGTGTCCCGCGGCTGCGTCGCGTGTGTCTCAGCGTCCGGCGCCGAGGTGTCAGCCGTCGACATCGAAGCCCTCCCCCGTCAGTCCGACGAAAACGTCCTCCAGGCTCGGCCGCAGCACGGCCAGCCCCCGTACGGCGACCCCTTCGCCGACCAGCGCGGCGTTGATCCGCTCCGGCGCGTTGCCGCCCAGCTCGGCCGTCACGTCGGCGTCGCCGCGCCGCACGTCGGCCAGCCCCAGCCCGCCGAGCACCCGCGCGGCGTCGGCCACGTCGGGCGTCTCGACCCGGACGCGCGTGGCCAGGCCGCCGTTCAGCGAGGCGATCGTGCCCTGGGCGGCCAGCCTGCCGGTCCGCATGATGGCGGCGTGCGTGCACATCTGCTCGACCTCGGCCAGCAGGTGCGAGGAGACGAAGACGGTGGTGCCGCCGGCGGCGATGTCCTTGACCAGCGCGCGCACCTCGCGGGTGCCCTGCGGGTCGAGGCCGTTGGTCGGCTCGTCCAGGACGAGCAGCTCGCGCGGGCCGAGCAGCGCGGCCGCGATGGCCAGCCGCTGGCGCATGCCGAGCGAATAGTTGCGGTAGCGCTTGCCGGCCGCGGCCGACAGGCCCACCCGGTCGAGCGCGGCGGCGACGCGCGCCCGCGCGGTGCGGCGCACCGCCGTGGGGTCGGCGGCGTCGAAGCGCATCAGGTTGGCCTCGCCCGACAGGTACGGGTAGAACGCCGGCCCCTCCACCACCGCCCCCACCCGGGGCAGCGCCCGCGGCAGCGGCAGCCCGAGCAGGGAGTGCTCCCCCTCGGTGGGCGCGATGAGGCCCAGCAGCATGCGGATGGTCGTGGTCTTTCCCGAGCCGTTGGGCCCGAGGAAGCCGAAGACCGAGCCGCGCGGCACCGTCAGGTCGAGCGCGTCCACGGCCACCTGGCCGCCGCGGAAGCGCTTGGTCAGGCCGCGCGTGACGATGGCGTGCTCCCCGGAGGGCGGGGCCGCCCCGAAGGGCGCCCCCGCTTCCTGCGTGACGGCGGTGGTCACCTGACGCCCGCCGCCTGCGTGATCTCCTCCGGGGTGACCGCGCCGACCAGCAGCCGGCCGTCGTCGGTCAGCAGGACGGTGACGAGCTTCGTCCTGATCAGCCGGCCCGAGCCCCACGTGCCGCTCACCGGCGTGGCCGACTTCAGGACGGCGTCGGCCAGCGCCCCCACGTCGGCCTGGGAGCCGTCGCGGGGCGTCGAGCCGTCGCCCGCCGGCCGGCCGGCCGCTGTGAGGTCCTCCGGCTTGAACGGCAGGACGGCCACGGTCGTCCACCCGTCGCCGACGACCTTGAGCTCGCCCGCGACCCTCTCGGCCTGCTCGGCGTGCTGCTCGGCGCGCTTGGCGTCGCCCAGCTCGCTGAGGTCCTTCTCCTCCACCTTGGCGCCCGCGGGCGGGGTGAAGGCGAAGTTCTCCGCGGCCGGCGGCGTGAACGTCACCTGGGTGAAGCCGACCTGGAAGGCCGGTTCTGCCGAGCCCTTGGCGTAGACCTGGACCTGGAGCGGGACGTAGGTCTCGCCGTCGAGCGCGAGCCGCACCTCCTGCACCAGCGAGCCCTCGTCCTTGGGCGCGAGGACGAGCTGGTAGACCGGACGGCCCGCCACCTCCGCGGTGTTGATCACGCGGACCGCGGTGTGCTCGCCGGCCTTGGCCAGCAGTTGCTCGGCCACCTGCGGCGGCGTCAGCTGGACCGGCGGCGTGCCGGGCAGCTTGTGCTCCTGGCCCGTGCCGGGCTTGACGGTCAACCTGGTCGCGGTGTTGGTGGCGCTCTCCCAGTACCAGCCCTGGTCGCCGTTGACGATCAGGTTGGTCTCGTTCAGCTGGGTCGGCATGGCCACCCGGAACCGGTCGGCGCCGCCGTACCAGACCTTGATCTCGTGCGAGCCGGACAGCAGGCTCAGCGGCGACTCACCGCCGGTCTGGGGCAGCGACGGCAGGCCGAGTGAGGCCGTCTGCTGCACCGTGCCGGACATGGGCGGCAGGCCGCCTCCCTTGCTCGTCGCCGCCACGGCGTCGGCCAGCAGCTGCTGGGCCGAACGCTCGGGCAGGACGGGCTCGCCGCTCACCGCCGCGATGACCGGGCCGGCTCCGATCGCGCCACCGATCAGTGCCGCCGCGGCGATCGGGACTCCCCACCTCACGAACGTGCCTCTGCGCATCTCACTCCTTAACGGTATGTCGATGACCAGAGCCTGCGGCATGCATCCTGTGGCCGGCCTGAGACTGTCTGAGACGCCTCTCAGCCTTCTCAGCGGCGTCTCAGCTCAGGGACGGGAGAATCAGCACATGAGAGTACTGGTCGTCGAGGACGAGCGGCGGATGGCCGCGGCCCTCCAGCGCGGGCTGCAGGCCGAGGGGTTCGCCGTGGACCTCGCCCACGACGGCGAGGAGGGCCTGCACGCGGCCCGGCAGGGCGACTACGACGTCGTGGTGCTGGACATCATGCTGCCGAGGCTGTCGGGCTACAACGTGTGCAAGCAGTTGCGCGCGGAGGAGAACTGGGTGCCGATCCTCATGCTGTCGGCCAAGGACGGCGAGTACGACATGGCCGACGGCCTCGACCTCGGCGCCGACGACTACCTGACCAAGCCCTTCTCCTATGTGGTGCTGGTGGCCAGGCTCCGGGCCCTGCTGCGGCGCGACTCGGGGCGGCGGCCGTCGGTGCTGGCGGCCGGCGACCTGACCCTCGACCCGGCCCGCCGGAAGGTGCAGCGGGGCGAGACGCCGGTGGAGCTGACGCCGAGGGAGTTCGCGCTGCTGGAGTTCCTGATGCGCCGCCGTGACGAGGTGGTGTCGAAGTCGGAGATCCTGGAACACGTGTGGGACACCTTCGACACCGACCCGAACGTGGTCGAGGTCTACGTCGGCTACCTGCGGCGCAAGGTCGACGCCCCGTTCGGCAGGAACGCGCTGCAGACCGTGCGCGGCGCGGGCTACCGGCTGGCGGGCGACGGTGGCTGACACCCCGATGGCCTGGTGGCGGCGTCAGGGGCTGCGGTTCAGGCTGACGGTCGCGGCGGCCGCCGTGCTGGGGCTGGCGCTGGCGCTGTCGGCCTCGGTGCTGCTGTCGGTGCTCGACCGGGCGCTGATCGACACGGTCGACACCTCGACCCGGCAGCAGGCCCAGACCGTGCGCGTGGCGGCCGACGCCGGGACGCTGACCAGCCCGATCACCACGCACGACGGCACGATCGTCCAGGTGCTCGACCGGAGCGGGCGCATCACGCACGTCACGTACGGCGCCGACCGGCTGGTGCCGCTGCTGGACGCGGCGGCCAGGGCCAGGGTGCTGCGCGAGGGGCGGGCGACGTTCCTCGACGGCCGGCCGTACGCGATCGCGGGGCCGCTGCGGGTGGTGGTGCTCAGCGCCGACCACGGGCAGACGGTGCTGGCCGCCAGGCCGATCGGCGAGATCCAGACGAGCCTGGGCGTGGCCGGGCGCGTCCTGCTGGTCGGCACGCCCGCGCTGGTCGTGCTGCTGGCGGTGGCGAGCTGGCTGATGATCGGCAGGACGCTGCGCCCGATCTCGTCGCTGCGCCGGGTCGCGGCCGAGATCACGCACACGGCCCGGTCCCGGCGGCTGCCGGTGCCGCAGTCGCGCGACGAGGTGTACGCCCTGGCCACCACGCTCAACGGCATGCTGGCCCGGCTGGAGGAGGCCGAGCAGCGCCAGCGCGCGCTGGTCTCCGACGCCGCCCACGAGCTGCGCAGCCCGCTGGCCAGCATCCGGCTCCAGCTGGAGGTGGCGCTCGGCCATCCGGAGGGCCAGGACTGGCGGGAGACCGCCGAGGGCGTGCTGGAGGACGCCCTGCGGCTGTCCAGGCTGGCCGAGGACCTGCTCGCGCTGGCCCGCCTGGACGAGCGCGGCGGCGTGCCGGCCCGCGACGAGCCGGTCAACCTCGACGAGGTGGTGCGCCAGGTCGCCGAGCGGTACGGCGAGGCCCGGCTGACCGCGTGCGACCCCGTGGTGGTGCGCGGGGACGCCCTCGACCTGAGCCGGGTGCTGACGAACCTGATGGACAACGCCGCCCGGCACACCTCCTCGAAGGTCGAGGTGGCGCTGACCGCCGACGGCGTGCTGACGGTGACCGACGACGGGCCCGGCATCCCCGAGCAGGACCGGGAGCGGGTGTTCAACCGGTTCACCCGGCTGGACTCCGGGCGCAGCAGGGACGAGGGCGGGGCCGGCCTGGGGCTGGCGATCGTCCGGGAGACCGTGCGCGCCCACGGGGGGACGGTGGTCCTGCAGGACGCGGCGCCGGGTCTGCGTGCCGTGGTCCGCCTTCCGGTGTCCCGCTAGGCGGGCGGGCCGGAGGCGGGCTGGGGGTCAACGGCGGGAGTTGCGGGGGATCATGGAACGTTCCTGGTCAGGCGGCTGTGCCCTTCTCCGCGGTGGACAGGAAGTCCTGGGCGATGAGGGGCAGGCGGCGGCGTGCGTGCACCACGGCGATGACGCGCCGCACGGCCGGTTCGAGTGAGCGCACCACCAGGCCGGCCCTGGCGGCCTGATCGGCCATGCCGCGGTACCACAGCAGGGAGGCCTGGCCGGCGCGGACCGCGTTCAGCCAGCCGTTGCGCTCGTCGGTCTCCAGGACGACCACGGGGGTGACGGCGTACTTGCCGAACATGGCGTCGAGTTCCCTGCGCCGCGAGCTGCCGCGGGCGGGCAGCGCCAGGCGCATGCCGTGCAGCTTGCCCATGGGGACCGGGTTGGGCAGGTCGAGCCCGGGCGGGGAGATCAGCACGATCTCCTGGCGTTCGAGCGGGTGGGTGATGAGGTCGGTGGGCACGGGCAGATCGGTGAGCCCGAGGTCGGCCCGCTGATCCCGGATGGCGCTGACGACGCCGTCGCGGCCGTCGCAGCGCACGATGTGCACGCGTACCCCTGGGTGCTCGGCCGCGTAGGCAGGGAGCAGCCGCCCCGCGAGTCCGGGTTCGAGACTCGGGGTGGAGGCGATGCGCAGTTCGGCCTCCGTCACGCCGGCGTGGTTGGCCAGGCCCTCGATCTCGTGCACGGCGTCGAGCGCCTCCCTCGCCAGCTTGACCACGCGGCGGCCCTGGGCGGTGACCACCACGCCGCGGCCGGAGCGGGCGAAGAGCGTCATGCCGAGCTCTCGCTCAAGATCGCGGATCGCGCGGGACAGCGCAGGCTGCGCGATGTAGAGCGACCTGGCCGCGTCGGTCATGGTGCGGTGCTCCGCAGTCGCGACCACATAGCGGAGCTGCTGGAGATTCATGCCAACGAAGCTAGGACACCGCCCTGCTCCGGGACCGGTAGATAGCAGAGATCACCTCGATTGATTTCGGAGCGTGACCGAGTACCGCTACATCCGTGACGGGTGATAAATCAGTATGCTTTTGCCCCAAATTTGGCAAAGATCCTTTGGGGTCTGCCGCAAAGCCGTGCATTGCAGACAAGCGGCTTAACGGGGAGACACGGTGACAGGAAACGGGCAATATCCACCTCCGCCACAAGGGCCCGGGCAGCCCCTGCGGCCCCCTTCGCGGCCGTGGCCGCCGCCGGGCTACCGGCAGCCGCAGCCGCAGGGCGGCCAGCCCTACCCGCAGGCGCCGCCGGCCCCGCCCCAGGGGCCTCCGCCGGGGCCGCCGCCCGGCCATCAGCCCTATCCGCCGCAGCACCCCCAGCCGCAGGGTTATCCGCCGCAGCCGCCGCCCCCGCAGGGCCCCCCTCAGGGGCCCCCGCACGGGCCGCCGCAGGGACCGCCGCAGCCTCCGCAGGGCTATCCGCCGCAGGGACACCCGCCGCGCGGCCCGCAGTATCCGCCGCCGCAGTACGGGCAGCAGTACCAGCCGCCGCCACCGCCGCCGCCCATGCCGCCCATGCCGCCCATGCCCACGAGGCAGTGGCCGCAGCAGCCGAGGAAGAAGTCCGGCATGGGGGTCGCCGGCGTCCTCGGGGCCGTGTTCGGGTCGCTGGCGGCGCTGTTCGTGCTGATCGTCATCGGGGCGGCGATGCTGAAGTCGTCCTCGCACCCGGACACGACCACGCCGGTCGCGCTGCCGTCGTACGAGCCGTCGCGGACCGACGAGCCCTTCCCCAGTCACGAGCCGACGCACGACACCTCGTCGTCGCAGGAGCCCACCCAGGAACAGACCCGGGAGCCGACCCAGGAGCCGACCCAGGAGCCGACGCAGCAGCCGACGCGGGAGCCGTCGCAGCGGCCCACCGAGCGGCCGACCGAGCGGCCGACCCAGGACACGGTGACGCCGCCCAAGCAGGTCACGCTCAACACCAGCCTGAAGAACAACACCCTCTACCGGGCGGGCAGCCTGCCCCGGGTGAACTGCCGGGCCGGGAACACGAACATCTTCAGCCACAGCCAGCTCAAGGCGCTGATCCTGAAGACCGGCCGGTGCATGGACCAGGCGTGGGGGCCGATCCTGCAGCGGCAGGGCATCGCGTTCAGCCCGCCGCACTACGCCGTCGCGGCCGGGCGCGGACGGGGCGCGTGCGGCGACTACCCGTCGGCCGGGAGCATGGTGCCCTACTACTGCCCGCGCAACAACACGATCTACGCCTCGACCTCGGCGATGTCCAGGGGCAACGGCAACGCCCGCGGCTACGGCCAGATCATCTCCTGGCACGGCGGCATCATCAGCATGATGGCCCACGAGTACGGCCACCACGTCCAGAACATCACCGGCGTGATGGACTCCTGGTGGCAGGGCACCATGAACTCCTCCAGCCAGAGCGGCAAGCTCGCGCTGAGCAGGAAGCTGGAGCTGCAGGCCACCTGTCTCGGCGGCATGTGGATGCGCTCGGTCGCCTCGTCCTACCCGGTGCCGTCCTCGCTGCGCTCGCGGCTGTTCTGGTTCTACGCGCAGGTGGGCGACTACCCGGGCTATCCGCGCGACCACGGCACGCCCGCCAACAACAACCGCTGGTTCCGGCAGGGGTGGGAGAGGGACAAGACGTACCAGTGCAACACGTGGCTGGCGCCGTCCTCGACGACCTCCTGAGTGACACGTGGCGTTCATCTCATGTTGAAGAGTTGTCTCTGATGTCCAGGTATGGGGGCTAGAATCCTGGCAATCTTGTGCCCGACATGGGGCGAACGTCATTTTTTGCCTGGTAGGCGTGTGAAGGAGCCGGTGTGAGCAAGCGCGATCGGGTGGACGCCGTGCCCGGAGGCGCCAAACGGCGGACTCCACGCCCGCGCAAGGGCTCCTCCCCCGCGCCGCGCTTCGCCAAACCCCTGACGACCGCCTCCGTGATCGGCTGGACGGCTCTGTCCGCCCTGGTGCCCGGCGCCGCGCATCTGCGGGCCGGGCGCCGTCGTACCGGGCTGATCATGATCGGCGCGTACGCGGTGATCCTGCTCGCGGCCCTGGCCTTCGGCCTGACCCGGGACCTGAGCAACCTGACGGGCCTGGCCGAGGACGGCGCCATGGTCACGGTGATCGTCATCGCGGCCGCGTGCGCGCTGGCCTGGTTCGCGGTGATCGCCGTCTCGTACGTGGCGCTGGGCCCCAACAGACTGAACCAGCAGGGCCAGGTGGTGACCGGGATCGTCGTGGGCGTGCTGTGCGTGGCCGTCATGTCGCCGTTCGCGCTGACGGCCAACTACGTGCTGGCCGGGCGGAACGCCGTCAACGCGATCTTCCCCTCGCACCCGGACCCGGAGAACCCCGTCCAGATCAAGAACCCCGAGGACCCCTGGGACGGCAAGACCCGGGTGAACTTCCTGCTGGTCGGCGGCGACGCCGCGGGCAACCGCGTGGGCGTGCGCACCGACAGCATGACGGTGGCCAGCGTGGACACCAGGACCGGCAACACCGTGCTGTTCAGCCTGCCGCGCAACCTGCAGCACGTGCGCTTCCCCCCGTCCTCGCCGCTGCACAAGCACTTCCCGAACGGCTACATGGCCGAGCTGCCCAACGGCGGCCTGCTCAACGAGGTCTGGCAGTACGCCAACGACAACCCGCAGCTCATGGGCGGCAAGAACCGCGGCCCGCGGGCCCTCATGGACGCCATCGGCTACACCCTGAACCTCCGGATCGACTACTACGCCCTGATCAACATGTACGGCTTCGCCGCCCTGGTGGACGCCATCGGCGGCCTGAAGATCCGGGTCGAGGAGGACGTCAAGTGGGGCGGCCACTTCGGCACCGCGGGCACGATCAAGGCCGGCTACCGCAAGCTGTCGGGCGAGGAGGCCCTGTGGTACGGCCGCTCCCGCGTCAACAGCGACGACTTCTCCCGCATGGGACGCCAGCGCTGCGTGATCGGCGCCTTCGCCCAGCAGGCCACGCCCGGCGTGATCCTGACGAACTTCACCAAGATCGCCGGGGCGGCCAAGCGGCTGGCCCAGACGAACATCCCGCGCCCGCTCGTCGCGCCGCTGGCGGACCTGGCGCTCAAGGTCAAGGACGCCAAGATCACCAGCCTGCAGTTCGTGCCGCCGGACTTCTATTCGGGCAGGCCCGACTGGGTCAAGATCCGCGCGGCCGCGAGGAAGGCCATCGCCGACTCCGACCGTTCGGCCCGCCAGGCCCAGACCGCCAACGTGACCGCGTCCCCCGGCTCCCCGACGGCCACGCCGTCCCGGACCCGTACGCAGGCCCAGGGCGCCACACCGACCGAGACCCCGACCCGCAACAGCCAGCGGGGCGGCGCGAAGTCCCTGACGGAGCTGTGCGGCCTGTGACCGCCACCCCCCGCCGGAGCCCGGCTCCGGCGGGGCTGCGACCGCGAGGGCCCGCGGCCTCGGGTCACTTCGTCAGGTGCCCGAGTATCCAGTCGGCGAGCGTGCCGGTGACCGTGCCGTGCTCGGAGTTGTCGGAGTCGCACTGGTAGTCGTCCAGCTCGCTCTGCACCGGCGACAGGGCGGTGATGTCGGTGTAGAGGTCCACGGTCCAGTCCACGGGGTCGTACTGGAGCGCGAGGGCGCTCACGGTGGGAACGAAGCAGGCCGACCGGAACCGGCCGGCGATCGGCGCGCCGAACGCGTCGGCGACCATGCCGTAGCAGGCCAGCGTGCCGCCGGGCGCCCCGTCGAAGGGCGCGACGTCGCTGGTGCGGCTGGTGCTGGCCCACAGCGGGACGGCTCGCATGCCGCCCACCCGCCGGCCGGCGCCCCGGTCCGGCTGGGTGCGCACGGTGGCGCCGGCCAGCCCGTCCAGGGCGGTCCACTCGAAGGCCAGGGCGTCGGGCGGGACGTTGCGGCCGGTGCCGTCGGCGGCGCCGTTGGAGACGCCGAGCTTGCGCGGCCTGAGCGGGAACCAGCCGGCGGCGCGCAGGTCCTCGATGAACGCCAGGCGCAGCGGGCTGGCCGTGGCGACCGGCCCGGAGTAGCGCCCGTCCGGGACCCAGCCCCACAGGAGCTGCTGCGCGGCCGGGCTCCTGATCAGCTCGGCCTGGCCGGGCGTGCCGGGGGCGGCCGGCGCGAGGGCCTCGGCGAAGTGGGCGAGCTGTTGCAGGACGAGCGGGAGCCAGGCGCCGTTGTGCGGCGAGTCGTAGGACAGGTAGGTCGTCGTCTGGTGGTCCTCGCGGCGGCGTTCCATCTCCGCCAGCGCGTACCGGGTGACCAGGCCGCCCGCGCCGAGGCCGCCGACGATCAGCGGCGTGGTGCCGAGCCGCTCCGAGATCGCGCGGCCCACGCACGCCGCCGCGACGCCGGCGTTGGCCTGGAGGTGGGTGTGGCGGGCGGCGAAGCCGAGCAGCACGACGTCGATGCCCTGGGCGAGGAGCCGGCTGAGCAGCCGGTCGCCGTGCGGCGGGTACGGCGCGTCGAGCCGTCCCCACAGCCCGGCCAGGTCGCTGGGCCCGAGGCCGAACCCGTCGGCGAAGATCATGGCACGGACGAGCGCGTCGTGGCCGGCGGCGAGATGGACGGCGGCCGTCCCCGTGGCGAGCCGGCCCTGGTAGGGCCAGGCGGAGGTGAGCTCCCACCGCGCGTCGGGCTCGCGGTGCTCCCCGGAGCCGGCGGGGTCGTGCGCGAAGAACACCCCCGTGGGGAGCGCTCCGGCGATCTGTTGCGCGCGTCCGGCGGGCGCGGGCCCGGACTCCTGTGCCTGAACGCGCTCGACGTCGATCCTGGCCGCCCCTGGTGTCGCCATGACTGTCACCTTTTCTCGTGGGTTACCGGATGTGACCCCCGATTCGCGTGCCCGCCTTTCTGAATATCGTTCGATCTTTTTCCGGATTCGATGATGTCTCCAGCTCACCTCGCCCGCGGCGACAAATCAACCCGCGCCGCCGACAATTCATCCTGACCCTCGGTCAAGGCATTACACCGGACCGCCGCGGACCATTTCCCTTTGTCACACGAGCGCGGTCTTTCGCGGCATCAGCGCCAGGGCGCCCAGGTAGAGTAGGGCGGCCACGATGAGCAGGCCCTTGTAGCCGATCACCAGCGCCAGGTATTCCAGGCAGCCGCCGACCATCGCGCCGAGCAGGTTCGCGCCGAAGGACGTGGTGGCGTCGGCGGTGTCGGAGAAACGTTTGGCGAAGACCACGTTCGCGGCGAAGATCGGCAGGAACGCCACCGTCACGGCCGCCACGGCGCGCAACGGCACCGGCAGCGACAACAGCCACGCGTTCGGCACCAGCCAGGCCAGCAGCAGGCCGGCCAGCAGGACGGCGTACATGACGGGCAGCGGCGGGGTGCGGAAGCGGCGGGTCACCTCGACGGCGGCGAGCACGGCGACCAGCACCCCGGCGAAGACGATCGCGTTGACCACCCAGGTGGTGCCGAACAGCAGCGCGAAGCCGGTCACGCTCTTGGTCTCCAGCAGCATGAACGCCACCCCGAGCAGGAACAGGTCGGCGTAGGGCTTCATGCGCCCGTAGGGGCCCGCCACGACGCGGACGGCCAGCAGGCTGACGATGAGGATCAGGCCGAGGGTGATGATGTAGATCGGCGGGATCGTCCGGTCCTTCAGGTAGAGGAAGGGGCGGTCGTCGTCGGCGGGGGCCGGGGTGCCGGCGGCGGCGCCGGGCCACTGGCTCGCGCAGCGCTGGTCGGCGGCGGTCAGGCCGGCGGTGATGACGGCCTGCTGACCGGCGGTGCTGACCACGTCGACGCACGGCTTGTGGCCGAAGGCGGTCTGCATGGTCGAGGCCAGGCGGTCGACCAGCCAGCTCTCGCGGTAGTAGTTGTACATCGAGAACGTGCCGCCCGGCCGCAGGTGGGCGCGGGCGGCCCGCATGGCCTCCGCGGTGAACAGGTAGCTCTCCAGGCGCAGCGAGCTGGCCCCGGACACGAGGGTGAGCGAGTCGGGCAGGGCGAACAGGATCAGGTCGTAGCGGTCGCCGCTGCGTTCCAGGAAGGCGCGGCCGTCGGTGATGTGGGTGGTGACGCGCGGGTCGGCGTAGGGCTTGTCGGGGTGCAGGCTGCCGCCCAGCTCGCGCAGCTTGGGGTCGATCTCGACGGCGTCGACGTGCTGGGCGCCCTTGGACAGCGCGATGGCCACGTCGGTGCCGCTGCCCGCGCCGACGATCAGCACGTCCTTGGGCGGCCTGGTGGTGCGCTCGTAGGGCAGCCCGTACTGGCGTTCCCACTGCAGGCGGGCGTAGGCGGGCACGGCCTGCTGGTGCGGGATGCCGTTGACGGAGATGTCGGTGACCGGCACGCCGAGCATCTGCATCGCCTTGTAGGTCACCTTGTAGTACGGCGACCACAGCGCCCCGGCCGTCAGCGTCTCCGACAGCAGCAGGCCGGCGACCAGGAGCGAGGGCAGGACCACCAGGCCCAGGTAGAGCGAGCGGGGCCGGGGCGCCAGGAGCAGGCCGTAGCACAGAGCCGCGACCACCCCCCAGAACACCGGCGGCGCCGACAGGAACGACAGCGCGGTGAACGCGGCGATGCCGCTGAGGCTGCCGATCAGGTCGTAGCGGTAGGCCTCCAGGCGCGGCAGCTCGGGGAAGCAGCGCCCGACCAGTTCGGCGGGGCCCATGAGCACCGCCGCCGCGGCGATGAAGATCACCGGCAGGATCAGCCAGGCGGGCGGCCCGACGGTGCCCAGGCTCGTCCAGTACAGGACGCCCTCGGTGTTGCGGTCGACCGTCACCGGGAAGGCCAGCACGAGGGCCACCAGGACGAGCAGGACGACCGGCGAGTAATAGGGCTGGCGGCGCGAGCGCCCCACGCGCAGAAATCCGAGCCCGATTCCCAGAAAAGAACCGAGCAGGACAAAATTGGTGAAATAGCTCAGATGAACGATGTTCGAGCCGGTCCACCGGATGAGCGCCAGTTCGAGGAAGAGCATGAAGGCACTGGCGAGGACGAGCCTCGGCCGGACCGGCAGCCAGTGTTGTCTTTCCCCGTCGGAAACCGGCGTCTGCGCCTGGAGCGTCATGATGCATCACCGTAGTGAACAGACCGAGAACAAGGAAGCCTGACGCCCCGGAAACAATTATGGTCCGCTTCGCCAGTTATGCGGTGTTTTCGCAGTTCACAACCGCCGTAAGGGGCTGGACGCGCCTTGACGGATGCAGGAATGTTGGGTCGTTCGTTTACCCCCATTACGTTCGGTGGTGACTCATGCGGGTCCTGATCCAGCTCCGTCCCTCCCCCGATCTGGTCGCGGCCGTCGCCGATCCCGGCCAGACCGCCACCACGGCCGACGTCGCCGACGGCCTGCCCGGCGTCGAGCTCGACACGGCCTTCACACCGGTCGCCGTGCCGAGGCCGGTCCCGGCGGCCGGCGGCGATCCCCTCTCCCTCCACCAGCCCCTCGACTTCTCGCTGGCCGCCGAGGACGCCTCCGTGCTCGTCCGCGGCACGATCTCCGACGACGAGCTGACCTCGCGGGTCACGCTGCTGCCCACGCTGCGTCCCGACGTCGTCGGCGTGTTCGCCGACCCGGTGATCGAGTCCAGCCTGACCTGCGGCGGCGATCCGCCGGTGGGCGACTGGCACGACGTCGAGCGGCTGCTGAACGTGGCCGGGCTGCACGCCGAGGGGTTCGACGGCGCCGGGGTGGCGCTGGCCGTCCTGGACACCGGCGTCAACGCCGCGCACGTGGCCCGCCAGCTCGGCCGCGCCGTCACGCTGGACGCCGAACGCAGCTGGAACCCCTCCGGCGTCCCCGGCCGGGCCGGCCAGTTCGAGGTCGACCACGGCACGATGTGCGCCTTCGACGCGCTCATCGCCGCGCCGCAGGCGTCCCTGATCGACGTCCCGCTGCTGCGGTCGGCCCGGCCGGGCGGCTCGGCGCTCGACGGGCTGCTGTCGGACGCGGTGGCCGCCTTCACGCACCTGCGGACGGTGCTGGAGGCCCAGCCCGCGGCGTCCAGGTCGCTGGTGGTGAGCAACTCGTGGGGGTCGTTCTCCCCCGAGTGGGACTTCCCGGTCGGGCATCCGGGCAACTACTCCGACAACGCCGCCCACCCGTTCAACCTGGTCGTGGCCAGTCTCGACCGGGCGGGCGCGGACGTGCTGTTCGCGGCGGGCAACTGCGGCAGGCAGTGTCCCGACGGCCGGTGCGCCTTCCCCAACCGGCCCATCGGGGGCGCCAACTCCCATCCCAAGGCGTTGTCGATCGGCGGGGTCGACGTCAACGGCGAGCGGGTGGGCTACTCCTCGCAGGGGCCGGGGCGGCTGACCGCGCGCAAGCCCGACGTGTGCGCGTACACGCACTTCTCTGGGTCGCGGGCGTTCGGCGACGGCGAGCCGGACACCGGCACCTCGGCGGCGACGCCGGTGGCCGCCGGGCTGGTGGCCGCGGTGCGCACCCGGTGGCCGGCCGCCAAGCTGTCGCCGGCGCAGCTGCGGGCACTGCTGCGGCGCACCGCCGAGGACCGCAGCGAGGTGGGTTTCGACTACGACTACGGCTACGGGACGGTCGATCCCGCGGGCATCCTGGCCGCGCTGCACCGGCGGGCCAAGGCCGCGGCCTGAGCGCGGCCCTGCGTACACCCCAGAGCACGGGCGGGCGGGCCGTCCCGGAGCGGCCCGCTCACGCCGTCTCCCGGTTGAACACGCGGGCCCCGACGGTCAGGCCAACCACGGCGAGCCCGGCCGTGACGGCCACGCCGATCCCGACCGTGCCGGTGGCGTAGTGGCCGGCGAACAGGTCGCGCAGCGCCTCCAGGACGTACCTGAAGGGGCTGAGGTGCGACAGCGCGTCCAGCCAGCCGGGCGCCATCGACATGGGCAGGAACGCGCCCGACAGCAGCACCAGCGGGACGACCGCCGTCGACATCACCGGCGCGAAGAGCTGCTCGCCGATGGTCAGCGCGACGGCGTACGACAGGGCGGCCAGGCTCGCCCCCAGCACCACGACCAGCACGAACCCGGCCGCGAGCCCGGCGACCGGCACCCGCATCCCGAAGGCGAACCCGACGGCCAGCACCATCGTCGTCTGCACGGCCATCGTCACGACGTTGTCCAGCACCCGCCCGAGCAGCAGGGCCAGGCGGCTGGCCGGGGTGACGCGCAGCCGTTCCAGCACGCCGAAGCGCCTGTCGAAGACCACCCCGAACCCGGCCAGCCCCATGCTCACCAGGCCGAGCTGGACGATCAGCCCCGGCACCAGCACCTCCCAGGTGCCGAACGTGGCGAAGATCGGCCCGAACAGCACCAGGAACAGCAGCGGCTGGACGGCGCCGAAGACGATGCCGAGCTTCTGGCGCAGGGTGGCGCGCAGCGAGTGGCGGAACAGCACCCAGGTGTCGCGCAGCATCAGACCCCCGCCTCCTCGCGCAGCGACCGGCCGGTGATGTCGAGGAACGCCTCGTCGAGGGTGCGGCCCGCCTTGAGCTCGGCCGGGGTGCCCGCGGCGGCGATCCGGCCGTCGTCGATGATCAGCAGCCGGTCGCAGAGCGCGTCGGCCTCGTCCAGGTAGTGGGTGGTCAGGAAGATCGTCACGCCGTGCTCCTCGCGCAGGGAGCGGACGTGCTCCCACAGGTTGGCGCGGCTCTGGGGGTCCAGGCCGGTGGTCGGCTCGTCGAGGAAGAGCAGACGGGGGTCGTGCAGCAGGGCGAAGGCGATGTCGAAGCGGCGCCGCTGGCCGCCCGACAGCGCGGCGCCCACGCGTTCCTCCATGCCGGCCAGGCCGAGCCGGGCCAGCACCTCGCGGTACCGGGACCTGGCCTCGGCGCGGCTCAGGCCGTACAGCATGCCCTGGAGCTCCAGTTGCTCGGCGAGCGGGGCCATGACGTTGACGCCGCCGCCCTGCGAGACGTATCCGATGCGGCGGCGCACCTCGCGCGGGTCGCCCAGCAGGTCGCGGCCCGCCACGGTGGCCGTGCCCGAGGTGGGGCGGAGCAGGGTCGTCAGCATGCGCATGGTCGTGGTCTTGCCGGCGCCGTTGGGCCCGAGGAAGCCGACGATCTCGCCCGCCTCCACCGAGATGTCGACGCCTTTGACGGCCTCCACGCCGCCTTCGAAGGTCTTGGTCAGACCTGTGGTTCTCAACATGTGATCGCCTCCAAAATTAGAGTAGCCACAATTTTGAAGTCACTGCAAGTTCGGTATCATGGCGGCATGGAAGAGGGGCTGCGGGAGCGCAAGAAGCGGGAGACCAGGCAGCGCATCGCCGACGTGGCGATGGGCCTGTTCATGACGCGCGGGTTCGACCCCGTGACGGTGGCCGAGATCGCCCGCGCCGCGGACGTGTCCGTCAACACGGTGTTCAACTACTTCCCGACCAAGGAAGACCTGTTCGCCGACCGGCAGGAGCTGGTGACCGACCTGCCGCAGCAGGTGGTGCGCGGGCGGCGGCCCGGCGAGAGCGTGGCGCGGGCCTTCCGGCGCGACTTCCTGGAGGCCCTCGACTCACGCCACTGGCGCTACGGCCTCAACGAGGGCGGCGACGTGTTCGCCCGCATCGTCAACGGCAGCCCGTCACTGGTGGCCAAGCTGCGCGAGCTGCACGTCGCGCGGGAGCAGGCGCTGGCCCGGGCCCTGGCCGACGAGCTCGACGCCGACCCCGACGACCTGACCCCGCAGATGGTGGCCACCCAGATCCTCGGCACGACCAGGATCCTCACCACGCACGCGGTGACCCGGATGCTGGCCGGCGAGAGCTGGGAGACGATCGCGCCCGACCTGCGGGCCCAGGCCACGGCGGCCTTCGACCTGCTGGAGTCGGGCATCGGGGACTACTGCGTGCGGCCCTCAGTTGGAGAAGACGGCCGACAGGAGGCCGGCCCCGAGCCCGAGGACCATGAAGGCGGCCCCGAGGATTAGCAGGATCGTGGCGATCATGCCGCAGATGCGGCCGGCCTGCACCGCGCCGCGGTTGTCGTAGGCGTAACCGCTGGCGTCGATCTCCTTGAGCGCCTTGTTGCCCATCGACCAGGCGAAGGGGCCGAGGATGCCGCAGACCACCAGGCTGAGGATGCCGAGCACGAGGATCGTGGTGCCGTTGGGGTGGCTCTGGGGCGGCGGGCCGTAATAGGACGGACCGTAGTTCGGATACGACATGCCCCTTGTGCCCCCTTGCCCCTGTGACTGTCAGGTGCGATTTATACCACAGGCACCTCCTTGATCATGTTGCTGCATCATGGAACGG
Source organism: Nonomuraea sp. NPDC049624 (assembly GCF_040675255.1). NCBI lineage: Bacteria > Bacillati > Actinomycetota > Actinomycetes > Streptosporangiales > Streptosporangiaceae > Nonomuraea > Nonomuraea sp. NPDC049624. Next base: position 988,962 of record NZ_JBFAOR010000003.1, on the reverse strand, counting down.
CACATGACCGATCTTTAGGAGCTTGCCCCCGTGCGTGAACGCGTCCGCGCCCTCCTCGCCGACCGGCGTTTCCAGCGCTTCGTCGTCGGCGTCATCCTGGTCAACGCGGCCACCCTCGGCCTGGAGACCGTTCCCGCCGTCGTCGGGGAGTTCGGCCACCTGCTGGTCGTGATCGACCACACCGCCCTCTACATCTTCGTGGCCGAGCTGCTGGCCAAGGTCTACGTCGAGCGTTCGGCGTTCGTGCGCGACCCGTGGAACCTGTTCGACACCCTGATCGTGGGCATCGCCCTGGTCCCGGCGACCGGCGGGCTGTCGGTGCTGCGCTCGCTGCGCATCCTGCGGGCCCTGCGGCTGCTGTCGGTGGTGCCGAGCCTGCGCCGGGTGGTCTCGGCGCTGCTGCGCGCCCTGCCCGGGATGAGCTCGATCGTGCTGCTGCTCTCCCTGGTCCTGTACGTCGCCGCCGTCATGGCCACCAAGCTGTACGGCGGCGACTCCCCCGAGCGCTTCGGCAGCCTGCCGACCTCGCTGTTCACCCTCTACCAGACGATGACCGGGGACGACTGGGGCAACATCGCCCGCGAGGTGATGGGCGCCCACCCCACGGCCTGGATCTTCTTCACCATCTTCATCCTGGTCTGCACGTTCGTGGTGCTGAACCTGTTCATGGCGGTCGTGGTCAGCGCCATGGACGAGGAGTCGGCCGAGGAGCGCGCCGCGCTGGAGCAGGACAACAACCTGCACACCCAGCGCATCCTGGAGGAGCTGACCGCCCTGCGCCGCGAGGTCGCCGAGCTACGCCGGCAGGACGTCACCGGCTGAGCGCACCTGGTCAGAATGTTCGGAGCCGGTCCGGCCGGACCGGTAGACCAGCCGCCACAGGGCCACGGCCAGCAGCAGCGTGACCGAGACGTACCCGGGGACGAGCCCCGACAGCGCGGCGACGCCCAGCGGCGCGAGGGCGGTGGGCACCGCCCATCCCCAGATCCACCGCCACCCGGCGCGCAGGGCCACGCCGAGCACGGCCGAGGCGGCGAAGTACAGCGCCAGCCCGCCGCCCAGCACCCAGCCGGCGCCGTGGTGCAGGGACTGCGCCGGCTCGGCGGCGACGACGCCGAGCCCGGCGGCCGTGGCCGTCACCCCGGCGGTCATGGCGAAGTGTGCGGGCAGCGCGACGTACGGCGGCAGGCCGCGCTCGGCGGCCCCCGGCACGGTGGTCAGGCCGTACTGGAAGGTCAGCCACCACAGGGCGACGATCAGCCCGAAGCCGGCCGCGGCGGCGACGGCGAGCTCCGGCCCCCACGAGTGGCCCGACGCCGAGACGACGACCTGCATGACCGCCTCGCCCAGCACGATGATCACGAACAGGCCGAGCCGCTCCCCCAGGTGGGCCGGGTCGAGCACGGCGGCGGCGGGCCGGGGCAGCGGGCGGGCCGGGCGGCCGGCCCTGACCCGGCGCTCCTCGCGCGCGGCCAGCCGGTGCGCCTGGCCGCGCATCTCGGCCAGGAAACGTTCGGGCCGGCGGCTGTTGACGACGGAGAAGACCACGTCGAGCAGGATGCCGAGGGCCCACAGGCCGTAGCGGGTCGAGCCGTCCGCCCAGATGGAGGCGACCCAGGGGAACAGCCCGGCGCCGAGCTGGGCCGCCGGCCAGGCCGTCATGATCGTGCCGGCGTGCTGGATCGACCGGGAGGCGCTGATCCGGCAGACGATGTACGCCGCGATGAACCACCCGTCGTGCGTGCCGGCCGCCTTGTCGATCTCGTGGGCCACGTCGGGCGCGGCGGCGGCCATCACCGCGATGCCGAACATGCCGACCAGCATGCTGCGCACCCGCGTCTTGCCGGCCCGGACGTTGGAGTAGAGCGTCAAGGACGTCCAGACGCTCCACACCGCGTAGTAGAGCACCACGAACAGGACGACGTTCGTCCAGGTCGGATGCTGGAGCCGATGGGCGAGCTGGGCGACCGCCACGACGACGACCAGGTCGAAGAACAGCTCAAGCCAGCTCGCGTGGCGCTCTCCCGCTTCAGTCACGGCTAACGAGAATAGAACTCCACCACGAGCTGCTCGTCCACGGGGACCGCGATCTGCTCGCGCTCGGGCCGGTGCAGGAGGGTGACGCGCAGCTCGGCGTGGTCGACCGACAGGTAGGGCGCGATCCGCTCGTCGGCGTGCACGCCCTCGGCGGCGGCCACGAAGGGCTGCATCCGGCGCGAGCGCTCCCGCACGGTGATGATCTGGCCTGGTTTGACCAGGTAGCTGGGGATGTCCACCTTGCGGCCGTCCACGGCGATGTGGCCGTGGTTGACGTACTGGCGGGCGGCGTAGATCGACGGGGCCAGGCCGGCCCGCAGCACCAGGGAGGCCAGGCGGGTCTCCAGGATGGTGACCAGCTCGGCGCCCGAGGCGCCCGGCTTGCGCACCGCCAGGTCCCAGTAGCGGCGCAGCTGCCGCTCGGACACGTCGTAGTACCAGCGCAGCTTCTGCTTCTCCATCAGCCGCAGCCCGTAGTCGCCGGTGGTGCGGCGGTTGGTCTTGCGGCCGTGCTCGCCCGGCGGGTAGGGGCGCTGCTCGAAGTAGCGGACGGCTTTCCTGGTCAGCGGGACGCCCGCGCGACGCGACAGTCGCACCTTCGGGCCGGTGTAGCGCACGTTCACCTCGATGTGGTTAGGTAATCCTTACTTAGGTGAGCCTAACCTACCAATGGATGTGATCTCAATGCTGCCCCTCGCCGAGCGGATCCGCACTCTCGCCTCGACCTCGACGCTGGCCAAACTCACGGTGGACGGCGCCTGCGCCCCCGCCCGGGGCGGCGTGGACGAGAGCGGCCGCCCGGTGCTGCTGGTCCGGCCCGGCGAACCCCTGCACGGATTGCGCGAGGACGCCGTGGTCGCGGTGAACCTGACAGCCATGCGGCAGCTCGGCGCGGTGACACATCCGCGGGCGATGATCGAGGTGCACGGGTGGGCGGAGGCCGTGCCGGAGTCGCAGGCCCGCTCCGCGGCGGTCGCGGTGGCCGCGCACAGCGCCGACGAGGGCCTGTTCGAGGCCCTGGAGCGGTACGGCCGTCCCGACGCCCCGCGCCTGCTGCGCCTGGACGTGGCCCAGGTCGTCTACCTGACCGGCCAGGAGTCCGGCCTGCTGGACGCCGACGACTACCTCGGCGCGGCCCCCGACCCGCTCACCGAGACGGCCGAACGGGTGATCGCGCACGTCAACGACTCCCACCGGCCGCAGCTCACCGCGGGCGTGGCCAGGCAGCTCGGCGAGGAGCCCGGCGAGGTGTGGTTGTGGGAGCTCGACCGGTACGGCGCCACCGTGCGGGTGGACGAGTCGCTGGTGCGCTTCCCGTGGCCGGTCCCCGCCCGGTCCGGGCTGTGCCTGGAGACGGCGCTGCGCGGGCTGCTGTGCGGCTGTTGATCACGATTGACGCTGAATTTTCCCCCTGGACGTCCGCCACGGCCCGACCCATGCCCGCACGTCACTACCATCGGGGTACGTGAGCGGAACCCATCGATCGACGACGCGGACCGCCTCCTCCCCGGCGGAGGGGGGCGCGCGGCGCGGCCGGGCGCTGATGGCCGCCGGGGTGCTGCTCGGCACGCTCATGCTGGCCGGGGCGGGGGCGCTGATGGGCGACGCGTTCAGCTCGCCCGGCCTCGACCCGGTGCACTGGCCGCACGGTCCGGGCCGCACCTCCGGCGATCCGGGGCCCGTCGCCGTGGGTTCCGAGAGGGCCACGGCCACCCCCCTCACGCCTGCTGCCACCGCCACGGCCCGGCCCACCCGGGTTCGCACGGGGCCCGCCGTGACCGGTTCCACGCCTGACGGCGTCCGGCCCGAGGGCGGGCGGGGCACGCGCAGGCCGCGCTCGACCACGTCCGGCACCGTCACCGGCGCCACCCCCGGCGCCGTCGTCGCCTCCCCCGGCCGGACCCCGGCCCCCTCGCCGTCCTCGCCATCGTCGTCGTCGCCCTCGCACGGCTCTCGCCCCAGCACTGCGCCGACGCCGTCCTGGAGCGGCGATCCGGCGGCGACTCCGTCGTCACACCCGCACGGCACGCCGCCGGGCCGCCACCCGTCCAGGACCCACAAGCCCAGGGGATGACCGCCCGTCGCCGGATGTGCGACGGCTGCTGACGGCCCGCTGCGGGCGGTTCAGGCGGCGTCGTGCGTCATGCCGCGCAACAGGTAGCCGAGGCCCGTGGCGAAGGTGGCGTCCCAGTCGTGGCCGAGGCCGTGCTCGGCCAGCGCCGGGTAGCTGGCGGCCCGCTCGCGCAGGAACGCGTCGGTGTCGAGCCCTTCGCGGCGCTGCCAGGTGACCTGCATGATGACCGAGCCCATGACGTAGTTGGACAGGCTGTAGGCGGCCTGCGGGCCGTCCAGGCCGGCCCCGGACAGGGTGCGGTAGAGGAAGTCGGTGCGTTCCAGGGCGTTGGGGCCCAGGAGCGGGCGGTCGAGGATGGTGGCCGACCAGGGGTGGCGCAGCAGGGCGGCGCGCCAGCCGTTCATCAGGTCGCGCGCGGCGGCCCGCCAGTCGTCGTGCCCGCCGGGGAGCGGCACCTCGCCGAAGACGGCGTCGAGCGCCAGGTCCAGCACGTCCTCCTTGGTCCGGACGTGCCAGTAGAGGGTGGTCGAGCCCGTGTCGAGGCGTTCGGCCAGGCGGCGCATGGTCAGCCGGGCCACGCCCTCCTCGTCGAGCAGCGCGACGGCCTCGGCGACGATCCGGTCGAGCGTCAGCCTCGGCTTGGCGTCCTTGCGGGGGCGAACCCAAACGTTGTCCACACGACGGATAATACGTTGTACGCGAACCGGATCGATGGTCTAGTAATGGAACATGGGTCATATCGAGGTGAGCGGCGTGACGTACCTGCTGCCGGACGGGCGTCCGCTGCTGCTGGAGGCGTCGTTCAAGGTGGGCGACGGCGCCAAGGCGGCGCTGGTCGGCCCCAACGGCGCGGGCAAGACGACGCTGCTCCGGCTGATCGCGGGCGACCTGCGGCCCGACGACGGGCGCATCACCACCGGCGGCGGCGTCGGGGTGATGCGGCAGTTCCTCGGCACCGGCAGCGTGCGCGACCTGCTGCTGGGCGTCGCGCCCGCGCGGGTGCGGGCGGCCGCGGCCGAGCTGGCCCGCGCCGAGGCGGCGATCGCGCTGTGCGACGACGAGCCCCGCCAGCTCGCCTACGCCCAGGCCGTCGCCGACTACGCCGACGTGGGCGGCTACGAGCTGGAGGTGGTGTGGGACGCGTGCGCGACCGAGGCGCTCGGGCTGCCCTACGAACAGGTCGCCGGCCGGGGGCTGGCCACGCTGTCCGGCGGCGAGCAGAAACGGCTGATGCTGGCGGCGCTGCTGCGCGGCCCCGACGAGATCCTGCTGCTCGACGAGCCGGACAACTACCTCGACGTGCCGGCCAAGCAGTGGCTGGAGCGGGCGATCAGGAGCTCGGCCAAGACCGTGCTGCTGGTCTCGCACGACCGGCGGCTGCTGGCCGAGGCGGCCGACCGCGTCGTCACCGTCGAGGGCCGCGAGGTGTGGGTGCACGGCGGCGGCTTCGCCGGTTACGCCGAGGCCCGCAGGCGGCGCGGCGAGCGCCTGGAGGAGCGGCGGCGACGCTGGGAGGACGAGCGGGCCCGGCTGCGCCGGCTGGTGCACGTGCTGCGGCAGCGGTCGGCGAACAACGACGCGCTGGCGGGGGCGTACCGGTCGGCGGTGTCCCGGCTGGAGCGCTTCGAGCGGGCCGGGCCGCCGAGCCGGCCGCCGAAGGAGCAGAACGTACGGATGCGGCTGCGCGGCGGGCGTACCGGGAAGCGGGCCGTGACGTGCGTGGATCTGGAGCTGACCGGTCTGGTGCGGCCCTTCTCGGCCGAGGTGGCCTACGGCGAGCGGGTCGGCGTGCTCGGCCTCAACGGCACCGGCAAGAGCCACTTCCTGCGCCTGCTGGCCGGCGAGCCCGTCGCGCACACCGGCGTGGCCCGCCTGGGCGCCCGCGTGGTGCCCGGCCACTTCGCGCAGACCCACCTGCGGCCCGACCTGCACGGTCGGCCCGTCGCCGAGCTGGTGTCGGAGACGTTCGCGCTGACCAGGAACGACGCCATGGCCGCGCTGGCCCGCTACGAGCTGGCCCCGGCGGGCGGGCAGCGGTTCGAGACGTTGTCCGGCGGCCAGCAGGCACGGCTGCAGATCCTGCTGCTGGAGCTGTCGGGGGCGACGCTGCTGCTGCTCGACGAGCCGACCGACAACCTCGACCTGGCCAGCGCGCAGGCGTTGCAGGAGGGCCTGGACGGCTTCGCCGGCACGGTGCTGGCGGTCACCCACGACCGCTGGTTCGCCGACGACCTGGACCGCCACCTGATCTTCGGCGCGGACGGCGTGGTGCGGGAGAGCCCCGAACCGCGCTGGGACCTCTAGCCGGCGCCGGCCAGCCCGCGCTCGCGGCGCAGCGTCGAGACCGTCATCGTCTCGTCGACCGCCTCGGGCGAGAGCACGTGGTCGAGCACCATCACGGCGCAGCCGCTGATGCCCGCGCCCGCGCCGAGCCGGCTCGGCTCGATGCGCAGCCGCCGGGTGGCCAGGGCGGTGGAGCGGCGGTAGACGACCTCGCGGATGCTCGACACCAGCGGGCCGAACGCCTCGGCCATGTCGCCGCCGAGCACCACGACCGAGGGGTTGAGGATGTTGACCGCCCCGGCCAGCACCTCGCCGATGCGGCGGCCGGCCGTGCGCACGATGGCCATCGTCTCGGCGTCGCCCGCGCGGACCAGGGCGGTCACGTCGGCGATGGTGCCGACGTCCTTGCCCGCCTCGCGCAGGTCGCGCAGCAGCGCGGTGCCGCTGGCGACGGAGTCGACGCAGTCGGTGTTGCCGCAGCGGCAGAGCACGCCGCCGCCGTCGAGCACGGGGATGTGGCCGATCTCGCCGGCCGCGCCGAGCGCGCCGCGCAGGATCTCGCCGCCGGCGATCACGCCCGCGCCGATGCGGGTGGAGACCTTCACGAACATGAGGTCGCCGAGGTCGGGGTAGGCGCCGCGGTGCTCGCCGATGGCCAGCACGTTGACGTCGTTGTCGACGAGCACCGGCACGGGGAACCGCTCGCGGATGATCGGCGGGATGACCACGCCGGTCCACGAGGCCATCACCCGGGCGCTCTCGGTGCGGCCCTGGGCGAACTCGACGGTGGCGGGCACGCCCATGCCGACGCCCCTGACGCAGGAGCGGGGGCGGTCGCCGAGCAGTTCGTCCCAGGTGTCCATGAGCAGCGGGAGCACGACGTCGGGGCCCTGCTCGACGTCGATGAAGAAGTCGCGGCCGGCCAGCTCGCGCCCGGCCAGGTCGCAGACCGCGACCCGGGTGCGGCTCGCGCCCAGCGCGGCGACCAGGACGACGCCGCCCCCGGCGTTGAACTCCAGCCGGACCGGCGGGCGCCCGCCGGTCGAGGGGGCGTCGGTGCGCTCGACGACCAGGCCGCGGTCGAGCAGCTCGCCGACGCGCAGTTGCACCGCCGGGCGCGACAGACCGGTCACCCGGCCGAGGTCGGCGCGCGTGACGGCCTCACCTGTGCGGATGAGGCGGAGCACCTCGCCACTCGTGGCGAGGGTCGCGGCGGTACGTCGAGGCATCGGCCAAGTGAATCACATGGGCTTCGGTAATGAAAAGTGAAGACTTTTTCATCTCAGATGCCAAAACCCTGCTTGTGCACGACCCAAACTCTCGTTAGTGTCCGTTCTGTCCTTCCTTGGTAGATCAACGGAGCTTCGCCTTGTCCCCCCTCTCGACCGCCAGCCCCGCCCATACCGCCGATCTCGTCGTCTTCGGCGGGACCGGCGACCTGTCCATGCGCAAGCTGATCCCGGCGCTCTACCACAGCGACAGGGACGGCCGGCTGTCCCCCGAGACCCGCGTCATCGCCATGTCCCGGGGCGGGCTGACCGACGCCGACTTCCGCGGCAAGGTGGACGCCGAGGTACGCGACCAGGTCCCCGTGGACGACCCCGCCGTCTGGCAGCGCTTCCTGGGCCGCCTGCACCACGTCTCGGTGGACGTCGGCGGCGAGGACAAGTCGGGCTGGGGCGCGCTGACCAGGCTGCTGGCCGGTCACGAGCAGCGCGACCGGGTGTTCTACCTGGCCAGCCCGCCGATGACGTTCGGCCCCTTCTGCCGCGAGCTGGAGGAGGCCGGCCTGGTCACCCCGCTCTCGCGGGTGGTGCTGGAGAAGCCGCTCGGCCGCGACCTGCCCAGCGCCCAGCGGATCAACGACGAGGTCGGCGCCATCTTCGACGAGCGCCAGATCTTCCGCATCGACCACTACCTGGGCAAGGAGACGGTGCAGAACCTGCTGGTCCTGCGCTTCGCCAACGCCTTCCTCGAGCCGATCTGGAACTCGTTGTGGATCGACCACGTCCAGATCACCGCCGCCGAGACCGTCGGCACGCCGGGACGGCGCGGCTACTACGACCACGCGGGCGCGCTGCGCGACATGGTGCAGAACCACCTGCTCCAGCTCCTCACGCTGACCGCGATGGAACCGCCGTCGCGCAACGACCGCGAGTCCATCCGGGACGAGAAGGTCAAGGTGCTGCAGTCGCTGCGGCCGATCGTGGGGACCGAGGTGGACCGGTTCACCGTGCGCGGCCAGTACACCGAGGCCGGCGGCATGCCGTCCTACCTGGACGAGCCCGCCTCCACGCCGACGACCGAGGCCTCGCGGCGGGTGGAGACGTTCACCGCGATCCGGGCCGAGATCAAGAACTGGCGCTGGGCGGGGGTGCCGTTCTACCTGCGGACCGGCAAGCGTATGCCGTACCGGCGGTCGGAGATCGTGGTGCAGTTCAAGGACGTGCCGCACTCCATCTTCCCCGGCGGCACGCCCAACCGCCTGGTGCTGCGGCTGCAGCCCGAGGAGGGCATCGAGCTGCACATCATGGCCAAGGAGCCGGGCGCGGGCGAGGTGACGCTGAAGCCGGTGCCGCTGTCGCTCAGCTTCGGCAAGACGTTCACCGCGCGGGTGCCGGAGGCCTACGAGCGGCTGCTGACCGACGTGCTGGCGGGCAACCCGACGCTGTTCATGCGGCGTGACGAGGTGGAGGCGGCCTGGCGCTGGATCGATCCGATCCTGGCGGCCTGGGAGTCCTCCGCCGACCTGCCCGAGCCCTACCCCGCAGGAACCACCGGCCCCGCCGGGGCCCACGAACTGCTCGGCCGCAGCGGTCGCGCCTGGCACGAGGAGGAAGACCTGTGAATTCCGTCATCCAGGAGATCACCGATCGGATCGCCGAGCGCAGCGCGGCCAGCCGTACCGCCTACCTGGCGCGGATCCGGCGCGACGGCGAGGCGGCGCGGGCCAAGGGCCCGGCGCGCGCCCACCTGGGCTGCGCGAACCTGGCGCACGGGTTCGCCGCCGCCTCCGATGAGGACAAGCCCTTGTTGCGAGGCACGGCCAAACCCGGCGTGGCGATCGTGACGAGCTACAACGACATGCTCTCCGCCCACCAGCCGTACGAGACCTACCCGCCCGAGCTGAAGGCGGCGGTGCGCAGGGCGGGCGGCGTGGCGCAGGTCGCCGGCGGTGTGCCCGCGATGTGCGACGGCATCACGCAGGGCCGCGCCGGCATGGAGCTGTCCCTCTACAGCCGCGACGTGATCGCCATGGCGGCCGCCATCGCGCTGTCGCACGACATGTTCGACGCGTCGCTGCTGCTGGGCGTCTGCGACAAGATCGTGCCGGGCCTGTTCATCGGCGCGCTGCACTTCGGGCACCTGCCGGCGATCTTCGTGCCGGCCGGGCCGATGACCTCCGGCCTGCCCAACAAGGTCAAGGCGCGCACCCGCCAGCTCTTCGCCGAGGGCAAGGTCGGACGGGCGGAGCTGCTGGACGCCGAGGCCAAGTCCTACCACTCCCCCGGCACCTGCACCTTCTACGGCACCGCCAACTCCAACCAGGCGCTGATGGAGGTCATGGGCCTGCACCTGCCCGGCTCGACGTTCGTCAACCCGCACACCGAGCTGCGCCACGCCCTGACCGAGGCGGCCGGCCGCCGCGCGGTGGAGATCACCGCCCACGGCCCGGAGTACACGCCGATCGGCGAGCTGGTGGACGAGAAGTCGATCGTGAACGCCTGTGTGGCGCTGCTGGCCACCGGCGGCTCCACCAACCACACGCTGCACCTGGTCGCCATGGCCGCCGCCGCGGGCATCGTGCTGACCTGGGACGACCTGGCCTGCCTGTCGCGCGTCGTGCCGTCGCTGACCAAGATCTACCCCAACGGCCAGGCGGACGTGAACCACTTCCGCGACGCCGGCGGCATGCAGGTGCTCATCGGCGACCTGCTGGACGAGGGCCTGCTCCACGGCGACGTGCTGACCGTCGCCGGCCCCGGCCTCGACCGCTACCGCCAGGCGCCCTCGCTGGTGGACGGCGAGCTGGTCTGGGAGCCGGTCACGGGCGGCAGCAAGGACCGCGACGTGCTGCGCCCGGTCGCCGAGCCGTTCTCGGCCGACGGCGGCATCCACATGGTCGAGGGCAACCTCGGCCGGGCCGTCAGCAAGGTGTCGGCGGTCAAGCCCGAGCACCTGGTGATCGAGGCCCCGGCCAAGGTGTTCGACGACCAGCTCGACCTGCTGCGCGCCTTCGAGGCCGGCGAGCTGGACGGCCAGGACTTCGTGGCCGTCATCCGCTACCAGGGCCCCAGCGCCAACGGCATGCCCGAGCTGCACAAGCTCACGCCGCCGATGGCCGTGCTGCTCGACCGCGGGCAGCGGGTGGCGATCGTCACCGACGGCCGCATGTCGGGCGCGTCGGGCAAGGTCCCCGCGGCCATCCACCTGTCGCCCGAGGCCGCCGACGGCGGTCCGATCGCGATCGTCCGCGACGGCGACGTGATCAGGCTCGACTCGGCCGCCGGGACGCTGGAGCTGCTGGTGCCGGCCGAGGAGCTGGCCCGGCGCACGCCCGAGGGCCGGCCGCTGAGCGACGCGGAGTGGGTCGGCACGGGACGCGAGCTGTTCGCCACGTTCCGCCGCATGGCCGGGCACGCCGAGCAGGGCGCCGGGATCTTCGGGGTGAGCGGCGCCGAGTCGCCGCACCACGGCCCCGGGCTGGGCTTCCCCGCCGAGGCGGGCGCCTCCCACCTGGAGAGCGGCGCGCCCGTGAGCACGCGGGCCGCCGGGCGGAGCCGGTGAGCGTGCGTGGCATCCTTCCGGTGACGACGGCGTACGATCTTGGCCCCGTCGTCGTGGGCATCGGAGGCGTGAGCATCGGAGGTGTGAGATGAGTGCCTTTGACCTTCCGTGGCTGGTCGCCGACATCGGGGGGACCAACGCCCGGTTCGGGCTGGTCACCTCGCCGCAGGCCCGGCCCTCGAACGTCGCGGTGCTGGCCGGCTCCGCCTACCCCACCCTGCCCGACGCCGTCGACGCCTACCTCGCCGAGCACGCGGGCGGGGCGCGGCCGGGCGCGGCGTGCCTGGCGCTGGCCGGGCCGATCGACGGCGACCGCTACCGGCTGACGAACTCGGCGTGGGCCGGGTCCGTACGCGACCTGGGCATCCCGTACGCGGTGCTGCTCAACGACTTCGAGGCGCTGGCCGTGTCGCTGCCCCACCTGGAGGGCCCCGACCTGGTGTCCCTGGGCGGGCCCGAGCCCTCCCACGGCGTCAAGGCCGTGCTGGGCCCCGGGACCGGGCTCGGCGTCGGCGGGCTCGTGCCCACCGACCGGGGCTGGACGCCCGTCCCGGGTGAGGGCGGGCACGTCACGGTGCCGGTGATCGACCGGCGCGAGCTGGAGATCGTCCGGGTGCTGCAGGCCGAGGGGCTGCCGCACGTCGTGGCCGAGCACCTGCTGTCCGGCCCCGGCCTGGTACGCCTGCACCGGGCGCTGGCCAAGGTCAACGGCGTGACCGCGCCCGACCTGAACGCCTCCGACATCGTGGCCCGGCTCGACGACTCGCTCTGCGCGGAGACCGTCGAGGTGTTCTGCGAGATGCTGGGCAGCTTCGCCGGGAACGTGGCGCTCACCCTGGGCGCCAGGGGCGGGGTCTACCTGGGCGGCGGGGTGCTGCCCCGTATCGTGGAACGGGTGCGGACCAGCGGCTTCCGTGCCCGGTTCGTCGGCAATCCCGACATGCCCGGATACCTGGAGGCGATCTCCACCACGCTGATCGTCGCGCCCCAGCCGGCGCTCACCGGCGCGGCCGCCTGGCTGCGCGGGCGGGCCACCACCGAACTCGTGGGCTGAGGCCCACCCTGATCACCACTAGACGGCCGTGACCCCGGCCGATGAGGAGAAGACTCTGATGAGCTTGCTCGACCTCGCCCCCGTGATCCCCGTCGTGGTGATCGACGACGTGGCGACCGCCGTGCCGATGGCCGAGGCTCTCGTGGCGGGCGGGCTGCCCGTCATCGAGGTGACGCTGCGCACGCCGGCCGCGCTCGGAGCGATCGAGCGGATCGCCGCCGAGGTGCCGGGGGCGACGGTCGGCGCCGGCACGATCCGCACCACCGCCGACATCTCGGCGGCCGTGGCGGCCGGATCCCGGTTCCTGGTCTCGCCGGGCACGACGTTGTCGCTGGTGGAGGCGCTGGAGTCCAGCGGCGTGCCGTACCTGCCGGGCGCGGCCACCGTCTCGGAGGTGATGGCGCTGGCCGAGCGCGGCATCAAGGAGCTGAAGTTCTTCCCGGCCGAGGCGGCGGGCGGCGTCGCGTACCTGAAGTCGCTGGCCGGGCCGCTGCCGGACGTGCGGTTCTGCCCGACCGGCGGGATCCGGGCCGAGAGCGCGGCCGACTACCTGCGGCTGCCGAACGTGGGCTGCGTGGGCGGAAGCTGGCTCACCCCGGCCGACGCGCTGGCCGCGGGCGACTGGGCCCGCGTGGAGAAGCTCGCCGCCGCCGCGGCGGCTCTGCCCCGGTAGGTTCTCACCGGTGGGGGCCTTGGCCTCGCCGTGACTGCGCGCGCTCGGTGACGGGCGCGCGTGCGGCTGTCTTGGGAACGGCGCGCTTCGTCGCACGCAGGCCCGGTTCGCCGGCGGGACGGCTCGCCGGTGCGAGCGCCCGGCGGTGTGTGCTGCCCGGAACGACGGCCCCCGCTCGCGCTGCTGGGGGCCCGCTCAGCGTCCGCTCGGGGCCCGCTCAGCGTCCGCTCGGGATCCGCTCAGGGGCCGCTCGGGGTTCGCTCGGCGGCGGAGGTGTCCGCGCAAGGCCTCCGGCAGGGCCGGCGGCGGCCGCGCGGGTGCTGCGGCGCGCAACGGCGAGGACCGGCGAGGACCGGCGAGGACCGGCGAGGTCAGCCTGACGTCCTCCCGCGATGCTCTCGAAGCCGCCGACGCGCGCCCGGCGGCCTGGCCGCATATGCCGCAAGTCTGGACTTATATCCCAGAACCCCCGCTGAAGTGGCCCTTTCCGGGCACGCCGAGATCATCAGCCTGCGCCGAACCCGGTATTCGGACCGCGACGGCGGGGTAGGGCAAGGAATGCCAAGCCGTAGCCCCGGGAAGCCCCATCCGCTCCTCGGAGAGCGAAAGGGAGCACCATGCCGCTGCAAACGGCCCGCCAGGAACACCTCACGCGTCCGGTGACGCCGATCGGGAGCCTGGAGCGGGGCATCGACATCCTCCTCGCGCTGAGCGCCGCCCCCCGGCCGATCAGCCTGGCCCAGCTCAGCCGGAGCACGGGCCTGCCCAAGTCCACGGCCCACCGGATCCTGGGCGTGTTGTGCGCACGCGAACTGGCCCGGCGGGTGGGCACCGGCTACCTGCCCGGCCTGCAGCTGGAGACGATGGCCGGCATCGCCCGCAACCGCATCCCCGGGTCGCGGCGGGTGGTGTTGCCGTACCTGCTCTGCCTGCAGGAGACGACCCGCCAGACCGTCAACCTGGCCGTGCCCGCCGGCCTGGAGGCCCGCTACGTCGAGCGCCTGTACGGCCACGACCGCGTCCGGTCCCGCTCCGACGGCACCGACCTCGCGCCGCTGCACTGCACCGCGACCGGCAAGGCGCTGCTGGCCTTCGACAGCGGGCTGCGCGAGGAGGTGCTCGGACAGGGCGGCTTCGAGCGGCTGACCAGCCGCACGATCACCGGCGTGGCCACGCTGGAGCGGGAGCTGGCCCAGGTCCGCCGGTACGGCGTGGCCTACGCCCAGGAGGAGTACACCGAGGGCGTGTCGTGCGTGGCCGCGCCGGTGTTCGGGCCGGGCGGCGGCGTCTGCATGTCGGTGGGGTGGCGACGCCCGGCCCGTCCGCGCCGCTGGCCCGGCTGGGCCTCACCGTACGCGGCGCGGCGCAGGCGATCTCGGCCGCGCTGGTGGTGGCCTGAGGTGTTCCGGCTCCTGGAACGCTCCACAGAGCGCGGCCCGAAAACGTTCCGCCCAGCGAGACCCCCGCTTGCGCGCCTGGCGGACGGGCGATCGCATGACCCCATGAACTTCCTTCCCGTTCCGGCCCCCGAGGAGGCGCCCACGGCCCGGCCATCTCAGCCCCGGACGACCCCGAGCACACAGAGGCCCACCGGAGACGAGAAGACCCGGGACACGCGGACGCCCACCGGAGACGGGAAGACCCGGACGCCCCAGGGCAAGTCGACGCCGGCCGGAGAAGGGGAGGCCGGGCCCGTCCCGCGCACGCGGAGGCCGACCGGCGAGGGGGAGGCCACGCGTGCCTAGAGGCCTGCACAGGGCCACCGTGCTGGAGAGCCTGCGCCTGGCCGGCGCACTCCTGCCGCCGGGCACGCCGCACCTGACGGCCGGACTCGACCTGCTGCGCTCCCGCTCCCTGCTGACCGGCCTGCACGTCCGGTACGGCGGCCGTCCCGTGCTCGTGCGCGGCCCGCGCCGCACGGCCCTGGTGGTGCTGTCCCAGCGGGACGCCGAACGTGTGTTGTCCGAGCCCGCCTTCGTCCCCACCGTGCGCGAACGGGCCGCCGGCCTGCCCTACGACGTGCTGCGGCCGGCGTTCGCGGAGGTGGCCCGGCAGGAGGCGGCCGCGCTGACGGACGGCGTGATCGACTACGCCCGGCTGGAGTCGTGCTGGCAGCGGGTGGCGCGGCGGTGCGTCTACGGCGCCGGCGCGGCCGGCGACGAGGAGCTGAGCGCCCTGCTCGCCCAGGTCAGACGGGCAGGCAGAGGACGTGCCAGACGCCGCCAGGAGATCCTGTCCGGCCGCTACGACGCCCGCATCCTCGACCACCTGCGCCGCGCCGAGCCCGGCACCCTCGCCGGCCTGCTCGCCGAGACCAGCGGCCCGGAGGCGCGCGGCCTGCGGCAGGCGGCGTTCTGGCTGCTCGGTTTCAGCGTGACCGCCGGCAGCCTCATGCGCACCCTCGCGCTGCTGGCGACCTACCCCGTCCAGCGCAAGTGCGCCCGCGCCGACCCCGACTACCTGCGCGCCTGCCTGCGCGAGGGCCTGCGCCTGTGGCCGCCGGTCCCGGCCCTGTCCCGCCTCACCACCGAGGAGACCGACTGGTACGGCGTCCCGGTGCCCACCGGCACCCACGTGATCCTCCCGTTCGCCCCCCACCAGCGCAGCCCCCGCCTGCACTACGCCGACTCCTTCGCCCCCGAGATCTGGCTCGACGGCACCGCCGCCGGCGAATGGTGGGCCCTGCCGCGCTGCGACGGCGTGCACCTGATGCTCGGCGTCGGCACGGCCTTCCTGGGCGGGATCCTGGCCTCGGCCCGCCCGAAGGCGTCCGGCCGGCCGCTGTCCCCGCACCGCCCGCTGCCCCCGACGCTCAACGCCGCCCGCCTGCGGGTGACGATGCGCCCGCTGAAGCGGCGTCCGGGCCAGAGCTGACCGGGCTTCGTCGCCACCGGGCCGCGGCTTCTCCGTTAGAGTCTGGGGTGGAAAAAGGCGTACCGGCGGAAGAAACGGTTCGGTTTGCGACGGGATGACGACGGCGAGAGGACGGCGACCGTGGGGCGCTCGGCAGGCACTCCGCTGAAGCCTGAGGATCCGCCGGCGATCGGCCCCTACGAGCTGTTGAGCCGTCTCGGCTCGGGCGGCATGGGCACCGTCTATCTCGCCAGGGGCGCCGACGGGGTCAAGGTGGCGCTCAAGGCCATCAGGCGTGACTACACGGCCGACCCGGTCTACCGGGCGCGTTTCCACGAAGAGGTGTCCAACGCGCGCAAGGTGGCCTCGTTCTGCACCGCGCGGGTGCTCGACCACGGCGAGGACCGTGGCGTGCTCTACCTGGTCACCGAGTACATCGACGGCATCTCGCTGGAAGACCAGCTGATCGAGCACGGCGCGCTGCCGCCGTCGGTGCTGCACTCGGCGGCCGTGGGCGTGGCGGCGGCGCTGACCGCCATCCACGCCGCGGGGCTCGTCCACCGCGACCTCAAGCCGGCCAACGTCATGCTGACCCTGGCCGGGCCGCGGGTGATCGACTTCGGCCTGGCGCGCTCCACGCACGTCGCGTCCCGGCACACGAACGCCGGCATGGTGATGGGCACGCCCGGATGGATCGCTCCCGAGCAGGTCTTCGAGGGCCACACCAGCCCGGCCGGCGACGTGTTCGCCTGGGGCTCGCTGATCGCGTACGCGGGGCTCGGCGGGCATCCGTTCGGCGAGGGGGACGCGTACGTGATGGCGGCGCGGGCCCGTACCGCGCCGCCGGACCTGCGCGGCCTGCCCGCCCCCCTGGACCGGCTGGTCGCCGCGGCCATCCACCCCGACCCGGCGCGCCGGCCCGCGGCCAAGCAGCTCCTGCTGGAACTGGTGGGCGCGGCCGACGAGCCCGCGGCCCAGCTGGCGGCCACCGAACACCTGACGAACGCATGGAACCCCTCAGAGTTCCGCCCCCTCGGCCACACCCCCCCACCCGCCGAACGCACCGGCCATCCACACCTCCCCCCACCTGCCGAACGCACGGGCCCTCCGCACCCGCCCTCACCTGCGGAGCGCACGGGCTCCCCCCACCTGCTTCCCCCTGCGGAACGCACGGGGCCTCGCCCTCCGATGCCCTCCGCGCCGGGCTCGCGCCCTCCGATGCCCCCGTCCGCCGACCGGACGGGGTCCCGCTCCCCCATGCCCCCCGCGGCTGATCGCCCGGGATCCCCCGTTCCGATGCCACCCGCAGCTGATCGCCCGGGATCCGCCGTTCCGATGCCCGCGGCCGAACGCACGGGGTCGCACCCTCCGATGCCACCCGCGGCCGAACGCACGGCGGCGGGCACCGCGATGCCGCCTTCCGCCGAGCGTACGGGCCCGCGTCCACCGCACATGCCCTCCCCGGCCGAACGCACGGGCCCTCGCCCGCCCATGCCCATCCCGGCAGACCACCCTGGGTCAGGCACACCGCAGCCCCCATCCGCGGCCGACCCCGCGGCACCCCACGCCGCCCAGATGCCTCCCGCGACCGAGCACACCGGCATGCGCCCACCGCACGTGCCTTCCCCCGCCGAACGCACCGGCCCCCGCCCGCCCATGCCCTCGCCGGCCGAGCGCACCGGACCGCGTCCGCCGCACATGCCCTCCCCGGCCGAACGCACGGGCCCTCGCCCGCCCATGCCCGCCCCCACGGAGCACCCGGGACCTCGCGCGCCACAGATGCCGCCCCCCGTCGACCGGACCGGGAACATCCCGCTCCCCCACCACCAGACCACCGGCCAGGGCCCGCTACCGCCGCACACCACCGGCCAGGGCCCGCTACCGCCGCACGCCACGGGCCAGGGCCCGTTGCCCGTGTACCCGCCTGTGCGCCGCAAGCGCGGCGTGTTCACCGGCTGCATGACCGCGCTGGTCATCGTGATCGTCCTGTTCGTGGTGGTCCTGGCCACCCTGGCGTGGATCTTCCGCTCCCCCGCCATAGGCGATGAAGGCCCGGTACAGGACGGAAAGCTGAAGTTCGCGGTAACCGGCACAAAGTGCCCCCAACCCGCGAAGTCCGCCTCCCGCCGCACCTGCCAGGTCACGGTGAAGGTGAACAACGTCGGCCCCGACGCCCGCGTCCTCTACCCCGGCCAGCAGAAGCTGATCGACGAGGACGAGGCCCTGCACGGCGGCAGCAGGCTCCTGGACAAGAGCGGCGCCGAGATCACCCCGGTCCGCATCGCCCCCGGCCAGTCCTTCACCGGCACACTGGTGTTCGACCTGCCGAAAAGCGCCGAGCCCGCGGGCCTCGAAGTCCACGACTCAGGCCTGAGCGCCGGAGCCCGCATAACCCTGAGCTGACCAGCGACTCAAACCTGAACGCCAGCACACAAGCAGCCCTAAGCCGGCCCACAACTCGGGCATGGCCTGCGAGCGGGAACAACCGTGGGCCAACCAGCGACTCAGGTATAAGCCGCAGAGCCGGAGTAGCCCTGAGCCAGCCAGCGACTCAGCCCTCCAGCGCCAGAACACAAGCAACCCTGAACCAGCCAGCAACGCAGGTGAGCCCTGGGGCATAAGTAGTCCTGAGGCATAAGTAGCACTGGAGCGTAAGTAGCCCTGAGGCCGTAAGCAGCCCTGGGGCGTAAGTAGCCCTGGGGCTGCCCATCAACCAGCCATCACACCCAACAAAACGGCCCTCTGGACCGCCACCCATCCCCACCCCGCACAGACCAACAGCCCCACGCCGAGCCCTCTCCAACCAGGCCTTGGTCCATTGGCAGCGTGATCGCGACGTCAGTCGGGAACGCAGGACACCGGACAAGAAGTCACGACTCGCGACAAGGGCACTTCCCAGTTCCGATGATGCCCACGGCCCTGCCCCCCCTCAGAACCCCTGCTCCGGCGACACCACCCCTTCCATCGGGGCCCCGTCGGCGAAGTGGCGCACGTTCGCGGCCACTCGCTCGGCCAGGCCGCGCCAGTAGGACGACGACGGATTCGCCGTGTGCGGCGTGATCAGCACGTTCTCCATGTGCCACAACGGGTGCCCGGACGGCAGCGGCTCGGGGTCGGTGACGTCCAGCGCGGCACCACCGATCCGCCTCTCGCGCAGCGCCGTCACCAGGTCGTCGGTCACGACGAGCGCGCCCCGGGCGATGTTGACCAGCCAGGCGTCCGTACGCATCAGGTCAAGCTCGGAAGCCGCGATCATGCCCTTGGTGCTCGGCGTCGTCGCAGCGGCGAGGACGACGTACGCGGCCTCCGGCAACGCCTCCCGATACCGGTCACGGGGCAGGATCCGGTGCGCACCGGGCGCCCGGCCGCTGTCGGTGACCGCGATCACCGGACAGCCGAACGGCTCCAGCATCCTGATGAGCGCCCGCCCGATGCCGCCACAACCGATGATCGCGACGGTCGAGCCGGCGAACTCCCTCGACTCGTTCCTCCCCCACTCGGTGGCCCTGGCCAGCCGGGGCAGGTTGCGGGCCGCGGCCAGCATGAGCGCGAGCGCGTGCTCGGCGACGGGCACGCCGTAGGAGCCGGTGGCGGCGGTGAAGACGGGCTCATCAGTGATCACTCCGGCCTCGGCGTACCGCTCGACCCCCGCCGCAGGAAGCTGCACCCACCGGATGCCGTCATGAATCATGGGCCGCAGCTCCTCGGGGCCGCCGCGGCCGTAGTAGACGATCGCCTCGGCCTCCTCCAGCGGCACGACGCTGCCGCCCGACCGCCGTACGGCGTCGACCAACATGGGGACCGGCTCAGGGCCGACGTGGACGGCGACACTCATCGGGGAACCTCCGTGACGTGCTCTCGGCTGTCTGCCAGGATCTGCTCGACCTCGGCGCGGGCCCGCCCGAGGATGGCCGCAGCGGCCTGCGCCGCCCCGGCAGCCCGTCCGGCGACGACCGCTTCGGCGAACTCGTGGCGGAGTCCGATGGCGGTCGTCTCCAGACGTACGGGCAGGAGCAGCAGCTCCCGCCTGGCTTCGAGCAGCACCTCGGTCACCTCGGCGAGCTGGGCGAACATGCCGCTGCCCGACTCGGTCAGCAACACCCGGTGGAAGGCGGCGTCCGCCGTCACGTAGGCCTGGCCGTCACCTTCGCGAGCGGCGGTGTCCATGGCGCGGGCGTGGGTGGTGAGCTCGTCCCGCACGCGGGGGTCGTGCCTGGACGCGGTCAGCGCGGCGGCGGCAGGCTCGACCGCGGCGCGCAGCTCGGCCAGCTCACGCAGCTGCGCCTCACGCCCCGGCGAGGCCGGCCGCCAGCGGATCACCTGGGGATCATAAAGGTTCCAGGCACTCATCGGCCGTACGATGACCCCGGCACGAGGCCGGCTAGTGACCACGCGCTTCGACTCCAGCACGCGGACGGCCTCGCGCGACGGTCCGGGGCACCCCGTATCGCTCCTGGACGTCCTCCAGACGCAGCACCTGCCCCGCACGATCTCCCCGCCCGCCAGTGACCGGCCGACCCCGTCGAGCACCTGCCCGTGCAGGCCCCGCAGTGTCTCCACGCTCATCGGGCCCCCGCCAGCCCGGCGAGCAGCGCCGCAACCCGTGCAGCCACGGCGCCCCGACCGCCCGAAGTCAGCGCCGAGCCCATGCCGCAGGCCACGGCGCCGGCCGCGATCCACTCGGGCGCATCGTCCACGGTCACGCCGCCGGTGGGGATCGCGGGCGCCTGCGGAAGGGCGGCCCGCACATCCCGCAGCCAGGCCGGTGAAACGCCCGTCGCCGGGAAGATCTTGACCGCGTCCGCCCCCTCTTCCAGGGCACGAACGATCTCGGTCGGGGTGGCCACGCCCGGGAAGACCGGCACGCCGTAGCGGTGCCCGGTGCGGATCACCTCAGGGTGCAGGCTGGGCGAGACCAGGAAGCGCGCGCCGGCCTCCACGGCGGCTCTGGCGGCGGCCGCGTCGAGGACGGTCCCCGCCCCGACCAGCGCGTCGGGCCGCTGTTCGGTGAGCCTTGCCACGGCGCTGAGGGCGCGGGGCGTGGTGAGCGCGATCTCGACGGCACGCAACCCGGCATCCAGCACGACCTCGGCCGACGTCAGGGCCGCCTCGGGCGTGGCGGCCCTGACGATGCCGAACACGCGTTGCTCCGTGACAGCCTGGACGATCTCCCAGCGGTACATGACTTCCTTCCTTCGGTCTCCTCACCGACGAACGGCCACGGCGAGCCGCCCGCCGTGGTGACGCACGATCCCCGCCTGCCCACCCAACGCCCTGCCCACCCCACCCCTGGCCGCCTCCCACGAACCGCCTTCGCCCTGGCCTCGTCAGCTCATGGACGGGCGCAAACTTCGTACTCGATCGCCTTCGACAGGCTCGTGCTTGGTAGCGAATGACTTCGACGAATCAGTGATCAGCAGCGGCTGTTCTTCGGCGGCGATCGCACTCTTGGCGGCGGAGAATCATCGGCTGGTTGGCAGCTATCGGTGGACCGTTTCGGTGTGCCCGGTGAAGGCGGCCAAGGCACGATCCAGGCCCGGCCGGTCCGGAAGGCCGTCGGTGTCGGCGGCGCACTGGACGACGAGCGCCGCCACCGCCGCCGCCTCGCGCAGGCACACCTCGTACGACTCACCGTGCAACATCCCCGACAGGAACCCGGCGGCGAAGCCGTCCCCTGCTCCCACGGGGTCGGTCACCGGCACCGAGAACGCCTTCTGCCGCAGCCCTGCGCACGTTGCGGACTTGTCCCGGTGCTTGACCACCGTGAGGCCGGGCAGCGTCGCCGGGTCGACGTGGAGCAGTTCGAGTTCGTCCTCGCCGGCCAGCACCACGTCCGCCCTGGCCAGGAGCGGCGCCACCCGCTCCCGCCATGCCGCGGGTTCGCCCAGCTTGTAGCGGATGTTCGGGTCGATGGAGACGAGCGCTCCGGCCTGCCCGGCCAGCTCCAGCAGCCGCAGGGTGGCCAGGTGCGCGGAATCCGACAACATCGGAGTGATGCCCGTGATGTGGACGACCTTCGCACCGCTCACCATCTCCGGCGTCAGCTCGTCCGGCCTCAGCCTGGACGCGGCGGTCCCGGAACGGTAGTACTGCACGTCGATGGCCCGGGAGGGATGGCTGTCGCGGACCAGCAGACCGGTCGGCGCACCGGGGTCGATGACCGCGTGCCGGGTGTCGACATTCTCGGCTCGGAGCATGGACAGGACCGCCCGGCCCGCCGGGTCAGCGCCGACCCGGCCGAGCCAGCGCACGTCATGGCCCAGCCTGGCGAGCCCCGCGGCCACGTTCGACTCCGCGCCCGCGAGGGAGCGACGGAAGACCGTGGCACGTTCCAAGGGGATGCCGGG
The DNA here is from genome assembly GCF_040675255.1 of Nonomuraea sp. NPDC049624. Lineage (NCBI taxonomy): Bacteria > Bacillati > Actinomycetota > Actinomycetes > Streptosporangiales > Streptosporangiaceae > Nonomuraea > Nonomuraea sp. NPDC049624. Next base: position 966,853 of record NZ_JBFAOR010000003.1, on the reverse strand, counting down.
CTCGGCCAGCATCAGGAGCATGGCCTCACCGCACACCACGACGCTCATGACTTGCCCATCTCCTGTCGTTCCGGATCCGTCAACGGTGCTATCACGTCATGAGAGACAAGAGAAGGATCGATCAGGTCGTCTTGTAGGCGGAGGGCTGGCAGATGTCGATCCTGGATCGGTCGGGCAGAGCCAGCGCGGCGGCGAACCCCACCACCGCAGCGACGATCATGAAGATCGCTATCGCCTGCCAGCCGTAGTTGTGCAACAACCATGTCGCGATCAGCGGCGCCGGGCCGCCGATGATCGAGGCGAGCTGATAGCCGAGACCCGCACCGCCGTACCCGAGGCTGGCCGGGAAGCTCTCGGCGATGAGCGAGGCCTGCGGGCCGTACTCCATGGCGTGCTGGATCTGCGTGATCATGACTGTGAGGAAGACGACCAGCACGACACCGGTGTTGAGCAGCACGAAGTACGGGAACGCCACCACCGCCGGCAGCGCTGCGCCGGTCGCGTGGACGAGCCGGCGGGCGACACGATCGCTCAGGTGCCCGAAGAACGGGATCGCGACGAGTTCCACCGCTGCCGCGCACGTCACGCCGACAGCGCGATCGTCCGGCCATGGTCACGCCTCCACTCATCGGAACGCCCTCGCCCTGACTCCACCCGGCTGGATGCGGAGCCGAGCCGAACTCTAACACTCGTTAACTCGCCCGGCCACCGGCTTCACCGGGCCGCCATATCGTGGCTCGAAGGCGGTCAAGCAGGGGAATCACCTTCATTGCTGGGGTCGGGCAACCCGGCGAGGACGGCGTCGAGCGCGAACTTGAAGTGTTCGACCTGGTCGGCCCGCAGCCGGGCAGCCTCGACCGCGTGATAGTGCGGATACCGGTCGGCGGGCAGTTCGGTCCAGTCCCTCGCGGCGGCCTCGTGCAGGACGAGATGCCCGACGCACACGCGCAGCACCGCCCCTTTCACGTGATCCGCCTGGTCAGGAGGGAAGCCCGCATCCAGGAGGATTCCGAAGATGGCCTCGTGGAGGCTCATCACGGGCGCACGCCGGGCATACGTGGTGATGGACCAGACCGAGGCCCTGGGATGCTCCAGCGACTGCCTGACCATCGAGGCCATGAGGCCACGCAGTTGGTCCTTCCATCCCCCTTCACGAGGGGCTTCAGAGACGATCTTGCTGCACACCTCGTCCACGATGGCCTCCAGCAGCGACTCCCGCCCGTCGAAGTAGTGATAGATCGCCGTCGCCGTCACATCGAGACGTTTGGCCAGCTTACGCATGCTGATGCCGTGGGCGCCGTCGGCCTCGAGGACCTCCAGGCCGGCTTCCAGGATCTTGTGACGGGTGAGCATCAGAATTGACCTCGCGCTTAACACATGTTAGAAATCTAACGGCCGTTAACTCCGGACAGCTTATCCGAGGGGAGCGGATCCTTGGCTGCCGTTCTTACGTGCCGTCCAGTCATCCATCAACGATCAGCCGCTCACCGGGAGACACCCCCGTGTCCACGACCTCCGAAGTGACAGCGCCGGTGACGGCCCCGCGCCGCCCCAGACGCCGAATACTGCTTCGAGCCCTGCTTGTGCTGCTCCTGCTCATGGTCCTCGCAGTGGCCGGCGCGGCCTACGCGGTGAACCGGGGCGGAGCCCCTCAGACAGCCGCCCACTTGGGCTCAGACCCCCAACTCGGAGAACGCGAGACGTTCCCCATCCCCAAGGTCAACGCCCCTGACGTGGTCGGCTGGCCCTCCGGCAGAGCGCCCAAGGCGCCGGCCGGGTTCGTGGTCACCAGGTTCGCGGGCGAGTTGGAGCATCCCCGCTGGCTCTACGAGTTGCCCAACGGCGATGTGCTCGTGGCGGAGTCGGCCACCCTGCCCAAGGACCCGGAGTCCCCGATCATGGGGCTGTTCTACTGGCTGCGCCGCAACGACGGCTCAACCTCCGAACGCAGCGCCAACCGGATCACGCTGCTGCGCGACACCGACGGCGACGGCGTGGCCGACTTCCGCAGTGTGTTCCTGGAGAACCTCAACCAGCCGTTCGGGATGGCGCTGCTGGCCGCGTCCGCGCCGTACTCGCTCGGTCCGGCGGCCACCAACGGCACCCAGGCGGCCTTCTACGTCGCGGGCACGGACGGCGTTTGGCGCTTTCCGTACAAGCTGGGTGAGACCCGTGTCACCGCCCTGGGAAAGAAGATCCTCGACCTGCCGGCCGGCGGCTACAACAACCACTGGACCCGTAACCTTTTCGCCGCCCCTGACGGCACCAAGCTCTACGTGACGGTCGGCTCGTCCAGCAACGCGGGCGAACACGGCCTGGACGCCGAGCGACGGCGCGCCGCCATCCTGGAGATCAACCCTGACGGCAGTGGCGAGCGCATCCTGGCCTCCGGCCTCAGAAACCCCAATGGCCTGGCCCTCGAACCGCAGTCCAGGACACTCTGGACAGTCGTGAACGAACGCGACCTCCTGGGCGACGATGCCGCGCCTGACTACTTCACACGTGTACGCCCTGGCGACTTCTACGGCTGGCCGTGGAGCTATTGGGGGCAGCACGTAGACGAGCGGGTGCAGCCACGGCGTCCCGAGATGGTGGCTCGCGCGCTCCGCCCGGACTACGCCCTTGGCGCTCACACGGCTCCCCTCGGTTTGGCGTTCTCGGAGAGTCCCACGTTCCCCGAGGCCTACCGCGGCGGCGCCTTCATCACCGAACACGGCTCCTGGAACCGCGGCGATCCTGTCGGCTACAAGGTCGTGTACGTCCCCTTCAAGAACGGCATGCCCAGTGCCAAGCCCCAGGACTTCCTGACCGGCTTCAAGCCATCCCGGGACGAGAGCACCACGTACGGCCGACCAGTCGGCGTGATCACGGGTAACGGCCGCCTACTGGTAGCAGACGACGCAGGAAACGCGATCTGGCACATCACGCCCCGATCCTGACCTCAGGCCAGGCCAGATCGGAAGACAGGAGGGGGTGGGTTCACGCCGGGGGAAGGAGGGCGCGTTGCCGGCACCTCGCTCTGAGGCCGACTTCCGTGAAGAGCTCCGTCGCTCTGCGAGCGTCACCGGCGTCGTCGCTGATGACGACCGCCGACGCCGGTTGCACCTACCAGACCTGGTGCGACCACTGTGGCGGCAGCTACGACAAGCGCATCTTCTTCTCGTCCGACTGAACGGTGACCTACACCGCCTGCCAAAACCCCTGCTCCTGGAACTGACCCGCACCGGAGGCCGGGCGGAGGCTCACCACCACCCGGCCCCTGGCCGTTCGATCAGGCAGGTGCGATGAGCGGGGCCGCTCAGGCAGGCCCAATCAGGCAGAGCCGCTCAGGCAGGCCTAATCAGACAGCCCCACTCAGGCAGGCCCAATCACGCAGGCTCAATCAGATCGGCCCAATCAGGCAGGCCGATCAGGCGGGATCCTCTGCCGAAGGCGCTGAGGATGTCGAGGGCTTCAAGGAGGTCGAAGACGTCGGCGACGCCGAAGACGTCGAAGACGCTGGCGACGTCGAGGACGTCGAAGACGCTGGCGACGTCGAGGACGTCGAAGACGCTGGCGACGTCGAGGACGTCGAAGGCGTCGAAGGCGAACGTTCCTCGCCGGGAGCGTCCCCCAGTGGGATCCCTCTGACGCTGAGCAGGAACAGCAGCGCGCACCCGCCCGTCAAAGCGATGTCGGCGACGTTGCCGACGAACAACCCGCCGTAGTCGATGAAGTCCACCACGTGCCCCTGCGCGAACGCCGGCGGGCGGAAAAGGCGGTCGAGCAGGTGCGAGGTGGCCCCGCCGAGCAGCGCGCCCAGCACCACACCCCAGGCCGGCGAGCGCAGCCGCCGGGACGCGTACAGGATGCCGGCGACCGCCCCGGCGGCGGCCAGCGTGAACACCCAGGTCACGCCCTCACCCAGGGAGAACGCTGCGCCGGGGTTGAGCAGCAGCCGCAACGAGAGCAGCCGCGGGATCACCGTGATCTCGGCGCCGCCGGACAACGCCGACAGCGCCCAGAACTTGGACCCCTGATCGACCAGGAGCACCACAGCGGCCAGCACGATCATCCATGCGCGAGGCCGCCTTCCCCGGCTGGTCTGCTGCGGGCCGCGTTCGTCCGACACTCTTGCCTCACAATCCATGGCTTGTCGCCCCGAATCTACCGAACCTTCGTGGCGGCCACGCTCACTCAGAGCTGGGACGCCCTGCCGAGCAGCAGTTTCTCGGTGATCGGGGATTCGTGGGTGCCTTCGACCGTGCACGCGTGGGCACCGGCGATCGCGCCCAGTCCGACGCACTCGGGAATCGTCCGGCCGTTCAGGAGGCCGTACAGGAAGCCGGAGACGAAGGCGTCGCCCGCGCCGTTGCTGTCGGCCACCGGGCCGGGCAGGGGCGCGGCGGGAAAGGCGCGTACGGTGGCCGAGTCGCGGGTCAGGACGAGGCAGCCGTCCGCGCCCCGCGTGCAGACGACGGTGTGGGCGCGGCCCCCGGCGAGGATGTCGCGCATCGTGGCCGCCGGGTCGGTCAGGGCGGTGGCCGACAGGAACACCAGGTCGGAGTTGTAGGCGAAGTCCTTCTGGTAGTCGGCGACGCCGTCCCAGTCGTGCAGGTCGGTGGAGATGGGGACGCCGTCGAGGTCGGGGTAGACGTGGCGGCAGAAGTCCATGATCGAGATGTGCGCGTGCCTGGGGCGCGGACCGGCGTACAGCTCGCGGGGCAGCCGCTCCCCCGGCGTGACCTTGGGGTCGTGCAGGGAGGTGCGCCGCCCGTCGGGACCGACGAGCAGCACGCTGCGCCGGGTGCCCGCCCGCGCCACTCCCCATCTGCAGTCGATGTCGCGCAGGGCGTGCCTGATCAGCGCGCCCTGCGGGTCGTCGCCGATGAGGTCGGCGAAGGCGACGCCGAGCCCGAGCGCGTGGCAGCCGAGGGCGACCCCGGCCCCGGTGTTCCCGACGCGGTCGACGACGGGCGGCACGTGGTAGGTGTCCTGGTACGGCAGAGGCAGCGCGGGCACGTAGACCGTGGTGTCCACCCCGGCGCCGCCGAGGACCAGCACGTCAGGCGTCAACGGTGGGCCGACCTTTCACAGTAGGCGTCCGGGGTCAGCGGTTGACCAGCGGACCGGAACCGGTGGAGCCGCGCACGACCAGCTCCGGCTGGAAGATCAGCTCGACGTGCTTGGCCGGCGCGCCGCTGACCTCCTCCAGCAGTGTCTGCACGGCGGCCGAGGCCATCGCCCCGATCGGCTTGCGGACGGTGGTGAGCGGCGGGTCGGTGAACGCGATCAGCGGCGAGTCGTCGAACCCGACCACCGACACGTCGCCCGGCACCGCCAGCCCCTTCTGCCGGCAGGCGCGGATCGCGCCGAGCGCCATCAGGTCGCTCGCGCACACGATGCCGGTGCACCCGCGGGCCAGCAGCTGCGCGGCGGCGGCCTGCCCGCCCTCGACCGAGAACAGCGAGTGGGAGATCAGGTCGTCGACGTCGGTGGCGCCGAGCAGGTGGGCCATCGCCTGCTTGTAACCCTCGATCTTCCTGATCACCGGGACGAACCGGCGCGGCCCGAGCGCGAGCCCGACGCGTTCGTGGCCGAGGTCGACCAGGTGCTGGACGGCCAGCCGGGCAGCGAGGCGGTCGTCGGGCGAGATGAAGGGCGCGTCGATGTGCTCGCTGTAGCCGTCGACCAGCACGATCGGCAGGCCGCGGTCGATCAGGCGGGTGTAGCGGTCCATCCGGGCGGTGGTGTCGGCGTGCAGGCCGGAGACGAAGACGATGCCGCTGACACCGCGGTCGACCAGCAGCTCGGTGAACTCGTCCTCGGGGGCGCCGCCGGGCAGCTGGGTGCACAGCACGGGCGTGTAGCCGTGCTGGGTCAGGGCCTTCTCGATGGCCTGCGCGAACGCCGGGAAGATCGGGTTGTCCAGCTCGGGCGTGACGAGCCCGATGAGCCCGTTGCTGCGCTGCCTGAGCCGGGGCGGCCGCTCGTAACCCATCAGGTCGAGGGCCGTCATCACCGCCTGCCGGGTGCCTGCCGAGACGCCGGGCTTGCCGTTGAGCACCCGGCTGACCGTGGCCTCACTCACCCCGGCCTGGGCGGCGATGTCGGCTAGGCGAGCGTGACCGTTCATGGAACACACTTTACTTTCCACCAGGCGGCCGAATCGGCTGCTCCCGGGACATCGGAGGCGAGCAGCAGCTCTCCCTCGACGCCGAAGTCGACGGGCGCGCCGGTCAGGTTGACGGTGCACAGCACGTCGCCGCGGGAGAAGACCAGTGTGCCCTCGGGCGAGTCGTGCCAGACCAGGTCGCCGTCCAGGGAGCGGCGCAGGCGCAGCGCGGCGCGGTAGAGCTCCAGGGTGGAGCCCGTGACGCCGTCCTGGGCCTGGACGCTGAGGTCGGCCCAGTCGGCCGGGATCGGCAGCCACGGGTCGCGCCAGCCGAGCTCGCGGGTCCACGGCAGCGGCACGCGGCAGCCGTCCCGCCCGCTGTCGGGGTCGCGCAGCCGCTGCGGGTCCTGGCACACCTCCTCCGGCAGGTCGAGCACCTCGGGAAGGCCCAGCTCCTCGCCCTGGTAGACGTAGGCCGAGCCGGGCAGCGCGAGGGTCAGCAGCGCCGCGGCGCGGGCTCTGGCCAGGCTGCCGTAGCGGGTGACGTGCCGCTTGACATCGTGGTTCGACAACACCCAGGTGGTGGGCGCGCCCACGGAGCCGGCCGTGGCGAGCGAGGAGTCGATCACCGCGCGCAGTTCGGCGGCGTCCCACGGGGTGAACAGGTAGTGGAAGTTGAAGGCCTGGTGGAGCTCGTCGGGCCGGACGTACATGGCCAGGCGTTCGGCGGTGGGCGCCCACGCCTCGGCGACGCCGATGCGCTCGCCGGGGTAGGAGTCGAGCACGCGCCGCCAGGCCCGGTGGATCTCGTGCACGCCGTCGTTGTCGAAGTACGGCACCGGCTCGCGGCCGATCATCCTGGTCTGGTTCGCGTGGCCGATGTCGGGCAGGCCGGCCGGTTTGACCATGCCGTGCGCCACGTCCACGCGGAAGCCGTCCACGCCCAGGTCGAGCCAGAAGCGCAGGATCGACTCGAACTCGCCGCGCACCTCGTCGTCGTCCCAGTTGAGGTCGGGCTGGGCGGGGTCGAACAGGTGCAGGTACCACTGGCCGTCCTCGACCTGGGTCCAGGCGGGGCCGCCGAAGATCGACTCCCAGTCGTTGGGCTGGTCGCGGAAGATGTACCGATCGCGTCGCTCGCCGCGCAGCGCGGCCTGGAACCAGGCGTGCGCCGAGGAGGTGTGGTTCGGTACGACGTCCACGATGACGCGCAGGCCGTGGCCGTGGGCCTCGTCGATGAGCGCCTTGGCGTCGGCCAGGGAGCCGAACAGCGGGTCGACGTCCCGGTAGTCGGCCACGTCGTAGCCGAAGTCGGCCATCGGCGAGGTGTAGAAGGGCGTCAGCCAGATGGCGTCCACGCCCAGCTCGACCAGGTACGGCAGGCGATCGCGCACGCCGATCAGGTCACCGACGCCGTCGCCGTTGCCGTCGGCGAAACTGCGCACGTAGACCTGGTAGATCACGGCGTCACGCCACCACATGTTCATGGATCTCCCCCCGGGTTGCCCGCACCATGAAAGCCCTTGCCGCAAGTTTACGCAAGCCCTTCCATGCACCTCGCATCCGGATTTATGGGTATACGGACGCCTAAAACCCCTGGCCGAAACCACTGCGGATGAGATTCTTTATGTCAAGGGTGGACATCCAGCGTTAAGGCGCGATGTACTACCTCTTCAATCAGCCTCGTCACAGGTGACACGCGCGCAAGGTGTGGGCCCATGAGCTCGGTCGTTCTCGACAAAGTGACCAAGGTGTATCCGGGCGACTACCTGGCAGTCGACCGGCTGAGCCTGCAGGCCGAGGATGGCGAGTTCCTCGTCCTCCTCGGTCCTTCCGGTTGCGGCAAGTCCACGCTGTTGCGGATGATCGCCGGCCTGGAGGAGATCACGGAAGGCGATCTCTGGCTGGACGGCCAGCTCGCCAACCACCTGCCACCGCGCGACCGCGACGTGGCCATGGTGTTCCAGAACGGAGCCCTCTACCCCCACCGGACCGTGCGCGGGAACATCGCCTTCCCCCTGGAGATCGCCAAGTCGGACCCGGCGATGGTGCGCGACCGCGTCACCGAGCTGTCGAAGGCGCTGCACATCGACGAGACGCTCGACCGCCGCCCCGGCACCCTGTCGGGCGGCCAGCGGCAGCGCGTGGCGATGGGCCGGGCGATCGTCCGGCAGCCGAAGTTGTTCCTCATGGACGAGCCGCTGTCGAACCTCGACGCCGGCATGCGCACCGAACTGCGGATGGAGATCTCCGCGCTGGTCAGGTCGCTCGGGGTCACCACGATCTACGTCACGCACGACCAGGTCGAGGCGCTCACCCTGGCCGACCGGATCGCGATCCTGAATCGCGGTGTCCTGCAGGACGTCGGCACTCCGGCCCAGATTTACAACGATCCAGCGACGGCGTTCGTGGCGGCCTTCCTCAACTCTCAGCAGTTGAACCTGTTGGCGGCCGGTGTCAGAACGCCGCAGAACCAGTATGTCATGCTCGACTTCGGCCCGCACCGGCTCACGATGCCCTGGAGCGATCCCAGGGCGTACGCGATCTCTCAGCACACGGGCGGGCAGGTGCTGGTCGGCATGCGTCCTGACGGGCTGGCGCCGGTGCCGGAGTCCTACGACGGGCCGTCCTTCTACGGGCGGGTGCGGGCGCTGGAGTACCACGGGCACGAGTGGCTGGCGTACCTGGAGTGCGGCATGCCGGCCGTGCCGGTGCCCGAGCCGCCGGACCCGCGCGCCCGCCTCAACGGCGAGCGCAGCGGCGCGGGCGGGCTGACGGGGATGGTGCGGCGGCTCTTCTCGCAGCGCGCGCAGGAGCACGAGGAGCAGGAGCAGGTCGGCCAGAACGTGGGCAGCGGCTTCCACCGCCGCTCCGACCTGATCGTCCGGCTGGGCAACCGGCCGATGTGGCGGGCGGGGGACGCGGCGAAGGTCGCGGTGGATCTGTCCCGTCTCATGATCTTCACTCTGGACGGCGCCCGCATCGACCCGCCCCGCCGCTGACCCCTGGCGCGCACCTCCAGGCTCGCCGCGAAACCACTCCTGACGCCTCGCCCACCGTCGCCCGCGACCGGTGGGCGCAGCCGGACGCCTGGCTGTGCTCGCCGGCAGGCCGGTCGAGCGCAGGCACATGGATACCCTTTGGCCCGGCGACGGCATGCAGGTGCCGGCCGGTTCGCTGCTCGCGGTCGCGCCCGTGCGACACCAGCCGAAGCTGGGCGAACGTCGGCGCGGCAGATGCAACCAGGCCGGCGGCCGGGACAAGCCAGTCGGTCGTCCCGGCCACGAGGTCCTGGACCACGTCGTAGTGGGGCATGCTGGCGGGTACGTGGTCGTCGAACACCTCAGCGACGCCGGGCGGGAACTTCCAGGCGCCGGTACCGAACTGTCCGCAATGCCGATGTCGACGTTGTCCAATGGCGTAGGAACTTCCTTTTCGGCCTCGCCACGTAAGCTGAAGTCGACGAAGCGAAGCGGCTGAGACTCAAACTGCCCACTTCTCCCGAACAAGGTAATTGGCGAGACGTTGAATACGCCTTGGCAGAGCCCGAAGGATCCCGCGATAGGCTTATTTGCGCTCCCGTATTCAGAGCTCGCCTCTGCGACAAGAGCGCCAGGGGGAATCGCCATGCCGAAACCCAAGACCTGTCTACACGCGATCACCGCATCATTCCTGCTTCTCGCCGTGCTGCCGCCCGCGTCCGCGAACACGGACAGCCATCGTGTTCGAGGTCCCGACACCTGGATCACCAACCCGATCACAGAAGGGCAGCTCTTCGTCGACATACCGAACACCTGTCACTACAACCTTGAGAACCCTGAATGCACCCTCGGCTCACGCATACGACTGGGCGCCAAGATCGGCGGAAACTACCACGCCTTCTTCTTCGAGTCCCCGCCCAGCGGAGCCAACGCCGACCTCATCAAATGGACCGGCCAGAACGGCACGAAATGTCTGGACGTCGCGAACGGCGGTACAGGCAACGGCACACCCGTCGTCCTCTGGGGCTGTCACGGAGGCCCCAATCAGCAGTGGGTGACCGATGAATTCTACAGCGGCCCCCACAAGGGTTTCAGACGCCTGGTAAGCGTCAGCAGCGGAAGATGCCTCGACGTCGAAAACGGGTCGTATCCCAACTGGCCGCCGCCTAATGCGCCTCTACAGATATGGGACTGCTTCAGTCCCACCCAATGGGCCAACAACCGTGTCAACCAGGTCTGGCAGTACAAGCGACGGTAGTGCCTGGGCGCACGATCACGAGGCGCTCCGGCCACGCCGGGCCCAGCCAGGACACCGACCGCCCGCGTTGACTTCCGGGCCGACGGGCCGCCTACTGCTTGTAGGGAGAGCTTGGCTCCGCGACACGGGAGGGCTCATGGCCAAGAAGGGCAGCATCGAGAGGGCGATCGATAAGGTCGAAGAACAGATCATCCGCGACACGCCAGACGGCGGGCTGAAGGGCGCCGTGAAGGGGGCGGACAGGGGGGCCACCGCCGGCATCATCCTCGGCGGCTTGGCCGGCGCCGACGGCGGCCTGACGGGCATGGCGGTCGGTGCCCATCTCGGCGGGATCGCCGGGGGAATCCGCGGCGCCGTTCTCGGGGCGAAGAAGAAGAGGCAGAAGGGCTGAAACCCTTGCCACAGCGTGAGGGGCACCCGGCCGCAGGCCGAGCGGCCCTCACGCTGGTATGCGTCCTGAGTCAGGCCCCGGAGGGCGGGATCGGTCGAATGCCGCCCGGTTGCCGCACCTTCTGGCTCGTGCCGCCGCCGAAATCAGATCGCAGTACGGCGCTCCAATGTCGCCGCCGAAACCGGACAGACGCAGCGGCTGTGTGGACGCCTCGTGGTGCGACATCGGACTTTCGCGCTGGACAGCCGGCACGATCGAGCAGTGCGCGCCCGAGAGCGGGACCATGCGGCGGATGCTCTTCGTGCCGTCGATCAGCATGATCACGGTCGGGCCCTCCGGCGCGAGCCACAGCCGCGCCTGCCACGGGATGAACGCGCCCTCGGAATGCGGGGGTTCCCTCCCAGCCGCTCGCGCCCGTCCAGGCGCGGCGGGGGACCCAGCGGAGGGACAGGGGCGCGAAGGGCTTACGTCGCGCTGACCTGCGGCGCAGGACGTCAACGCCTCGATGCGCCCCACGTGCCCGCCACGACGACGACGAAGGCCCACGCAGAAGCGGGCACGTCGGCCGTGCCTGATCGAGCCTTGACTAAGCGGACTTCGGTCCGTATTGTTGGCGGCACTAATCGGACCATAGTCCAGAAAGGTGTTCGCCATGTCCAGGCTGCTGCACATCTCCGCCTCACCCCGCGGCACGGAGTCGATCTCCGCCGCCATCGCCGAGACGTTCGTCCAGGAGTACCTCGCCACCCACCCCGGCCACACCGTGGACCGGTTCGACCTCTGGGACGGCACCCTGCCCGAGTTCGGCCCCGCCGCCGCCCGCGCCAAGATGACGGTGTTCGGCGGCGGCACCCCCGCGGGCGAGGAGGCCGAGGCCTGGGCCGCGGCGGTCAGGACGTTCGAGCGCTTCGACGCCTACGACCGCTACCTGTTCAGCGTGCCGATGTGGAACGCGGGCGTGCCGTACAAGCTCAAGCAGTTCATCGACGTGGTCAGCCAGCCCGCGATGATCTTCGACGTGCACCCGGAGACGGGGTACCGCGCGCTGCTGACCGGCAAGCGCGCGGCCGTCGTCTACACCAGTGCGGTGTGGGGGCCGGGGCTCGGCCCGGAGTTCGGCGCCGACTTCCAGTCCACGTTCTTCGGCGACTGGCTGCGCTGGACGGGCATCGCCGACGTCCAGGAGATCCGCCACCACCCCACGCTCACCGGCTCCTACGACGCCGAACGCAAGCAGGCCGACGAGCACGCCCGCCGCGTCGCCCGGACCTTCTAGACCGCCGCCCGCCGCGTCGGCAGGACCTTCCGGACCGCCGCCCAACGCGTCGCCATGACGCTCTAGACCGTCGCCGGGCTCCAGCGCGGACCGGCCGGGGTGTCCTCCACGGTCACGCCGCCGCGCGCCATCGTCGCGCGCAGCGCGTCCGCGATCTCGTACCGCCCCTCCCGCCGCAGTTGCGCGCGCAGCTCGAGCAGGGGTTCGACCAGGGCGCGCAGGCCGGCGGTCGCGGCGACCTCGCCCAGCCGGGCGATCAGCAGCCGCATGAGCTCCCGGGCCTGGTCGACCCCGCCGGCGTCCTCCTCGGTGTCGGCCGCCCAGGTGACGATCTCCGCCTCCAGGTCGAGCACGAGCCGCGCCGCCGCCACCAGGTCCGGCCTGCCGACCGCGTCCTCGAACAGCCGCTCGCAGGAGCGGATCGTCTCCTCCAGCGTGACGGCAGGGCCCACGGCGGGGGCGGGCCGGGGCGGCGGGACCGTCCCGGTCGTGGCGCCCGCCGCCAGGTCGCGGACGACGGCCAGGCTCGTACGGGTCCCGGCCGGCAGGACGGTCACCGCCCCCGGACGCCGTACGGTCAGGCCGCCGCGCCCCGCCACCTCCACCGCCTCCGACTCCAGGTTGATGATCAGCGCCGTGTGCTCGTCGAGCCCCAGGACGGCGGTCTCCGGCGGCAGCTCCCGCTCCATCCGCGACAGCCGCCGCTCGCCCAGGTAGCAGTAGCGGGTGTCGTGGCTGCCGCCCTCGGCGTTGTCGAAGTGCGGGATCAGCACGGCCCGCAGGCCCAGCGGCGCCAGCAGGCCGATGCCCTCGCGCCAGTGAGGGTCGGCGCCCACCTTGTAGATCTCGTAGACGGGCACGGTGGCCAGGCCCGCGGTGCAGGCGGCGGCCGAGGCGAGCACGGTCACTCCCTGCCGGGAGCGCACCCGGGCACGCAGGTCGCCGGCCACGCCGGAGGCGGCCCACCGGTCGAGCGCGTACGTGGGGCTGCCCGGCCCCGAGAACACCCAGTCCGCGCCCACGATCCCGGTGGCCGGCTCGACCTCCAGCCCGACGCTGCGGGCGAAGTAGCGGCGGGCGCGGGCGGAGATGTCGGCGGCGTTCTCCTGGAAGGCGTAGGGCGTGTCGAGCAGCACGGCACGGGCCCCCGCGCGCAGCCCGCGGGCCACCGCCCGGTGGACCTCGACCATGGTCGGGCTCGTCTCCCCCGACCCCATGAGCACCAGCGAACCCGGCATGACCTCGGCCCCTCTCCCACCCGCCGGCGACCGCGGGGCCCCGGCACGCGCCCTGACCGGCCCCGGGCCCGGCGGGAACGCCGAGGAGGCCGCGCGACGGCCCGGCAGGGTCCGCGCCGATGACCCGCACCCCATCTTGCCCTCCACGAGCCGGCGGCACGAGCCCGGCGACCGGATCGTGCCGGCCTACGCGGTGCGCCCCGAGCCGTCGCCCTGGCCGCCCGCGGCCGAGGCGCCCGTGACGGGGATCGTGCGCGGCGCGGCGCCCGCGGCGGCGGACCGCCGGGAGAGCCGCCGGCCCAGCGCCTGCATGGGACGTTCGACGTAGCGGTAGGAGAGCGCGCTGACGGCCAGGATCAGCACCAGGGCCAGCCCGGCCATCGCGAGCTGGTACGGCAGCGGCGCCCGGCGCAGGTCGCCGGTGACCTCCACGAAGTACTTCAGCAGCGGATGGTGCACCAGGTAGAGCGAGTAGCTGATCAGCCCGAGCCAGGTGAGCACGGCGGGCAGCCGCCGCCCGCGCAGCGCCATCGCGCCCGCGAAGGTGGCCGCCGCCAGCGCGATCGTGGTCAGCCACACGTCGGCCTCGACCCACCACCAGCCGCTCTCGATCGCCCACACCGGAGCCACGGCGACCAGCGCCGCCGTCACCGCGACCGGCCACAGGCCGCCGCGCCCGCGCTCCCACCGGTGGATCGCCGTGCCGGCGAACATGACCGCGACCACGGCCGCGCCCAGCCACGGCACCCGGCTGCTCAGCAGCAGCAACGCCAGCGCCATCAGCCCGAGCACGCACGCGGCGGTCCGGCGGAACCAGCCGCCGACCACGCAGGCGAGCCCGGCGCCGAACACCGCGCACGACACGTACGCCGGCCATCCGCCGCGCAGGACCGCCCCCGACACCACCAGCCCCACCGCCACGGACGCCCCGGCGAACAGGACGGACACCAGCCCGCTGCGCTCGTGCGCCCTGACCAGGAACAGCGCCGTGACCAGCAGGTAGAACACCATCTCGTACGACAGCGTCCACATCGTGTCGGCCACGCCGCCCACGCTCACGACGTCGAGCAGCATGGTCGCGTGGGCCGCGACCGCGCTGCCGTCGCGCGGCACGCCCTCGCGCACCGGCACCCACCAGGACGCGGCCAGCACCAGCGCGATCACGGCCAGGTAGAGGGGGTAGAGGCGGAAGGCGCGGCTGGCCCAGAAGGCCCGCACGTCGCCGTGCCGTTCCAGCGAAGTCGGGATGATGTACCCGCTGACCAGGAAGAACACCAGGATGCCGTAGACGCCGAGGCTGAACCAGTAGGGCCGCAGCGCGGGCAGGAACCACGGCAGCAGGTGCTCGGCGACCACCGCGAGCGCGCCGATGCCGCGCAGCGCGTCGAGCCAGGCGAGCCTGGACGGCGCGCCTGGCGTGGTCGGGTGGGAGGACGCGGCGGTCGGCACCCGCCCCAACTTACCCGCAGCGGGCTAGGTGATGCGGTGGGTCGCCAGGGACGCGTGGTGGTCGGCCCCGTCGGGGCCGCAGGGGTCGGTGTGGACGGTGGCGGCGCGCAGGCGCGGCAGGTCGTGGATGAGGCGGTGCTCGGCCTCGACCGCCACGGCGTGCGCGTCCACGACCGACATGGCGTGGTCGACCAGGATCTCGACCTCGGCGTGCAGGGCGTGGCCGAGCCAGCGCAGGCGCACAGAGCCGACGCGCTCGACGCCGGGGACGCCGGCCAGGATGCGCTCGGCCTCGTCCACCAGGGCGGGGTCGACGGCGTCCATGAGGCGGTGGTAGATCTCGCGGGCGGCGTCGCGCAGGACGAAGCAGATGGCGACCGTGATCAGCAGGCCCACGACCGGGTCGGCGATCGGGAACCCGAGTGCCGCGCCGCCCGCGCCGAGGAGCACGGCGAGGGAGGTGAAGCCGTCGGTCCTGGCGTGCAGGCCGTCGGCCACGAGCGCGGCCGAGCCGATCTGGCGGCCCACGGTGATGCGGTAGCGCGCCACCCACTCGTTGCCGACGAACCCGGCCAGCGCGGCGGCGGCGACCCAGCCGAGCGCCCGGACGTCCTGGGGCTCGACCAGCCGCCGGACGGCCTCGTACCCGGCGAGCGCGGCCGAGGCGGCGATGAGCACGACGATGGCGATGCCCGCGAGGTCCTCGGCCCTGCCGTAGCCGTAGGTGAAGCGGCGGGTGGCGGCGCGGCGGCCGAGCGAGAACGCGATGGCCAGCGGGACGGCGGTCAGCGCGTCGGCCAGGTTGTGCAGGGTGTCGCCGAGCAGCGCGACCGACCCCGACGCCACGACGATCACCGCCTGGACCACGGCGGTGAGCATGAGGACGGCGAAGGACACGGCCAGCACGCGCATGCCCCGACTGCTGGACTCCAGGGCGCTGTCGGTCCTGGCGGCGCTGTCGTGGCTGTGCGGCGTTAACACGTGCGCGACCTTGGCGGCCAGCGCCCTGAACCCCCGCCGCTCCCCCGGCCCGTGACCGTGCCCGTGCCCGTGGCCGTGACCATTCCCGTGACCGTGACGGTGGCCGTGGCCGTGGCCGTGGCCGTGGCCGTGGCCGTGGCCGTGCGGATGGGTATCGGAGTCAGACATGAGCACCCCTTCGCTTGCGCAGCTCGTCCGCTCCGGCCAGGATATGTAGTCATGTACGCACGCGACAACGTCTCAGGTGCGGACCACTCGCAGGAGCAACCCACTCCCGCCCAGGTCAACGCCGCCGTCGACGCCTTCCGCATGCTCGGCGACGCCACCCGGCTCCGGCTGATGTGGGAACTGTCAGCCGGCGAGCTGGACGTCAACTCCCTGGCCGAGGCGGTCGGCGCGGCGCGCCCGTCGGTCTCGCAGCACCTGGCCAAGCTCCGGCTGGCCGGCCTGGTGGACACCCGCAGGGACGGCCGCCGGGTGCTCTACCGCGCCCGCGACGGGCACGTGCGGGCGCTCATCGCCGAGGCGCTGTCCCATGCCGACCACGAGGTCTCGGGGCTGCCCCGGCACGACTAGCTACCAGCCCACCCGGCCCTTGCCGGAGACGAGGGCGCGGGCGATCACCAGCCGCTGCACGTCGTTGGTGCCCTCGCCGATCGCCATCAGCGGCGCGTCCCGGTAGAGCCGTTCGACCACGAACTCCTGGGAGTAGCCGTAGCCGCCGTGGATGCGCATCGCCTCCAGCGATGCCTTGAGCGCCACCTCGGAGGCGAAGTACTTGGCCATGCCCGCCTCCATGTCCACCCGCTTGCCACCGTCCGCCTGGGCGGCGGCCCAGTACGTGAGCAGCCGGGCGGCCTGGATCTCGGTGGCCAGGTCGGCGAGCTTGAGCTGGATGGCCTGGAAGTCGGCGATGGGCTGCCCGAACGCGGTGCGCTCGCGCGCGTACTCCAGGGCGGCGTCGTAGGCCGCCTGCGCGACGCCGACCGCGCGGGCGGCGATGTTGACCCGGCCGATCTCCAGCCCGCCCAGCACCTGCTGCATGCCGCGTCCTTCGACGCCCCCGAGCAGCGCCGAGACCGGCACGCGCACCTCGTCGAGCACGACCTCGCAGGTCTCGGTGCCCTTGTAGCCGAGCTTGGGCAGGTCGCGGCTGACGCCGAAGCCGGGCGCGGCCGGATCGACGAGCAGCACCGACATGCCCTTGTGGGCGGGCTCGGTGACCGAGGTCTTGACCAGGACGGGCAGCGGGTCGGCGTGCCGGGCGTTGGTGATCCACGTCTTGGTGCCGGTCACCACGTAGTGGTCGCCGTCGCGCACCGCGCGGGTCTGGATGCCCTGCAGGTCGGTGCCGGCGCCGGGCTCGGTGAGCGCGATGGCGGTACGCCGGACGCCCGCGGCCAGGTCGGCGAGGTGGAGGCGTTTCTGCTCGTCGGTGCCGTGTTTGGCGATCATCCAGCAGGCCAGCGAGTGGGAGCCGATCGTGCCCGCCACGCCCATCCAGCCGCGCGCGATCTCCTCGAAGACCAGCGCGAAGGAGACCATGTCGGCGCCGAGGCCGCCGTACTCCTCGGGGACGGTCAGCCCGAACAGCCCCATCTGCTTCATCTTCTCGACGATCTCGGTGGGGTAGCGGCCCGAGTGCTCCCACTCGGTGGCCACGGGCAGGATCTCCTTCTCCACGAAGGCGCGCAGGGTCTCGCGGAAGGCCTTCTGCTCGTCGGTCAGCTCGAAATCCATGGCCTCAGGTCCTCTGCGCGGGAGGGACGGTCGAGGCTCACGTTATTCGTCTGATGTTTGGCCGGTCAATCGTCCGGGGGCGCCGGCGGCCAGCTTGGCGACGACGTCCACGATGCGGACCGCGCGTTCCAGCTCGGCCCGGTGGAAGACCGGTCCGCCGGCCCGCGCGACGACGACGTGCATGCCCTGCGGGACGAGGGGCAGCAACATCAGCCGCAGGTCCGCCGAGTCCAGGGTGATCGCGCGCGGCGGCGGGTCGGGCAGGTTCACCACCTCGGGCGCGGCCATCGAGGCGTGCCGCACGGCTCCGTCCTCGACCGCGACCGACCACTCGGCGCCGCACAGCGCGGGCAGGGCGTCCACCAGCGTGGCCAGCCCGCGGGCCGGCTCGGTCGCCACGTGCATGAGCAGGTCGTAGTCGGGGGCGGAGCCGGGCACGTCACGGGTGGGCCAGACGCCCTCGACGCGTACGCCCGGCGTCGCCGAGAGCCGCTCGCAGACCTCCGTCGCGCTGACCGGGCCCGGCCAGGACACGATGAAGTCGTCCACCGCCCGGCCGGTCTCCCGTTCCAGCACGGTGACCTGCAGGATGTCGGCGCCGAGCGTCCCCAGCGCCTTCGCGACCTGGCCAAGGCCGCCCGGCCGGTCCGGCAGGGACACCCTCAGTCGCAGCAGCATTGGCCGCCCCCTTCCCAGAGGCTCTCACAGTGCCGTAGACAGGTTTCGCGCACGTTCCACGGATATGTCGCGCATGCTGCGCTTATATCCCAGGATCCGGCGGTAAGTCCGGATTGTCGAACCTGGATGGCGGTTTGAGCAGGTGTTTTCCCAAAAACGACCAAGGATCGTTCAAGGATCAGGCAGACCGATCCCCGCACGTGGGGATCAGGCGGGGATCAGGCGGGGCGGATCAGGCGAACACGTCCTGCTGGTAGCGGCCGTCCGCCTCCAGGGCGGCCAGCCAGGCCGCGCCGTCCCCGCCGGTGTGCCGCCGGTGCACGTCCAGCAGCGCCTGGCGCACCGCCGGGGCCATGCGCAGGCCGTCGCCGCAGACGTACACGTACGCGCCCTGCTCCAGCAGCGCCCACACCTCCTCCGCGTGATCGGCCACGGCGTCCTGGACGTACCGGTACGGGTGCCCGGCCACGGCCGAGAACGCGGTGTGCACGTTCACCTCCTCGCGGGCGCCCCAGGCGGTCACCTCGTCCCGGTACAGCCAGTCGTGATCGGGGTGGCGGCAGCCGGTGAACACCTCGGCCCGGCCGCCCGCTCCGCTCAGCGCCCGCTCCTCCAGGAAGCCGCGCAGCGGCGCGAACCCCGTGCCGGGGCCGACCAGGATCACCGGTGTGGCCGGATCGGCGGGCAGCCGGAACGGCGGCGCGGGCACGCGTACGTACCCGTAGAACACCTCACCGGGCCGCAGCCCGGCCAGGTACGCCGAGCACATGCCCTGGTAGGTGCCGCTGCCGGACCAGGCGGGCCCCTCGACCAGCCCGACGGTGAGCCGCACCAGGCCCGGATCGGCCAGCGGCGAGGAGGAGACCGAGTAGTAGCGCGGCCGGATCGGCCCGGCCATCTCCAGGAACACCGGCAGCGGCAGTTCGACGGCCGGGAAACGCTCCAGCAGGGCCAGCGGCGAGACCCGCTTGGCCAGGATCTCGTCGGCGTAGTTCGCGGTCAGCTCGGCGAGCTGGCCGCGCGTCCAGGGGCAGCCGGTGTGCGCGGCCAGGGCCTCCAGGTCGGCCCTGGTGGCCACCTCCTGCAGCTCGGCGAACTCGGTCAGCAGCAGGCCGGCCGTCACCGGCGTGTCCACGGGCAGGTGGGTGGCGCCGGCGGCGCGCAGCCGCACCACCTGCTCGCGCGGCACCCGCAGGCAGCGCAGGGCCCACTCGACCAGCTCGGGGTCGTTCTTGGCGAAGACGGCGACATGGTCGCCCGCCGTGTAGGTGACGCCCTCGGGCAGGCGGGCCACGATGGAGTGCACGCCGGGCCTCGGGGCCTCGGCGGAGAAGTCCCACAGCCCGGTGGGGTCGCCGGTCAGCTCCTCGTTGGACACGACGGTCATCGGCACGGCCCGCTCGGAGACGACGGCCGGCCTGACCTCGCTCTCGCCGAGCACCTCCATCTCGTAGCGCGGGCCGGCCGCGCCCGCCGGGGCGCTGTACTCCTCGGCCAGCGCCGCCCACAGCCGGGCCGTCCACGCCGAGACGTCGCCGTCGAAGTCGCCGTCGGCGTCGGCCTCGCCGCGCTCGACGAGCGGCACCGCCCCGGCGGCGGTCAGCTTCTCGCCGGCCCGGCGCGGGAAGGCCTGGTACGTCGGCCACTGGGAGTTGCCGCAGCCGAGCACCGCCAGGCGCACGCCCGACAGGTCGGGCAGCTCCTCCAGGGCGTCGAAGCGCTGCGCGTTGTCGGGCGCCTTGCCGTTGTAGGAGGAGGCGACCACGACGAGCAGCCCCTGCGACGGCGGCGTCAGGTCGTCCAGGGTGGTCAGGGTGGTGGCGAAGCCGGACCGGCCGGCCCGCTCGGCCAGCCGCTCGGCGATGTCGGCGGCGGTGCCCAGGTTGGAGCCGTAGGCGACGGTGAGCGGCACGCCGGTGACCGCGAGGTCGTGCCGCTCGCTCTCCCCGGCGGCCTGCACGTCGGCGGCGGGCGCGGTGCGCTCGTGGGCGCGGCGCTCGCGCACCCGCAGGGTGAACCCGTCGGGCTTGATGGTCAGCGTCTGCTTGATCTTCATCCGGTAGGCGTCGGGGTCGGAGACGGCGAAGCGGCGCAGGATCATGGCCAGGGCGAGCCGGGCCTCGGTCAGCGCGAACTGGCGGCCGATGCAGGCCCGCTCGCCGTTGCCGAACGGCTTGTACGCCGCCGGGTGGTGGGCCTTCTTGTTCTCCGGCAGCCAGCGGTCGATGTCGAACTCCGCCGGCCGCTCCCACGCCTTGGGGTGGCGGTGCAGCGACGGCAGCAGCACGGCGACGCTCTGGTCGGCCTCGATCTCGTACCCGCCGATGGTGGTGGCCTCGACGGCGCTGACGGCGAAGGCGGGGATCGGCGACCAGATCCGCAGCGTCTCCTCCAGGATCCGGGGGATGACGTCGAGCTTCATGATCGTCTCGTAGCTGGGCGGCTCGTCGCCGGGCAGCAGGCGGTCGACCTCGTCGTAGGCCCTGGCCAGGGTGTGCGGGTCGCGCAGCAGGTTGTACAGGGCGAAGGAGAGCAGGCCGCTGGTGGTCTCGTGCCCGGCGATGAGGAAGGTGAGCACCTGGTTGCGGATGTTCTCGTCGGACAGGCGACCGCCGGTCTGCGGGTCGGCGGCCGCCAGCATGAGGCCGAGCAGGTCCTTGGCGTCGCCCGTTCCCTCGGCGCGGCGCTGCTTGATCACGTCGTCCACCAGGGCGCGCATGGTCTCGATGTCGCGGCGGTAGGCGTCCTCGTGGCCGCGCTTGAGCTTGGTGACGAGCGGGAGCTGCTGGTTGCGCAGCATGGCCTCGGTCAGCGCGCCGCCCATGGCCTTCAGGAACGGGTGCAGCTCGGGCGAGGCGAAGGAGTCGAACCGGAAGCCGAAGCCGGTCAGCGAGATCGTGTCCAGCGTGAGCCGGGTCATGTCGTCGGCCACGGGCAGGTCCTGCCCCTGGCGGCCGGCCCACGAGGCGACGAGCTGCTCGGCGACCTCCAGCATCTGCGGGTAGTACGCCTTCATCGAACGCTGGCTGAAGGCGGGCAGCAGGATGCGGTGCGCCTGCCCCCACACCGGCTCGTCCGGCTCGGCGGTGAACAGGCCGTCGCCGCCGAAGTCGCGCACGATCGACAGCGGCGGCTTGATGCGCTTGACGAACCTGCTCTCGTCGCACACCTCCGCGACCAGGTCGGGGTCGTAGACCAGCACGATCGTGCGGCCGGCGACCTCCAGCCGGAAGATGCCCTCCTCGTACCGCTCGGCGACCTTGACGAAGTGCTCCACCGGCGAGTCGGCCGGGATCTGCAGCGTGTTGCCCAGGATCGGCAGGCCCTGCGGGGCGGGGATACGCCTCATGAGTGCTCCCTTCGGGTAGCCATACACCGTATGGCTGACGCTACCATACGCTGTATGGCAGTGAGCGCACGCAGGGGAGCTCCCCTGAGCCTTGACGAGATCTGTTCCACGGCGCTTCGCCTGATCGACGAGGCCGGCGTCGAGGGGTTGTCGATGCGGAAACTGGCCGCCGAGCTCGACGTCAACCCCATGTCGGTCTACCACCACGTCGCGAGCAAGGAGGCGCTGCTGGCCCGCATCTGCGAGACGGTCAGCTCCCGGCTGCCGCTGCCGCCCGACGACGGCACCCCCTGGCAGGACCAGCTCCGCGCCCTGGCCCTGGCCTACCACCGGCACGCCCGGCAACATCCGGCCATGTGGTCCTACCTGCACAACCATCCCGAGTTCAGCGAGGACCGGCGGCTGCCGCTGTGGCAGGCGCTCTACCGCATCCTGCGCGCCTCCGGGGTGCCCGAGGAGGAGCTGCGGCGGACGAGCGAGGTGCTGCACGCGTTCGTCTCGGGGTTCGTCTTCGCCGAGACGCAGGGGCACCTGAGCGGCGAGCCGGAGGAGGTCGAGCGCAGCTTCGACGTCGCCCTGCACATGATCATCAACGGCCTGGCCGCACGATGACGCCTGCGTTGGAAAGTCCAACCCGCTCGCGTTAGAGTGAGTTGGAATTTCCAACGGACAGGAGGCCGCGATGCGCGACGCCGTCATCGTGCAAGCCGTACGCACCCCGCTCGGCAAGGGCAAACCCGGCGGCGGGCTGCACGGGACGCACCCCGTCGACCTGCTCGCCCACGCCCTCCGCGCGCTGATCGAGCGCAGCGGCGTGGACCCGTCACTGGTCGACGACGTGATCGGCGGCTGCGTCGACCAGGTGGGCGAGCAGGCCATGAACACCACCCGCTACGCCTGGCTGGCCGCCGGCCTCCCCGACTCGGTGCCCGCGGTCACGGTCGACCGGCAGTGCGGCTCGTCCCAGCAGGCCGTGCACTTCGCCGCGCAGGGCGTCATGTCCGGCGCGTACGACCTGGTCGTGGCCTGCGGCGTGGAGTCGATGAGCCGGGTGCCCATGTGGTCGAACGTGCCGCCGGGCGCCGACCCGTTCGGGCCCTCGGTGGCCGCGCGTTTCCCCGGGGGGCTGGTCCCGCAGGGCATCAGCGCCGAGCTGATCGCCGCCAAGTGGTCGCTGAGCCGCGAGCAGATGGACGTCTTCGCCGCCGCCTCCCACGCCAAGGCCGCCGCCGTCGACTTCGGCGCCGAGCTCGTCCCGATCGCCGGCCTGGACCGCGACGAGTCGATCCGGCCCGCCACCACGCCTGAGATCCTGGCCGGGCTACGGCCCGCCTACGCCGACCCAGGCTACGCCGGGCGTTTCCCGCAGATCTCCTGGTCGGTCACCGCGGGCAACGCCAGCCCGATCAACGACGGCGCGGCGGCCGTCCTGATCACCAGCTCCGAGACCGCCGCGCGGTTCGGCCTGCGCCCGCTGGCCCGGCTGCACAGCTTCGCCGTCACGGGCTCCGACCCGCTGCTCATGCTCACCGGCGTGATCCCGGCCACGGAGAAGGTGCTGCGCCGAGCCGGGCTCGCGCTGTCCGACATCGACCTGTTCGAAGTCAACGAGGCCTTCGCCAGCGTCGTGCTGGCCTGGCTGCAGGAGACTGGGGCCGACCCGGCGAAGGTCAACGTCAACGGCGGCGCCATCGCCCTCGGTCACCCGCTCGGCGCCAGCGGCGCGCGCATCACCACCACGCTCGTGCACGCCATGCGCACGCGCGGCGCCCGCTACGCCCTGCAGACCATGTGCGAGGCGGGCGGCCTGGCCAACGCGCTCGTTCTGGAGAACGCGGGCTGAGGCTCAGGCGGCGGCCCAGACGGCCTCGAACGCCGCCTGGGTGATCTCGGTCAGCTCCCAGATCTCCAGCGGCTGGTCGGTGAGGAAGCCGTGATCGTCCTGGAGCCGGCCCCACCAGTAGCGGTGGGCGACCCGGTCGGCGCCGACCTCGATCTGCCTGATCGCCCAGTGTTCGCCGTCGCCCTCGACGCTCTCGAACAGCCAGACGCGCCCGCCCGGGTCGGCGGTGTGCCAGAAGCGGTGGGGCGCGTCGGCCTCGGCGAGCTGCTTGACCAGCGGCAGGCGAAGATCCGGGACCATGCCCCGTAGGCTACACCGCTACCGCTGGTAGGCACCGGCGTCAGGTGCGGCGGACAGCGGCCGGCCCAGCATGTCCTTGCCGAGGGCGGTGCCGCCGTACCAGGCGGGCGACAGCGGCAGGCCACGGCCCAGCGCCGGGGAGCCCGGACGCAGGCGAAGGTCGGTGCGGGAGAGGAACAGCGGGTCGGCCCTGACCGACTTCGGCCCGAGCTTGAAGGTGAGCTTGCGGCCGTAGTAGACGCTGCCGCCGTCGTCGACGCCCTTGCCGTCGGCCCAGCCGGCCTCGCCGCCGACCGCGATCACGTTGTTGCGCAGCCGGAGGATGGAGGGGCCGCAGCCGTCGTGGCAGGACCAGCCGATGGTGTCCTTGGCCGGCAGGTAGACCGAGTTCTGGACGGCGATCGTGCCCTTGACCGGGCCCACGACGTGGCCGGGCCCGCGGGTGATGAGGAAGGAGCCGCGGCTGCGGCCGGAGGTGACGACGTTGAAGGCGAAGACGTTGCCAGTGGCGGTCTTGCCCTTCTGCGCGCCGAGCTCGGTGAAGGTCTCGTTGTCGCGCGCGTGGTTGTAGGTGATGCGGTTGCGGTCGCCGTTGAAGATCTCGACGGCGGAGCCGTCGGTGCCGTAGTCGTGGCTCCTGGCGTAGCTGCCGGTGATGGTGTTGCGGGTCACCAGGTTGTCGTCGCCGTTGAGCAGCACGCCGAAGGCGCCGGAGTCGTTGTCGCCGCCCTCGTCGTCGACGCTCATGCGGTTGTTGGCGGTGAGCGTGCTGTCGCGGACGGTGTTGTGCGAGCCGGACGGCGTGACCCAAACGCCCGCGACGTTGCCGTCGGCCGCGACGCCGCTCAGCTCGATGTGGTGGCCGCCGAGCTGGAACCCGGCGAACCGGCAACCGGTGGCGCGCAGGCCGCTGATCTGCCAGTAGGCGCCCTTGACGACCACGCAGTCGCGCTCGTCGCCGCTGATGCGGGGCAGGGCGCCGGTGCCGTGGGAGCGGATGACGATGGGCCGGGCGGCGGTGCCGCTCGCGGTGAGCCGGAGCGGGCCGGTGAAGCTGCCGCCCCGCTTGAGGCTGACGACGTCACCCGGCTTGAGGTCGGTGGAGCTGACCTTCTCCAGCGACTTCCACGGCTTGTCGGGGCGGGTGCCGGCGGCGGAGTCGTCGCCGGCCCTGGAGTCGACGTAGTAGGTGGTGGCCGCCCTGGCTTCCGCGGCGGTCGGTACGGCGGTAAGGAGCGATGCTGCGACGGCTACGGAGAGCAACCTCATGCGGGCACACCACTATCCAGTTGAAGACGGTACGGGGCCAGGCCATACCGTAGCGTGATCAGCGTGTGATGCGCCACACACTCACCGAAGGACCGTCCCCCGGGATCACGTCTCCGTCCTGGGCATTGTGGATGCCCTGGGCCTGCGCCCCGATGGGCAGCGCGGCCCCGGGTGCCCGGCGGACGGCCACCAGCAGCGACTCCTCGAAGGTCTCGCGCGCGAAGACCAGGCAGTCGGCGTCGGAATGCAGCCAGCGCAACCCTCCGTGACGCAGCGCGGGCTCGGCGCGGCGCAGCCCGAGCAGCTCGCGGTAGGCCGACAGGGTCGCCGGGTCCTGGTCGTGCGGCCGGTTCCAGGGCATGGGGGTGCGCGAGTGCTCCCCGTTGATCCCGGTCAGGCCGAACTCGCTGCCGGCGAAGACCATAGGCGTGCCGGGCAGCGTGGCCTGCAGGCCGAGGGCCAGCAGGTGGCGTTCGCGCGAGCCGGTCACCGTGCGGATGCGCGGCGAGTCGTGGGAGTCCAGGAGCTGCCAGGAGTGCGTGAGCGAGCGCCAGGACATGTGCGAGGCGAAGGACCTGAAGGTGGCCACGGTGTCGGTGCCGTCGCGCTCGGGCACGCCGCCCGGCACGCCGAGGAAGTGCGGCAGGTCCAGGTCGGGGCCGCGCAGCCAGGCCCAGACCGGGCGGGTGAAGCCGCCGTAGTTCATGGTGCCGTGCCAGCCGTCGCGGTCGAGGTCGAGCGAGGCGTCGTGGTTGTGCTCGGCGATGAAGGCGGCCTCGGGACCGAGCTGCCGGCGCAGCATGGCGGCGACCTCGTGGTTGCGGTCGTCGGCGCCGAGCCTGGCGGTCATGTTGGCGACGTCCACGCGCCAGCCGTCCAGGGGGCCGAGCCACTTCTTCAGCACCGCGCGCATGCTGGAGCGCACCAGCTCGCTGCCCCAGTTGAGCTTGGGCAGCGACTTGACGCCCCACCACGACTCGTAGTCGCCGGTGTCGGGGTCGAAGTAGAACATCTCCCGTTCGAGGGCGTTCACGTCGGAGACGGCGGCGGTGAACCATTCGTGGGCGTCGCCGCAGTGGTTGGTGGTGATGTCGCCGAGCAGGCGCATGCCGCGGGCGTGCAGCGCGCCGGACAGCCGGTGCAGGGCCTCGTCGCCGCCGAGCAGCGGGTCGACGTGCTCGAAGCTCGCGGCGTCGTAGCGGTGGTTGGAGCGGGCGGGGAAGATCGGCGTCAGGTAGACGGTGTCGGCGCCGAGGCTCTGGATGTGGTCCAGGCGCCGGGTGATGCCGTCGAGGTCGCCGCCGTAGAACTGCTGGGCGGTGCCGGGGCCGCTGGGGATCACCGGGTCGCGGTCCCAGTCGCGCGGCAGCGCCCAGTCGGGCAGGTCCGGCATCGGGCCGGAGCGGTCGAAGCGGTCGGGGAAGATCTGGTAGACGATCGCGTCCGACATCCACGAGGGCGGCGCCTGGTGGCAGACCAGGCGGAAGTCGCTCGCGTCGGTCACGTCGTGGCCGACCGGGCCGGCCGCGGTCAGCCACAGCTGGCCGCGGCGGGTGTGCAGCAGGAAGCGGTACGGGGTGACCGGGTTGACGGCGGTGACCTCCGCCTGCCACCACACGTCGTCCGCGCCGTAGCCGGCGACCGGCGTGCCGGTCCTGGACTCGTCGACGCGGGCCTCGGCGTAGCGGGGCTCGCCGTCGCAGACGGTGCGCACGTGCACCCCGGTGATCCCGGCGGCGCGCGGGGCGCGCAGCCAGAGGGTCACCCGCGAGCCGAGCGCCGGTTCCCGGATGGAGACGTAGAGAGCTGAGCCGTCGTGGTGCGGCTCGCCGACATGACGCAATGGACCTATCCCTTGACAGCCCCGGCCGTCAGGCCGGAGACGATGTACTTCTGCAGCCATAGGAACACGCTCACCGTGGGTACGGCGGTGAGCAACGTCGCGGCGGCGAACATGCCGAAGTTGGCGTTGCGGTGGTCGCCGGCGATCATGCCGTACATGCCGACGGCCAGGGTCTTGCTCTCGGGGTCGCGCAGGAACACGTTGGCCATGAGGAACTCGCTCATGATGCCGATGAAGGCCAGCAGCGCGGTGACCGCGAGGATCGGCGTGACCAGCGGCATGATGATCCGCCAGAAGATCTGCGCGTGGGTGGCGCCGTCCACGGTGGCGGCCTCGTCGAGCTCCTTGGGAACGGTGTCGAGGAAGCCCTTCATCAGCCAGGTGTTCACGCCCAGCGCGCCGCCCAGGTAGAGCAGCAGCAGGCCCCAGACGGTGTTGAAGCCGAACGCCGGGTACAGCTCGGTCACCCTGGTGAAGATCATGAAGATCGTCACGATGGCCAGGAACTGCGGGAACATCTGGATGAGCAGCAGCGCCAGCAGCCCGACCCGGCGGCCGGTGAAGCGCATGCGGCTGAAGGCGTAGGCGGCCAGCATCGACAGCAGCAGGCTCGCGAACGACGAGACCAGCGCGATGAACACCGAGTTGAAGAACCACCGGCCGAACGGATAGTCGTCGGAGGTGAGCAGGTTGACGAAGTTGTTCAGGCTCGCCCCCGACGGCACCAGGTCGGTGGAGGCCAGCGTGCCCATCGGGTTGATCGCGGCCGAGACCACGAACAGGATCGGGAACAGCGCGAACGCGCACACCGCCAGCACGAACACGTGCCTGAGCGCGATCCTCATGCGTAGACCTCCTCCTGCTTGCGGGTACGGCGGAAGGCCACGGCCGAGATGACCGCCACGATCGCGAAGATGAACACCGAGATCGCCGCCGCGAACCCGAACTGCGCCCCGCCCGCGCCGAACGCCAGCCGGAAGGTGTAGGTGATCAGCAGGTCGGTGGCCCCCACCTGCGGGCTCTCGGCCGGGAACGGCCCGCCGTCGGTGGTGAGCGCGATGGCGTTGAAGTTGTTGAAGTTGAACGCGAACGACGAGATCAGCAGCGGCGTCAGCGCGACCAGCAGCAGCGGCAGCGTCACCCGGCGGAACGCCTTCCACGGCGTGGCGCCGTCGATGGAGGCCGCCTCGGTCAGCTCGCGCGGGATCGCCTGGAGCGCGCCGGTGGTGACCAGGAACATGTACGGGAAGCCGAGCCACAGGTTGACCAGGATGACCGCGAAGCGGGCGGTGACGGGCTCGCCGAGCCAGTCGACGCTCAGCCCGAAGAACTGGTTGATCAGGCCGAAGTCGCGGTTGAACATGTCGCGCCAGACCAGCAGCATGGCGAAGGCCGGCATGGCGTAGGGCAGGATCAGCGCGATCCGGTAGATCTTCGTGCCGCGCATGCGCGGGTGGTGCAGCGCCAGCGCCACGGCCATGCCGAGCCCGAACGTGCCGGCCACCGAGGCCAGCGCGAACACCAGGTTCCAGCCCAGCACGCCGACGAAGTAGCCGGAGATGGTGGGGTTGGTCAGCACACGTGCGAAGTTGTCCAGGCCGACGTTCGCCTGCCAGCCCTGGGCCAGGTGCTCGCCCTTGGCGTTGACGAAGTAGCCCTGGGCCTCGTCGGCCGTCCAGGTGTCGCCGTTGCCCCTGACGCAGTCGCAGGCGGCGTCGTAGATCAGCGCGGCCTTACCCTCCACGGCCCGGCTCAGGCCGTTGGCCTTGATCGCGCCGCCCGGCGTCGGCACGGACAGCGCCGAGATCTCCTGGCCGCGGGCGGCCGCCTCGGGCGCCTTCAGCACGGTCACGCCGGGCGCCGACAGCACCTTGCCGGTGAGGCCGACCTGGGCGCCGGCGAGCGGGGTCAGCCCTTCGGCGGTGCCCAGCCGCACCTGCTTGGTCTTGGGGTCGACCAGCAGGAACACCAGCTCGTCGCCGCGCAGGGCGGCGGTCAGGCCGTACTCGGGCGAGCCGGGGGCCTGGCGCACCGAGCCGGTCTCGATGGCGGTGACGGCGTCGGCCTTGTCGCCGCGGTGCCCGTCGCCGAAGTTCGTGAACGCCGTGGTCACCGTGTAGAGCACGGGCAGCACCTGGAAGGCGATCAGGAAGACGGTGCCGGGGACGAGGTACTTGGCCGGGATGAAACGGCGGGTCAGGTACAGGTAGGAGATGGCCGCGGCGGCCAGCCCCAGCAGCGTGAGCGAGACCCACGACTGCGCGGCGACCAGCGGCGGCACGGCGTAGAGCAGGATCGCCGCGGCCACGGCCAGCACCGCGATCCTGCTCACCACGAACGCCGTGGTGAGCTCCCGGCGAGGCCGCGGGGACACGGTGGTCCCCACGGCCTCGTGCACGTCCTGGGCCATGTCAGTTCTTGAGCGCGCCGTCGATGGCCTTCTGCGCGGCCGCGGCGGCCTTGGCCGCGTCGCCGCCCTTGACCACGGCGGTCTCCGCGATGCCGAACGGCTCCCAGATCGCGGCCATCTCGGGGATGGCGGGCATCGGCATGCCGCTCTTGCCGGCGTCCATGAACTTGGCGGCGTCGGGGTCGGCGGCCTGGACCTCCTGGAGGGCGGCGGTCAGCGCCGGGGGCCGGGGGTCGGCCTCGTACAGGGCCTTGGCGACGTCCTTGTTGGTGACGTAGTTGGCGACGAACTCCTGGGCCAGGGCCTTGCTCTTGCCCTTGGCGGCCACGAAGAACGACTGGACGCCGACGAACGGCGTGGCCGGCTTGCCGTCCTTGAACGCCGGGACGGGCGTGATGTCGTAGGAGATGCCGCCCTTCTTGACCTCGCTCATGGCCCACGGGCCGGAGACCAGGTAGGCGCACTTGCCGGCGGCGAAGTTGACGATGTAGTTCTCGTTGGTGACGGACGTCTTCAGGGCGCCGTCCCCCTTCTCGCCGAGCTCCTTCAGCTTGCCGAACGCCTTGACCGAGCCCTCGGAGCCGAGCAGCACCTGCTTGGGGTCGGGGTCGCCGGAGGCGGTCTGGCCGAACAGCGCGCCGCCCGCGGAGGCGAACAGCGGGTAGGCGTGGAAGGCGTCGCCCTTGACGCCGACGGGCAGGCAGAGCACCTCCTTGACCTTGCCGGCCTTCTTCAGCTCCTTGCCCTTGGCGATCATCTCGTCGAGCGTGGCGGGGGCGTCGGGGGCGAGCTTGGTGTTGCGGATCAGGGCGATGTTCTCCACCGCGTACGGGGCGCCGTACACCTGGCCGTTGAAGGTGACCGCCTTCATGGCGATCTCCGAGAAGGCCGCCTTCTGCTCGTCGGTCAGCGTGACGGGGTCGATGGCGCCGTTCTGGACGAGGTTGCCGATCCAGTCGTGCGCGCCGATCATGATGTCCGGGCCGCTGCCCTGCTGGGAGGCGGTCAGGAAGGTCATCTGGTTGTCCTTGCTGATCTCCTTCACCTCGACGGTCACGCCGTTCTCGGCGCCGAACCGGTCGGCGAAGGGCTTGAGCGGCTTGACCCGGCTCGGGTCGGCCCAGATGACCAGCGTGCCGCCCGCCGCCGGGGCCGGAGCCGAGGCCGACGCCGAGGCCGAGGCCGAGCCGCTGGGCTGCGCCGACGGGGCGGTCGAGCCGGAGTCACCACAAGCCGTAGCGGCGAACGCGAGGGTGGAGAGGGCGGCCACTCCCAGGACCCGTACACGCATGAGACCTCCCGAGGTCATGGAGGAGCGGCGACGCCTGCGTGCGCCGCCGCCGAAGATCGTTTTCCGCCGCTGGTCACGGCTTACGTTTCCGGGACGTTAGCGGCTCTTTGCAAGAATTGGAAGAACTTGCGAAAGAGCGTTACCGGAACCACATCCGACCGGCGACGCGCTGACCTCGCCGCACCTCCGATAACGGGCGTACCGGGAATCTGCAACTTTCCGAAACTTGCACTTGACCTGTCGCAAGGACGCGCGACATCCTGCACCAGACATCACGGACATCGGGGGAAGGAAAGCCATGATCGGCAACGACGACTGGTGGCGGGACGCCGTCGTGTACCAGGTCTACCCCCGGAGCTTCGCCGACGCCGACGGCGACGGCACCGGCGACCTGAAGGGCGTGCGGGAACGCCTGGGCCACCTCGCGCGGCTGGGCGTGGACGCGATCTGGCTGAGCCCCTTCTACACCTCGCCCATGGCCGACGGCGGCTACGACGTGGCCGACTACCGGGACGTGGACCCGATGTTCGGCACGCTGGCCGACTTCGACGCCCTGGTCGCCGAGGCCCACGACCGCGGCATCCGGGTGATCGTGGACCTGGTCCCCAACCACTCCTCGGACCGGCACCCCTGGTTCCAGGCCGGGCTGCGCGACCGTTACATCTTCCGCGACCGGCCCAACGACTGGGAGTCGATCTTCGGCGGCCCGGCCTGGACCCAGGTCGAGGACGGCCAGTGGTACCTGCACCTGTTCGCGCCCGAGCAGCCCGACCTCAACTGGGACAACCCCGAGGTGCGCGCCGAGTTCCGCGACGTCCTGCGCTTCTGGCTGGACCGGGGCGTGGACGGCTTCCGCGTGGACGTCGCCCACGGCATGGTCAAGGCCGAGGGGCTGCCCGACGTGGGCCCGAAGGAGGGCCGCCAGGCCGAGATGCTGGGCGACGAGCAGGTGCCCTACTTCGACCAGGACGGCGTGCACGACATCTACCGGGAGTGGCGGCCGATCCTCGACTCCTACCCCGGCGGGCGGATGGCCGTCGCCGAGGCGTGGGTGTCCTCGCCCGAGCGGCTGGCCCGCTACGTCGGGCCGGACGAGCTGCACCAGGCGTTCAACTTCGAGTTCATGATGGCCGACTTCCACGCCAAGTCGTTCCGTACGGTGATCGAGAAGTCGCTGGCCGAGGCCGAGCTGGTCGGCGCGCCCACCACCTGGGTGCTGTCCAACCACGACAAGCCGCGCCACGTCACCCGGCACGGCGGCCTGGCCCGCGCCCGCGCGGCGACGCTGCTCATGCTGGCCCTGCCCGGCTCGGCCTACCTCTACAACGGCGAGGAGCTGGGCCTGCCCGAGGTCCTCGACCTGCCCGACGAGCTGCGCCAGGACCCGGCGTTCCGGCGCACCGGCGAGAGCCGCGACGGCTGCCGGGTGCCGATCCCGTGGACGAGCGAGCCGGGCTGCGGCTGGCGCGACCCGTGGCTGCCGATCCCGCCGTCGTGGACGCAGCTGTCGGCCGAGGCCCAGGAGCACGACCCGGACTCCACGCTGAACCTCTACCGGGCCGCGCTCCGGCTGCGCAAGCAGCACCCGGCGCTCGGCGGCGGCACGCTGCGCTGGCTGGAGACCCCCGAGGACGCGCTGGCCGTCCAGCGCGACCCGGGCCTGGTCGTGATGCTGAACACCGGCGAGCGCCCGGTCGCGCCGGTCGTGCCCGGCACGGTGCTGCTGGCCAGCGGCCCGCTGACGGCCGACGGCTCGGTCCCGCCGGACACCACCGTGTGGATCCAGCGGTGAGGTTGGGGGAACCTTTCCCTTGACGCGGCATTTGGCGGCAATGACGGTTAGTAGTCTCAGGGAGTGCCACCCCTGTGGGCCCGCTCCCTGCGCGGACGCGTCACCCTCATCGCGACGGCCGTAGCCGCC
This sequence comes from Nonomuraea sp. NPDC049624, assembly GCF_040675255.1. Lineage (NCBI taxonomy): Bacteria > Bacillati > Actinomycetota > Actinomycetes > Streptosporangiales > Streptosporangiaceae > Nonomuraea > Nonomuraea sp. NPDC049624. Next base: position 934,541 of record NZ_JBFAOR010000003.1, on the reverse strand, counting down.
CTCGTGCTGATCCCCGTGGGCATCGCCGGGTGCATCGTCTCGCGTTCGCTGGTGACGGCCGGCGTCTACCGGGACACGCGGGACACCGCCGAGCGGGTGGCCTCGGAGATGCGCGCGGGCGGGCTGCCGCAGGGCGCCACGATCCCGGTGCCCAACCCGTCCATCGACCTGATCCAGATCGTCGGCACCGACGGCCGCGTCCTGGCCAGCAGCGACGCGGCCAGGAACCTGCCGCCGCTCAGCGACGTGCGGCCCACCGCCGAGAGCCGGGTGGTCAACACCACCAACTGCCTGCCGACCGAGTGCGTGCACCTGTCGGCGGTCAAGGCCGGCATGTCGGAGGACTCCCCCATCGTCTACGCCGGCCGCAGCACCCCGGAGGTGCTGGCCTCGCAGACGCTGGAGGTGATCGTGTTCTCCCAGGTGGCGGTGCTGATCGCGCTCACGGCCTGGGCGACCTGGCTGGTCACCGGCCGCGCGCTGCGCCCGGTGGCGACCATGCGCGCCGAGCTGGACGCGGTCAGCGCCGGCGACCTGAGCCACCGGGTCACCCAGCCGGGCGGCGAGGACGAGGTCGCCATGCTGGCCAAGGCCGTCAACAACACGCTGGCCCGGTTGGAACGTTCCGCGCTGCAGCAGCGCCAGTTCGCCTCCGACGCCTCCCACGAGCTGCGCACCCCGATCGCCGGGCTGCGCGCCCAGCTGGAGAGCGCCCAGCTCTACCCGGACGACACCGACATCGAGGCGCTGGTGGACAGCGCCCTGCGGGACACCGACCGGCTGGAGGCGATCATCACCGACCTGCTCCTGCTGGCCAGGATCGGCTCCCGGGTGGACGTGGCCAGGGAGCCGGTGGACCTGGCCGAGCTCGTCCGGCAGGAGCTGGCCGTGCGCAGCGACAAGCTGCCCACGCGGCTGGAGCTGACCGAGGGCGTGGTCGTCGAGGGCGTGCGCCTGCAACTGGCCAGGGTGCTGACGAACCTGCTGGACAACGCCCAGCGGCACGCCGAGACCATGGTGCGGGTCGTGGTCACCAGGGAGGCGGGCCCGGCCAGGGGCGGCACCGCCGTGCTGGCGGTGGAGAACGACGGGCAGGAGATCCGCGAGGCCGACCGCGAGCGCATCTTCGAGCGGTTCACCCGCCTCGACGCCGCCCGCAGCCGCGACTCCGGCGGCACCGGACTCGGCCTGGCCATCGCCAGGGACGTGGCGATGGCCCACCGGGGCAGCGTGCGGGTGGAGGACCGTCCGGGCGGGGCGCGGTTCGTCCTGCGGCTTCCGGCCATCTGATGTCGAAAGCGTAGATTTCCGGCAGCCGGTTAGTGGATCATGCCCTCATGACGCAAGAAGTCCCCCAGGGCGTGGATCCTCACATCCCCAACACCGCGCGCATGTACGACTACTTCCTGGGCGGAAAGAACAATTTCCCGGCCGACCGCGAGCTGGCCGAGCTGGTGCTGAGCGCGATGCCGGAGGTCAGGGACGGCACGCGGGAGAACCGGCTGCTGATCGGCCGGGTGGTGCGGTACCTGTGCGAGCAGGGCGTCACCCAGTTCCTCGACCTGGGCTCCGGCCTGCCGGCCGCCGAGAACGTGCACGAGGTGGCGCTGCGGTACGCCCCGCAGGCCCGCGTGGTCTACGTGGACAGCGACCCGGTGGTGGCCGCCCACGGACGGGCCCTGCTGGCCGGCCCCGAGCAGGTGGCCATGCTGCACGGCGACGTCCGGCGCCCGCAGGAGGTGCTGGACAGCCCCGAGGTGCGCGGCCTGCTGGACTTCGGCAGACCCGTCGCCGTGCTCATGATGTTCCTGCTGCACCTGATCCCCGACACCGACGACCCGCAGGGCTTCGTGGCCGCCTACCGCGACGCGCTCGCGCCCGGCAGCTACCTGGCCCTGTCGCACGTCGGCACCGACCACGCGCCCGAGCGCCTGGCCCGCGTCAGCCACTTCTACCGGCGGGCCAACGCGCCGTTCTGCCCGCGGCCCGGCAAGGAGATCGCCGCCTTCTTCGGCGACTTCGAGCTGATCCCGCCCGGTCTGGCCACGGGCAAGGGGCCGGAGCTCGGTTTCCCGTTCACCGACCCCGAGAGCCCGCCCTTCTACGACGACGACTTCGCCCGCATGGGGTACGCGGGCATCGGCCGCAAACCCTAGAGCTGCGAGCGCCGAGAGCCGGCCACCCTAGACGCGCGCGGCCTGCCGTCCGGGCTCCGGCTCGGGGCGGTCGTCCTCCTCGTCGATCAGCGTGGACTCGTCGAACGGCGCCCGTCCGGCCAGCACCTCGGCGGCCCGCTCCCGGTCGAAGTCGCCGGTCCAGGTGCCCACCACGACGGTGGCCACGGCGTTGCCCGCGAAGTTGGTCAGCGCCCTGGCCTCGGACATGAACCGGTCGATGCCGACGATGAGGCCGACGCCGTCCACCAGCTCGGGGCGGTGCGACTGCAGGCCGCCGGCGAGCGTGGCCAGGCCCGCCCCGGTCACGCCCGCGGCGCCCTTGGAGGCGACCATCATGAACAGCAGCAGCGAGACCTGCTCGCCGACCTGCAGCGGCGCGCCGGTGGCCGAGGCGATGAACAGCGTGGCCATGGTGAGGTAGATGGCGGTGCCGTCGAGGTTGAAGGAGTAGCCGGTCGGCACGGTGATGCCGGCCACCGTCCGGCTCACGCCGAGGTGCTCCATCTTCGCGATCAGCCGCGGCAGCGCCGTCTCCGACGACGACGTGGACAGGATCAGCAGGAACTCCCGGCCGAGGTAGCGCAGCAGCGACCACAGGTTGACCCGGGCCACCAGCCACAGCAGCGCGCCCAGCACCACGCCGACGAACAGCAGGCAGGTGACGTAGAAGGCGACCATGATGATGGCCAGGCTCTTGAGCGCCTCGATCCCGGTGGCCCCGACCACGGCCGCGATGGCCCCGAACGCGCCGACCGGCGCGGCCCACATGACCATGGCCAGGATGCGGAACACCAGCCGCTGGACGTGCTCCACGCCGCGCAGGATCGGCGCGCCGCGCTCGCCCATGGCCTGCAGCGCGAACCCGGCCAGCAGCGCCACCAGCAGCGTCTGCAGGACCGAGCCCTCGGTGAAGGCCGACACCAGCGTGACGGGGATGATGCCGAGCAGGAAGTCCACCCCGCCGGTGGCCTCGCCCTTGGCCGCCTCGGCCTCGGCGGCCTGCCGGGCGGCGTCGGTCAGGTGCAGCCCGGAGCCGGGGTCGATGACGTTGCCGACCAGCAGGCCGATGACCAGGGCCACGGTGGACATCACCAGGAAGTAGCCGAGCGCGAGGCCGCCCACCTTGCCGACCTTGGCGGCCTGGCGTACCGAGCCGATGCCGAGCACGATCGTGCAGAAGATGATGGGGCTGATCAGCATCTTGATCAGCGCCACGAACCCGGTGCCGAGGGGTTTGAGCTCCTTGCCCGCCTCCGGCCAGACGAATCCGACCAGGATGCCGAGCAGGACCGCCACGATGACGGCCAGGTACAGGTAACGAGTGCGATCACGCATGAGGGGTCTCCACCGCTTTGAAAAAGGGGCTGGTCGTGCGACTATGCGGCTCGCTGTGACCCACGTCACGATTGAGTAAGTTTCGTTCACGCAAGGGGGGCTCATGCGCCGCTGGAGCCTGGCGGGCCAGATGCTGGTCCTGCAGTTGCTGGTGGTCGCGGTCGCCGTGACGGGCTGCGCGGTGCTCGCGCTGGTGCAGGCCCACCGCCTGCTCACCGAGGAGGCGGGCGCCACGGCCAGGGCCGTGGCGGTCAGCGTGGCCGCCGCGCCGGGCGTGGCCGCCGCCCTCGACGGCCCCGAGCCGACCCTGGCCCTGCAGCCGTACGCCGAACGGGTCCGCAAGGAGACCGGCGTCGACTTCGTCACGATCATGAAGCCGGACGGCACCCGCTACACCCACCCGAACCCGGCCGAGATCGGCCGGCGCTTCCTCGGCCACACCGGCCGGGCCCTGGCCGGGCAGACGTTCGTCGAGACCTACACCGGCACGCTCGGCCCCTCCGAGCGGGCCGTGACGCCCGTGTGGTCCGGCGGCCGGGTCCGGGCCCTGGTCAGCGCCGGCATCACCATCGACCGGATCAGCGCCCGGCTGCGCGACCAGGTCGCCTGGAGCGGCCTGGTCGCCGCCCTCGCCCTCGGCCTCGGCGCGGCCGGGACGTGGCTGGTCACCGTACGGCTGCGCCGCCAGACCCACGGGCTCGGCCCGGTCGAGCTGGGCCGCATCCACGACCACCACGACGCCGTCCTGCACGCCGTGCGGGAGGGCCTGCTGCTGGTCGGCGGCGACGGCACGCTGACGCTCTGCAACGACGCCGCCAGGCAGCTCCTGGACCTGCCGCCGGACGCCGAGGGCCGGCACCTGGCCGAGCTGGGCCTGCCCGCGCTGCTGGAGGGCCACGAGGAACGCGTGCACCTGGCCGGCGACCGGGTGCTGGCCGTCAACGGCGCGGCCAGCAGGCTCGGCACGGTGGTGACCGTACGCGACCACACCGAGCTGCAGGCGCTGGCCGGGCAGCTCGACGCCGAACGCGGCTTCGCCGACTCGCTGCGCTCGGCCGCGCACGAGGCCGCCAACCGGCTGCACACCGTGATCACGCTGGTCGAGCTGGGACGCACCGAGCAGGCCGTCGCGCTGGGCACGGCCGAGCTGCGCGCGGCGCAGGAGCTGACCGACCGGGTGGTGGGCGCGGTACGCGAGCCGGTGCTGGCCGCGCTGCTGCTCGGCAAGAGCGCCGAGGCGGCCGAACGCGGCGGCGAGCTGCTGCTCACGCCCGACAGCGACCTCGACGACCTGGGCCTGGACCCGCGCGACCTGGTGACGATCGTCGGCAACCTGGTCGACAACGCCCTCGACGCGGCCACCCGGGTCGAGGTGCACCTGGGCGCGGACCGGGACGGGATCGTGATCAGGGTGACCGACGACGGGCCGGGGCTGACCGCGCCGGAGGCGTTCGCGAAGGGCTGGACCACCAAGGGCGACGGCCACGGGCTCGGGCTGGCGCTGGTCGGGCAGGCGGTGCGGCGGCTCGGCGGCACGATCGAGGTGGCCGGGTCGGCCTTCACGGTGCGGCTGCCGGCCCCGGAGCGGGTCCGATGAGCCGGCCGGACACGGGTGCCGGGGCGGGCGCGGCGAGCCGGCCGGACGTGCCGGTCTCCGTGCTGATCGTGGAGGACGAGGAGATCACCGCCGAGGCCAACCGGGTCTACGTCGAGCGGGTGGCCGGCTTCGAGGTGGCCGGGGTGGCGCGTTCGGGCGGCGAGGCGCTGCGGTTCCTGCGCGGCCGGCCGGTCGACCTCATCCTGCTCGACCTGTACCTGCCCGACATGCACGGCCTGGAGGTGTGCCGCGCGGTGCGGGCCGGCGGGCTGCTGTGCGACGTCATCGCCGTCACCTCGGCGCGCGACCTGCCGACGGTGCGCTCGGCCGTGTCGCTGGGCGTCTCCCAGTACCTTCTCAAGCCGTTCACCTACGCGACCCTGGCCGAGAAGCTGGCGCGTTACGCCCGGTTCAGGCAGGACACCGGCGTGATCGTCGCGCAGGGCGACGTCGACCGGGTGCTCGGCACCCTGCGCGGCAGCTCCGAGCTGCCCAAAGGGCTGGCCCGCGACACCCTCGACGCCGTGTCGGCGCGGCTGCGCGAGCGGCCCGGCGGCAGCACCGCGCAGAGCGTGGCGCAGGCCGTCGGGGTGTCGCGGGTGACCGCCCGCCGCTACCTGGAACACCTGGTCGAGCTGGGGACGGCGGTGCGCGTGCCGCAGTACGGCGGGGTGGGCCGGCCAGAGTTGCTCTACCGGATCCCCATGGAAAGTTAATGGCGGTGACGCTGCCCGTTCAATCCGGGCCCTTAGCTTCTGGGTGCGATCCGATGCACTGAGGAGAAGTCACTTGCGAGTCCTGGCCGTTGTTCCCGCCCGCGGAGGTTCGGCGGGCGTTCCCCTGAAGAACCTCGCCCTGGTCGGGGGCGTCCCGCTGGTCACCCGCGCGGTACGGGCGTGCCTGCGGGCCGAGCTCGTCGACCAGGTCGTGGTCAGCACCGACCACCCGCAGATCGCCGAGACCGCCCGCGCGGCGGGGGCGACCGTGGTGGAGCGGCCCGCGGAGCTGAGCGGCGCGACCGCCTCCAGCGAGTCGGCCGTGCTGCACGCCCTGGACGCGCTCGGCGCGGACCCGGACGTGGTCGTCCTGGTGCAGTGCACCAGCGCGTTCATCGACCCCGAGGACCTGTCGGCGGCCGTGCGCAAGGTCCTGGACGGCGAGGCCGACTCGGTCGTGTCCGGGCTGCCGACGCACGAGTTCCTGTGGACGGCCGCGGGCGCGGGCGTCAACCACGACCCCGCCGTACGGCAGCGCAGGCAGGACCGCGAGCCGCAGTTCCGCGAGAACGGCGCCTTCTACGTCATGCGCACCGCCGGCCTGCGCGAGCACGGCCACCGCTTCTTCGGCGAGGTCGCCGTGCAGCCGGTGCCGCCGCAGCACGCCATCGAGGTCGACGACCCCGAGGACCTGGAGCTGGTGCGCGCCCTGGCGCCGTTCATCGACAAGCCCGAGCCGATCGACGTGGACGCGGTCATCACCGACTTCGACGGCGTGCACACCGACGACCGCGCCTACATCGACTCCGACGGCCGGGAGATGGTCCTGGTCAGCCGCTCGGACGGGATGGGCGTCGCGCTGCTGCGCCGCTCCGGGGTCAAGGTGCTGGTGATGTCCACCGAGCAGAACCCGGTCGTGGCCGCCCGCGCCCGCAAGCTGGGCGTGCCCGTGCTGCAGGGCCTGGCCGAGAAGCGCATCGTGCTGCGCGACTGGCTGGCCATCGAGGGCCTGGACCCGGCGCGGGTGGCCTACGTCGGCAACGACGTCAACGACCTGGGCCCGATGGCCGAGGTGGGCTGGCCGATCGCCACCCCCGACGCGCACCCGCGCGTGCGCGCCGCCGCCCGCGTGGTGCTCACCAGGCCCGGCGGCTCCGGCGCGGTGCGCGAGCTGTGCGACCTGGTGGTGGCCGCCCGGCCCGAGCCGCCCGTCGCCGAGGCCAAGGCCCGGCCGCGGCTCGGCCCGGTCGCGATCGGTGACGTGCTGGTCGGCGACGGCGAGCCGGTGTACGTGATCGGCGAGATCGGCATCAACCACAACGGCGACCTCGACCTCGCCCGCCGGCTCATCGACGTGGCGGCCGACGCGGGCTGCCAGGCGGTCAAGTTCCAGAAGCGCACCCCCGCGATCTGCGTGCCCGAGGAGCAGAAGGGCCAGATCAGGCAGACGCCGTGGGGCGAGATGACGTACCTGGAGTACAAGGAGCGCACCGAGTTCGGCCACGACGAGTACCGGCAGATCGCGAAGTACTGCGACGAGCGCGGCCTGCACTGGTTCGCCTCGCCGTGGGACGTGCCGTCCGTGGAGTTCCTGGAAGACATGGACGTGCTGACGCACAAGATCGCCTCGGCCAGCGTCGCCGACCACGAGCTGCTGCGCGCCCTGGCCGCCACCGGCAAGCCGCTCATCCTGTCCACCGGCATGTCCACGCTGCCGGAGATCGACCAGGCGGTCGAGATCCTCGGCACCGACCGGCTGATCATGATGCACGCCACCTCCACGTACCCGCTGCCGCCGGAGGAGGCCAACCTGCGCACGATCACCACGCTCAAGGAGCGCTACGGCGTGCCGGTCGGCTACTCCGGGCACGAGCGCGGCCTGCAGATCTCCCTGGCCGCGGTCACCCTGGGCGCGGTCTGCGTCGAGCGGCACATCACGCTCGACCGCACCATGTGGGGCTCCGACCACGCCGCCTCGCTGGAGCCGTCGGGGCTGGAGCACCTCGTCCGCGACATCCGCATCATCGAGCAGGCCATGGGCGACGGCGTCAAGCGCGTCTTCCCCGGCGAGGAGGCGCCCAAGGCCCGGCTGCGCCGGGTGACCGTCTGAGTCATGACGCCGACCACTCTCTCCGTCGTCGTGCCGGTGCGTGACGGTGAGCGCTTCATCGCCGACGCGCTCACCTCGCTCGCCCGCAACGCCCGGCCCGACTTCGAGTTCATCGTCGTGGACGACGGCTCCGTGGACGCCACCCCGGACATCATCGCCGACTTCGCCCGCGACCTGCCCGGCCTGGCCGTGCTGCGCAACCCCGCCCCCGTGGGGCTGGCCGACGCCCGCAACACCGGGCTGTCGGCCGCCTCGGGGCGGTTCGTCACGTTCATGGACGGCGACGACTGGCTGGCGCCCGGCTACCTGGCCGGGCTGGTGGCGGCCATCGACGGGCTCGGCTGCGACTTCGTGCGCGTCGACCACGTCCAGGTGGAGGGGCGCAGGCGGGTGGTGCACCGGGCCCCGCTGTCGCGCCGCGGCGTGGTGCTCGACCCCCGCTCGGCGATCCTGCCGGCCGGGGAGCGGACCATGGTGGACTACCCGTACGCGTGGGCCGGGGTCTACCGGCGTTCGCTGCGGGACCTGCTGCACTTCCCCGGCTCGCTGCACACCGCCGAGGACCGGCCGTGGATCTGGCGGCTGCACCGGGAGGCGGCCACGTTCGCGGTGGTGCCGATGGCCGGGGTGTTCTACCGGCGGCTGGTGTCCGGGTCGCTGACGCAGGTCGGCGACGAGCGGCAGCTGCACTTCTTCGACGCCTTCGAGCTGGTCCTCAAGGACCTGGAGCCGGAGTTCCTGCCCAAGGCGGCGCGCAACTTCTGCGCGCTGCTGGCCCACCACCTGGAGCTCGCGGGCCGGTTCACGCCGGCGTTGCGCGCCCGGTTCGAGGAGCGGGGCGCGCAGATGGTCCGCGGCCTGCCGCCCGACCTGGTGGCCGACGCCGTGTCGCGGATGGCCGTCGAGCGGGAGGCCGTGCTGCGCGCCCTGGTTCCCGACATTGCCCCCAGCCCCCACGTCCGGATCCGCCGGGATCGGGAGGATTCCTGATGAAGGTCTTCTACGCCTCGACGCTGTTCGGCGCGATGTCGCTGGCCGCGGCCATCGACGACGGCCGCTTCGGCGCGGGCCGGCGCGTGCTGATCGTGTCGAACAACGCGGCGATCCCCGAGGTGTCGGTGCCGCTCGACGCCACGCCCGGCTTCGCCGCCCTGCGCTCGCGCTTCGACGAGGTGCACTCCTGGAACGAGCTGATCGCCCCGCTGCACCCCTCCGACTGGCGGGCGCGGGTCATCGAGGTGCCGATGTTCGAGCGGCTGATCCGCTCCCACCTGGCGCTGGACGACGTCGAGGAGCTGGTGCTGGAGTCGATCGCGGTGCCGCCCGCGCGCACGATCGCCGGCCTGGTGCGCGACTGCCCGATCACCGTCTACTCCGACGGCCTGATGAGCTACGGGCCGACCCGCGACCCGCTGCCCGCGGAGATCTCCCGCCGCATCGAGCGGCTGCTCCACCTCGACCTGGTGCCCGGCCTGACCCCGCTGCTGCTCAGCGAGTACGGCGTGCCGTCCGTCATGCTGCCCGAGAAGCGTTTCCTCGCGGTCGTGGACGAGGTGGCCGCCACCGCGCCGGACATGCCCGGTGGGCAGGCGGTCGTCCTGGGCCAGTACCTGTCGGCGCTGGAGATCGTCACGCCGGAGGAGGAGGCCGGGCTGCACGCCTCGATGCTGCGCGCGCTGGCCGCCCGCGGCTGCACCGACGTGGTGTTCAAGCCGCACCCGGCCGCCGGCCGCCGGCACGCGCAACTGCTGCGCGCGGCGGCCGGGCCGCTGGGGGTGCGGCTGACCGTGGCCGGGGAGAGCGTGCCGGCCGAGGTGTGCTTCGCCGCGCAGCGCCCCGAGCTGGTCGTGGGCTGCTTCTCCACCGGCCTGGTGACCGCCCGGCGCTACTTCGGCCTGCCGGTCGCCTCCTTCGGCACCGGCCTGGTGCTGGACCGGCTCACGCCGTACGAGAACAGCAACAGGGTGCCGGCCACGATCGTGGACGCGCTGCTGCCACGGTTGAACGCCGACGGCGTGATCGACGAGCCGCCGCGCACGGACCTGCCCGCGCTGGTGCGCGCGGTGGGCTACTGCATGCAGGCCGACGCCTATCCCGAGCTGCGCCCGTCGGGCGTCACGTTCGACGGGCGCTACTTCAAGCGCAAGCGCCTGGAGACGCTGGGGCTGGCCGAGCCGCCCTCGGCGCTGTCCAGGCTGCGCAGGAAGATCAGGTCAGCGATCTGAGGTAGCGGCGCACCCGCCGCTTGGCCCGGTAGCCCGCCCGCAACATCGTGGGCGGCACCTCCACCCGCAACCTGGCCCGGCGGCGGGCCGCGGCGTGCTCGGGGCCGTCCAGCAGCGAGCGGGCGGGCGGGCGCGCCCCGTCCGCGGCCAGGCCGGTCAGCAGGGCCGCCCAGTCGTCACGGCCGGCCGGGTGGAAGTAGTTGGCCTCGCACCAGCGCGGCTCGGCCGTGCGGAAGTCGCCCAGGGCCAGGTCGTCGAGCGTGCCGAGCAGGCCGCTGCCCTCGAACACCAGGTTGATCATCTCGGCGCTGACGCCGAAGTCGCTCAGCACCAGCGACGGCACGCCCATGGCGACGGCCTCCAGCGCGGCCGTCGAGCTGACCGTGACGAACCCGGCCGCCCGCGACAACTGCTCGTGCATCGACCCGGCCGCGAACGTCAGCCTGCCCGGCTCGCCCATCTCGCGCCACAGCCGCTGGTAGTGGTGGCGTTCGTTGTGGGTCTGGCGTTCGTGCTCCAGGGCGCGCAGCTTGACCACGACGTCCAGGCCGGGGCGGCGTCCGGCCAGCTCGGCCAGCGCCAGCAGCACCCGCTCGCGCTCCTCGCGCGCCCGCGGCACCTTGGCCTGGGTGGCGAACACGACCCGATCGCCGCCGCCGGACGCCGCGCCGGGCCGCAGGAACGGCAGCCTGGCCAGCCCGACCGCCCCTCCCCCGCCGAGCCGGCCGGCGATCCCGGAGAACTCGGCCACCTCGCGCTCGCTGTGCACCACGAACAGGTCGCAGCCGCTGCGGAACAGCCACGCCTTCTCCGTGGCCGGGACCGAGATGCCGGGCAGCCCGCTGACGAACACCGGCCGTGCCCGGCCCGCCGGCCGCAGCCCGGCCAGCACGTCGGCCACCAGGACGTCCACCACCGGGCCCGTGCAGCCCACCAGGATCGCGTCGGGGCGGGTGCGCTCGGCCAGGCGGCGCAGCGAGCGCGCCGACAACACCGGCGGCGCCGCGCGCCCGCCCACCGCCGCCGCGATCTGCTCCGGCGAGGGCGCGATCGGGGTGCGCACCACCACCAGCTCGCTCTCGCAGCCCGCGGGCAGGTCGTCGAGCAGGCAGGCCGCCCACTTCAGATACGAGTCGGAGTCGGCTACCGCCAGCACCCTCACCTGGAAGCTCCTGTCAAATGCGATCGCAGGCCGGGGGCCGCCCTGCTCGTCCACCAGTCGTCGGGAACGTCCACCGGCTCGACCTCGACGCCGCGCGGGCCGAGCAGCACCCGCAGCGAGGTGATCGCGGTCGAGGGCAGGCTGAGCACCCGCTGGCCGGCGTCGAGGCCGCGCAGCGTCAGCTCGGCCGGCACGCCCGCGTCGTGCACGGTGATGCCGGGACGTTCGCCGATCAGCGCCAGGTCCACGGGGTCCTCGCGGCGGTGCGGGTAGTAGGCCAGCGGCTCGCGCCCGGCCAGCTCGGTCAGCCAGCGCAGGTAGTGGTCGCGGTGGACCAGGCCGTTGCGGACCAGGGAGGTGCCGAGGACGACCGTGCGCTCGGCGGGCCCCTGGGCGCTCGGCGGCTGGGCGCGCAGCCAGGCGAAGTCGTGGCGGACGAGGTCGACGCCCGCCTCCCGGACGGCCGCGGCCAGCTCGTCGGGGACGGGCAGGGCGGTGAAGACCGACACCCGGCTCATCCGCAGCCGCAGCGCGGCGGCCAGGCCCAGCAGGGCGCGCGCCCGCGAGGGGGTCGCCCGCGCCCGCAGCAGCGGCCGGAACGGCCCGGCGGCCAGCAGTTCGAGCAGCCTGAGCGTGGCCAGGCCGTCGTCCACGACGACGATGCGGCCGGGGTCGGAGGTCAGCCAGCGCATCTGGACCTTGCCGGAGAACGCGTCGCCCACGGCCTGGACGCGGCGCGGCATGCGCTCGCGCGGCTCGTCCAGCAGCAGGCCGGCGGGCAGGTCGAGGCGGCGCAGCTCCTTGCGGGTGGCGCGCAGCGGGCGCAGGCCGGCGCGCGGCACGACCACGGTGTCCGGGCCGAGCAGCCCGGCGTGGTGGGCCTCGACGGCGCACAGCATCTGGAGCGGAGACTCCACCCAGGCCGACGCCTGTCTGACCACTCTGTTTCCCCCAGCCGGTGGATGGCCTTGCACGACCCGCCTCAAGGTAGCCCGGCCTGCTTAAGCCGCAAGAAACGACACGTGAACAATGGAGGGTATGAACTCGCTGATGCTCAACACCGACGGTGTGCAGATACCACAGCTCGGCTTCGGCGTCTGGCAGGTCTCTGCCGACGACGCCGAGCACGCGGTGACGACCGCGCTGCGCGCCGGATACCGGCACGTCGACACCGCCGCCGCCTACGAGAACGAGGAGGGCGTCGGCCGGGCCGTGCGCGCCGCCGGGGTGCCACGGGAGAAGGTGTTCGTCACCACCAAGCTGTGGAACGGCGACCACGAGCGCGCCGAGCAGGCCTTCGACGAGAGCCTGGCCCGCCTGGGCCTCGACTACGTAGATCTTTTCCTGATCCACTGGCCGGCCCCGCAGCAGGACAGGTACGTGCAGGCCTGGCGGGCGCTGGAGAAGATCTACCGGGACGGCCGGGCCAAGGCCATCGGGGTCTCCAACTTCACGGTCGCCACGCTGACCCGGCTGATGGAGGAGACCGACATCACGCCGTCGATCAACCAGATCGAGCTCCACCCGTACTTCCAGCAGCGCGAGATGCGGGCCTTCCACGAGGCCAACGGCATCCTGACCGAGGCGTGGAGCCCGCTCGGGCAGGGCAAGGGGCTGCTGGCCGACCCGGCGCTGCGCGTGCTGTCGGAGAAGTACGGCAAGACGCCCGCCCAGATCGTGCTCCGCTGGCACCTGCAGCTCGGCAACGTGGTGATCCCCAAGTCGGTCACGCCGTCGCGGATCGAGGAGAACATCGACGTGTTCGACTTCATCCTCGACACCGAGGACATGGCGGCCATCGGGGCGATGAACGCGGGGCGGCGGATCGGGCCCGACCCCGACTCGTTCAACCTGACCTGAGCGCTCTACGATCTCGGTCGTGCGAGATTTCACCTGGGGAATAGCGGCGACCGGCGGCATCGCGCGTACCGTGGGGGCGGCCATCGTGGCCGAGCCCGGCATGCGGGTGGGCGCCGTCGGCTCGCGGAGCCCGCTCAGGGCGCGGGCGCTGGCCGACGAGCTGGGCGCGGAGTCGGCCTACGGCTCCTACGAGGCCCTGTGCGCCGATCCGGCCGTAGACGCGATCTACGTCGCCACGCCGCACGCCCAGCACCTGGAGGTGGCCGAGGCGGCCATCGCGGCGGGCAAGTCGGTGCTGTGCGAGAAGCCGCTGGCGGCCGACGTGGCCGACGCCGAGCGCATGGTGGCGCTGGCCCGCGCGGCCGGGGTCTTCCTCATGGAGGCCATGTGGATGCGCTTCAACCCGCTCATCCAGCAGGTGGCGGCCGACCCGCGCTTCGGTGAGATCCGGTCGGTGCGGGCCTCGTTCGGCTTCGCGCTGCCCTACGACCCCGCCCACCGGCTGTGGGCGCCGGAGCTGGGCGGCGGGGCCCTGCTCGACCTGGGGATCTACCCGTTCGGGCTGGCCCAGCTGCTGCTCGGCATGCCCGCGGAGCTGCGCATGGCGGGCTCGCTGGCGCCCAGCGGGGTCGACGCCGAGGCCGGCGGGCTGCTGCTGTACCCGGACGGGCGGCGGGCCCTGGTCGACGTGTCGCTGCTGGCACATCACGCCAACGACGCGAGCGTGGTGGGCACGTCGATGCGGGCCGACATCCTGGCGCCGTTCTGGGCGCCGCAGCGGGTGCTGCTGTCGGGGCCGTCGATGGAGACCGAGGAGCTGGTGCTCGACCCGGCCGACAACGGTTACGCGGGCGAGCTGCGCGAGGTGCGCGCGGCCACGGTCGAGGGCCGCACGGAGAGTGCGATCATGCCGCTTGACGAATCCCTTGCCATGATGGGGCTTCTGGCCGAGGCGCGGGCGCAACTCGCCTAGCTGGACCTTTAGCCACTTGCCTGACTCTTGCCCGGTGTATTACCTTGTGGGGCATCTCGCGGCAGACGTCCGGTTTGTCCGGCTTTGTCCAACCATCGCACGACATTTCACAGGATCGTCCTGTGACCGCTGAATCCGCCTCCGGGCGGAACCGGGGACCCACGTCCTTTGGGGTGAATCGGCACTTCGGTGCCGTAGGGCAGCTTCCACGTCCGAACCCGTCAGCTAACCCGGTAAGCGGCATGGAAGCAAGGAGTCACATGCCCTCGATGGCCAAGCACCGTCCTATCCGTGCCCCGAAGATCACCTACGCCCGCGCCGCGCTCGGCGCGGCCGTCCTCGCCTCCGCCCTCGGCGCCCACGCCACCGCCGCCGCCGCCGACAGCGCCGGCCCGGCCGCCGCGACCGGCCACTCGGCCGTCGCGCCGCAGGCCGCCGCTCACACCCGCAAGGCGGAGGAGACCCAGGTCAACGTCACCGCCCAGCAGGTCCTGGCGATGGCCAGGGCCCAGGTCGGCACCTCCGAGAACGCCTACGGCGGCGGAACCAAGTTCCAGAAGTGGTACGCCGACTCCCAGCGCGCCGCCGAGACCATCGCCCGCGACGGCGGCACCCGCGCGATGTACCTGAACGCCCCCTGGTGCTCGATCTTCGTCTCCTGGGTCGGCGAGCACACCGGCGCCCGCCCCCAGGTCGGCTGGGACGCCTGGACCGTGGCCCACGCCAAGTGGTTCGCCGCCAACGACCGCTGGGGCACCGAGGCCAAGCCCGGCGCGGTGGTCTTCTTCTCCTGGGGCGGCAGCAAGAGCCTGGACGCCATCCAGCACGTCGGCTTCGTCGTCAAGGACAACGGCGACGGCACGATCTCCACGATCGAGGGCAACACCGGCAACGGCAAGGTCGAGGAGCGCGTCCGTCCGAAGTCGCAGGTCGTCGGCTACGGATACCCCCAGTACGCGAGCTGACCTCCCGCCGCTCCGAGCGCGCGTCCCGCACGAGGGACGCGCGCTCGCCGCGTCTCAGGGCCGGACCGCCACCAGCGAGTAGAGGATCGGCAGGTGCGAGTCCCCGAACGGGAACCGGTACCGGCCGTCCGGGCCCTCGGGCAGCAGGCCGCGCGGGTCGAGGTCGGTCTCGACGTGCTCGCCCAGCTCGGCCACCGTGAACCCGGCGCGCGCCGCCGCCGTGACGATCTCCCCCACCGAGTACGGGTACTCGACCGCCTCATGCGTCTCGGTCACCACCGCGGCGTCGGCGTACGTGCCGGTCACCGTCTCCTTGTGGGCCTGGCCGCCGCCGTAGGGCCAGTCGGCCACCAGCGGATCGAGCGAGGCCACCGTCTGGTAGGCCGGATGCAGGTCGACCAGCACCAGCCGCCCGCCGGGCCGCAGCGCCATGGCCGCGCCGCGCATCCAGGCGTCCAGGTCGCCGATCCAGCACAGGACTCCGTACGTGGCCACCGCCACGTCGAAGCCGCCGGCCAGCTCCGCCGGCAGCCGCTGCGTGTCGGCCTCCACGAACGTGGCCGCCAGCCCGGCCCTGGCCGCCAGGTCGCGGGCGCGCTCGACCGCCACCGGGGAGAAGTCGACGCCGGTCACCCGCGCTCCGAGGCGGGCCCAGCTCAGCGTGTCCAGGCCGAAGTGGCACTGCAGGTGGAGCAGGTCCCGGCCGGTGACGTCGCCGGCCAGGCGGCGTTCGAGCGGGTAGAGCGTCTGCCGGCCGGCGAGGAAGGCGTCGACGTCGTAGAACCGGTCGGTGGAGGTGGAGCCGTGGACGCGGGCACGCTCGTCCCACAGGGCCCGGTTGGGGACGGGGGCGTCTTGTGCGGGTTGGGGCATGGGGCGAGGATGGCACATCGGCCACCCGGCCGCACGACCGGTACGGTGCCCTGGAAGCGGACGGCCCGTGCCCTTGTCGATCCGGCCGGCGCCCGTTCGACGCTTCGGCGAGGCCGGCTCCGCCCCGGGGCCGCGGACGGAAGGACGCCAGGGTGAAATTCATGATCGTCGGCAGGGCCAACGGGGAGACCGAGGCCGGGGCGCTGCCCAGCCAGGAGCTCGTCGACAACATGCACGCCTACAACGAGGCGCTGGCCAAGGCGGGGGTGCTGCTGGCCGCCGAAGGACTCTACCCGAGCTCGCAGGGCGCGCAGATCGCCTACAGCGGCGGCCGGGCCACGGTGATCGACGGCCCGTTCACCGAGGCCAAGGAGCTGATCGCGGGGTTCTGGCTGATCCAGGTGAAGTCCAGGGAGGAGGCTCTGGAATGGGCCATGCGCGTGCCCGTCCCGGAGGGCTATGACGGCATCGGCCTGGACGTGTGGCGGGTGTACGACGCCTCCGACGCGCCCGACGCGGCCTCGTCCGACCCGGCGGAGATCGAGCGGGAGAAGGCCATGCGCCGGCGTCTGGACGGGCGGGAGAGCTGACCTCGCCTTGCGGACCCAGGACGGTGCTGGTGTCATGAGCCGGTGATGGCTTCCGACACCCACCGGGCGATCGAGGCGGTCTGGCGGATCGAGGCCCCCCGGCTCATCGCCGGCCTGGCCGGGCTGGTCCGCGACGTCGGCCTGGCCGAGGAGCTGGCCCAGGACGCGCTGGTCGCGGCCCTGGAGCAGTGGCCGGAATCGGGCGTGCCACGCAACCCGGGCGCCTGGCTGATGACGGTGTCCAAGCGCCGCGCCGTCGACCTGATCCGCAGGAACGAGCGGATGTCCCGCAACCTGGCCGAGCTGGGCCACCGGCTGGAGACCGCCGCGGAGCCGCCCGAACCCGACGAGATCGAGGACGACCTGCTGCGGCTGGTCTTCACCGCCTGCCATCCGGCGCTGTCGATGGAGGCGCGGGTGGCCCTGACGCTGCGGGTGCTCGGTGGCCTGAGCACCGACGAGATCGCCCGCGCGTTCCTGGTGCCCGAGCCGACCGCCGCCCAGCGGATCGTGCGGGCCAAGCGCACCCTGGCCGACCGGAAGGTCCCGTTCGAGGTGCCGCAGGGCCCCGAGCTGGCCGGACGCCTGTCGTCCGTGCTGGAGGTCATCTACCTGATCTTCAACGAGGGGTACTCGGCGACCGCGGGCGACGACTGGATGCGGCCCGGCCTGTGCGAGGACGCCCTGCGGCTGGGCCGCGTGCTGGCGGGGCTGATGCCCGCAGAACCGGAGGTGCACGGGCTGGTCGCGCTCATGGAGATCCAGGCGTCCAGGGCGGCGGCCCGGGTGGGGCCGTCCGGCGAGCCGGTGCTGCTGCTGGAGCAGGACCGCACCCGGTGGGACCGGCTGCTCATCGGGCGCGGGCTGGCGGCCCTGGCCCGAGCCGAGCAACTGGCCGAGCAACTGGCCGGGGAACGAGACCGGGAGCGAGACAAGGAACGGGCCGGGGAGCCGGCGGGCGCGGCGGGGCCGTACACGCTGCAGGCCGCGATCGCGGCCTGCCACGCCCGCGCGTTCGACCCCGGCGACACCGACTGGGTGCGCATCGCGAGCCTGTACGAGGCGCTGGCCCGCCTGGCCCGCTCCCCCGTCGTCGAGCTCAACCGCGCGGTGGCGCTGTCGATGGCCTACGGCCCGGCGGTGGGCCTTGACCTGCTCGACCAGATCGTGGACGAGCCGTCACTCAAGGGCTACCACCTGCTGCCGAGTGTCCGCGGCGACCTGCTGTTCCGGCTGGGCCGGCACGAGGAGGCGCGGGCCGAGTTCGAACGGGCTGCCGCGATGACCCGCAACTCCCGCGAACGCGCCCTGCTGCGCGAACGCGCCGCCGCCTGCTGAGCGCCGCCTCCCCCGACCGCGTGGCGCCGAGGCGGTCACTGGACCGCTCCAGAAGACCGTCACGCTCCGTGACAGCGGGACCTGACCGGGAGCAAGCCCGCAGTGTCCGGGCGACATGCCCTTGATGCGGCACGAAAGATGTCTCTTGAGGTGGGAGCGCTCCCAAACGGCCCTTCACACCCTTCATCCCCTTAAATCCTGATTACGGGGGGCAAAACGCACGATTGGTAACGGTTCCGTTTCGGCGGATTGACGGACACAGCCGGTAAGTGCACCCTTTGTGGGAGCGCTCCCAAACACTCCCACCGCGGCGGAGCGCATGCCGCGGTGCACCTCCCATCAGTCACCCGAGAAGGGGTCTCCCATGATGATCAGCAAGCGTCGCGGTCTGGCCGCGGCCTCAGCCCTGGCCGCGGCGGCGCTGACCGTCGCGTCGTGCGGCAGCGGCGACACGCCGGCCGCCGGCAACAGCCCCGCCTCCTCCGCGGCGGCGGCCGAGCCCGTCACCATCCGGGTGCAGACCTTCGGCGGCGGCTCCAACTTCGGCTACAAGAACGCCATCGCGAAGTGGAACGCCGAGCACAAGGACATCCAGATCAAGGAAGAGCACCTGACCGACCAGTTCGAGCAGCAGTACTGGCCCCAGATGATCCAGTGGCTGCAGTCGGGCAACGGCGCGGGCGACGTCGTCGGCATCGACGAGGGCGGCATGGGCCTGGCCAAGGCGCACCCCGAGTGGTGGGCCGACCTCAAGGAGTACGGCCTTGAGGGCCGCAAGGCCGATTACCCCGCCTGGAAGTGGGAGAACGGCGTGACGGCCGACGGCAAGATCTTCGGCCTCGGCACGGACATCGGCGGCATGAGCCTGTGCTACCGCACGGACCTGTTCAAGAAGGCCGGGCTGCCCACGGACCGCGAGAAGGTCGCCGCCCTGTGGCCGACGTGGGACGACTTCATGAAGGTCGGCCAGCAGTTCCAGGCGAAGGTGAAGGACACCAAGTTCACCGACGGCACCAACACCCTCTACAACGTGGTGCTGTACCAGGAGGCGGCCAAGAACGGCAACGTCGCCTACTTCGACAAGGACAACAACCTCATCGTCGACAAGAACCCGGCGGTGAAGGCGGGCTTCGACTTCGCCTCCAAGCTCAGCCAGTCCGGCCTGACGGCCAAGCTGCGCAACTTCACCGACGAGTGGGCGGCGGGCACCCAGAAGGGCGCCTTCGCCACGGTCGGCTGCCCGTCCTGGATGCTCGGCGTGGTCTCCGGCAACGCCGGTGACGGCATGAAGGGCAAGTGGGACGTCGCCTCGGTGCCCGGCGGCGGCGGCAACTGGGGCGGCTCGTGGGTGGCCGTGCCCAAGCAGTCCAAGCACCCGAAGGAGGCCGCGCAGGTCGCCGACTACCTGACCAGCGCGCAGACCGAGGCGAGCATCTTCACCGACTTCGGCAACATGCCGAGCAACAGCAAGGCCCAGGCCGACGCCGCCGTGCAGGGCGCGAAGAACGAGTTCTTCAGCGACGCCCCGATCGGTGAGATCTTCGCCAAGTCCGCGGAGAGCCTGCAGCCGGTCTTCCTCGGCGTGAAGCACGCGCAGGTCAAGAACGCGGTCGAGTCGGTCATCCAGGGCATGGACGACGGCTCGGTGGCCTACGACAAGGCCTGGCAGCAGCTGGTCGACGACGCGGTGAAGGCCGCGGGCTGATCTTGCTCCGCCCGGCCCGCGACTGGCGGGCCGGGCTTGCCGCCGAAAGGTCTGTTATGAGCTTCGACTCTCATCCGCGGCCGGCGCGGGGCAACCGTCGCCGCGCCCGCCCACCCGGCCGCCTCTGGCGTTCCCGACTCGACGTCAAGGCCATGCCGTACGCCCTGGTGTCCCCGTACTTCCTGCTGTTCGCCGCCTTCGGGCTGTTCCCGCTGGCCTTCACGCTCTACTACTCGCTCTACAAGTACAGCCTGACCGGCGAGACCAAGTGGGCCGGGCTGGGCAACTACGCCGCGCTGCTGGCCGACGAGGACTTCTGGAACGCCGTCACCAACACCGTCGGCATCTTCCTGCTGGCCACGATCCCGCAGATGCTGATGGCCCTGTTCCTGGCCAACGCGCTGAACAAGAAGCTGCGCTGGCGCCTGCCGATCCGCATGAGCGTGCTGCTGCCGCTGGTCACCTCGGTGGTCGCGGTCGCCGTGGTGTTCACCCAGCTGTTCGCGCGCGACTGGGGCCTGGTCAACTGGGTCCTGGGCTGGTTCGGCGGGGACAAGATCAACTGGCGGGCCGAGCGTTTCCCGTCCTGGCTGGCCATCGCCGCGATGGTCGACTGGCGCTGGACGGGCTACAACGCCATCATCTTCCTGGCCGGCATGCAGACGATCCCCAAGGACCTGTACGAGGCGGCCGCCATCGACGGCGCGTCCCGGCGGCGCCAGTTCTGGCAGATCACGCTGCCGATGCTGCGCCCGACCATGATCTTCGTGGTGCTCAACTCCACGATCGGCGGCCTGACGCTGTTCTCCGAGCCGACCACCTTCTACAACGGCAACGTGGACGGCGGCTCGCAGGGCCAGTTCCAGACGGTGGCGATGTTCGTCGTCAAGCAGGGCTTCCGCGAGTTCGACTACGGCTATGCCGCGGCGGCCGCCTGGCTGCTGTTCCTGCTGATCCTCATCGGCGCGGCCGTCAACTTCCTGTTCGTCCGGCGGATCGGAGGCGCCAAGTGACCGGCTGGAAACCGACCGTCATGACGCGGGTCATGCTCGGGGTGGCCATCTTCCTGTCGGCGTTCCCGCTGTACTGGATGCTCGTCATCGCCTCGCGCACGAACTCCGACGCCGTGTCGGTGCCGCCGAAGTTCCTGCCCGGCGGCAACCTCGGCGAGAACATCGTCGCGGTGCTGGAGAACGAGGACGCGCACTTCCTGCTCGGCCTGACCAACTCCTTCGTCAGCGCGGCGATCGTCACCGTGTCCGTGGTGATCATCTCCACGCTGGCCGGGTTCGCCTTCGCCAGCCTGCAGTTCAGGGGCCGCAACATCCTGCTGCTGCTCGTGCTGCTGACGATGGCGGTGCCGCTGCAGCAGATGGGCGTGGTCCCGCTCTACCGCATGATGGTGAGCCTGGAGTGGACCGGCACGCTGAAGGCCATCATCCTGCCGTACCTGCTCAACGGGTTCGGCGTGTTCCTGATGACCCAGTACACGCGCCAGGCCGTGCCGAACGAACTGGTCGAGGCGGCCAGGGTGGACGGCGCGGCGACGCTGCGGATCTGGTGGAACGTCGTGCTGCCGGCCGTGCGTCCGGGCATGGCGGTGCTCGGCATCAACACCTTCATGCTCATGTGGAACGACTACATGTGGCCGCTGATCGTGCTGACGCCGGACAACCCGACCGTGCAGATCGCCATCAACTCGCTCAACGCGCGCTACTCGACCAGCTACTCGCTGATCTTCGCGGGTACCGCGCTGTCCATCATTCCGCTCATCGCGGTATTCGTCGCATTCGGCCGCCAGATCGTCGGCGGACTCATGGAAGGTGCGGTCAAGGCGTGACGACACAAGAGGAACAGATTCGTCCCGGGCTGCGCTTCCCTCCCGGTTTCGCGTTCGGCGCGGCCACCTCGGCGTACCAGATCGAGGGCGCGGTCACCGAGGACGGACGCGGCCCGTCCATCTGGGACACCTTCACCAAGACCCCGGGGCGGGTGCTCAACGGGCACCACGGGGACGTGGCCATGGACCACTACCACCGCTACCGGCAGGACGTCGCCATCATGGCGGACCTGGGCCTGACGGCCTACCGCTTCTCGGTGTCCTGGCCGCGGATCCAGCCGACCGGCTCGGGCGCGGTCAACCAGAAGGGCCTGGACTTCTACAAGCGGCTCACCGACGAGCTCCAGAACAACGGCATCGACCCGTGGCTGACCCTCTACCACTGGGACCTGCCGCAGGAGCTGGAGGACAAGGGCGGCTGGCCCAACCGCGACACGGCCTACCGCTTCGCCGAGTACGCCACGATCGTGCACGACGCGCTGAAGGACCACGTCCACACCTTCAGCACGGTCAACGAGCCATGGTGCGCCGCGTTCCTCGGCTACGCCTCGGGCGAGCACGCCCCGGGCCGGCGTGAGCCGCGCAACGCGATCAGGGGCGCGCATCACCTCAACCTCGCCCACGGCCTGGCCGTCCAGGCGATGGACGCGCGCCGCGCCGGCGGCTGCGTCAACCTGTACGCGATCTCCCCCGAGACCGGCAGCGAGGCCGACCTGGACGCGGCCCGCCGTATCGACGGCCTGCAGAACCGGTTCTTCCTGGACGCGCTGCTGACCGGCCGCTACCCCGAGGACGTGCTGTACGACATCCCGATCGACGACGACCTCGTGCGGCCGGGCGACATGAAGATCATCAACGCGCCGATCGACGTGCTGCTGGTGAACTACTACAGCCGCTTCACGGTCTCCGGCGCGCCCGGCGGCAAGGCGTCGGCGGCGGCGGCCCCCACGGACACGGCCTCGCCGTGGGTGGGCAGCGAGCACGTCTCGTTCGTCAACGGCGGCCGGCCGGTCACCGCGATGGGCTGGGAGATCGACGAGGACGGCCTGGTGGAGGTGCTCACCCGGGTGGCGCGGGACTACCCGCCGATCCCGATGGTGGTCTCCGAGAACGGCGCCGCCTTCGACGACGTGCTGGCCGACGGCCGCATCCACGACGCGCAGCGGCAGGCGTACGTGGAGGCGCACCTCGGCGCGTGCCGGCAGGCGATCGACGCGGGCGTGCCCCTGCAGGGCTATTTCGCCTGGTCGCTGATGGACAACTTCGAATGGGCCTGGGGCTACGGCAAGCGTTTCGGCCTGGTCCACGTCGACTTCGACACCCAGGAGCGGCTGCTGAAGGACAGCGCGCACTGGTACTCGGAGATCATCCGGCAGAATAGGCGACATGAACCGACCGACTCTTGAGGCAGTCGCGGCTCGGGCCGGTGTGGGCCGGGGCACGGTGTCGAGAGTCATCAACGGCTCGCCGAACGTCAGCGCCAAGGCCCGCGAGGCCGTCGAGCTGGCCATCCGCGAGCTGGGCTACGTGCCCAACAGGGCGGCGCGTGCCCTCGTCACGCGCCGCACGGACACGGTCGCCCTGGTGGTGTCGGAGTCCCAGTTCCGGGTCTTCGACGAGCCGTACTTCGCCGGCACCATCCGCGGCATCGGCTCGGCGCTGGCCGAGACCGGGCTGCAGCTGATCCTGGCGATGGCGCGCTCCCCCGAGGAGCACGAGCGGCTGGAGACCTACCTGACGGGGCAGCACGTCGACGGCGTGCTGCTGCTGTCGCTGCACGGCGCCGACCCGCTGCCGGGCAGGCTGGAGGAGATGGGCGTGCCGACCGTGCTCGGCGGCAGGCCCGTCGGCCTCGACCCCTACAGCTTCGTGGACATGGACAACAGGGCGGGGGCCCGGCAGGCGGTCAAACACCTGCTGGGCCTCGGCCGGGGCGCGATCGCCACGATCGCCGGCTCCCAGGACATGGGCGTGGGCGTCGACCGTCTGGCTGGCTACCGCGACGCGCTGCTGCCCTCGGGGCTGCCGGAGATCGTGGCCTTCGGCGACTTCTCCGAGGAGAGCGGCGCCACCGCCATGCAGGAGCTGCTGGAGAGCCATCCCGATCTCGACGCGGTCTTCGCCGCCTCCGACCCGATGGCGCTGGGCGCGATGCGCGTGCTCAAGGCCGCGGGCAAGGCGATCCCGGGCGACGTCGCCGTGATCGGCTTCGACGACTCCAAGGCCGCGCTGCACGCCGATCCGCCGCTGACCACCGTCCACCAGCCCACGGAGGCCATGGGCCGCCAGATGGCCCAGCTCCTCGTGGCCCGCATCAACGGCGAGGAGCTGCGTCAGCCCGTGGTGATCCTCGACACGCACCTGGTTCGCCGAGAGTCTGCCTGACCAGGCGTTATCCTGGCCCGGCTGCTCGCACGCCCGACGAAAGGACCTTCTCCCGTGCCCCAGCTCGAAGGCGGCGGCTACACCGCGCAGATCAGCCCGCGCGGCGCCGCGCTCAGAACGCTCCGGCACGGCGGGCGTGACCTCGTGACGACCTGGCCCGAGCAGGGCCCGGTCCCCTACTTCGCGGGCACCGTCCTGGCCCCCTGGCCCAACCGGGTGGGCGGCGCCGGCTACGCCTTCCAGGGCCGCTCGCACCGGCTGGAGGTGACCGAGCCCGATCGCGGTCACGCGCTGCACGGCCTGGTCGCCGTCGTCGACTGGAAGGTGGCCGAGGCCGAGGCCGATCGGGCGCGCCTGACGTACGAGCTGGCCGAGGCGCCCGGTTACCCGTTCACGCTGGCGCTGTCGGCCGAGCACCGGCTCGACGCGGGCGGCCTGACCACGACGGTCACGGCCCGCAACACCGGCGAGGCCGACGCCCCCTACGGCTGCGGGCCCCACCCGTGGCTGCTGGGCGAGGAGCTGGAGCTGCCCGCCGCCCGCTACCTGACGACCGACGACCGGCTGCTGCCGGCCGGCCTGGCCGACGTCGCCGGCACCCCGTACGACTTCAGGAAGCCGCGCCCGGTCGGCGACACCGTGATCGACCACGCCTTCACCGGGCTCGACCGCGGCGAGGTGCGGGTGGGCGCGGTGCGCGTCGGCTGGGACCCGGCGGTGCTGCCGTGGGTGCAGGTGTGCACGAGCCGGCAGCTCGGCTACGAGGGCGTCGCGGTCGAGCCGATGACCTGCCCGCCCGACGCCTTCAACTCCGGCACCGACCTGGTCGTGCTGCGGCCGGGCGACGAACACGTGGCGAGCTGGACGATCAGCGTCGCCTGAACCCGGAAGGGGCCTCGCGTGGACAGCAGGACCAAGCGCCGCTTATCGCCCGCCGAGCTCGACGCGCTGGCCAGACGGGCCGTGGGCGCGGGCGTCTTCACGGCCGTCGAGCTGACCGACGGCTACGCCAACGCCGTGTGGCGGCTGACCCTGGAGGACGGCCGCGAGGTGGTGCTCAAGCTCTCCCCCTCGCCCGACCTCGACCAGCTCAGCTACGAGCGCAACCTGCTGCGCATGGAGGCGGCCGCCTACGAGCTGGCCGCCGCGGCGGGCGTGCCCATGGCCGAGCTGCTGGTGGCCGGGTTCGACGACCCGGTGCTCGGCGGCGACTACCTGATGCTGACCGCGCTCGACGGCGTCTCCTGGAACGACGTCAAGCCCGAGGGCGAGCAGGCGCTGCGCCGGGAGCTCGGCCGTCACCTGGCCGCCTTCAACGCGGTGACCGGCGAGGTGTTCGGCTACCCGCACGCCGGGATCGTCGGCGCCACCTGGCGGGAGGCGTTCCTGGCCATGGCGGGCGCGCTGCTGGCCGACACCGAGCGTTACCCGGCGCCGCTGCCCCGCCCGGCCGCCGAGATCATGGCGATCTTCGAGCGGGCCGCGCCGGTGCTGGACGAGGTGACCACGCCGTGCCTGGTGCACTTCGACGTGTGGGCCGGGAACGTGTTCCTCGACCTGACCGGCGAGCCGCGCATCCAGGCGATCATCGACCACGAGCGGGCGTTCTGGGGCGACCCGATCGCCGAGTTCGTCACCCCGACGATCTTCGACGAGCTGCGCGAGGACGACCCGCTGCTGGCCGGCTACCGCGAGGTGACGCCGCTGGAGCTGACCTCCTCGGCCCGCGTCCGGCTGGACCTGTACCGCGCCTACCTCTACCTGATCCTGCTGGTGGAGAACGGACCCCGGCAGTACCCGGAGTCCGAGTACGCCAGGGTCCGCGATCTGGCCGTCAGCTCACTGACGGACGTCCTGGACCGCCTCGTACGGCTTCCCCTTGACGCCCGCTGACAGCTTGCCGCACTGACCGCCGCCCGCGCCGTTCACCTGGTTCGGCACGCCGAGGTCGGCCGGCCCGGGGGTGTTGCCGGTGCAGGCGAGCGCGCCCTTGACCGTGACGCCCGACAGGATCGGCGCGGTGTTGCCGGTGAGCACGGCCGCGCCGCGCAGCTCGGCGCCCACGACCGTGAGCCGGCCCGCGCCGGTGACGCTGAGCGCGCCGTCCACGCGGGTCCTGATCAGGTGCACGGCGGCGGGCCCGGCGGCGGTGAGGGTGCCGCTGATCCGGCCGCCGTCGGTCACCAGCGAGGCGCCGGCCTTGACCGTGACCGGGCCGCTGACCTGGGCGTCCTTCAGGCAGGTGACGCCGTCGGCCACGGTGAGCGGGCCGCGGTGCGCGCCGGTGACCGTGCGGTCGCAGGCGGGCGGCGGGGCGATGGTGGTGACGGTGAAGCTCTTGGCCTGCCCGTAGTTGCCGGCGGCGTCGATCGAGCGGTACTCGACGGTGTGCCGGCCGCGCGGCAGCTTGCCGTAGACCAGGGAGTCGATGACGGTGCCCTGCTCGGTGAACGTCCAGGGCAGCTCGGAGGAGGTGGGCCAGCCGAAGTAGTTGAACCAGCCGTCGCCGTCCACCCGGGACTCCGAGACCACGTAGCCGTCGCGGTCGTCGTCGCCGGTGAGCTTCATCGTGAACGGGCCGTTGTAGACGTAGGTGTCGCCGGAGCGGGCGAGCGGCTCGGACAGCTCGTACCCGGTGGTGGGCTCGGTGGCGTCGACCTGCCAGGTCAGCGTGGTGGCGCCGAGGGTGGCGGTGAGGGTGTGGGCGCCGGGCGTCAGGTCGGCCGCGCCCAGGTCGAACTCGGTGCCGGTGCCCGCCGGCCGGCCGTCCAGCGCCCAGGTGACGGCCGGGACGGACGCCGCCGGGTGGGTGGTCTCGACGTACACGACGGCGTCGCGCCCGGCCGGGCGGTCCGTCGGCGTGGACGACACGACGGCGGCCTGGACGCCGTCGGGCGGCGTGGTGAGCGTGGTGTCCACGGTCCAGGTGCGGGTCTTGCTCATGGCGGTCCGGATCGCCGGGTCCCGGACGAACTCCGTGGGGTCGGCGACCGTGGCCGTGACCGTGTGCGTGCCCGCGGCCAGGCCCAGCGTGCGCAGGTCGAGGACGTCGGCGTCGCCGGGCAGGTTCTTGCCGTCCACGGCCCAGGTGGTGGTCAGCGAGTGCCCCACCGGGCGCATCGGCTCGACCCAGAGCACCCGGTCGGCCCCGACGGGCGCGGCGGTCGGCGTGGAGTCCTGGATCAGCGTGGTCTTGGCGGTGATGCGCTGGGTCATGACCTCGCGGCTGACCTGGTCGAAGTAGTAGCCGAGGGTCTTCATCATGGAGTGCCTGCTCGGCCGCCACACGCCGCTGGTGTAGTACAGGCCGCCCTCGTAGCGGGCGATCGGGCCGCCGGACTCGCTGTCCTCGCCCAGCCACCGCCACCACTTCCGGCGCTGGTCGAGCATCTGCTGCTCGGTCAGCAGGCTGTGGTGCGCGCTGGAGGGCTCGGAGCCGCCGTAGGTCCCGCCGGGGACGCCGCGCTGGTAGTAGTCGTACTCGTCCTGCAGGCCGCCCAGGGAGTGGCCGAGCTCGTGCGGGCTGATCAGGGCGGACATGGAGTTGCTGCCCGAGGCGGTGGCGTAGCTGCCGCCCGCGCCGCCGTAGGTGCCGCTGTTGGCCAGGGCGAGGATCTGCCGGTTGCCCGACGTCGTCCCGGTGACCAGGTTCGCGAACCGGGTGGCGGCGGAGTTGTCCATGGTGATCAGCCGCTGCACGCTGCCGGGGTTGCAGCCGCCCCAGAAGCCCATGCTCAGCGGGGTGGTACGGCGGGGCGCGTCCAGGCCGGGGTCGCAGCTCACGCCGGACTCGCCGGAGACGATGTCGATCCGGTAGACGTTGATGTAGTCGCGGTAGGTCTTGAACGGCTCGATCGACCACATCACGTTGAGGTGCCGGTCCACGTCGGCCCGGAACTTCGCCTGCTCGGCCTCGGTGTAGCCGTCGCCCATGACGATCAGGTTGAACCGCTTGGCCGGGGCGCCGGTGACCTGGACCGGCACGACGGTGGCCGCGCCGGGCCCGTCGGCGGCCGCCGACGCATGGGCGGATGGGACATGGAGGACGGCGGCGGCCAGTACCAGGGCCGCGAATCTACGCATGTCATGCACTATCGGCCGGATAGATCCGGCAGTCTCATCCCATAAGGGCATAACTCCGGAGTGATAGCTTCTGCGGGATGCAGCTCGAACTGAGACATCTCAGGACGCTGCGCGCCATCGCCGACCACGGCAGTGTGACCAGGGCCGCGGCGGCGCTCGGCGTCTCCCAGCCCGCGCTCACCGCCCAGCTCGGACGGATCGAACGCCTGCTCGGCGGGGCGGTCTTCACCCGCGACCACCGCGGCGTGGCGGCCACCGCGTTCGGGGAGTTCGTGCTGGCCAGGGCGCGGGTGGTGCTCGCCGGGGTGGACGACCTGCTGGCGGCGGGGCCGTACGAGCTGGCCGGGCAGGCGATCCGGGTGGGCGGCTTCGAGAACCCCGTCGTCGTGCCGCTCGTCGCGAACCTGGCGGGCGCGCTGCCCGAGGCGCGGATCACGCTGCAGACCGAGCACTACGTCCGGGTGCTGGTGGACATGGTGGCCAACGGACGGCTCGACGTGGCGCTGGTGGCCGACTACCCCGACCACGAGCTGCGGCCCGGCCCGGCCATGGGGATGGGCGTGGTGGCGGTCGAGCCGGTGTTCGTGGCGCTGCCCGCCGCCCATCCGCTGGCCGGGCGTGCCGAGGTGGAGCTGGCCGAGCTGGCGGGCGAGCCGTGGGTGTTGCCGCCGCCCGACGGGATGGGCTGGCCGGAGCACCTGCTGGAGGCGTGCCGGCGGGCCGGTTTCACGCCGCGCGGGCGGTACCAGCTCGTGGAGGCCGGGGTGCGGCGGGAGCTGATCGCGGCCGGGCACGCGGTGTCGGCCTGCCAGGCGCTCTACGACCCGGGCGAGCGGGTGTCGGTGCTGCCGCTGCGCGGGAACCCGCTGTGGATGCGTCAGGTGCTCATCTGGCGGTCGTCGTTCGCCGCGCACGCGCCGGCGCTGCTGGAGAGCGCCCGCGCGGCCCACGCCGCCGTGGCGGCCCGCAGCCCGGTCTACACGGCCTGGACGGCCCGCTACGGCCGTCCGCCCCTCCCCTCCTGACCCGGCTCCCCCCACCGCCGCTCCGGGCCCGCCGGAGCGGCGCGGGGGCTTGCTCATTTCCGGGGACGTGACACAATCTCATTGGGTGATGAATTATGACGTGTGTGATAGCCGGAGGCGGCCCCGCCGGGGCCGTGCTCGGACTGCTGCTGGCCAGGGCCGGCGTCGAGGTCACGCTGCTGGAGAAGCACGCCGACTTCCTGCGTGACTTCCGCGGCGACACGATCCACCCCTCCACCCTGCGCGTGCTGGCCGAGCTCGGCCTGGCGGAGGACTTCCTGCGGCTGCCCCACCGCAAGGCCCACGAGCTGCGGCTGGTGACCGACACCGGCGACATCAGGCTCGCCAGCCTGCGCGGCCTGCCGGGCGGCTACGACTACATCGCGTTCGTCCCCCAGTGGGACTTCCTCAAGCTGGTCACCTCGGCCGCGAGCGCGTACCCGAACTTCCGGCTGCTGATGAACGCCGAGGCCCACGACCTGATCCGGGAGGGCGGGGCCGTGCGCGGGGTGCGCTACCGCGACCCGTCCGGCGAGCACGAGCTGCGCGCCACGCTGACCGTGGCGGCCGACGGACGGCACTCGGCGCTGCGCGCCCGCGCCGGCCTGGTCCCCCAGGACCTGCACGCGCCGATGGACGTGGTCTGGTTCCGCCTCCCCCGGCACGACGACGACCCCGACGACACGTTCCTGCGCGTCTCCAGCGGCCACATGATGGTCGCCATCAATCGCGAGACCTACTGGCAGCTCGCCTACCTGATCCCCAAGGGCGGCTTCGGGCGGCTGACCGAGCAGGGCATCGACGCCCTCAGGCGGCCGGTGGCCACGCTGCTGCCGTACCTGGCCGGCCGGGTCGGGCAGATCGAGGGCTTCGACGACGTCAGCGTGCTCACGGTCGCGCTCAACCGGCTGCGCCGCTGGCACCGCCCCGGCTTCCTGTGCATCGGGGACGCGGCGCACGCCATGTCGCCGGTGTTCGGGGTGGGCATCAACCTGGCCGTCCAGGACGCGGTGGCCGCCGCCAACCTGCTGGCCGCGCCGCTGGCCGCGGGCCTGCCGATCCCCGAGTCCCTCCTGCACCGGCTGCAGCGGCGGCGCATGCTGCCCACGCGGGTCACCCAGGCGGCCCAGCGGCTGGTGCAGAACCAGGTGATCACGCCGGCGCTGGGGCGGCGGTTCGACGCGTCCGGGATGCCGCGCGACCTGACCAGGATCCCGCTGTTCAACCGGCTGCCGCGGCGTTTCATCGGCCTCGGGGTGCTGCCTGAGCATGTGAAGTCTCCCGAAAGCTGATAAATGCATTCTCACAACGTGGACAAGGGGGTCGGTGGGCCCGGGTCAGTGGAATACCCTCGTATCTCGTGAGCAGCAATCTCGTGGATCTCGATTCCTGGCGAGCCCTCCCCGCGGCCCAGCAGCCCGACTGGCCCGATCGCGGTGAGCTCGACAAGGTCGTCGCCGAGCTCGGCGGCCTGCCCCCGCTCGTCTTCGCCGGCGAGTGCGACCAGCTCAAGAGGCAGCTGGCGGCCGTCTCGCGCGGAGAGGCGTTCGTCCTGCAGGGCGGCGACTGCGCCGAGACCTTCTCCGGCGCGACCGCCGACAACGTGCGCAACAAGCTCAAGACGTTGCTGCAGATGGCGATCGTGCTGACCTACGCGGCGAAGGTGCCGGTCGTGAAGATCGGCCGGGTGGCGGGCCAGTTCGCCAAGCCTCGGTCGAAGGGCACCGAGATCCGCGACGGCGTGGAGCTGCCGGCCTACCGGGGCGACATGGTCAACGGGTTCGAGTTCACCCCCGAAGCCCGCGAGCCCGACCCGTGGCGGCTGCTCAAGGCGTACCACTCCTCGGCGGTGACGCTCAACCTGGCGCGCGCCTTCACCAAGGGCGGCTACGCCGACCTGCGCCAGGTGCACGCCTGGAACCAGGACTTCGTGGCCGAGTCGCCCGCCGGGCGCCGCTACGAGCAGCTGGCCCGCGAGATCGACCAGGCGCTGGCCTTCATGCGGGCCTGCGGGGCCGAGCCCGAGGAGTTCCACACGGTCGAGTTCTACTCCTCCCACGAGGCGCTCATCCTCGACTACGACCGGGCGCTCACCCGCATCGACTCGCGCACCGGCCTGCCCTACGACGTCTCGGCGCACATGGTCTGGATCGGCGAGCGCACCCGTCAGCTCGACGGCGCGCACGTCGACTTCTTCGCCGGCATCCGCAACCCGATCGGCGTCAAGCTCGGGCCGACGACCTCGCCGGAGGAGGCGCTGGCGCTGATCCAGAAGCTCAACCCGGACAACGAGCCCGGCCGGCTCACGTTCATCACCCGGATGGGCGCGTCCAAGATCCGTGAGCACCTGCCCACCCTGGTCAAGGAGGTCACGGCCGCCGGCGCCCAGGTGGCCTGGATCTGCGACCCGATGCACGGCAACACCTTCGAGGCGCCCAGCGGGCACAAGACGCGCCACTTCGACGACGTGCTCGACGAGGTGGCCGGGTTCTTCGAGGTCCACCGCGCGCTCGGCACCCACCCGGGCGGCATCCACATCGAGTTCACCGGCGACGACGTCACCGAGTGCGTGGGCGGCGGCCACGAGATCGTCGAGGGCGACCTCGGCACCCGCTACGAGACGGCCTGCGACCCGCGGCTCAACCGCGGCCAGTCGCTCGACCTCGCCTTCCGCGTGGCCGAGCTGTACCGGGGCTGACGCAGTATCGGGGCTGAGCCGTACCGGGAGCCGCAGCGCTGAGGGCGGCGTGCTCCCGGGCTGGGCCGGTTCCGCGTGGCGCGTGTTCGTGACGCGCGCCGCGCGGACAACCGAACCGAATTCCGGTGCGGGCGGGGTCGGCGAGGCTATGATCACCCGAAGGACCGAAATTTCGGGAGAAATCGTGGACAGTGCCCCCGAGGGGGTCGACCCCAACGTCCCCAACGTCGCGCGGATGTACGACTACTACCTCGACGGCAAGGACAACTTCGCGGCCGACCGCGCCGCGGCCGAGCAGATCCTCAAGGTGTTCCCCAACACCAAGGAGGCCGCCCGCTCCAACCGGGCGTTCCTGCGGCGGGCCGTGCGGCATCTGGTGGACTCGGGCGTACGGCAGATCGTCGACCTGGGCGCCGGGCTGCCGACCCAGGGCAACACGCACGAGATCGCGCCCGAGGCCCGCGTGGTCTACGTCGACTACGACCCGGTGGTGTGCGTCCACGGCCGGGCGCTGCTGGCCCGTACGGACAACGTCGACATCCTGCAGGCCGACATCCGCGAGGTGGACACCCTCCTGGACAAGCTGGGCGCGCTGATCGACTTCGACCGGCCGGTGGCCTTCCTCATGCTGGCGATCCTGCACTTCATCCCCGACGAGCAGGCCCACCCGATCGTGGCCCGGCTGCGCGAGGTCAGCGCCCCCGGCAGCCACCTGGTGATCAGCCACGCCATCGACGCCAGGCCCGACACCACCCCGCAGGCGCTGGAGGTCTACAACCAGGCCACGGCCGCGCTGAGCCTGCGGACCGACAAGGAGATCCTGGCCTTCTTCGAGGGCTACGAGCTGGCCGACCCCGGCCTGGTCTTCCCCCAGGACTGGCGTCCCACCGAGCCGCCCGCCCTGACGAGCGGCACCGACGTCGGCTACGTCGGCGTCGCCCGCAAGCCCTGACGGACGGCCCGGTCGCGGCCCGCGGTCAGGCCAGGGCGGCCAGGAGCCGGCGTACCCGGGCCGTGGGCGGACCGGGCGGCACGGCGAGGTAGGTGCGCACCTCGGGCTCGTCCAGGCCGGCGTAGGCCACACCGCGGATCGGCGGCAGGTCGTCGAAGACCGGGTAGAACAGCGTCCACGACGGCGGGCCCGAGGCCAGGTCGATGAGCGTGTCGTGCAGGCCGGTGAAGGCCGGGCCGCGCGGCGGGTCCACGCCCGCCCGCGCCAGGGCCCCGGTGACCAGGTCGTGGAAGGACGGGTTGCGCTCGCGGGGGGCGAGCCGTACCGGCAGGTCGCCCAGCTGGGCGAGGCTGAGGGTGCCGGAGCCGGCCAGCGGATGGCCGGCGGGCAGCGCCACGACCAGCGGCTCGGTCCAGGCGGGGAAGAACTCCAGGCCGGGCGCGGCGTCCACGAGACGCACCAGGGCGGCGTCCAGGTCGCCGGAGCGCACCGCCGCCAGCCGTTCGGCCAGCCCCTGCTTGCTGAGCCGGACCCGCAGGCCGGGGTCGAGCCGGTCGAGCATCGGGTACAGGCGGGTGCCGGGCGCGGCGGACACGCCGAGCCGCACGGTGGACTCGGCCAGGTGGCCGGTGACCGCCCGGCGGGCCCGTTCGGCCGCGGCGAGCACCTCGCGGGCCTCGGGCAGCAGCCGCTCCCCCGCCTCGGTCAGCCGCACGTGCCGGGTCGACCGGTCGAACAGGCGGGCGCCCAGCTCGCGTTCCAGCCTGCTCACCTGCTGGCTGACCGCGGGCTGCACGATGTGCAGCCGCTCGGCGGCCCGGCCGAAGCCGCCCTCGTCGGCGACGGCGACGAAGTAGGCGAGCTGCCGCAGCTCCACGGTGTCTCCATTCATCATGATCCGTGATGACTGTCCAGGAGAACGTCTCCTGGTTCGCCCGCTCTTCCCGCGATGGACTGTCCCGCATGAACGGGAGTGGATCGATCGGGATCAGGCTGGGCGCGCTCTTCGGCCCGGCCGTGTTCGGCGTCACGGCGGCCGGAGTGGCCCTGCCGGACGTCGCCGCCGCGCTGGGGGCGCGTCCTGGCGCGGTGGTGTGGGTGCTGACCGCGCACGCGCTGGCGCTGGGCATCGGGACGGCGCTGTTCGGGCGCCTGTCGGACGCGTGGGGGGTGCGCCGCACGCTGCTGCTCGGCTCGGCGGTGCTGGCGCTCGGGGCGCTGGCCTGCCTGGCGGCGCCGTCGCTGGCCGCGCTCGTGGCGGCGCGGGCGGTGCTGGCGGCCGGGTCGGGCGGGTTGTCGGCGGTCGCGCTGAACCTGGCGGCCACGGCCGAGCCGGAGCGGCGTCAGGCGGTGCTGACCTGGTTCGGCAGCGCGATGGCGGTCTTCTCGGCGGGCGCGACGCTGGCCGGGGGGCTGGTCACCCAGGCGTTGTCGTGGCGGCTCACCCTCGCGCTGCCCGCTCTGGCGCTGGTGGCGGTGCCGTTCTGCCTGCCGGTGGCGCGGCGGGCGGGGTCGGGCGGCCGGGTGGACGTCGTGGGCGCGGGGCTGCTGGCGGCGGGCGTGTCGGCGTTCCTCGTGCTCGTCCAGTCGGCCAACCTGGGGCTGACCTGGCCCGTCGCGGCGCTGGCCGGGGTGGTGGCGGTGGTCGCGGGGGCCGCGCTGGTCCGGCGCACCCGTACGGCGGCGGGCGGGTTCGTCCCGCGTGACCTGCCGGCCGACCGGGTCTTCCGCGGGGCCGCCCTGATCGGCGTCGGCGTGTACGGCGGCCTGTTCGCCACCATGTGGGCCGCCCCGCAACTCCTGGCCGGGGTGCACGGGTGGAGTGTGCTGACGATCGGCGCCTGGCTGCTGCCGGGCGCGCTGGTGGGCGTGGTGCTGGCCAGGATCGCGGGCACCCGGTCGTGGCTGCTGCCCGCCGTCGCCGCGGCGTTCGCGCTCAGCCTGGTCGCGGCGGGGCTCGCCGGCGCGCTCAGCGACGGGCCGGGCGGGCAGGGTGGGCACGGCGGGCCGGCGGGGTGGGCCGCGGTGCTGCTGGTGGTGGCCGCCTCGCTCGGGTTCCCGGCGTTCTCGCTGGCCCAGGTGGTGATCACGGCCCGGATGTCGGCGAGCTTCCCGGTGGAGCGGCGCGGCGGCGCGATGGGCCTGCTGAACCTGACGTTCTTCGTCGGCGGCGGGATCGGGCTGGGCGTGGCGGGCGCGTTGTCACGCCTGGCCGGGCTGCCCGGCACGCTCGTGGTGATCGCGGTGTTCCCGCTGGCCGCCGCCCTGGCGCGGGCCGGGCGACGCGAGGGCCCCGCCGTGCAGGCGGGGCCCGCCGGGGTCAGTTCTGCTCGGCGTTCTTCAGCTCCTCGCTGAGCTCGGCCCGGATCGCGTCCATGTCGAGGGCGCGGACCTGGCGGATGAGGTCCTCCAGGGCCGGGCCCGGGATCGCGCCGGCCTGGGCGAAGACCACGATGCCGTCGCGGATCGCCATCAGCGTGGGGATCGAGGTGATGTCGAAGCCCTGCGCGAGCGCCTGCTCCGCGTCGGTGTCGATCTTGCCGAAGGTGATGTCGTCGTGCTTGTCGGAGGCCGCTTCGAAGATCGGCCCGAACTTCTTGCACGGCGGGCACCACGTCGCCCAGAAGTCGAGCAGCACGATGCCCTTGTCGGCGATGTCGTTGAAGTTCTTCTCTGTTACTTCGATGGTCGCCACAAGCGGCTCCTCGCTCTTCGGTGAAATTGCAACCGTGTCAACCACGTACCCCCCACCAGCATTCCATGCCCTGGAGGCGCGCAACCCCGCTGCGAGCGGCGATCCGGGACGCCGGAAGGCGCGGCCCGCGGGCCGCGCCTTCCGCACGGGTCAGTGGCCGCCGGGCAGGGTCAGGCCGATCACCAGGGGGTCGTGGTCGGAGGAACGGTAGGCGTCCGGCTGGTAGAGGCCGGGCGGGTTGAACTCGGTGTTGTAGTCGCGGATGCGCGGCTCGTCGGAGTTGATGTGCCAGATCGTGGTGCTGGTCACCCGCTTGAGCAGCTGCTTGCCGGCGAAGGCGTGGTCGAGCTCGCCGGCCAGGCCGTCGAACAGGTAGCTGTAGCGCTGCGCCTGCGGCACGAACCGCTTGGTGAGGCTGGTCAGGCCGCCGTCCTCCAGCGTGTCGATCGGGTCCTCCTCGCCGTAGGCGTTGAGGTCGCCGAGCACCAGCGGGTTGGGCAGGTCCTGGTCGCCGATGATGCCGAGCAGCGCCTGCGCCTGCTTGACGCGGGTGGGGTTCCAGCAGCTCTGGCCGTCGCCCTGGTCGGCGTCGGGGCCGTCGGCCGGGCAGCTGCCCTTGGACTTGAGGTGGTTGACGATCATGGTGAACGGCTGGCCGCCGCCCTTCCTGCGGAAGGTCTGGATCAGCGGCGGACGGCTGAAGACGGGGTCCTGGGAGGCCCTGGTCTCGCCGACCGGGGTCAGCTTGCCCGGCTTGTAGATCAGGCCCACCTGGATGAGGTCCGTGCCGGGGTGAGGGTGGCTGAGCGCCGCGTACGTGCCGGCGCCGACCTCGGCGTTGACGGCGTCCACGAGCGCCTGCAGCGCGGTCTGGCCGTTGTTCTCGACCTCCATGAGGGCGACCGCGTCGGCGTCCAGGCCCTTCAGCGCGGCCACCAGCTTGGCGAGCTGCCGCTGCTGCTCGTTGGCGTTGCTGGCGCCGCGCGAGCCGATGGTGGTGAACCAGTTGAGGGTGTTGAACGAGGCCACCGTCACGTTGCCCACCACCGGGAAGGGGCGTGGCGTGCGCGGGTTGGCGTCCAGGTAGGCGATCGGCTTGGTGGGCTGGAGGCGGTACTCGCCGAAGCCGTAGCCGAGCACGCCGGTGACGCCGGCGGCCACGGCGCCCGCCCGCGTGACGGGCGGCAGCGTCGCCGGGTTCTCGCGGTTGGAGCCGTCGTCGATGAGCAGCGAGCGGCGCGTGTCGCCGGCGGGGTCCACGCCGGGCCGGTCGGTGGGCTGGTACAGCCGGCCGTGCGCCGACACCGTGACCTCGCCGAAGCGGCCCAGGTTGTAGTTGTCGTCCACGGTGAGCGGCTGCGGGAAGGTGAGCAGCATGTTCTCGACGGCCTCCAGGCCGTCCGCGGCCGGGGGCAGCGTGTACGGCTGCGCCGCCACGCTCCCGGTGCCGCAGACGTCCACGGCGGTGACCGGGGACAGCTCGGTCCAGCCGTTGAACTCGGTGGCCTTGCCGGTGACCAGGACGCGGTCGCCGGTCTTGACGTCCTTGAAGGACTCGCGGGCGAAGACGAACAGGCCCTCGGAGGTCCGGGGGTCGGCGTCCGGCCGCGGGTCCTGGAGGAAGAAGCCGCTGAGCTGGTCGGTCCGCTGGAAGTCGCCGGTCACGATGCCCTCGACCCGTACGGTCTGGCCGGTCAGGGGGCCGGTGTCGCCGCTGCCCTGCACCTCGGCGACGCGGCGGTCGGCCGGGGTGTCACAGGGCGCCGCCGCCGTGTCGGCGAGGGCCGGGGTGGCGGTCAGGGCGCCCGCCACGAGGGCAGCGAGTACTGCTCGGGATAAAACGCGCATGACCGGCACTTTAGAGGGATTATTGCCCGCATATTTCCACACAAAAGTGGATAGAACATTAAATCATCGAACCTTGACATTGGCGGCACGCGGGTATGACCAGTGCATGGACTGGGTCACCTGCGCGTTTTCTGCTGCCTGCCCCGGAATCGCCCAACAGCCGTCCGGCCTGTGCCTGGCGCATCTGCCGGCCGAGGACCTGCCCGCCGTCCTCGCCCGGTTGTCCCCCGGCAGGCTGCTCGACCTCCGCGGCACCACCGTCAACGGCGACCTGCTCGCGCGGGTCCTGGAGGCGACGAGTTGCAGACCGGGCCGCGCCCGGCTCGACCGGGCCAGGTTCACCGGCGACGTCAGGCTGTCGGGCGTGACGTTCGCCGGGGACGTGTCGCTCGACGGAGCCAGGTTCGAGCGGCTCGCCTCCTTCTTCGGGGCCCGTTTCGAGGGGAACGTGTCGCTGGCGGCGGCCAGGTTCACGCGCGAGCTGTCCTTCCACGGCGTACGCGTCCGTGGGCACGTCTCGCTGGACCGGGCCGTCATGTCCCGCGACGCGCTGTTCGGCCAGGCCGTCTTCGAGCACGGGCTCTCCTGCGAGGGCGCCCGGTTCGACGGGTACGCCACCTTCGACGACGCCCGTCTGGGCACCGGCGCCACGTTCCGCGGGGCCAGGTTCGGCCGGACCCTCTCCTTCCGCAAGGTGCGCGGACAGGCGGGGTTCGACTATGCCCACTTCGCCGGGGACGCCTACCTGTCGGCCTCCGGCAGGCTCTCGGCCGCGCGCACCCGCGCCGACGGCCTGCTCGACGTGACGGTCGCGCGCTGCGGGGTGGACCTGCGGCGGGCCGAGGTCTTCGGGGCCGCCACCGTGCGGCTGACCGACTCCAGCGCCGACCTGGAGGGCGCCGTGCTGCACGGGCCCGCCTCGGTGACCGGCAAGGGCCTGTCGATGCTGAGCTCGCTGCGCCAGGTGGACGCCGCCAGCCTCACGCTGACCGGCCTCGACCTGTCGGGGTGCGGCTTCGCCGGGCTCATGCACCCGGCCGGGGTGCGGGTCAGGAACTGCACGTTCGCGCTCACGCCGCGCGGGGTGCGGGTCAGCCTGCGCCGTCCGATGCTGCGCTGGATCTCGCGGCGCAGCGCGCTGGCCGACGAGCACGCCCTGCGCGGCTGGGACGCCGCCGGCGGCTCGCCCCCCACCCCCGACCTGCTGGCCTCCCTCTACGCCGAGCTGCGCGGCCGGATCGAGGACCGCGACACCTCGGCGGACTTCGCCTTCGCCGCCATGGAGATGCGCCGCCAGGCCGGTGAGCACTGGTGGCTGTCGCTGTCGTGGCTGCTGTGGGGGTACGGCATGCGCCTCGGACGCGCGGTCGCCTGGTGCACCCTGCTCGCGGCGCTGACGGCGGCGGCGGTGTTGTGGAGCTCCACCTCGCACGCGGCCCGCCAGGCGGTCCACCACAACCCGGTCCTGCACCAGTAGCCGGGCCGGGCGGTCCGGTCATCCATCAGCGGGCGGGCCGAAATGCGGTGGTGGGCGGCGGACCGGGCT
Source organism: Nonomuraea sp. NPDC049624 (assembly GCF_040675255.1). Lineage (NCBI taxonomy): Bacteria > Bacillati > Actinomycetota > Actinomycetes > Streptosporangiales > Streptosporangiaceae > Nonomuraea > Nonomuraea sp. NPDC049624. The sequence goes on along the minus strand of NZ_JBFAOR010000003.1, from coordinate 895,843 downwards.
CGCTAGGGTCGCGCCGGTGAGTAACGATCCGCTGCCGCTGCTGTGGTTGACGGGCCCCACGGGCGCCGGCAAGTCCTCGGCCGGCTGGGAGATCTTCGACCGGCTGGGCCGCAACGGCGTCAAGGCGGCGTTCCTCGACACCGACCAGATCGCCCTGTGCCATCCGGCGCCGGAGGGCGGCACGCATCGCCTGCGGGCGCGCAACCTGGCGGCCCTGTGGCCCGGGTTCCGGCGCGCCGGGATGCGCTGCCTGGTGCTGGCCGGTTTCGTGGACACGCCCGAGGAGGTCGGCGAGTACACCGCGCTGCTGCCCGGCGCGGCGTTCACCGTGTGCCGGCTGCGGGTGCCCCACGCGGAGCTGCGGGAGCGGTTCCTGGGGCGCGGCTGGCGTCCGGACCTGGTGGAGGCGGCCGTGGCCGAGGCCGTCGAGCAGGACCGCAGCCGGTACGCCGACCTGTGCGTGGACACCGGCGGCCGGACGGTGGCCGAGACGGCCCGGCTGGTGCTCGACCGGCTGGGCGGATGGCCGCCGCCCACCCCCGCCTCCGCCACCGAACCTGTCACCGCACCCACCCCCGCCTCCGCCACCGAACCTGTCACCGCACCCGCCCGTGCACCCGTCACCGCCCCCCTCACCGCACCCGGCACCGCCCACGTAACCGCCCCCCTCACCGCACCCGTCGCCGGGCCGGCGCCCGCCTCGGCTGTTCGGGGCGGGGGTGCCGGTGCCGGTGCGCCGGTTCCCCTGGTGTGGTTCTCGGGGGCGACGGCGGCCGGGAAGTCGACGGTCGGCTACGAGGTCTTCAGCCGTGTTCACCGGTCGGGCGTACGGGCCGCCTACGTCGATCTGCGGCAGATCTCCGCGCTGCGCCCGTCCACGCCTGAGGAGGGCCGCCGGCTCAGGGCCGGCGGTCTGGCCGCGCTGTGGGACGGGTACCGGGCGGCCGGGGCCGAATGCCTGGTCGTCTCCGGCGGCGCGGACTCCGACGAGGCCGTCCGCGCCTGCACCCGCCTGCTTCCCGGCCTGACGCCGACCGTGTTCCGGCTGCACGCCTCCCCCGCCACGCTGCTGGAACGCGTGCTGCTGCGCGGCCGGGGAGGCGGCCCGGCCACGCCCGGCGACGAGCTGCGCGGGCTCGGCCCGGACGCCCTGCGGGCCGTGGCCGGACGGGCGGCGCGGGAGGCCGCAGCCCTGGACCGCGCGGGGGCGGGCGACGTGCGCCTGGACACCGACGGCCGGTCGCCGCAGGAGGTGGCCGCGCGGGTCATGGCCCGCCTCCGGCTTCCGTCGTAGTGACTTTGCGCATTCGCTCGATTACTTTGGGTGACGAGCCGCAGAGTGCGGCCGACAGTTTCGGAGGTGTCCCCCGTGCCCCGCATCGTCACCAAGATCAGTGCTGTGCTGGCGTCCGTCGTCCTGCTCGCCGCGGCGGGAGCCGTCCCGGCCCAGGCGGCCGGAGAGGCGTACTTCGAGTTCACCGACACCGACGGCCGGTCCCGGTTCGTCATCCAGCTCACCGACCCCGGCTCCATCCGGCACGCCCGCGACCTGCTGGCCGGCGCCACCGACGAGCGGCCGCACGTGCACGGCCGCATCGTCAAGCGGCCCGTCGCCTACAACGCCCGGTGGAGCTACCACCTGCAGCCCGAGACGATCAATTTCTTCGACGTGGCCATCGAGGTCTGCGACGCGAGCATGACGTACGTGGAGGACCACCTCGACGAGGCGGGCGGCGCGTTCCTGCCGGGCGGCCACTGGTGCCCGTGGAGCTCGCGCCTGACCCGCGAGCTCCCGGCCATGTAGGAACCCGGCCATGTAGGAACCCGGCCGTGCAGAAAGCCGGCCGTGCAGAAAGCCGGCCGTGCAGGAAGCCGGCCGTGCAGGAAGCCGGATCAGAGGGTGGCGGCCAGGTCGCCGATGACGGTGAAGTGCCGGGGCCAGCCGCCGCCCATGATCCGGCGGGAGAGCTGCTGGGTGGGGTCGTCGGGGTCGAAACCCTCGTGGTCGAGGAACAGGCGGGTGCCCCGGCCCTCCGGCACCAGCCGCCAGGTGACCGTCCAGTCGGCCTGCTTGCGGTCGCTCCAGCTGATCCGCAGCAGCTTCTCCGCCTCGAACTCCAGCACCTGGCAGTGGACCGTCCCGTCGAACCCCACCGCCTTCCTCGGCTGGGTGGTGAAGGTGAACCGGTGGCCCACCTCCAGCCGGAAGTCGTTGGGCATCAGCCAGCGGGCCATCAGCTCGGGATCGGTCAGCGCCCGCCACACCTTGGCCGGCGGGTGCTTGAGGAACTCGTCCAGCCTGATCGCGGTCCGGTCGTCAGCCATCGTCGTCCTCCATCTCGTCGAGCAGCGCGGACAGGCCGGTCAGCTTCTCGCGCCAGAACCTCTCGTACGGGGTGAGCCAGTCGCGGATCTCCATGAGCGGCTCGGCCTCCAGCTGGTAGTGCCGTTCGCGCCCCTTGCGGGCCTCGGCCACGAGCCCGGCGTCCTTGAGCACCTTGAGGTGCTCCGAGACGCTGGGCCGGCTCATGTCGAAGCGCTCGGCCAGCCGCCCGGCGGGCTGGGGGCCCTCCTGGAGCAGCAGGCGCAGCAGTTCGCGCCGGGCCGGGCTGGCCAGCGCGGTGAAGACGTGGTCGGCGGTCATGCCTGGCTGACCACGAACCCGTTGCCGAACGGGTCCTGGAAGAGCAGCTGGCGTCCCCACGCCTGCTCGCTCGGCCCCTCGAAGGCGACGTCGTGCGCGGCGAGCCGGGCGGCCAGGGCGTCGAGGTCGGGCGCGGCCACCACGAGCCCGCCGACGGGGGCCATGTCGGGGAACCAGGAGGCCAGCAGGAGCGCGGTCGCCGCGCCCTTGGGCGCGACGGTGAGCCAGCGGCCCATCGGGAACGGGTTGTCGGTGCGCACCTCGAAGTCGAGCACGCCGGTGTAGAAGTCGAGCGCCCGCGCCTGGTCGGCGACGGGCACGGTGACGGTGAGGATCCCGGAAATCAGCATGTCGGACACTATACGTAGGATTTTTCCGACATATCAAGTCGCGGCGCGAAATATCGGGGTCTTCCCTGATAGGCCATCGGCGGCGTACTCCGTAGACTGGGATCATGCGGATCGACGACTACGTGGCCGACCTCGATCGCGCGCTCTCCGGCCCGTCCGGCGCGAAGCGCGACCTGGTCGTCGAGGCCCGCGACAGCCTGTCCGACACCGCCGACGCCCTGGAGGCCGACGGCCTCGACCGCGCCGAGGCCGAGCGGCTGGCGGTGGCGGAGTTCGGCCCGGTCACCGAGATCGCCCCCGGCTACCAGAACGAGCTGACCGCCGCGGCCGGGCGGCGGCTGGGCCTGCTGCTGTTCATCAGCGTCCCGCTGACCGCGCTCATGTGGTCGATGGTGTGGCGCACCTACCCCGCCGACCCGGCGCTGTGGATGGGCCGTCCGGCCTGGTACCACCTGATCTCGAAGCTGCTCGACGTCTGCCAGCTCGCCACCGGCCTGTACGGCGGCCTCGCCCTGCTGGCGCTGGGCCGCGGCGCCCGCTGGATCCGCCGCCCGCACCTGGTCACCAGGTCGCTGGGCATCGTCGTGTGGGGCATGCTGCCGCTCGGCGGCGCGATGAGCCTCGTGCTGTCCTACAGCCCGCCCGGTCCGGGCACGATGACCGGCTACCTGCCCGCGTTCCTGGCGAACCTGGTCACCACCGCGTTCTGGGGCCTGCAGATCTACGGCGCGACGCGCTGCCTGCGGGTCAGCCGCACCCGCCGGCCCGCCCCGGCCTCCTCGGCCTCCTCGGCCTCCTGAGCCTCCTCGACCTCCTCGGCCGCCTCAGCCTGAGGCCCGCGCGTCGGCCCGGGTGTCGGCCTGGAGCACGCCGCCGATCACGCTGGTGAACTCGCGCCAGGCCGACCGCTCCCCTTCGAGCTGCTTCCTGCCCGGGTCGGTCAGCCGGTACGTGCGCCGCTTGCGCCCGCCCACCGTGGCCCACTCGCTGGCCAGGTAGCCGACACGCTCCAGCCGCCGCAGCGCCGGATAGACGGTGCCGGTGGGCACGCTCAGCGCGCCCCCGCTGCGCTCCTGGAGCGCCTCGATGATGGCGTAGCCGTGCAGCGGCTCCCGCTCCAGCACCGAGAGCAGCAACGCGTCCATGTGCCCGCGCAGCGCGTCTGGATTCATGCTCCAGATCCTAGACAACCGTTCGCCATGTAGCCAGTCTACATGTAGGCTGCCTATATGTAGGTAGACACAACAACGGAGTCGATCGAATGGACGTACTCGAACTCGCCCGCACGCAGTTCGCCGTGACGGGAAGCCTGCACTTCCTGTTCGTCGTGCTCACGCTCGGGCTGGCGCCGGTCGTGGCGCTCATGCACACCCGCCACGTGCTCTCCGGCAGCGCGCTGCACGGCGGCATGACGCGGTTCTGGGGGCAGATCTACGTCATCAACTACGCCCTGGGCATCGTCACCGGCCTGGTGATGGAGTTCCAGTTCGGGCTGTCGTGGAGCGGGCTGTCCCACTACGCCGGAGACGTGTTCGGCGCGCCGCTGGCCATGGAGACGCTGGTGGCCTTCTTCCTGGAGTCCACGTTCCTCGGGTTGTGGATCTTCGGGTGGGGGCGGCTGCCCAAGTGGCTGCACCTGGCCTGCATCTGGCTGGTGACGCTGACCGCGTACGCCAGCGCGTTCTTCATCATGGTCGCCAACTCCTTCCTGCAGAACCCGGCCGGCTCGGTGGTCAGGAACGGCCGGCTGGAGCTGGTCGACTTCGGCGCCCTGCTCACCAACAAGACGCTGGTCTTCTCCTTCCCCCACGTCATCGGCGCGGGCCTGCTGACCGGCGGCCTGGTGCTGGCCGGGGCCAGCGCGTACCAGCTGCGGCGGCGCACCCGCGAGACGCTGTTCTTCGCCAGGTCGCTGCGCACGGGCGTCGGCGTGGCGGCGGTCGGCGCCTTCCTGGCCCTGGGGTTCGGGTACGCGCAGTTCGGCGGCGTCCAGGAGGGCAAGTTCGACGGCGACGCGGGCGCCGGGGTGCCGCTCGGCCTCATGATCGAGATCGGCCAGCTCCTGGGGTTCGTGCTGCTGTTCGTGCTCCTGCCGCTCATCTACTGGCTGCCGCGCTGGCGGTGGACGCACACCGTGCTGATCGTGATGACCCCGGTGCCGTTCGCGCTGGCGATCCTGGGCTGGATGGCCAGGGAGATCGGCCGCCAGCCGTGGATGGTCTGGCACAAGCTCACCGTGGCCGACGCCCTGACGCCCGGCCTGACCTCGGGCATGGTCACGGCCTCGCTGATCGGGTTCGCCGGCGTGCTGGGGCTGCTGGCGGTCGTCGACTACGTCCTCATCGCCCGGGTCGTCCGGCGCGGCCCGCGTGACCTCGACCTCGGGGCGGTCCAGGCCGGCGCCGAGCCCGCCCCGGCGATGAGCTACTAGGAGTGCTGACATGGAAGTGATCTGGTTCCTGTTCTTCGCGGTCCTGCTGGCCGGGTACTTCGCCCTGGAGGGCTTCGACCTCGGCGTCGGCCTGCTGCTGCCGGTGCTGGGCAGGACGCGCGGCGACCGCGACCGCATGGTGGCCGCGATGGCGCCGTTCGTGCTGGCCAACGAGGTATGGCTGGTGGCGGTGGCCGGGACGCTGTTCGGGGTGTACCCGCGCCTGGAGGGCGAGGTGCTGTTCGGGCTCTACCCGCTGGTGGTGGCCATGCTGCTGAGCTGGATCGTGCGCGACGCCGGGTTGTGGTTCCGGCGGCGGCTGGACGGCGCGCGGTGGCGCGGCTTCTGGGACGCGATGATCGCGTTCGGGTCGCTGGGGTTGTCGTTCGGGTGGGGCATGGCGCTGCACGCCGCCGCGACCGGGTTCGCCTCCTCGCCGGTGCATCCGGTCGGGGTGCTGCTGGGCGTGCTGGTCACCCTGCTGTTCGCCTTCCACGGGTGGACGTTCCTGGCCTGGCGGGAGCCGGGCGCGTTCGGGGCCGTGCGTTCGGGGCGGGCGCTGCTGCTGTCCGGGCTGGTGGCCGCGCTGCCCGCGATCGGCCTGCTGGCGGGGGCCATGCCGTACTTGCTGGAGCACAGCGCGCCGGCGGCTACGTTGAATGTGCTCAGTGTCATGGCGTTGCCGTTCGCGCCGATCATGCTGGGCGCGCAAGTATGGGTATGGCGGACTTTCCGGCCAGGTAAGGGCGCCGTCCCGCTCCCCTCGTTCTTCTGAAGGCCACGTGCATAAGGATCTTCTGCGGCTCATGCGGGCCGAGCGCTCGGTGCGCCGCCACCTGACCGTCACCATGGTCGCGGCCGTGCTCGCCGGGCTGCTCGTGCTCGCGCAGGCCGAGCTGCTGGCCGGCGTGCTGTCAGGCCGGTTCACCGCTGCCGCGCTGGGAGCGCTGGCCGCCGTCGTGGGCGTCCGGGCGCTGCTGGCCTGGACGCAGGGCGTCTTCGCCGGGCGCACCGCGACGGGCGTGAAGTCCGCGCTGCGCCACCGGCTGCTGGCCCGCCTGGGCGAGCTGGGCCCGTCCAGGCTGACCGGTCACCGGTCGGGCGAGCTGGTCACGCTGACCGGCCGCGGCCTGGACGGCCTCGACGCCTACCTGACCGGCTACCTGCCCTCGATCGCGGTGGCGGCCGTGGTGCCGGTGGCCGTGCTGGTCCGGCTGTTCACCGCCGACCTGGGCAGCGCGGTGATCGTCCTGGTGACGCTGCCGCTGATCCCCGTCTTCGGCGCGCTGGTCGGCATGACCACCAAGGCGGTCACCGAGCGGCAGTTCCACGCCCTGTCGCGGCTCGGCGGGCACTTCCTCGACGTGGTGCGCGGGCTGCCCACGCTGCGCGCCTTCGGGCGGGCCCGTTACCAGGCCACGGTCATCCGGCAGGTCGCCGACGCCCACCGCAGCGCGACCATGCGCACGTTGCGGGTGGCGTTCCTGTCGTCGCTGGTGCTGGAGCTGTGCGCGTCGCTGTCGCTGGCGCTGGTGGCGGTGCCGATCGGGCTGCGGCTGCTCGGCGGCTCGCTGGACCTGACGACGGCGCTGCTGGTGCTGCTGCTGGCGCCGGAGGCGTACCTGCCGCTGCGGGCCATGGGCACCCGGTTCCACGCCTCCATGGAGGGGGTGGCCGCCGCCGACGCGGCCTTCGCGGTCCTGGACGAGGCCGCCGGCGACCCGTCCGGCCCGTCCGGCCCGGCCCGCCGGTACGACGGGCACGGCGCGCCGGAGATCCGCCTGGAGAACGTGACCGTCCGCTACCCCGGCAGGGACGAGCCCGCCCTGGAGAACGTGACGCTCACCATCGCGCCCGGCGAGCGGGTGGCGCTGGTCGGCGAGAGCGGCGGCGGCAAGAGCACGCTGCTCCACCTGGTCCTGGGCTTCCTGCGCCCGGCCGAGGGGCGCGTCCTGGTCGACGGCGCCGACCTGCGCGAGCTGGACCTGGACAGCTGGCGGGCGGCGCTGGCGTACGTGCCGCAGCGGCCCCACCTGTTCACCACCTCGGTGGCCGACAACATCCGGCTCGGCGCGCCCGGCGCCACCCTGGAGCAGGTCCGGCGGGCGGCCGCCGCCGCGCACGCCGACTTCGTGGACGGCCTGCCCCAGGGGTTCGACACCGTGGTCGGCGAGCGCGGCGCGAACCTGTCGGCCGGCCAGCGGCAGCGCGTGGCGCTGGCCCGGGGCTTCTGCCGCCCGGACGCCACGGCGCTGCTGCTCGACGAGCCCACCGCCCGCCTCGACGGCCGCAGCGAGGCCGCCGTCGTGGCCGCCACCGCGGAGCTGGCGCGAGGGCGCACCGCCGTCATCGTCGCCCACCGGCCCGCGATGATCGACCTGGCCGACCGGATCGTGCGGGTGCACGAGGGCCGCGTCGTCTCCGACACCACCCGCGACCGTCCGCCCGCCCGCCCGGACGGCGACGGTCACCGGGAGCCGCAGAGCGTGGCCTCCCTTCCCGAGGGGAGCGCGCGATGAACCGGCGCATGGGCACCCGGCTGGCCTGGGCCGTGCTGGCCGGGGCGGCCGCCGACCTGGCCGGGCTGGGGCTGATCGCGGCCGCCGCCTGGCTGATCACCAGGGCCGCGCAGCAGCCGTCCCTGGCCGCGCTGAGCGTGGCCATCGTGGCGACCAGGGCGTTCGCGACCGGCAAGGGCGTCTTCCGCTACGCCGAACGGCTCACCGGCCACGACGTGGCCCTGCGCGCCCAGGCAGGCACCCGCGAGCGGCTCTACCAGGCGCTCGTCCCGCCCCAGCGCCCCCGCCACGGCGGCGCCGACCTGCTCAGCCGCATGGTGGACGACACCGAGGCCGTCCAGGACCTGCTGGTCCGCGCGCTGCTCCCGGCCGCCGCCGCGCTGCTGACCGGGCTGGCCGCGGTCGCCATCGGGCTGTTCGTGCTGCCGCTGACCGCGCTGGTGCTGGTGGCCGGGCTCGTGGTGGCGGGCGTGCTGCTGCCCGCCGCGACCGCCGCCGCCGCGCGCCGCTGGTCGGCCCGGATCGCGCCGGCCAGGGCCGCGCTGGCGGCCCGCGTGGCCGACCTCGTGCACGGCTCGGCCGACCTGGCCGCCTACGGCGCGGGCGAGCGGGCGCTGTCCGGCGCGCTGGCCGCCGACGAGGCGCTGGCCGCGCTGGAGCGCCGCCAGTCGCGCGTGCACGCCGCCGCCCTGGCGGTCGGCACGCTGGCCCAGGGCCTGACGGTGGCGGCCATCGTGCTGCTCGCCCAGGGGGCGGGCGCCGGCTCCGTCGCCACGGCGGTGCTCGCGCTGACCGCGCTGGTGTCGTTCGAGCCGGTGCTGCCGCTGGCGGCGGCGGGCGAGCGCATGGCCGGGATCACCGCCGCGATCCGGCGGCTGCGCGAGGTCCGCGCCGCCGCGCCGGCCGTCGCCGAGCCCGCCGCGCCCGCGCCCGTGCCGTCGGCTCCGCTGACGGTCGAGGTCGACGGCCTCGTCGTCCGCCACCCCGAGGCCGCCAGGCCCGCGCTCGACGGCGTCTCCCTGCGCCTGACCCCCGGCCGCCGGGTGGCGATCGTCGGCCCGAGCGGCGCGGGCAAGAGCACGCTGCTGGCCGCGCTGATGCGCCTGGTCGAGCCGGAGTCTGGCAGCGTGCGGGTCAACGGGACCGACCTGCGCGACCTGTCCGGCGACGACGTCCGCACGCTGATGACCGGCCTCACCCAGGACCCGTACATCTTCCGCACCACCCTGCGCGACAACCTGCGCCTGGCCGGGCCGGACGCCGGCGACGAGCGGCTGGCGGCGGCCGTGCGGGAGGCCAGGCTCGGCCCGTGGGCCGAGCGCGTCGGCTGGGACGCCGAGCTCGGCGAGGACGGCAGGACCGTCTCCGGCGGCCAGCTCCAGCGCCTGGCCCTGGCCAGGGCGCTGCTGTACGACCCGCCCGTGCTGTTGCTGGACGAGCCCGCCGAGGCGCTCGACGAGGAGACCGCCGACCGCCTGATGGCCGACCTGCTGGACGTCATCCGCGACCGCACCACCGTCCTGGTGACCCACCGGCTCAAGGGCCTGGAGTCGGTGGACGAGGTCGTGGTGCTCGACGAGGGCCGCGTCGTCCAGCGCGGACGGCATGACGAGCTGGTGGCGGTGCCCGGTTACTACCGCGACCTGTGGGAGTCCGAGGCGCTGACCAGGCGCTAGCCGATCCCTTTGCCCACGCTTTGAGTTTGCGTCGCCATCAGGTTTATGATGCAAACCTGTTTGCGGGTAAGAGGAGTTGGCATGGTGGACGACGACGGAGCGCGCACCCCCGAGGAGACGCTGCGGCTGATCGAGCAGCAACGCACCGCCACGGTCCGGCGGCTGCACGGCGACCCGGTGCTGCTGTACGTGCCCTGGGGCGTGGCCTGGCTGCTCGGCTTCACGGCGCTGTTCCTGCACTACGGCCTCGACGGCGTGCCCTACGCGCCGATCTCCCACCCGCAGGCGATCACGGTGCTGTTCGCCGGCATGTCGCTGGCCGGGGCGATCGCGATCTTCGCCATGGTGAAGATGGGGGCGCAGGTCCGCGGCGAGACCTCGGCCAAGGGCATGATGTACGGCTACGCCTGGATGGCCGGCCTGGTCTCCATGACGGTGATCGCCATCCGCTTCAGTCCCCAGCTCCCCGCCGCCGAGAGCGGCCTGCTGTGGGGCGGCGGCTTCATGACGCTCGTCGCGCTGCTCTACATGGCCGGCGGCGCGATCTGGACGTACTGGCCGATGTTCTTCGTCGGCGTGTGGACGGCGGTCGTCAACGGCGTGGGCGTCATGCTCGGCGCCGGCTGGCACGCGCTGCTGACGGCCGTGCTGACCGGCGGCGGCTACATCGCGGCCGGCGTCGTGCTGCGGCGGCGGATGTGAGCCCCGACGGGGCCGTCCCCGAGCTCGACCCGGTGATCCACGCGCAGGCCAGGCTGCGGGTGGTCGCCACGCTCAACACCCTCGGCGGGCGCGACGAGATCGCCTTCCCCTCGCTGAAGGACCTGCTCGGGATGACGGCCGGCAACCTCTCGGTGCACCTGACCAAGCTGGAGGACGCCGGTTACGTCCGCATCACCAAGACCCACAAGGGCCGCACCCCCGTCACGTACGTCGCGCTCACCCAGCGCGGACGGCTGGCCTTCGAGGACTACACCAAGGCGATCCGCGCCTTGCTCGACAACGCTGGAGGAACCCCATGACGGCCCTCGCCAGAACGGTGGAGGTCACCCGCCGCTACGGGGACGTGCTCGCGCTCGACCGCGTCTCGCTCGACATCCGGGCCGGAGAGCTGGTCGGCCTGCTCGGCCCGAACGGCGCGGGCAAGTCCACCCTGATCAACCTGTTCGTCGGGCTGCGCCGCCCGACCTCCGGCACGGTCGAGCTGTTCGGCGGCTCGCCCCAGGATCCCGTCACGCGCCGGGGCATCGGCGTGACCCCGCAGGAGACCGGCCTGCCCGAGTCGCTGCGGGTCGGCGAGATCGCCGACTTCGTGCGCGCCCACTTCCCCGACGCGCTCGGCAGGGACGAACTGCTCGACCGCTTCGGCCTGAGCGACCTGGTCAAGCGGCAGGTGGGCGGGCTGTCCGGCGGGCAGAAGCGGCGCCTGGCCGTGGCGCTGGCCTTCGCCGGCCGCCCGCGCCTGGTGTTCCTGGACGAGCCAACGACCGGCCTCGACGTCGAGGCCAGGCGCACCCTCTGGGACGGCATCCAGGCCTTCCACGCCGAAGGCGGCACGGTCGTCCTGACCAGCCACTACCTGGAGGAGATCGAGGCGCTGGCCCAGCGCGTGGTCGTCGTCGGGCAGGGACGCGTCCTGGCCGACGACACCGTGCGGGCCGTGCGCGACATGGTGGGCGTGCGGCGCGTCTCGCTCGACGCCGGGGACCTGCCCGAGCTGCCCGGCGTGCTCAGCACCGAACGCCAGGACGGCCGCGTCAGCCTGCTGACCACCGACCCCGACCGCCTGGTGGTCGAGCTGGTGCGCAGCGGCATCCCGTTCTCGGGGCTGGAGGTCAGGCCGACCACGCTGGAGGAGGCCTTCCTCACCATCACCTCGACCTCGCCCCCCAAGGAGAGCGCGCATGTCTAGCCTGATCGTGGCCCACACCCGGCTGCAGCTCGTCGAGCAGTTCAGGGTGCCCATCGGGATCCTGGCCAGCTCCATGTTCCCGGCCATCTCGATGCTGGCGTTCGTGGTGCCGTTCGCGGGCGGCGACCCGGCCGCGGCGACATCGGCGACGGGGGCGCTGATGTTCTTCGGCGCCATGTCCTCGGCGGTGATCGGGCTCAGCGCGTCGGTCTCGCAGGATCGCGAGCAGCCCTGGGACCCCTACACCCGCACGCTGCCCGCCGGGCCGTTCCCGCGGCTGGCCGGGCGGATGGTCTCGACGGTGGTCCTCATGCTGCTGTCGGTGGTGCCGGTGCTGGTGGTCGCGGCCCTGCTGACCGAGGCGGTCATCACGCCGGTCCGGCTGGCCCTGGGGCTGGCCGCGCTGGTCGGCGGAGGGGTGCCGTTCATGCTGATCGGCCTGTTCCTCGGCCTGACGCTGCCGTCGAAGGCGGCGCTCGCGGTGGCGCAGATCGTCTTCTTCCCCGTGGCGATCGTGGGCGGGCTGATCCTGCCGCCGCAGATCCTGCCGGACATCGTGGAGGCCGTCTCGCCGTACGTTCCGTCCAGGGGCGCGGCCGAGCTGATCTGGGCGGCCATCGCCGGGGTCCGCCCGGACGGGATCGCGCTGATCATGCTGGGCGTCTGGACGGTGGTCGCGGCGGCCGCCGCCACCTGGGCCTACCGCCGCGACGAGGGCCGGCGTTTCGCTTGATAGGCCGGCGTCTCGCCTGATGGGGGGGTGTGCCGCCGAGTCCGCAGCGATCTCAACGGCACACCCGTCTCCGGGAGGGGGTCCTGGTGTTCACTTCTTCTCTTGGAGGGTGACGGTGGCCTCCGCGGACCGACCGTCCCTCATATATGTGATCTTGACCTGTTGGCCCGGTTTGAAACCTCTGACCTGTCCAACAACCGTATCGCCTGAGTCAACAGGTGTGTCCCCAATCTTGGTGATCAGGTCACCCTCCTGCAGCCCGGCCTTCGCCGCCGGGCTGTCCGCGGTCACCTGCCGGATCAGCGCGCCGGGCACGTCGCCGGTGGCGTCGGTGACGCTCACGCCGAGGAAGGCGTGGCTGACCTTGCCGCTCTTGATGAGCTGCTCGGCGACCTGCTTGGCGGTGTTGACCGGGATCGCGAAGCCGACGCCGCCGCCGGCCGCGTCGGAGGCGATGGCGGTGTTGATGCCGACGAGCGCGCCCGCCGCGTTCACCAGTGCGCCGCCGGAGTTGCCGGGGTTGATCGCGGCGTCGGTCTGGATGACGTCGCCGATGGTGGTGCCCTCCACCTGGCCCTGCTGCTGCTCGCCGCCGAACCCGGGGGGAAGCTGCTGACGCTGCTCGCCGCCCAGCTTGAGCGTGCGGTTCAGGGCGCTGACGATGCCCCGGCTGACCGACCCGTCCAGGCCGAGGGGGCTGCCGATGGCCAGCACGTCGTCGCCGACCTTGAGCTGGTCGCTGTCGCCCAGCATGGCCTTGGTCAGCCCCGAGACGTCCTCGGCCTTGATGACCGCGAGGTCGGTGGCCGGGTCGGTGCCCACCACCTTGGCCTTGGCGGTCTTGCCGTCGCTGAACTTGACCGTCATCTGACCCCCGCCCTGCGAGGCGCCGACGACCACGTGGTTGTTGGTGAGGATGAGGCCGTCCTCGGAGAGCACGACCCCCGAACCCTCGCCCGTCTGCCCCTGGATCATGACCACCGACGGCTGCACCCGCTCGGCCACCTCAGCGGTGGAGAGCTGGTTGGAGGCGGACCTGAGCACCGGGCTCGGCGCGCTGACCACCTGCTGCGGCTCGGGCTGGAACGCGGTCGCGACGGCGGCCCCCACGACACCGCCGCCGATGGCCATCGCGGCCAGCGCGAGCCCGGCGACGGCCTTCTGCCCGGCGTTGAGCCGCGCCTTGACGGGGGTGGACGGCGGAGGAGGAGGCGGCTGCTCCATGACGATCGTGTCCCGCCGGGGGAAGCCCCCGGCGGCCGGCGGGGTGGCGCCGAACTGGCTCCACCCGCCGGTGCCCTGCTCGCGAGGCTCGTTCGCGTTCATCTGTCATCTCCCTCAAGTCCCTATGACTCAAGGGTGCCAAGAGGGGCGTAAGAGCTGGTTAAGGCGGTGATCGGAACGCTGTGAGACGACTCACTCACGCTTTATCTGCGCTGCTCACGGGCCAGACATATGCACCCAAAAACAGAAAAGAATCTACAAACCACTTTTGTACGGCGGTGCGGGCGAGCCCGAACGTGGGCGGCGACGTGTGGTCACAGCGGCGGGATGACGCCGAGGGCTCGCAGCACTCCCACCACTATGGCGACGGGGATGATCATCATCTTCCCGATGAGGCGGATCTTCCGGTACAGGTGCGCCATCCTGCGCGCCTCACGCCACTCCCGCTCGTGAGCCCGCCGGGCCCGTATCTCCGCGATCTGCCGCCTGCTGGTGACCTTGAGCCTGCTCCGGTCGATCTCCTGGCGCATGACCCCATTCTGGGGCTTCACGCGGTCTCCGTACACCGGCGGGTCCGGTCAGCGGCGGGCACGGACGGCCGCCTCGATGCGCAGGGTGGGCACCGACAGCGCGATCCGTTGACAAGGAGCCACGGCCTCCGCCTCGGGCGGGGTCAGGTTTGGAGGGAGCGCCAGGATTCCACTGTGGCTTCGGCGATCGTCTCGATGCGCCGGCCGTAGGCCGGGGGACCGTCGGACACGAAGCTGCCGTCCCGGACCGGGAGGTCGCGGAACGTGGCGCGGAAGTGCCGGGGCGGCCCACCCGGCGGGAGCGGCGCGTACGCCGACAACGGCTCCAGGTCGTCGACCGGCCGCGTCCCGCGCCTGTTCCTGGCCACCTGGCGGGCTCCCACGCGAAGCAGCGCGTCCAGGCCCCGGTCCAGGCAGAGCTGCAACTGGCGGAACTGGCCGTCGAGGTACTTCGGGTGCGCCCCGGACGGATGCTGCAGGAAGTACGCGCAGACCACCACCGCGTGCCACCGGTACATGCCGGGGTCGCCCTGCTCTTCGGACAGGACGGCGTGGTAGTAGTCCACGCAGGCGCCCAGCGGTCCGGCGGCCGCGCCGCACTCGCACTGGCCCACGACCGGGCGGTCCGTCATGGCCAGCACCCTAGGCGGCCGGGAGCGGCGCTGTCGAGGAGCCGTCCCGCGGGCGGGCTATCCCCGGCCGCGGTCGGCGAGCCCCTCGGGGTCGGTACCGAACCGTTCGCCCCGGCCCGCGGCGGGACCGAGGGCACCACCGAGCCTCCCCCACCGACCCGCGTACGCGCCAGAGGCGGCGGCGGGCCGGGGCTTCCGCTCGGCAGACTCCGAACGCCGGTCGTGTGATCGCGGTCCGGTGGTCAGGTGCGGGCCGGCCAGTATTCGTCCCTCAGGAGGCGTTTGTAGAGTTTGCCGGTCGGGTGGCGCGGGAGCTCGTCGCGGAAGTCGACCGACTTCGGGCACTTGTAGTGGGCCAGGTGCTCCCGGCAGTACGCGATCAGCTCCGCCTCCAGCGCCGGCCCCGCCTCCGTCGCCGTCATCGCCTGGACGACGGCCTTGACCTGCTCCCCCATCTCCTCGTCCGGTACGCCGAACACGGCCACGTCGGCCACCTTGGGATGGACGGCCAGCACGTTCTCCGCCTCCTGCGGGTAGATGTTCACCCCACCCGAGATGATCATGTACGAGCGGCGGTCCGTGAGGTACAGGAAACCGTCGGCGTCCAGGTAGCCGATGTCGCCGAGGGTGGTCCAGCCCCGGCCCTTCGGGTCCTGCGCCGAGCGGGTCTTGTCGGGGTCGCCGTGGTACTCGAAGCGGGCGCCGTTCTCGAAGTAGACCGTGCCGTGCTCGCCCGGCGGCAGGTCCTCGCCGTCCTCGTCGCAGACGTGCACGACGCCGAGCAGCGAGCGGCCGACCGTGCCCTTGTGCTCCAGCCAGTCCTGGGAGCCGACGTAGAGGAAGCCGTTGCCCTCGGTGCCCGCGTAGTACTCGTGGATGACCGGCCCCCACCAGGAGATCATCTGCTCCTTGACCGGCACGGGACACGGCGCGGCGGCGTGGATGGCACAGACCAGCGACGACAGGTCGTACTTCGTCCGGGTCTCCTCCGGCAGCTTCAGCATCTTGATGAACATCGTCGGGACGAGCTGTGAGTGCGTCACCCCGTACCGCTCGACCAGCCGCAGGTACTCCTCGGGGTCGAAGCGTTCCATCACCACCACCGTGGCGCCGAGCCGCTGGAAGGACAGGCAGTAGCGCAGCGGCGCGGCGTGGTACAGCGGCGCGGGCGAGAGGTAGACGCTGTCGGCCGACGGCGCGAACAGCCCCTGGATGAGCCGGACCAGCGTGTTCGACTCGCTCAGCGGGGCCAGCGAGGCGGCCACCTTGACGCCCTTCGGACGGCCGGTCGTGCCGGAGGAGTAGAGCATGTCGGCGCCCTGGCACTCGTCGGCGATCGGGGTGACCGGGCAGCCGGCCACCGTCTCCTCGTAGGAGGCGAAGCCCTCGGCGACGCCGTCGAGCATGAGCCGCAGCTCCACGCGCGGGGTGGCGCCGGTGATCGAGCCGGCCACTTCCGCCAGGTTCGCGCTGGAGATGAAGACCCGGGCGCCGCAGTTGTCCACGATGTAGGCGAGTTCGTCGGTCTGCAGGCGGGAGCTGATCGGCGTGTAGTACAGGCCCGCGCGGTGCGCGGCCCAGGCGATGGCCAGGAAGAGCGGGTGGTTGGCGAGCATGAAGGCGACGTGGTCGCCGGGCTTGAGCCCGGCCGCGCGGAAGGCGTGGGCCAGGCGGTTGGACTCCTCTTCGAGCTCGCGGTAGGTGAGGACCCGCCCGGAGCCCGCCATGATCACAGCGGGCTTGTCGGGGGTGACGGCTGCGATGGCTCCCGGGTACATATTAGAACAGTATTCGGTCGTTCGGCGGCGGCGCTAGGGCGCGCCGAAGCCGCGGCCCTCCCACCGGGGAGCCGCGGCTTGGGCACCGACCGACACGGGGATCAGGCCGACGCCGGGATCACTCGACAGAGGTCACTCGGCGGGGATCACCGAGCCCTCGTACTTCTGCTTGATGAAGTCCTTGACCTTCGGGTCCTGGAGCAGCTTGCCGAGGGTGACGATGTTGGCGTCCTTCTCGTGGCCGGCCTGGACGACGAGCCCGTTGACGTACGGGTTGCCCTCGGTCTTCTCCAGCACCAGCGCCTGGCTCGCGGGCTTGAGCCCGGCCTCGATGGCGTAGTTGCCGTTGATCACCGCGGCGTCCACGTCGTCGAGCGAGCGCGGGAGCTGGGCCGCCTCAAGGGGCTTGAACTGCAGCTTCTTGGGGTTGTCCGTGACGTCGCGCTCGGTGGCCGCGGTGCCCGCGCCGTCCTTGAGCTTGACCAGGCCGTTGTCGGCGAGCAGCTTGAGCGAGCGGCCGAGGTTCGTGGCGTCGTTGGGGACGGCCACGGTGGCCCCGTCCGCCAGCGCCGACAGCGAGGTGATCTTCTTGGAGTACAGGCCGAGCGGCTCCAGGTGCACCGGGGTGACGAAGCTCAGCTTGGTGCCCTTGGAGGCGTTGAAGTCGTCCAGGTAGGGCTTGTGCTGGAAGAAGTTGGCGTTCAGCTGGCCCTCGTCGAGCTGCACGTTCGGCTGGACGTAGTCGGTGAACTCGACGATCTCCAGCTTCAGCCCGGCGGCCGGGGCCAGGTTGTCCTTGACGAACTTCAGGATCTCGCCGTGCGGGACGGGGCTCGCGCCCACCTTCAGCACCGTGTCGGCCGACTCGGCGGCAGGGGTGGAGGTCGCGGACTGCGACGTACCGCATGCGGCGAGCAACACGGACAGCGCAGCAGCACCCAATATCGAGCGAATCTTCATGATTTTTCCCTTACTTATGTGAAATACGCCGAGCGACCCAGTCGCCCAGACTCTGCAGAATTTGCACGATGACGATGAGCAGGACGACGGTCACGATCATCACGAGCGTCTCGAACCGCTGGTAGCCGTAGCGCACGGCCAGGTCGCCGAGCCCGCCGCCGCCGACGGTGCCCGCCATGGCCGAGTACCCGATGAGCGCGACGATCGTGACGGTCAGCCCCGACACCAGGCCCGGCAGCGCCTCGGGCAGCAGGACCTTGCGCACGATGGCGGTCCGGCTCGCTCCCATGGCCTGCGCGGCCTGGACGACGTCGGTGCCGACCTCGCGCAGCGCCGTCTCGACCAGCCGGGCGAAGAACGGCACGGCCCCCACGGTCAGCGGCACCACCACGGCCGCGGTGCCGATCGTGGTCCCGATGACGAGCCGGGTGAACGGGATGATCGCGATCATCAGCACGATGAACGGCAGCGACCGCCCGATGTTGACGACGATCCCCAGCACGGACTTCAACGCCGGCAGCGGACGCAGCCCGTCCCGGTCGAAGGCCACCAGCGCCACGCCGAGCGGCAGCCCGAACAGCACGGTGAACAGCGTGGCCCACCCCACCATCTGGGCGGTCTCCCACGTGGCCGGCCACAGCAGCGGCGCGATCTCTTCCCAGGTCATGCGGCCTCCCCCGCGACTTCGACGATCAGCCCCGACTCCCGCAGGAACGACAGCGCCGAGGACGACTCGGCGCCGGTCAGCGCCACCCTCAGGCGGCCGACCGAACCGCCGGCCAGGTCCTCGATCGAGCCGCCGAGGATGTTGACGTCCACGTCGAACTTGCGCGCCATCTCCGAGACCAGCGGCCGGCCCGGGTCACCGGTGAAGGTGAGCGTGACGGAACCGGCCGGAGCGGGCTCGGGCAGCGGGAAGATCTCCCTGGTCAGGCGGGACCCGGGCGTCCTGATGAGGTCGGCGATCGCCCCCGACTCCTCGATGCGGCCCCCGGCCATGATGGCGACCGAGTCGCAGACGCTCTTGACGACGTTCATCTCGTGGGTGATGAGCAGGATCGTCAGGCCCAGCTCGGCGTTGAGCCGCTTGAGCAGGGCGAGGATCGACTGGGTGGTGGCCGGGTCCAGCGCGGAGGTGGCCTCGTCCGACAGCAGCACCGACGGGTTGCCCGCCAGCGCCCTGGCGATGCCCACGCGCTGCTTCTGGCCGCCGGAGAGCTGGTGGGGGCGGTCGCCGCCGCGTCCCTGAAGGCCGACGAGGTCGAGCAGCTCGGCCACGCGCCGCTGCCGTTCGGCCCTGGGCACGCCCATGACCTCCAGCGGGAAGGCGACGTTGCCGGCCACCGTGCGCGAGGACAGCAGGGCGAAGTGCTGGTGGATCATGCCGATGCGCTGCCTGGCGCGGTTGAGCTCGCGGCCGGGCAGGGCGGTCAGGTCCTGCCCGGCGACGGTGACCGTGCCCGCGGTGGGGCGTTCGAGCAGGTTGACGCAGCGCAGCAGCGTGCTCTTGCCGGCGCCGCTCTGGCCGAGCACGCCGTAGATCTCGCCCTCGCGCACATGCAGGTCGACGCCGTCGAGCGCGACGGTCTGGCCGTACTGCTTGCGCAGGCCGGAAGCCTGGATCACGAAAATTTCCCCACGAGTGAGAGCGGCCGGGTGGCGGGCCGCTTCCTTGCACGAACAACACACGAACAACACACGAACGTCGCCGTCGGAGCGGCGGGATCTAGTGGCTGCCGGGAGGGAAGGGCAGGTGGCTCAGCCTGCGCAGCACGAAGCTAAAGGTGTGGATCATGGTGACCTTCGAGGAGAACGGGCGGGATCTGGTCTCTAACGGGCCGGCATTCGCCCCATACGCATGCGACAACACATGGCGTCCCGGTGGGCGCGGT
This sequence comes from Nonomuraea sp. NPDC049624, assembly GCF_040675255.1. Lineage (NCBI taxonomy): Bacteria > Bacillati > Actinomycetota > Actinomycetes > Streptosporangiales > Streptosporangiaceae > Nonomuraea > Nonomuraea sp. NPDC049624. The sequence continues at coordinate 876,562 of NZ_JBFAOR010000003.1, read as the reverse complement.
GGTCGTTCGCGTATGCCTCGTTCACGCCGGTGCTAACGCCGCCTTTACATACTCCTATTCCGGGGAATTGTGGTGATCTGCGTCACTCAGCACCGCGGTGAGGAAACCGCCGCGCGGGGCGGGGCGGCCGTACCGGCCGGCGAGGGCGGAGGCCTCGACCGTACGCGCCCGCCAGCCGCGGGCGGCCAGCCGGGCGACGACGTCCTCGCCCGGGCCGCCCTTCCAAAGGGTGGCGATCCGCCGCAGCTCGGGCATCGTGCGCACCCGCTCGGCGAGCACGGCGGCCGCGGCCGGGTCGTACTCGAAGGCGAGCCTGCTGCCCGCCGCCGACAGCGCGCCGACGCCGTCGAGGAGCCGCCCGGCCTCGGCCGGGCTCAGGTAGATCAGCAGGCCCTCGATCAGCCAGGCGGTCGGCCGGGCCGGGTGGAACCCGGCCGCGCGCAGGCGGCCCGGCCAGTCCTCGCGCAGGTCCGCCGGCACCGGGACGCGCTCGCAGCGCGCCGTCGCGGCCAGCCCGCGCAGCACGCCCTCCTTGAACGCCAGCAGTTCGGGCAGGTCGAGCTCGAACAGCCGCACGCCCGGCGGCCAGTCGAGCCGGTAGGCGCGGGCGTCGAGCCCGGCGGCCAGCAGGACGACCTGGTCGCAGCCGGAACCGCTCAGGTGGTCGTCGAAGAACCTGGTCCTGAACACCAGGTGGGCGCCGAAGAGATCGCCCGCCCCGCTCCCCCGCCCCGCCTGCGGCGACCGGGCGTCCGCCGCCGCCACGAAGGCGCTCGCGTACGGGTCCTCGAACAGCCGGTCGGGCCGCTCGCTCTCGCGCGCCCGCAACCAGGCCGCGCCCACCGCCGTCCTCGCCACGCCGTTCATATCGCTGACGATACATCTCCAGCGATACAATCGGCCACCATGAACGTGGCACGACTGCGAAGGCTCGGACGGCGGCTGGTGGAGCTGTCGAAGACGGCGGCCGGCGAGACCAAGGGCCCGCCCCTCACGCCCGGCGAGGAGGCCGTCTTCGAGGACGTGCTGCGCCACCCGGGCGGCACCGTCGGCGAGATCCAGGCCAGGACGGGCTTCGTCCAGAGCCACGTGTCGGCCTCGGTGGCCCGGATGCGCGAGCGCGGCCTCGTCCGGACCGAGCCCGACCCCGGCGACGGGCGGCGCACCCTCGTCACGCTGACGGAGCCGGCGCTGGCCGCGGTCCACCGCCGGGCGGCCAGGCCGGTGGAGGAGGCGGTGCGCGCGGCGGTGGGCGACGACCCCGAGCGCGCGGCCCGGGTCGTGGCCCTGCTGGACGAACTGGAGGCGCTGCTCCTCACCGGCTGACCCCGCTTCGCCGGTGTGTTCGGGCCCGCCCCCGTACATGGAGCCGCCCCGCCGCATCCGGGAAGCCGGGTGCGGCGGGGCGGTGCCGGGTGCGGCGTCAGGCCGCGACCGTGGTGGCGACCTCGGCCGGGGTGAGCGCGATGTCGAGGACCTCGCGCACGTCGCTGACCGCGTGGATGGTCAGCTCGTTGCGCACCTCCTCGGGCACGTCGTCCAGGTCGGGCTCGTTGCGGGCCGGGATGAGCACCGTGGTGATGCCCGCCCGGTGGGCGGCCAGCAGCTTCTGCTTGACGCCCCCGATCGGCAGGACCCGCCCGGTCAGCGAGATCTCACCGGTCATGGCGACGTCGGCGCGGACCTGGCGGCCCGACAGGAGCGAGGCCAGCGCGGTCGTCAGCGTCACGCCCGCCGAGGGACCGTCCTTGGGGACGGCGCCCGCGGGGAAGTGCACGTGGACCGAGCGGTCCTTCAGCGCGGTGACCGGCAGCTCCAGCTCCGCGCCGTGCGAGCGCAGGTAGGACAGCGCGATCCGGGCCGACTCCTTCATCACGTCGCCGAGCTGGCCGGTCAGGGTCAGGCCGGTCTCGCCGGTCTCCGGGTCGGCCAGCGACGCCTCCACGTAGAGGACGTCGCCGCCGGCCCCGGTCACCGCCAGGCCCGTGGCCACGCCCGGCACGGAGGTGCGCTGGGTGGACTCGGGCAGCGACGACTCCGGCACGAACCGCGGCCTGCCGATGTAGCCGACCAGGTCGTCCGGGCCGACCGTGACGGGCAGCTCGTCCTTGGCCGCCACCTTGCGCAGGATCCTGGCGACCGCCCGCTCCAGCGAGCGCACGCCGGCCTCGCGGGTGTACTCGCCGGCCAGCCGCCGCAGCGCGCCGTCGTCGACCTTGACCTCCTCGGAGGTCAGGCCCGCGAGCTCCAGCTGCCTGGGCAGCAGGTGGTCGCGGGCGATGGCGACCTTCTCGTCCTCGGTGTAGCCGTCGAGCGTGACGACCTCCATGCGGTCGAGCAGCGGGCCGGGGATGGCCTCCAGCACGTTGGCCGTGGCCAGGAACAGCACGTCGGACAGGTCGAGCTCGACCTCCAGGTAGTGGTCGCGGAAGGTGTGGTTCTGGGCCGGGTCGAGGACCTCCAGCAGCGCCGCCGTCGGGTCGCCGCGGTAGTCGGCGCCGACCTTGTCGACCTCGTCGAGCAGGACGACCGGGTTCATCGAGCCGGCCTCGCGGATGGCCCGCACCACGCGGCCCGGCAGGGCGCCGACGTAGGTGCGCCGGTGCCCGCGGATCTCCGCCTCGTCGCGTACGCCGCCGAGCGCGACCCGGACGAACCTGCGGCCCATCGCGCGCGCCACCGACTCGCCCAGGGACGTCTTGCCGACCCCGGGAGGACCGGCGAGGGCCAGGACGGCGCCGCTGCGCCGGCCGCCCACCACGCCGAGGCCCTTGTCCTGGCGGCGCTTGCGCACGGCCAGGTGCTCGATGATGCGGTCCTTGACGTCGTCGAGGCCCGTGTGGTCGGCGTCGAGCACGGCCCGCGCGCCCGCGATGTCGTAGTTGTCCTCGGTACGCTCGTTCCACGGGATGTCGAGCACCGTGTCGAGCCAGGTGCGGATCCAGCCGCCCTCCGGGGACTGGTCGGAGGTGCGCTCCAGCTTGTCGACCTCCTTGAGCGCGGCCTCGCGCACCTTCTCCGGCAGGTCGGCGGCCTCGACGCGGGCCCGGTAGTCCTCCTCCTCGCTCTCGGCGGTGTCGCCGTTGAGCTCCTTCAGCTCCTTGCGGACCGCGGCGAGCTGCTGGCGCAGCAGGAACTCACGCTGCTGCTTCTCCATGCCCTCCTGGACGTCCTTGCGGATCGTCTCGGCGACGTCGAGCTCGGCGAGGTGCTCGCGCGACCACTCGACGAGCTTGGCCAGGCGGTCGGCGGGGTCGGGAGCCTCGAGCAGCTCGACCTTCTGCGCCGTGGTCAGCCAAGGGGTGTAGCCCGAGCTGTCGGCCAGCACCGAGGGGTCGTCGATCTGGTTGACCTGGTCGACGACCTGCCAGGCGCCGCGCTTCTGCAGGATGGTGGTGGCCAGGGCCTTGTACTCCTTGGCCAGCTCCTGGGCGCGCTCGCCGGCCGGAACCGTGTCGATCGTGTCGGCCTCGACCCACAGTGCGGCGCCGGGGCCGGTGGTGCCGGTGCCCACGCGCACCCGGTTGACACCGCGGACCACGGCGGCGGGCTCACCGCCGGGCAGCCTCCCGACCTGCTCGATCACCGCCTGGACGCCGACGGCGCCGTAACGGCCGTCGATCCGGGGAACGAGGAGGACCCGCGGCTTGTTACCACCGGACGCGCGGGCCGCGTCGATCGCAGCACGCACCTCGGAGTCGGACAGGTCCAGCGGAACCACCATGCCCGGCAGGACGACCTCGTCGTCGAGCGGCAGGACCGGGAGGATCAAGCTCTCACTCATGCGAACTCCAAAGGGTTGAGTTATACCGACTCAATTCATTGGAGCGCGCTGTTGTTCCCAACCTTGCCGATGTTCGCTCACGGCGATCGTAATGTTGTAAGCGATACCTGAGGGTGACGTCAGGATCAGACCTTGGTCTGACGCCCGGCCGCCCGCCTTTCCGTATTCTTGACCAGGTGAATCACCGTGCCCGGCGCTCCGCGCCCCTCGCCTTCCGGGGCGACGCGCGCACCGGCCCTCCGGAGTCGCCGGGAGGAGCGGCCGGGCGGTTCGCCGTGGCGTTGTGGCGGGCCTTACTGGCCGTGCTGCGGCCCTTCACGCTCGCGTTGCTGACGGGCGGCGCCGATCCCCCGTCCCGGCCGCGTTCCCGGTGGCTGCGGATGCCGGTGCCCCGATGGCTGGCGCCGGTGGTCCCGGTGAAGACGTACAGCGTGGTGCAGATCGCCGAGCTCCTGCTGGGCGTGGAGCTGTTCGGCGTGACGCTGTCCACGACCCAGGAGTGGAACGAGCGGGCCGCCGCCACGCCCGGCGATCCCGCGCCGCTCTGGGGCGGCGTCGTCGTCCTCGCGGCCCTGGCCGCCGGCCTGCCCGTGGTGCTGCGCAACCGGTGGCCGCTGGCGGCCTGGCGGGCGGCGGCCGTGCTGGCCCCCGTCGCCGTCTGCGCCAGCCTCACGATCGGGCAGGACGAGGGTTACGCGCCCTACCCGGTCGCGGTGGGGGTGGCGTACCTGCTGGCGCTGTATTCCGTGGGCGTGCGCTGCGAGCGGCGGATCACGGTGGGGGCCGGGATCCTCACCGTCCTGTTGTGCCTGGCCGTCGACGTCGACTCGACGCCGGTGGTGGCCGGCGTGGCCGTGGTCGTCCTGCTGTTCGGCTACAACGTGCGCGCCCGGCGCAACGCCACGGCCCTGCTCGTCGAGGAGGAGCGGCGCACCCGGCAGGCCGAGGGCGCCCAGGCGGTGCTGGAGGAGCGCGCCCGCATCGCCCGCGAGCTGCACGACGTCGTGGCCCACCACATGTCGGTGATCGCCATCCAGGCCGAGGCGGTGCCGCTCAGGGCCGCGGGCGACGCGTCCCAGCTGGAGGCGGGGCTGGCCGAGATCCGCGCGTTGTCCCTGGAGGCCATCGACGAGCTGCGCCAGGTCCTCGGCGTGCTGCGCGACCCCGAGGGCCGCACCGACACCGCGCCGCAGCCCGGCCTCGACCGCCTGGAGGAGCTGGTGGCCAACGCCCGCAACGCGGGGCTGACCGTGGCGGTCGACCGGCGGCGGCCGATCGGGCCGCTGTCGCCCGCGGTGGGGTTGTCGGCGTACCGGATCGTGCAGGAGTCGCTCAGCAACGCGATGCGGCACGCGCCGGGGTCGAGCGTCACCGTCGAGATCGCCGCCGACGCCGGCACGCTGCGCCTGCGCGTCGCCAACGGCCCCGGCCGCTCCGCCGCGGCGGCGCCCGGCGCGGGCCAGGGGCTGGTGGGCATGCGGGAACGCGCGGCGCTGCTCGGCGGCACGCTCGACGCCGGGCCCACGAGGGCCGGCGGTTACCAGGTGAGCGCCGCGTTGCCGACGGAACCGCCGGTCGGGTCGTCAACGGGGTTGGGCGCAGGGCTGTCGATCGAGGAGAGGGAGGGCGCCGCGTGATCCGCGTGCTGATCGCCGACGACCAGGGGATGGTCCGCACGGGGTTCACCGTGTTCCTGAGCGGCCAGCCGGACATCGAGGTCGTGGGCGAGGCGGCCGACGGCCGCGAGGCGGTGACGCGGGCCGTCGCGCTGAGCCCCGACGTGGTGCTGATGGACGTGCGCATGCCGGTCATGAACGGGCTGGAGGCGACCCGGGAGGTGCTGGCGGCGTGCCCGGCGTCGAAGGTGCTCATCCTGACCACGTTCGACCTCGACGACTACGTCTACGAGGCGCTGCGCGCGGGAGCCAGCGGGTTCCTGCTCAAGGACGCCTCGGCGGCCCAGCTCGCCGAGGCCGTCCGCGTGGTCGCCGCCGGCGACGCGCTCATCGCGCCGGCCGTCACCAAGCGGCTGATCCACGAGTTCGCCCGGCTGGGCGGGCCGCGTCCGCCGTCGGGGAGGCGTCCGGAGGAGCTGACCGAGCGCGAGGCGGAGGTGCTCATCCTGGTCGCGCAGGCCATGTCCAACCAGGAGATCGCCCAGAAGCTGTTCGTGGCCGAGCAGACGGTCAAGACCCATGTGGGCCGCGTGCTGACCAAACTCGGGCTGCGCGACCGCGCCCAGGCCATCGTCTTCGCCTACGAAACCGGCCTCGTCCGCCCCGGCGAGTGACCCGTCCCGCGAACGCTCGACGACCCGCCGGGCACGAGGGAGCTGGTCGAGGAGATCCGGCGCGGGTCACCACGCTTCCGCGACCGTCCGGACCTGGCCGGACTGGCTTACCTGTCGGCCTGCTCGACGGATTCCGCCATGTCGCCGGCAGTCTGTGGCCGCTCGACCCCCACACCGGCAGGCCCTGGCCCGTTCGTGCTGCCGTGGTGTCACCATGGGGCTGGAGACGATCGAATCTTGGAGGGAGGAGGCGTGGGGGCCGGTCCGGGGCGCGAGGTTCCGGGCGGTCGGCCACGCGTGCCCCATGGATCCCCTTGAGCTCTTTCACCAGGTGGCCGCCACCGTGCCCGCCTACCGTTCGTTCCTGGCCGAGCACGGTGTCGAGCCGGCGGACGTCACCAGCCTGGAGCGCTTCAGCCGGCTGCCGATGACGTCCAAGGACACCTACATCCGCCGCCACCCGCTCCCCGACCTCTGCCGGGACGGCGTGATCGGGGACATGATCGCCGTGTCGTCGGGCTCGACGGGGACGCCGTCGTTCTGGCCGCGTACGGTGGCGGACGAGCGGGTGATCGCCGCCCGCTTCGAGGAGGTCTTCCGTGACTCCTTCGGGGCCCGCGAACGCCGTACGCTGGCCGTGGTCTGCTTCGCCCTGGGCACCTGGGTGGGCGGCCTGTTCACCATCGAGTGCTGTCGTCACCTGGCCGAACGCGGCTACCCGATCACGGTCGTCGCGCCGGGCACCGACCGCAGGGAGATCGCGCGGGTGCTGCCGGAGCTGGCGCCGCACTTCGACCAGGTGGTCCTGCTGGGCTATCCGCCGTTCCTGAAGAACGTCATCGACACCGAGCCGCTCCCCTGGGCCGACTGGAACGTCAAGCTGGTCACGGCGGGCGAGGTGTTCAGCGAGGAGTGGCGCACGCTGGTGGCCGAGCGGGCCGGGATCGCCGACCCGGTGCGCGGCATCGCCTCCCTGTACGGCACCGCGGACGCCGGGGTGCTCGGCAACGAGACGCCGCTCTCGGTCGAGCTGCGCCGTTTCCTGTCCGGCCGTCCGGACACGGCCAGGGAGCTGTTCGGGGAGTCCCGGCTGCCGACCCTGGTGCAGTACGACCCGCGGGTGCGCTTCTTCGAGGAGCACGAGGGCACGCTGCTGTTCTCCGGCGACAACGGCGTGCCGCTGATCCGGTACCACATCGCCGACGAGGGCGGGGTGATCCCGTACGAGCGCATGATGGAGTTCGCCGGGCGGCACGGATTCCGGTCGCAGGTCGCCGGCCCGCGCCATCCGTTCGTCTACGTGTTCGGCCGCAGCCATTTCACGCTGTCGTACTACGGGGCGAACGTCTACCCGGAGAACATCGCGGTGGGGCTGGAGCAGCCGGAGGTCAGCGGGTCGGTGACGGGCAAGTTCGTGATGGAGGCGGCCGAGGACGCCGACCACGACCGGCAGCTGACGGTCACGGTGGAGCTGATGCCCGGCGAGAAGCCGACCGACGAGGTCGCCCAGGCGGTGGGGGCCTCGATCTTGACCCAGCTCCTGCGGCTGAACAGCGAGTTCGCGAACTATGTACCGGCGGCGCAGCAGCTGCCGTCCATCCGGTTGCGCGAGGCCGGGGACCCCGAGTACTTCCCGCCCGGGGCCAAGCACCGGTACACCCGCTGAGGCGCCGGTGCAACCGTTCAGGCCCCGCCGGAATCCGCGTCGAGCGTGCGGCGGACGACGACGAGCGCCACGTCGTCCTCGCGCGCCCCGAACGCCGCCAGCATGCGCTCGGCGAACTCCTCCAGGTCGTCCTCGACGGTCTCGGCGAGCTGCCTGGCCTTCTCCATGCTGTCGTCGAGCAGGATGTGCCGGTCCTCCAGCAGGCCGTCGGTGAACAACATCATCGTGCCGCCGGGCGGCAGCTTGAGCCGGTCGACCTGGTACCGCTCGGGCACCGCGCCGAGCAGCAGGTTGCCCAGCGTGTGGTACGAGCTGCCGGGCCCGGCGAACAGCGGCGGCATGTGCCCGGCGTTGGCCAGCTCGATCTCGCCGGTGGCCGGGTCGATGAGCATCAGGCACACGGTGGCGGTCAGGCCCCGGTGGTAGCGGCGCATCATCTGGTTGAGCAGGTCGAGGGAGGCGCTCAGGTCCACCTGGGCGATGAGCGAGGCGCGCAGGGCGTGGCGCACCTCGGCCATGACGGTCGCGGCGTGCAGGGAGTGGCCCTCCACGTCGCCGACGGCGACCAGCACGCGTCCGTCGACCTGCAGCACCTCGTAGAAGTCGCCGCCGACCTCGACGTTGTCCACGGCGGGCTGGTAGCGCAGCGCGACCTGCAGGCCGGGCACCTCGGGGATGCGGCTGGGCAGCAGGCTGCGCTGCAGGGTCAGCGCGATGTCGTGCTCCTCGGTGTAGGCGCGCAGCGCGCCCAGCGCCAGGGCCAGCTCCTGGCCGAGCTGGCGCAGCAGGTTCACCTCGTCGGCGTCGAGCGGTGAGACGGCCTCGACGCCGAGGTAGACCGGCGATGGCGAGTTCTTGGTGCGGCAGAGCACGCCGGTGGTGGAGTCCTCGGCGCGCACGTCGGGCAGCAGGCCCTCCCACTCGCTGGTGGCCAGGGTGAACACCCGGGCCCTGGTGGCGTCCTTCAGCGTCCGCTCGGACAGGCGGTCCAGCACGTCGGAGGCGGCGGGCTGGACACTGGCCGGCTCGCCGGGCCGGGCGCGGAAGCGCCGCACCCGCCCGTCGGGCAGCATGGCGAGCGTGCCGCTGTAGCGGCCGAGCACCTCGGCGGTGCCCTCGACGGCCACGGTCAGCAGCTCGTCGAACGTCTCGGCCTCGTTCATCCGCAACGTCACCTCGGCGAGCTTGGCCAGGCGCTCGGCCATCAGCTCGGCCCGCCAGCGCGCCCGGTAGTAGCGCAGCATGGCCTCGACGGTGGCGGCGAACTCGGTGGGCTCGATGGGCTCGCTCAGGTAGGCGTCGGCGCCGCGTTCCAGCCCCTCGGTGCGGTCGGCGGGGGTGATCGCGTTGGCCGACACCTGGATGACGGGGATGGAGGCGGTGGCCGGGTTGGCCTTGATCAGCTCGCAGACCTCGTAGCCGTTGATGTCGGGCAGGCGCACGTCGAGGACGACCAGGTCGACCTGGTTGGCGGCGAGCAGGCCGAGGGCCTCCTCGCCGCCCCTGGCCTCCAGCACCTGGTGCCCCGACCGTCGCAGCCAGCTCGACAGGATGTAGCGCTTGGTGGGGGTGTCGTCCACCACCAGCACGCGTGCGGACTCAGACATCCTGGTCCTCTCCAGCACCGCCGTCCTCGCCCTGGCGGGCGCTGCGGATGGCCTGCAGGAGTTGTTCCCTGCGCAGCCCGTGCTTGGACAGTACCGGCCGGTTGCCGGGGGCGTGTTGCGGGGCGATGGTCACGACGACGACCGGGATGTCGCTCAGCCGCTCGTCCTCGGCCATCTGGTGCAGCAGCACGTGGCCGTCCATGCGCGGCATGAGCAGGTCGACCAGGATCACGTCGGGCGGGGAGGCGGCCATGACCTCGAGTGCGGCGGCGCCGTCGGCGGCCTCGTCCACGTGCACGGTGAAACCGTAGAGCATGCGGCGGGCGCTGGCGCGGAAGACCTCGTCGTCGTCGGCGATCAGCACGCGCTGCACCTCCGGCGTGCCGCTCTGGTGCGGCAGCCGCAGGGTGGCGGTGGTGCCCTCGCCCGGCGTGCTGGTGAGATCCAGCGTGCCGCCCAGGGCCTCGGTGAGCCTGCGCGCGTAAGGCAGGCCGAGGCCGGTGCCCTTCGCCCTGACCTGGAGCGAGCCGGGAACCTGGTAGAAGTCCTCGAACACGCGCGTCAAGTGTTCCTCCGAGATGCCGATGCCGGTGTCCGTGACCGTGATGACGATCTCGCTCTTGGCTTCGTCGGCATGCGCGGCCAGCACTACCTGCCCGCTTTGAGTGAATTTGAGCGCGTTCGAGAGCAAATTGCGCAGGATTCTGAGCAGCATGCCCTCGTCGGCGTACAGCTCGGTGGCCTCCGGCGCGATCTCCTGGCTCAGCGTCACGCCGGCGCGCTCGCTGGTCGGCCGCATCGTGACGTGCAACTGCCCGGCCATCCGCGCCAGGTTGACCAGTGTGGGCTGCGGATCCAGGCGGCCGGACTCGGCCTTGGCCATGTCGAGCAGCTCGCTGACGAGTTCGAGCAGCGTCTGCGCCGAGTCGCCGATGAGCCCGATCTGGTGGGCCTGCTCCTCGGTCAGCGGCTCGCCGCCCGGGCCGGTCAGCAGCCGGACCAGGCCGATGACGGAGTTCAGCGGGGTGCGCAGCTCGTGGCTGACGGTGGCCCAGAACCGGTTGCGCGCGTCGATGGTCTCGCGGAGCTGGGCGGACTTCTCGTCCAGCTCGGCGTACAGGGCGACGACTCCCCTGTTGGTCTCCTCCAGCTCGGCCGAGAGCTGGTTGTACATGGCCAGCACGCCGGTGTTGGTCTCCTGCAGCTCGGAGTTGAGCCGCAGCACGTCCTCCAGGGTCTCGGCCAGCTCCCTGTTCTGCTCGCGCAGCTCCTCCATGGCGCTGATCGGCGCCAGCTTGGCCAGGTCGGCCCGGATCGCCGCCAGCGGGACGGCGGTCGCCCGCGGCCGCAGCCGCTTGGTGATCGTGACGTGGCCGTCGCCGAGGGCGATGTCGTCGACGAGCCGGCCGGCCAGCGTCACGCCTTCGGAGCGGTCCAAAGCGGACGGCCTGGTGTGGCGGATGGTGATCGCGAGCACGTCGCGGCCGAGGGCGATCACGGCGGCGGCGTCCTTGCCGAAGGCCTCCCTGCCCACCTCGCTGAGGGCGGTGGCGACCCTGATCTGGTCCTGGGACTCCAGCCCGACCAGCTCGGCCGCGGCCCGGCCGAGGCGGCGCAGGACGAAGACGTCCTGGTCGGTTTCGAGCCTGACCCTGATGAGCTCAGTTTCCGCCATTGCCGGGCCTCACCGTCACCACGCAGGCGTCGTCGCGCCTGCTGCCCGCCTCGCGCAGCAGGCCCGCGGCGATGACCGCGGGGGTGCGCGCGAACAGCCCCGGTACGTTCCCGGGGTCCCATCGGTCGGTCAGGCCGTCGGAGTGCATCACGACGGTGGCGTACGGGGGGATCTTGTACTCGTACTGGCGGAGCGTGCGTCCCTGGTGGCCGGCGATGCCGGGCAGCGAGATCATGCCCTGCCGGCCGCCGGCGTCGGCGACCCAGCCGGAGACGTTGCCCAGCCCGGCGTAGGTGACGGTGTCCCGGCCGACCCGGGCGACCGCGACGGCGCCGCCGCGGGTGCCGCTCAGCCCGCGGTGCAGGTGTTCCAGGATCGCCAGCGGCTCCTGGTCCTGGACCTGCGCGAACAGCTCGACGGCGGTCTGCGCGGCGATGGCGGCGATGTGGCCGTGGCCGAGACCGTCGCACAGCAGCACCGTGGTGCTCTCGTCGTTCTCGGCGATGGCGTAGCCGTCACCGCAGCTGACCTCGTCGCCGATCGGCCGGGTCAGGCCGCTGGCGCGCAGCGGCGGGCCGGGCGTGTCCGCGGCGGTGAAGTGCATGACGAGCACCGTGCCCATGCCGGGCACCGAGTGAACGTCGTATCCGGTGGCGATGCGGGCGATGGCCCCCATCCCGATGCCGAGCGTGCCGGAGGTGGAGTAGCCGTCGCGCAGGGCGCGGGCCACGTCGGCCATGCCGGGGCCCTTGTCCACCGCGACGAGCTCGACGCTGGCCGGGTCCTCGGGGTGCGGCCGCACCAGGACGACGCCCTCCACGGCGTGCTTGACCAGGTTGGAGACGGCCTCGCTGACGGCTACGGCCGTCTGCCCGGTGCGGGTGGTGTCGAACCCGGCCGCCTCGGCCAGCTCGACCGCCCGCCGCCGGACGGCGCCGACGGCGCTCGGGTCCTCGGCGCGCACCCAGGCCGGGCTCACCTCGCCCACTTGGTCACCGTCACGGTCGTGCCCTTCCCGGGGGCGGAGAGCAGGTCGAACTCGTCGACCAGGCGGCGGGAGCCGCCGAGGCCGAGGCCCATGCCGCCGCCGGTGGTGAACCCGTCGGTGAGCGCCTTGTCCAGGTCGGGGATGCCGGGGCCCTTGTCGCTGAAGACCAGCTTCAGGCCCCGCTTCCTGCCGTTCTCGACGAGGTCGATGCGCACGTCGCCGCCGCCGGCGTAGACGAGCGCGTTGCGGGCCAGCTCGCTGGCCGCAGTGACGATCTTGGTCTGGTCCACGAGGGAGAGCCCGGCCTCGATCGCGAGGGTCCGCACGATCTGCCGGACCATCACGACGTCCGCGCTGCCCGCGATCGTCATCGTCTCGGTCACGTGGCGGCGCCCCTGACGTGGTCGAGGAGCGCCACTCCCTTCTCCAGGTTCAGCGCCGTGCGCACGCCGCCCAGCGACAGGCCCAGCTCGACGAGGGTGATCGCCACCGCGGGACGCATGCCGACGACCACCGTCTGGGCGTCCAGCATGCGGCACATGGTGGCGATGGTGGCCAGCATGCGGCCGATGAAGGAGTCGACGATCTCGACCGCGGTGATGTCGATGATCACGCCTCTGGCCCCGGTGGCGACGACCCGCTCGGCCAGGTCCTCCTGCAGGGCCAGCACGCTCTGGTCCTCCAGGTCGATCTGGATGGAGACGATCAGGATGTCGCCGAGCTTGAGTACGGGGACCCGGTCCATCAGGCGCCCTCCGCCCGGACGGCGATGCGGGCGTGCTTCGACTGCGTCACCTGCACGCCGCTGCGCTTGAAGGCGTGGGCGAGGGCGTCGGCCAGCGACGCCTTGGTGACGATGTCGCCGAACTCGATGCCGAGCGTGACGATGGTGTGCGCGATCTGCGGGCGGATGCCGGAGATGACGCATTCGGCGCCCATCAGCCTGGCGGCCACCACGGTCTTGAGGAGATGCTGGGCCACCTGGGTGTCCACGGCGGGCACGCCGGTGATGTCGATCACAGCGTGCTCGGCGCCGGTGTCGACCAGGGTCTGCAGCAGCTTCTCCATCACGACCTGGGTCCTGGCGGAGTCGAGGGTGCCGATCAGCGGCACGGCGACGATGCCCTCCCAGAGCTTGACCACCGGGGTGGACAGTTCGAGCAGCTGCTCGGCCTGGTCCAGGATGATCTTCTCGCGGGCGTCGGCGAAGGTCTCGAAGGTGAGCAGGCCGAGGTCGTCGATGAGCCGGGAGAACCAGATGAAGCCGCGCAGGGCCTCGGGCTCACCGTCGGCCTCGATGACTTCGTACAGGGCCTCCTTGAGCCCGAAGACCGCGCGGGCGGTGTCGGCGGGCGCGTGGCCCGCGCGGGCGCGGGTCCGGGAGAGCTCCGCGAGCAGCCCGCGGACGTCGACGAGGTCTCCCTTGCCCTGATCGAGCGAGGACCGCAGGGCGCGGTAGATGTCGAGAAGCTCGTCCGACGGGGCCTTGGCGAGCTGTACCCAGCGGGCGAGGATCTGCTCCTCGTGCTCACGGAGCAGCTCTTCGATGCGTCGCCTGGCGACGTCGGCTTGGACGGTCAAGGATCACTCCTGGGTTGGCTAGCGAGTGACGGTGTCACCGTATGTTAGAGGGATTTTTCCAGGTAGCGGACCGTTTGACGCCCGCCACTGTGCGCGACGGGCGGCCCCGCCAGGCCCGCCCCCTTGAGCGCCGCCTTCCTGGGTAGATGAACGGCGGAGGCGAGTTTTGCTGACATGCTGTCGCCATCGCCTTGACGGAGCCTCCGAGGGTTGTGACACTGTGTCAGAAACATTCGCGCGAGTTGGGGAAGTGTTGTGACGACGTCGTTCTCCGAGACCTTGAGGGCCGCCACCTGGGGCGACCACGAGTCGGCCGAGTCCGAGGGCTACCTCGCCGAGCTGATGGCCGGCCGGTTGACCGAGCACGAGTACGGCGAGATGGTCGCCCAGCACTACTTCGCCTACCTCGCGCTCGACGGCGTCTCCAAGGAGCTGGCCGCCCACCCGGTCGCCGGCCGCTTCGTCTTCCCCGAGCTGTACCGCGAGCCCGCCCTGGAACGCGATCTGGCCACCATCTACGGCCCCGCCTGGCGCGAGCGCGTCGCCCCCTCCAAGGCCACCCGGACCCTCCAGGCCCGCATCCACCAGATGACCGACTGGCCCGGCGGCTACGTCGCCCACCACTACACCCGTTACCTCGGCGACCTGTCGGGCGGCCAGTTCATCCGCATGGAGCTGCAGAAGATCTTCGGCTACCAGCCCGGCGGCGGCGTCGACTTCTACATCTTCGACGAGGTGGGCAGCCTGCCGCGGTTCAAGAACGAGTACCGGGCCCGGCTCGACGCGCTCGGCGCGCAGCTCGACGAGCGCGAGCGGCAGCGGATCATCGGCGAGGTGCGGCTGGCCTACCAGCTCAACACCGAGGTCCTGGCCGAGCTCATGCACGTCGTCAGGGCCGCGGCGTAGCCTGCGCCGGGTCGTCGCCGCCGTCCGGCGCCTGGGCCAGGACGGCCAGGCGGGTGGGCAGCCGCGGCGGGCGCTCGGCGCGGCCCTCCCCCGAGGCCAGCCGGTAGGGCACCAGGGTGACCATGACCCCCGGGAGCAGCAGCAGCCGGTCCCGCAGCCGCGCGGTCAGCCGGTTGTGCAGGGCCGGCTCCCACCAGCGGCCGGTGACGTAGCTGACGATGTAGACGGTCACGATCTGGTCGGGGTGCAGCGCCAGCCAGTCGCGGACGTGCCGCAGGATCGGGCCGACGGCGGTCCGGTAGGGCGCCTCGATCATCCTCAGCGGCACGGAGGAGGGCGCGTAGTGCTCCCAGCCTTCACGCAGCTCGCGGGTCGCCTCCTCGTCGGTGCACACGTGCACGGCCTCCAGACCGGCCGGACGGGTGGCCGCGGCGTAGGCGACCGCCTGGAGCGCGGGGCTGCCCAGCCGGGAGACCAGCACCATGGCGTGGGCGCCGCCCGGCACCTCGACCGGCGTGTCCGGCGTGGTGGCCGCCCGTACCTGGTCGTAGTGCCGCCTGATGCCCTTCATGAGCGCGAACAGCCCCGGGATGGCCAGGCAGACCAGCCAGGCGCCGTTCGCGAACTTGGTGATCAGCACGAGCACCAGGACGGCGGCGGTGACCGTCGCGCCGGTCGCGTTGACGGCCTGCCGTCGCCGCACGCCGGGCGAGCGCGGGCCGGCGCGCTGCCAGTGCCGCACCATGCCGGCCTGGCTCAGCGTGAAGGAGATGAAGACGCCGATGATGTAGAGCTGGATGAGCCGGGAGCTGTTGGCGTCGAAGACGACGAGCAGCACGGCCGCGGCCGTCGCCAGCAGCAGGATGCCGTTGCTGAAGACCAGCCGGTCGCCGCGCTTGTGGAGCTGGCTGGACAGGTAGGAGTCGGCGGACAGGATCGAGGCCAGCATGGGGAAGCCGTTGTAGGCGGTGTTGGCCGCCATGATCAGGATCGCCGCGGTGCTGGCCTGCAGGAAGGCGTACAGGACGCCGCGGCCGAGCACGGCGTCGCCGATCTGGGCCAGGGCGGTGGGCTCGACGTACCCGGCGGGCATCCCGGCGAGCCGGCCGGGATGGTCGGGGTCGGTCATCCGCACGTGGGTCAGCAGAGCCAGCACGGTGATGCCGCAGAACATGGTGACCGACAGCACACCCATGATCGCCAGGGTGTTCGCCGCGTTCCTGCTCTTGGGCCGCCGGAAGGCGGGCACGCCGTTGCTGACCGCCTCCACCCCGGTCAGCGCCGTGCAGCCGGAGGCGAACGCGCGCAGCACCAGGAAGACGGCGACGAAGCCGACGGGCTGGTAGAGCGGCTCGATGGTGAAGCCGGCGCTGACGGCGCGGGGATGCTCGCCGGTGAGCAGCCGCCAGGCGGCGACCAGGAACAGCAGGTAGACCGAGGCGATGAAGGCGTAGGTGGGCACCGCGAACCCGCGGCCGGACTCGCGGGTGCCGCGCAGGTTGACCAGGGTGAGCAGCGCGACGCAGGCCACGCTCAGCGGCGCCGACCAGCGGTCCAGGCCGGGCGCGTAGGAGGTGATGGCGTCCACCCCGGCGGCGACGGAGACGGCGACGGTCAGCACGTAGTCGACCAGCAGCGCGCTGGCGGCGACCAGGCTGGCGTTGACGCCCAGGTTCTCCCGGCTGACGACGTACGCGCCGCCGCCGCCCGGGTAGGCGTAGCAGGTCTGCCGGTAGGACACGACGATGATCACCAGCATGGCTGCGATGGCCACGGCGATCCAGCCGGTCACGTGCAGCAGGGCGAGGCCGCCCAGGGTGAGGGCCATGATGATCTGCTCGGTCGCGTACGCCACCGACGAGATCGGGTCGCTGCAGAAGACCGGCAGCGCCAGCCGCTTGGGCAGGAGCTGCCGTTCCAGGTGCTGGGTCCGCAGCGGCCGGCCGACCAGGGCCCGCTTGGCCCGCTCCCACGGGGAGGCGGTGGTCATGGGCGTTCCCGCCTCCTTCCGGTCAGCCGGCGATCGCCCTGCCGAGCAGGTAGCCGAGGCTGACGACGGCCAGGCCGAGCACCAGGTTCATGGCGATGTTGGCCAGCGCCCGGCCGGTGGACCCGGCGGCCAGCATCTTCCAAGTGTCGGCGCTGAAGGTGCTGAAAGTGGTGAGCGCGCCGCAGAACCCGGTGCCGACCAGCGACAACACGGCCGGCGGCAGGGTCCCGTGGGAGGCGATGCCCATCAGGACGCCGAGCACGGCCGAGCCGATGACGTTGACGGCCAGCGTGCCCCAGGGCATCGCCTTTCCGGCCGCCCTGGTGACGCCGGCGTCCACGAGGTAGCGGGCCGGCGCGCCGATCAGGCCGCCGACGAAGACCACCAGCACCAGGATCATCGGCGGCCGCCCAGCCGCAGGCCCGCCCAGACGGCCAGCAGGCCCAGGACGACGCTGAGCACCAGGTAGAGCACCGCCCAGCCGGCCGCGCCGCCGACGGTGAGCTCGCGGACGCCGTCCACCAGGTGCGAGAAGGTGGTGAAGCCGCCCAGGAAGCCGGTGCCGAGCAGCGCCTTGACCGGCATGCGGTGCAGCGGGTGGCGGGTCAGCTCGCCGGTGAGCAGGCCCATCAGCAGGCAGCCGAGGACGTTGACCACCAGCGTGGGCCAGGGCAGCGGGTGGTCGGCGCCCATCAGCGTCTGGGTGAGCAGGTGGCGGGCGACCGCGCCGACGCCGCCGCCCACCCCGATCAGGACGAGCGCGCGGGCCGGATGACGGGTGGCGGCCATCAGTCCTCCGTCCCGAGCTGCGCGTCGGTGCCGGCGAGCTGTTCGGCCTCGGTCTCGTGCATCCGGCAGAGCCGGTCCACGACGCGGCCGATGAGGTAGGTGACGACGAAGGAGTAGAGGCCGACCACGACGATCGCGGCGAGCTGCTTGAGCAGCAGCTCGATCGGGCCGCCGTACAGCAGGCCCTTGGTCCTGGTGGCGCTGACGCCGGTCGCGAGCAGGCCGATGAGGGCGGTGCCGACGATGCCGCCCGCGCCGTGCACGCCGACGACGTCGAGGGTGTCGTCGTAGCCGAGGACGAGCTTCCAGGTGACCGCGTACGACACCACGACGGCGGCCACGATGCCGATGACCAGGGCGCCCTCGGCGTTGACGAAGGCGCAGGCGGGCGTGATGGCCACCAGCCCGGCCAGCGCGCCGGTGGCCGAGCCGAGCCGGGTGAAGTGCCGGTAGCGCAGCCACTCCAGGACGAGCCAGGTCAGCATCCCGGCGGCCCCGGCGATCATGGTGGTCAGGAAGGCGTTGACCGCGATGCCGCCGTCGGCCATGGCCGAGCCGGCGTTGAAGCCGAACCAGCCGAACCACAGCAGGCCCAGGCCGAGCATGACGAACGGGATGTTGCTCGGCCGGGGCGGCTCCTTCCTGCGGAAACGCACGCCGGGGCCGAGCGCGAGGGCCAGGGCCAGGCCGGCCATGCCGGAGTTCAGCTCGACGACCAGGCCGCCGGCGAAGTCGAGCACGCCCCACCGGCTGATCCAGCCCTGCCGGTCGAACACCCAGTGCGCGACCGGGAAGTACACCAGCGTCACCCAGACGACGGAGAACACGATCCACGGCCCGAGCCGGGTGCGCCCGGCGACCGAGCCGCTGATCAGGGCCACCGTGATGATGGCGAAGGTGAGCTGGAACAGCGCGAAGGCGTAGGTGGGGACGCGGCCGTGCAGCATCGTGGGCGTGATGTCGGCGAAGCGCAGGTCGCCGAAGCCGATCACCCCGGCGCCGCCCACGTCGGGGCCGAAGACCAGCCCGTAGCCGTAGCCGAACCACAGGATCGTGACCAGAGCGATCGAGACGAAGCTCATGAAGAGCATGCTCAGCACGTTCTGGGCGCGGACCATGCCGCCGTAGAAGAAGGCCAGTCCGGGCGTCATGAGCAGCACCATGGCGGCGCTCACGAGCACCCAGGCCGAATCCCCGGTGTTGAGCCCTGGCGGCATCGCTCGGCCTCCCTCCCTGTCCCCAGACAGAGATGATCGGGCGCACCGGAGGCAAAACTCCCTGGTCAACCGCCTTTGCCGGGGATGTGCATTGTTGAGGCGCTCTTAGTCCTCGACGGCTTTCGCAAAGAATGTCCATCGAACCGCCGCCGCCGCGTGGCCCGCCGTCGCAGGGGAATGTTGCCGCACGTCAACCCCGGTGCCGGCGAGAGAGGCAGGCGGAATGCGCGCCGAGATGCCCGACCTGCCGCTCGCCACGCTCCGCGGCGTCAGCCAGGTGGACCTGCAGAACAACCTGGGGACCGCGATCTGCTTCGTCGTCGCGCTGCTCGCCGCCGGATGGCGCTTCGCGCTGTTCGGCCTGGTCGGCGCCGCCGTGAGCACGCTCACCGCCTGGTTCCTCGGCGCGGCCAGGGAGAGCGTGACCGCCGGGCTCGAAGGGTTCAACGGCACGCTGATCGGCGTCGCGCTGGTGCTGTACTTCCAGGCGCGGTGGATCACGCTGCTGCTGGTCGTCGTCGGCGCGATCATGGGCAGCGTCCTGACGTCGGCGCTCAAGGTGCTGCTCGGGCCGCACGACCTGCCGGGGCTCACCGCGCCGTTCTGCGCGGTGGCCACGATCATGGTGGTCGGCGGCCCGGCCTACGAGCGGGTCTGGCGCCGGCACGTCCTGGCGGCGCCGCCGTCGGCGACGTCCCCGGGGACCGCGGTGACGTTCGCCGACCTGTGGCAGGGGCTGCTGAACGGCGTCGGGCAGGTGTTCTTCCAGGGCAAGTGGTACGTCGGCCTGATCTTCCTGATCGGCCTGGCGTTCGCCGGGTGGCGGGTGGCCGGGGCCGCGCTGGCCGCCAGCGCCGTCGGGATCCTGGTGGCCGTGCTGCTCGGCGCGCCCGCGGCCGACATCGGCGCCGGTCTGTACGGCTACAACGCGGTGCTCACCGGCATCGCGCTGTGCTGCGCGTTCGTCGTGCCGACCGTTCTCGGCCTGCTGTACGCCCTGGCCGGCGTGGTGTCGGCGACCGTGCTGACGGCGTTCGTCGGCTACCTGTTCGCGCCGGTCGGCGGGCACACCCTGACCTGGCCGTTCGTCCTGGTCACCTGGATCTTCCTGGCGGCGGTCCCGGCGTTCTCCGGCGTCCGGCGCGCTTCCACCTAAGGAGAGCTCATGAACCTCGCACCGCGCGAGATCGACAAGCTGCTGATCTACGTCGTCGCCGACCTGGCCGCCAAGCGCCGCGAGCGCGGCGTGAAGCTGAACTACAGCGAGGCGGTGGCGCTGATCAGCGTCGCGGTCCTGGAGGCCGCCCGCGACGGCAGGACGGTGGCCGAGTGCATGGAGCTCGGCAAGCAGGTGCTCGGCGCCGGGGACGTCATGCCCGGGGTGCGCGAAATGCTCAAGCTGATGCAGGTCGAGGCGTCGTTCAAGGACGGCTCCAAGCTCGTTTCCTGCCACGACCCCATCGGCGGCTGACACCGCCGCGACCAGAAAGGAGCGGTTCGCCATGACGGACACGGACCGGATCATGTACGGGGACGAGCCGATCGAGATCAACGCCGGTCGCGCCACGGTGACGCTGACCGTGCGCAACACCGGCGACAGGGCCATCCAGGTCGGCTCGCACTTCCACTTCTTCGAGGCGAACCGGGCGCTCAGCTTCGACCGCGAGAAGGCGTACGGCATGCATCTCGACATCCCGGCCGGCACCGCCGTACGCATCGAGCCGGGCGACACCCACCAGGTCACGCTGGTGGAGTTCGCCGGCGGCATGCGCGTCGTCGGCTTCGCCGGCCTGGTGGACGGCGGCCTGCGGGCCAGGGACAGCCGCACCCGCGCCCTGCGCCGCCTGGCCGAGCTGGGGTACGCCGACCAGCCGGAGCCCGGGGCCACGGTCCGCACCCCGGGCGAGGAGCCGCCCGCGCGCGAGGCGCCCGCCAGGAAGGCCGCCGCCAAGGAACCCGCCGCCAAGAAGGCCGCCCCCAAGGAACCGGCGGCCAAGAAGCCGGCCGCCAGGAAGAAGAAGGCCTGAGCCGATGAGCACCATGAACCGCAAGCAGTACGTCGCCATGTTCGGCCCGACCGTGGGCGACCGGGTGCGGCTGGCCGACACCAACCTGGTGATCGAGATCGAGAAGGACCACACGGCCGGCTTCTACGGCGACGAGGCCGTCTACGGCGGCGGCAAGACCGCCCGCGACGGCATGGCGGCCGACCCGGGCTCGCAGAACGCCACGATCGCGCTCGACCTGGTGATCACCAACGCGGTCGTGCTGGACCCGGTGCTCGGCGTCGTCAAGGGCGACATCGGCATCAAGGACGGGCGGATCGTCGGGATCGGCAAGGCGGGCAACCCGCACACCCAGAACGGCGTGGACCGCCGCCTGGTGATCGGCGCCGGGACCGAGGTGCTGGCGGGCGAGAACATGATCGCCACGCCGGGGGCGATCGACCCGCACGTGCACCTGATCGCGCCGCAGCAGGCCGAGGCCGCGCTCACCAACGGCATCACGACGCTGATCGGCGGCGGCACCGGCCCCACCGACGGCACCCGCGGCACCACCTGCACGCCCGGCCCGTGGAACATCGGCCGCATGTTGCAGGCCGTCGAGGCGCTGCCGGTGAACATCGGCATCATGGCCAAGGGCAACGGCAGCCTGCCGGCCGCGCTGGCCGAGCAGATCGAGGCCGGGGCGTGCGCGCTGAAGGTGCACGAGGACTGGGGCTCCACCCCGGCGGTGGTGGACTGCGCGCTGCGCATCGCCGACGAGTACGACGTCCAAGTGGCGCTGCACGCCGACAGCCTCAACGAGGCCGGCTACCTGGAGGACACGATCAGCGCCATCGACGGCCGGGCGATCCACACCTTCCACACCGAGGGCGCGGGCGGCGGTCACGCGCCGGACATGATCCGCATCGCCGGCGAGCCGAACGCGCTGCCGTCCTCGACGAACCCGACGCTGCCGTACACCATCAACTCGGCCGACGAGCTGCTGGACATGGTGATGGTCTGCCACCACCTCAACCACGACATCCCCGAGGACGTCTCCTTCGCCGACAGCCGGGTGCGGGTGGAGACCATCGCGGCCGAGACCGTGCTGCAGGACATGGGCGTGATCAGCATGTTCTCCTCCGACTCCCAGGCGATGGGCCGGATCGGGGAGACCTTCACCCGCGCCTTCCAGACCGCCCACCACTGCAAGGACCAGCGCGGCCGGCTGCCGGAGGACTCCGAGCGCAACGACAACGCGCGGGTGCTGCGCTACCTGGCCAAGCTGACCATCAACCCGGCCCGGACGACCGGCATCGCCGAGCACGTCGGCTCGCTGGAGGACGGCAAGCTGGCCGACGTCGTGCTGTGGCCGTTCACGTCGTTCGCGGCCAAGCCGGCGCTGGTGGTCAAGGGCGGCCTGATCAACTGGTCGCAGATGGGCGACCCGAACGCCTCGCTGCCCACGCCGCAGCCGGTCTACTACCGGCCGATGTTCGGCGCGATGGGGATGGCGCAGCGCAAGAGCAGCGTGACGTTCCTGCCGGACGCCGCCATCGCCGCCGGCGTGCCGGCGCGGCTGGGCCTGCAGCGGCTGATCGCCAAGGTGCGCCACACCAGGACGGTGGACAAGCGGCACATGATCCGCAACAACGCGCTGCCGCGGATCACCGTGGACCCCGAGACGTACAAGGTCACGGTGGACGGCGAGCACGCGACCATCGCGCCGGCCCGCGAGCTGCCGCTGAACCACCTGTTCTTCCTGGCATGAGCCTGCTCGCCCAGCTCCAGCTCACCGACTCGGCCTTCCCCGGCGGCCTCTACACGCTCTCGCACGGCCTGGAGGCGTACGCGCAGGCCGGCCCGGTGGACGTCGCCGCGCTGCTGGAGGACCTGCTGCTGCACGCGGCGGGGCCGGGCGACGCCACCGCCCTGGTCCTGACCCACCGGGCGGTGACGGCCGGCGACTGGGACGCGGTGACCGAGGTGGACCGGCGGCTGCACGCCGTCAAGCTCGGCCGGGAGATCCGGGCCGCCGCCACCAGGACCGGCAACCAGGTCCTGCGCACGGCCGTCCTGGTCTTCGCGACGCCGGCGCTGGGCCGCCTGTCGGAGCTGGTGGAGGCCAGGGTCACGCCCGGCAACCACGCCGTCGTGCTGGGCACCGCCTACGCCGGGCTCGGCGTCCGGGAGGCCGACGCGGTGACCGGCGACCTGTACGCGTTCGCCGCGAGCTGGGTCAGCGCCGCCGTACGGCTGCGCCTGCTGGACTTCCGCCAGGCCCAGGCCACCCTGCACGGCGCGGCCGGCGCGATCGGGCGGGCCGCCGAGCGCGCCCTGGCCGCCAGCGGCCCGCTCGACCTGCACGCCGCCACGCCGCTCGCGGACACGATGAGCGCCGCCCACGAACGGGCCGAGGCCCGGCTGTTCACCACCTGACAAGGGAACGGCCGGGGCCCGGCTGTTCACCGCCTGAGAAGGGAAGCGTCCCGATGCATCACCACCACCCGCACCCCGTCGTGAACGTGCCGGCGGGCACCGCCATGGACCGCGTCTTCAAGATCGGCATCGGCGGCCCGGTCGGCTCCGGCAAGACCGCCCTCATCGAGGCGCTGGTGCCCGTGCTGCTCGACCGGGGGCGCAGCGTGGCCGTCGTCACCAACGACATCTACACCCAGGAGGACGCCCAGCACGTCCGGCGCACCCTGGACGGCGTGCTGGCCCCCGAGCGGGTCGTGGGCGTCGAGACCGGCTCCTGCCCGCACACCGCCGTGCGCGACGACCCGACGATGAACCTGGCCGCCGGGGCCGAGCTGCTGGAGCGCTTCCCCGACATCGACACGCTGCTGTTCGAGAGCGGCGGCGACAACCTGACGCTCACCTTCAGCCCCGTCCTGGCCGACGTCTACGTCTTCGTCCTGGACACCGGCGAGGGGGACAAGATGCCGCGCAAGCGGGGCCCCGGCATCACCGACTCGGACCTGCTGGTCATCAACAAGATCGACATCGCGCCGTATGTGCGGGCCGACCTGGAGGTCATGGCGCGCGACGCCGACCGGGTCCGCGACGGGCGGCCGGTCGTGCTCACCGACGCCCTGCGGGGCACCGGCGTGGCCGAGGTGGCCGACTTCGTCCTCAGCGGGGCGCCGGCGTGCTCGCCGGCCCGGTAAACCGGCTGGCCGCCGGCCACTACACGATCGACTCGGTCCCGGCGGACGTGGCCCGGCACGCCGACGTGCCCGACACCCTGCCGGTGGGCAGCCCGGGCAAGGTCGGCGTGCTGGAGCTGGCGTTCGAGCGGCGGGGCGGGCGCACCGAGCTGACCGGCCACTTCCAGAAGGCGCCGCTGCAGATCATGCGGCCGCACTACTACGACCCGGCCCGGCCCGACCTGCCGTACGTGATGGTGATGTCCACCGGCGGCGGCGTGCTCCAGGGCGACCGCCACCGGCTCGACGTCGCCTGCGGCGCGGGCGCGTCCGTGCACGTCACCACGCAGGCGGCCACCAAGCTCTACCGGATGGAGCAGGACTACGCCACCCAGCTCGTCACGCTCACCGCCGGGCCGGACGGCTACCTGGAGTACCTGCCGGACCCGGTGATCCCCTTCGCCGGGTCCCGGTTCTACCAGCGCACCCTGGTGAGCGCCGGGCCCGGGGCCACGGTGATCCTCGGGGAGACCGTGCTGGCCGGGCGGCTGGCCCGAGGCGAGCGGCACGCCTACACCGCGTACTGCACCGACCTGGACGTCCGCGACGCCGGCGGCCGGCTGCTGTTCGCCGACCCGCTCAGGCTCGTGCCCGAGCGGGCCCCGGTCACCGGCCCGGCGATGTTCGGCGAGCACGGCGTCCTGTCCACCCTGTACGTGATCACCTCCGCCGTGCCCGCGGACGAGCTGGCCGGGGCGCTGCACGAGGTGGCGGCGGGCAGCGGGCTGCCCGGCGGGGCCAGCACGCTGCCGAACGGGGCGGGCGCCTGGGTCAGGCTGCTCGGGCCGGAGTCGCCGCCCGTCCTCGCCGCCCTGGAACGCCTGTGGGACCTCGCCCGGCGCGCGGTCATCGGGCAGCCGGCCCCGGACCGGCGCAAACCCTGAGCCCGGCCCGCGCCGGCGCGGGGTTCCGGGGGACGGTCCCGGGTGCGCCGGCGGCGATCCGGCCTACCATGGGCCTATGCCCCGCATCTCGGCCGCCACGATCGGCGAGCATCGCGCCCAGACGCGCGACCGCATCCTGCAGGCCGTCTCGCGCCTGTCCAGGGCCCAGGGCATCGACGCCATCTCCCTGACGGACGTGGCCCACGAGGCCGGCATCACCCGCACGGTCCTGTACAACTACTTCCCCGACAAGGCCGCGCTGCTGCTGGCCTTCACCGAGCGCGTCACCAGCTACTTCATCGAGAGCTACGAGCGGGAGCTGCCCGAGCACGCCTCGCCCGCCGACCGGTTGCGGGCCTTCGTCCGGCTGCAGCTCGCGGGGCTGCTCGCCCACCCCCACCCGGGCGCGGCCGACCTCGGCGCGGCGCTCGGGCCCGACGCCTACCAGCAGCTCGCCGAGCACGTCGCGCCCATGCAGCGGGTGCTGGTGGAGATCCTCGACGACGGCGTGCGGGCGGGCGACTTCCAGGTGCCCGAGGTGGGCGCGACGGCGCGGATGGTGCTGGCCGTCATCGGGGCCGAGCGGGTGCCGCTGATCAGCGGCGAGGTCACGGTCGAGACGGCCGAGCAGGCCGTGTCCGGTTTCGTGCTCCGGGCTCTCGGCGCCCGCCCGTAGGGGCCGAACGCCGGGGTGGCCGCCGGAGCCGGTCCGGGACGGTGACAAGATTGTCGGATGGGACAGAACGGTCACATCCAGGTGAAGTCGGCGCGCGGGCGGTGGATCCTCGGCGCGACCGTGCTCGGCTCCGGGCTGGCCCTGCTCGACAGCACCGTGGTCAACGTCGCGCTGCCGTTCCTCGGCAAGGAGCTGCACGCGGCCATGGACGGCCTGCAGTGGACCGTCAACGCCTACACCCTCACCCTGGCGGGCCTGATCCTGCTGGGCGGCTCGCTCGGCGACCGCTACGGGCGGCGCAAGATCTTCCTGATCGGCACGGTGTGGTTCGCCGTGGCCTCGGCGCTGTGCGGCCTGTCGCCGAACATCGAGTTCCTGGTGGCGGCGCGCGCGTTGCAGGGCGTCGGCGGCGCGCTGCTCACCCCGGGGTCGCTGGCCATCATCCAGGCGTCGTTCGTCAGGCAGGACCGGCCGCGGGCCGTCGGCGTCTGGTCCGGGCTGGGCGGCGTGGCCAGCGCGATCGGGCCGCTGCTGGGCGGCTGGCTGGTGCAGACGGCGGGCTGGCGGTGGGCGTTCCTGATCAACCTGCCGTTCGCGCTGATCGTGGTGCTGGTGACGCTGCGGCACGTGCCGGAGAGCCGCGACGAGCAGGCGGCCGGGCGGTTCGACGTGCTGGGCTCGCTGCTGGCCGCGCTGGCGCTGGCCGGGATCACGTACGGGCTGATCGAGAAGGGCGCCCCGGTGCCGCTGATCGCGGGGGCGCTGCTCGGGGCGGCGTTCGTGGTGACCGAGCGGCGCAGGTCGCCGCAGGCGCTGGTGCCGGTCGCCATCTTCAGGAACCACGTCTTCACGGCGGTCAACGTCGTCACGCTCATCATGTACGCCGCCATGGGCGTGGTGTTCTTCCTGCTGGTGATCCAGCTCCAGGTGGTGTCCGGGTTCTCGCCGATCGCGGCCGGGCTGTCGATGTTGCCGACCACGATCCTGATGATGCTGCTGTCGTCGCGGGCCGGGGAGACGGCCCGGCGGCTCGGGCCGCGCTGGCCGATGACGCTCGGGATCCTGCTGGCGGGGGCCGGGTTCGTGCTGATGAGCATGATCGGCCCGCACGCCTCCTACCCGCTGCTGGTGCTGCCCGCGGTGACCGTCTTCGGGCTCGGCCTGTCGGCGGCCGTCGCGCCGCTGACCGCGACGGTGCTGGCCACCGCCGACGAGCGCTACGCCGGCACGGCCAGCGGCGTCAACAACGCCGTGGCCCGCACCGGGAGCCTGCTGGCGGTGGCCGCCGTGCCGCCGCTGGTGGGCCTGGTGGGCGACGCGTTCGAGAACCCTCCGGTGTTCGACGCCGGGTTCCGGGCGGCCATGCTGATCAGCGCCGCCATGATGGCCGTCGCCGCGGCCGTCACGTTCTTCACCATCAGGACGAACGTGCTGGCCGGGGAGCCGGAGACGGCTAGTACGTGAACGCCTGACTGCGCACGCTGTTGTCGAAGTTCGACAGCAGCAGCTCGGGCTCGCCGACCGAGCGCACGCCGGGCAGCCGGGTCAGCAACTCCCGGAACATCGTGCGCATCTCCTGCCTGGCCAGGTTGGCGCCGAGGCAGAAGTGCGGGCCCGGCCCGCCGAACCCGACGTGGGGCTTGGTGTCGCGGGTGATGTCGAAGGTGTCGGGGTCGGGGAAGACCGACTCGTCGCGGTTGGCCGAGCCGTAGAACAGCACGACCTTGTCGCCCTGCTTCAGCTCCAGCCCGCGCAGCGTGCAGTCCTCGGTGACCGTGCGGCGGAACTGCATGATGGGCGAGACGTAGCGGACCATCTCCTCGATCGCGCCGTTGATGTGGGCGTCGAAGTCGGAGGTCAGCAGCTCGCGCTGGGCCGGGTTCTCGGTGAGCAGCCGGATGCCGTGGGCCATGGTGTTGCGGGCGGTCTCGTTGCCGGCCACCAGCAGCAGCGAGAAGAACGAGCCCAGCTCCTTGTCGGTCAGCTTCTCGCCGTCGGGGTTGGCGTTGACCAGGAGCGAGACCAGGTCGCCCTTGGGCTCGGCGACGCGCTCGTGGCCGAGCTTGATGACCATGCGCTGCAGGGCCAGCAGGGCCAGCATGTTCTGACCGGCCATCTGGACGCTGCGGGCCAGGCTGGGCCGCACGCCGGTGTAGGCGGTGGAGATGTCGACGTGCTGGTGGACCTTGGCGCGCAGCTCCTGCGGGATGTCGAGCATGTCGCAGATGACGTGGATGGGAAGCTTGGCGGCCACCTGCGTGACGAAGTCGCGCGGGCCCTCCTTGACGACGTCGTCGACGATGCGGGCACAGGCGGCCTCGATGTCACTCTGGAGCCCGGCCAGCATCTTCGGGCTGAACGAGCGCGTCACGATGCGGCGCAGGCGGGCGTGGCGGGGGTCGTCCATGTTCACCATGGACTCGCCGAACACCTGCTTGACCCAGCCCGGCGGCTCGGGGTTGGTGACGGCGGGCTCGCTGGAGAAGATCTTGGCGTTGCGGCTGGCCTCGACGACGTCCGCGTGCCGGACGAGGGCGTAGAAGCCCTTGCCGGAGCGGAGGAAGGGCACCTTCTTCTCCGGGAAGAACACCGGGTGCTCCAGTTGCCGGAGCCGGGCGAAGGCCTCATTCCGCTCTTTGAGCGGTTTGCGCCAGAAGTCCAGATCAGCGAGGTCGATGTCCACCCGTCTATCCTGGCACGCTCCCACGCCCCGGCGGACGGGCCGAAAGTCCCTTCCGAAGCGGATGTGCATCGTGCCCTCCTGGCCCGTTCTCGTGGCGTTAAGTCCGGGTTCGACCTGGACGGAGATGACTGTCGGTATGAACGCGTTGCTCGCCGTCTGCCTGGTCGCTCCCCTCGTGTCCGGTGCCGCACCCGCCGCCGCACCCGGGTGCGGCGGGCATCCTCTCGACTTCGACGGCGACGGCCGCGCCGACATCGCCGTCGCCGCTCCCTACGACGACTCCAGGGCCGGTTCGGTGACCGTCATGTACGGCTCCGGCCGGACCGTCAGGCTCACCCAGCCCGGCGCCGAACCCGGGGACGCCTTCGGCTCGGCGCTGGCCGTCGGCGACTTCGACGGCGACCGCTGCGCCGACCTGGCGGTCGGGGTGTCGGAGGAGTTCGCCGGAAAGCGGGTCCCCGGCGCGGACGGCAACGGGGTCGTGCAGATCTTCGACGGCTCCCCCGCCGGGCTGGTCGCCGGCGAGCAGCTGGCCCCGGCCCGGCGGGGCAGCGACCGGTTCGGCGCCGCGCTGGCGGCGGGCGACTTCGACGGCGACGGCCGCGACGAGCTGGCCGTGGGCTCGCCGAGCCACGCCTCCGGCGGCGCGGTCACCGTCTACGGGATGAAGGGCCGCAAGGCGTACCAGATCACCCAGAAGACGTCGTGGGTGCGGCAGCCGGCGAACGTCACCGACCAGTGGGGCGCGGCGCTGGCGGCCGGCGACTTCGACGGCGACGGCCGCGACGAGCTGGCCGTCGGCGCGCCCGCCGACAGCGTGCGCCTGGACGGCCAGGGGTCGGTGACCGTGCTCGACCCGCGCGCCCGCCGGGCCCGGCTGCTCACGCAGAGCTCGCCGGGGATCGCCGGCGCGGCGGAGAAGTGGGACGCCTTCGGCGCGGCCCTGGCCACCGGCGACTTCAACGGCGACGGCCGCGACGACCTGGCGGTCGGCGTCCCCGGCGAGGGCCTCAGCGAGAACCAGCGGGCCATGGACTACGGCGACGGCACCGTGGACGTCCTGTACGGCTCGCGCGCCGGCCTGCGCACCCACGGCAGCGAGGCGTGGTCGCAACGCTCGCTGAAGGGCGAGCCGCGCTACTACGACCGGTTCGGCGCGGCCCTGGCCGCCGGCGACTTCACCGGCGACGGCAACGACGAGCTGGCCATCGGCGTGCCCGGCGAGCACGCCGTCCAGGTGCTCCAGGGGCGCGCGTCGGGCGGCCTGACCCGGAAGGGGAACCTGCTGGTCAAGGGCAGGGGCCGCGACTTCGGCGCCGCGCTGGCCACGCTGCCCGGCGGCGGCGGCCGCTACCGCGCGCTGACCGCCGGCCGTCCCCTGGACGGGCTCCTGGTCGCCGCCCCCGACCAGGGCCTGGTCATGTTCGCCCCCGGCGTCCGCGAGACGGGCCTGCGCCTGGGCCGCCTCCGCCAGGTCTCCCAGGGCACCGGCCTGTACGGCTACACCTTCGGCTGAGCGCCCGCCGGGCTGCCGGCGGGCGGCAGGAGCACGCGGAACAGAGCGCCCCGGCCCGGCTCCCCCTCGGCCATGATGACGCCGCCGTGCGCCTCCACCAGCGTCGCCGCGATCGACAGCCCCAGCCCGGCCCCGCCCACCCCGCGCGCCGGATCGGCCCGGTAGAACCGCTCGAACACCCGCTCGGCCACCTCCGGCGGGAACCCCGGGCCCTCGTCGGCCACCTCCATCACGGCCCGCTCGCCGTCCACCCCGACGCGCACCTCGAACGGCGTCCCGGGCGGCGTGTGCTGCAGCGCGTTGCTCACCAGGTTCCCGACCACCTGGCCGAGCCGCGACTCGTCGCCGGTCACCAGCACCTCGCCCTCGCCGCCGTCCAGGCGGACCAGCTCGATCCGCCGGTCGGGGGCGAGCGTCTGGGCGTCGATCACGGCGGTCGCGGCCAGGCTGAGCAGGTCCACCGGCCGCCGCGCCAGCTCCCGCCGCTGGTCCAGCCTGGCCAGCAGCAGCATGTCCTCCACCAGCAGGCCCATGCGCGCGGCCTGCCCCTCGATCCGGCTCAGCAGCCGCACGGCCTCGGCCAGGTCCTTCTCCTTCCCCAGCCGGAACAGCTCGGCGAACCCCCTGATCGAGGTGAGCGGCGTGCGCAGCTCGTGCGAGGCGTCGGCCATGAACCGGCGCATGACCTCCTCCGAACGCCGCGCCGCCGTCGCCGACTCGCGCGCCGACTCCGCCGCCGCCTCCCGCTCGCGCACCGCCGACTCGATCTGGGCGAGCATGCCGTTGAGCGAGCGGCCCAGCTTGCCGACCTCAGTGGTGCTCGCCCACATCGGCACCCGGCGCGACAGGTCGCCGCCCGCGATGTCCTTGGCGGTGCGGCCGATCTCGCGCAGCGGGCGCAGGCTCCGCCGTACCAGCCAGTAGCAGGCGACGCCCAGCACGGCCAGCGTGCCGCCGCCGGCGAAGGCCACGATGAGGGCGAGCCGGGCCACCGTGCCCTCGACGTCGCCGAGGCTGATGGCGATCACCCGGCTGACGCCGTCGCGGCCCGGGACGGCTACCACCCGCCAGTCCGGCCCGCCGGCCGCGCGGGACTCGACGGTGAACGGCCGCCCGCCGCGCGCGGCGACGTCCGCGCCGGTCAGCCGGGGCAGCCTGGGCGTGTGCTCCTCGGTGGACTCGCTGATCACCCGTACGGTGGCGCCGCCCGCGTCCACCAGCACCGAGTGGAACAGCCCGAAGAACCGCTGCGGCTGCCGCCCGGCCGGCCACGCCTCGGGCGGCGGCGGCAGGTCGCGCGGCGCGGCGGCCGCCACCAGCTGCCGGTCCACCCGCTCGACCAGGTATCCGCGCAGCAGCCGCACGGCGAACAGGCCGGTGACCGTGATGGCGAGGGTGACCAGCAGCAGCGTGGCCGAGACCAGCCGCAGCCAGAGCGGGGCGCGGGCGAGGTGTTTCCTCATAGGCGCGGCGGGCGCAGGATGTAGCCGACCCCGCGCAGCGTGTGCAGGTACTTCCGGTCGCCGGTGTCGATCTTGCGCCGCAGGTACGACACGTACGACTCCACCAGGCCCACGTCGGTGCGCCAGTCGCCGTTCCAGACGTGGTCGAGGATCTGCGTCTTGGACAGCACCCGGCCGACGTTCAGCATGAAGTAGCGCAGCAGCCGGAACTCCGTCGGCGACAGCCGCACCGGGACGCCGTCGCGCCAGACCTCGTGGCTCTCCTCGTCCAGCTCCAGGTCGGCGACGCTCAGCCGGTGGGGCGGCGGCGCGCCCCTGCGGGTCCTGCGCAGCACCGCCCGGATCCGGGCGATGACCTCCTCCAGGCTGAACGGCTTGGTCACGTAGTCCTCGCCGAGCCCGAGGCCGGTGATCCGGTCCTCCGGCGTGTCCTTGGCGGTCACGAACAGCACCGGGACCCGGCGGCCACGGGACCGCAGCCTTCCCGCGACCGCCAGGCCGTCGATGTCGGGCAGCATCACGTCGAGCATCACCAGGTCGGGCGTGCTCTCCTCGGCCACCCGCAGCGCCTCCCGCCCGTCGGCGGCGGTCAGCACCTCGAACCCGGCCATGCGCAGGCCGGCCGAGAACAGCTCCCTGATGTTGGGCTCGTCGTCGACCACCAGCAGCCTGGCCTCGGGCTGGTTCATCGCGGGCCCCCTCCCGGCATGCCCTGGGCGCCCTGGGTGATCGCGGTCGCGGTGACCGAGCCGTCCCCGGACTGCTGTCCGCGCACCACGACCGTGGTGCCGGCGGCCAGGTCGGCGACCTTGCCGGGCCTGGAGATCTGGACCGTGGTCTGGTCGCTGGTGGTGACCGTCACCGTGGCGCCGTCCATGGTCCTGACGTAGATCTTGTCGCCGTCGACCTTCTCGACGGTGCCGACCGTGCCGCCGCCCATGCGCTGCCCGAACCCGCCGTTCTGGGTGCCGTTCTGGGCGCCGTTCTGGGCGCCGTTGCCGCGCTGGCCGTAGCCGCCGCCGGGGAACTGGCCGTCCGTACGCCGGAGCTGCGCGGCGGACGGCGCGGCGTCGGACGTGCCGAACAGCTTGCCCGCCTGGATCCCGATGAGCACGCCCGCCACCAGCACCACCCCGGCGGCCAGCCCGAGCGTCAGCTTCGAGACGCCCCCGCGTGGCCGGACGGCGAGCTCCTCCCCCAGGTCGTCGGGGAAGGGCGAGGAGTCGAGCCGGTCCATGTCTGTCTCCTTACTCATGCCGCCTACTCGTGCCGCAGGGCCTGGAT
Source organism: Nonomuraea sp. NPDC049624 (assembly GCF_040675255.1). Taxonomy (NCBI): domain Bacteria; kingdom Bacillati; phylum Actinomycetota; class Actinomycetes; order Streptosporangiales; family Streptosporangiaceae; genus Nonomuraea; species Nonomuraea sp. NPDC049624. The sequence goes on along the minus strand of NZ_JBFAOR010000003.1, from coordinate 844,369 downwards.
CGGCCGGAGCTTGGCCGCCCTGTTGGCGGGATAACTGCCGAAGAACAGCCCGATCCCCACCGACACGCCGAGCGCCAGCGCGACGGACGACGGCACGAGGACCGGCTCGATGCCGGCCACGGTGAACCGGGTGCCGACGAAGGCCACCAGCACCCCGAGCAGCCCGCCGACCAGGCTGAGCAGGGTGGCCTCCATCAGGAACTGGCCCAGGATCGCGCCGCGCGGCGCGCCGATCGCCTTGCGGATGCCGATCTCCCGGGTCCGCTCGGTCACGGTGACCAGCATGATGTTGGTGATGCCGATGCCGCCCACCAGCAGCGAGATCGCCGCCACCGCCCCGAGCAGCACGGTGAACGTGCCGGTGGCCTCGCTCACCGTCTCCTGCAGGGTGGCCTGGTTGAGTATCCGGTAGTCGGGGTTGCCGTCGGTGATGCCGTGCCGCTGGTTGAGGACGGCGGTCACCTCCGACTGCGCCGCCGTGGTGGCCTCGGCCCCGGTGGCCTGCACGACGATCGAGTCCAGCGAGCCGAACCCGCTCAGGCTCTGCTGCACGGCGGGCAGCGGCGCCACGGCCACGTCGTCGGCGTCCTGCATGCCGGTGGAGCCGCTCTCCTTGAGCACCCCGACCACCGTGAACGGCACCCCGGACACGCTGACCTGCCGGCCGATCGGGTCCACCGCGCCGAACAGCTCTTCCACCACCGTCCGGCCGAGCACCACGACCTTCCTGGCGGCCAGCACGTCGTCGTTGAAGAAGTACGTGCCCTCGGCCACCGGCTTGTTCATGGCCTCGAAGTAGCTGGGGTAGGTGCCGACGAACTGCGCGATCGTGTGGCTGGCGGCGCCGTACGCGGCGGTGGCGGAGTTCGCGCCGACCACCGGCGAGACGGACCTGACCGACGGCGCGAGCGTCCGGTCGGTGAGCGCCTTGGCGTCGGCCAGGCTGAGCTGCCTGGCCTGCGTGCGCGGCCCGGTGTTGCCGCCGCCGCCCGGCGCGCGCCCGCCGAAGCCGCCTCCGCCGCCACCGCCCGAGAAGGACGGGGAGATCGTCAGCGTGTTGGCGCCAAGGCGCTGGATGTTCTTCTGGATGCTCTGCGAGGAGCCCTCGCCGACCGCCACCAGCAGGATGACCGCGGCGACGCCGATGAGGATGCCCAGCGTGGTCAGGGCGCTGCGCATCTTGTTGGCCAGCAGGCCGCGCAGCGCGAAGCGGAGGATCTCAAGCTGGTTCACTGGCCGCCGTCCTCGGGGGTGGTCCGTCGACCGGCGCCTGGCGGCGGTCCTCCACGATCTCGCCGTCCACCAGCCGGATCACCCGTTTGGCGTGCGCGGCCACGTCGTCCTCGTGGGTGATGAGCACGATCGTGCGTCCGGACGCGCTGAGCCGGTCGAGGATCTGCAGCACGTCGCGGGTGGAGGCGGTGTCCAGGTTGCCGGTGGGCTCGTCGGCCAGCAGCAGCGCGGGCGCGGTGACCAGCGCCCTGGCCACGGCCACGCGCTGCTGCTGGCCGCCGGAGAGCTGGTTCGGCTCGTGCCGCACCCGGTCGGTCAGCCCCACCTGCTCCAGCGCGGCCAGGGCGCGCGAGCGCCGCTCGGCCGGGCCGACGCCGCCGTACACCAGCGGCAGCTCGACGTTGGCCAGCGCGCTCATGCGCGGGATCAGGTTGAAGGACTGGAAGACGAACCCCACCCTGCGGTTGCGCAGGACCGCGAGCTGGTGCTCGGCCAGCCGTCCCACGTCCGCGCCGTCGATCTGGTACGTGCCGGAGGTGGGGACGTCGAGGCAGCCGAGGATGTTCATCAGGGTGGACTTGCCGGAGCCGGAGGCGCCCATGATGGCGACGTAGTCGCCGCGCTCGACGTCCAGGCTGACGCCGCGCAGGGCGTGGACCTTGGCGTCGCCCTCGCCGTACTCCTTGACCAGGTCCTTCACCCGCAGGACCGGGGCCGCCGTCGCGGTGGCGGGGGCGGTGGCGGGGGCCGTCATCGCCCGCCACCCGGCATGCCGCCGCCGCCCGGGAACCCGCCGCCGAACCCGCCGCGCTGGCTGGTGCCCTGCGTGCCGGTCGCGGGCGGCACGAGCTGGTCGCCCTCGGACACCCCGGACCTGATCTCGGTGAGCGCCGTGCCCCGGACGCCGACCTCGACCTGGGTCCTGACCTGGCGGCCGTCCCTGAGCAGGGTGACCGTGGTCTGGCCGCCGCTGGTGGAGACCGCGGTGGAGGGGACGGTGACGACGTTCTCCGCCCGGCCGACGACGACCTCGACGGTGGCGGTCTGGCCCAGCCTGACCTTGGCGGGCACCTTGGTGAAGGTGACCGTGACCGGGTACTGGACGACGTTGTTGCTGGTGGAGGCGACCGGCTGGATCTGGGTGACCTTGCCGTCGGCGGTCACCCCCGGCAGGGCGTCGAAGGTGACGGTGGCCTTCTGGCCCTGTTCGAGCTTGCCGACGTCGGACTCGGTGAAGGTGCCCACGAGCTGGAGCCGTCCGGTGTCGGCCAGGTCGACGAACCCGCCCGTGCCGCTGCCGTTGCTCTGAGACTGGCCCTGGGACTGGGACTGGCTCTGGTTTCCGCCCGAGCCGGAGGCGGTGCCGCCGACGGATCCGTTCACCGCCGTGACCGTGCCCTTGAACGGGGCCCGCAGGACGGTGGCCGCGACCGTGCGCTCGGCCTCGCGGTAGGCGTTGCGCGCCTTGACGTAGGAGGCGTAGAGCGCGGCCGTGCCGGTGCCCTCGTCGATCGCGCTCTGGTACGTGGCCTTGGCCGCCGACAGGCTCTCCTGCGCGGCGGAGTCGTCCAGCCTGGCCAGGATGTCGCCCTTGTCGACCTTGTCCCCCGCCTTGACGTAGATGCGCTCGACCGTGCCGCTCGTGCCGAACGACAGGGACCTGGTCCTGGAGCTGGCCACCGCGCCCGACGCCGACACCGACGCGGACACCGAGCCGCGGCTCGCCGTCACCGTGCGCACGGCCGTCTCGCCGGCCGCGCGGTCCGTGCCGAGCTGGACGTAGGCGAGCGTGGCCCCGCCCAGCAGGAGCACGCCCAGCGCTCCGTTGGTCATCAGCGCTCTGCGCCTTGTCGACACCTTCACAGCCGGTGACACTTGCACACCAGCCTGCGCCGCAGCCGTGACGGAGCTGAACGTTCGCTGACAACCCGGGCCTGGGCGGGGTCACACAGCGAACTCTCAGGCTGCTCGCAGGCTGCCGTGAAGCTGGTCGGCCAGGATGGGCCGCCATGAGACCGACTTTCGCGCTGGGCGGGCTCGCCCTGGCCGTGCTCGTCGCCGGGTCGGGCCTGGCGCTGGCGCTCCGCGACGACGACCCGCCCGCCGTCCGGGTACGGCTCGCCGCCGCCCAGCGGGGCCCGGTCACGGCCCTGGTCAGCGCCGCCGGCAACACCGTGGACGGTGCCCGCCGTGACCTGGCGTTCGGCTCGTCCGGCCCGGTGACCAAGGTGTACGTCAAGGTCGGGACCAAGGTGACCAAGGGCCAGGTGCTGGCCAGGATCGACGGGCGGGCCGCCCGCGAGGCGTACGCAGCCGCCAAGGCCGACCTCTCCGCCGCCCAAGAAGCCCTCACCACCGCCACCACCTCAACCGGACCCACCGGCACCGGAACCGCCGGTTCCGCGAGCACCGGAACCACGGGGAGCACCGCCAACCAGGGCACGCCTAACGCCGCCGCCTGCCCCACCCCGTCGGCCTCCTCGAAGCCCGAGCCGCCGGTCACTGCGAGGCCCACCCCGACCACCGGCAGCACCGGTCCCGCCACCTCGCCCACCCCGGACACCACCGCCGCCACTCCCGGCGGCGGCGCCGTTCCGGGTGCGGCGGGCGGCTCTGGCGCGGCCATCGGGGGAGGTTCGGCGGGCGAGGGCGTCTTCGGCCCGGCCGGCCCGCCCGCGACCACTCCGCCCGCGACCACTCCGCCCGCCGCCGCCACGCCTACCGACGCCCCCGCCACCAAGGCGAGCAAGGCCGTCACCCCCGCCTCCACGCGGCCCTCGGACGCGTCCCCGGCTCACAGCCGGCCCCCGACCGCGACCCCCACCCCCACCAGGACGCCCACCCCCACTCACGAGCCCTCCGAGCCCCAGCCCACGGTGACGGTCACCGCGACCGCCACGGTGACGGCCACGGTGACCGTGACGGCGCCCCCGCCCGGCGGGGGCACTCCCGGCGGGGGCACCCCTGGAGGCGGCACCCCTGGTGGGGGCACTCCTGGAGGCGGCCACACCTCCAGTCCCGGCACACCGTCGAACCCCGGCGAACCCTCCGCACCGGGCGGCCCGTCCACCCCCGAGCCGTCCGCCACGGCCAGGCCCTCGACCACCGCGCCCCCGTCCCCAACCGCCAGGCCCACCGCCAGGCCGCACGCCGCGGCCTCCGCCCGTCCCACCGGCTCCTGCTCCCCCGGCACGACCTCGCGAGGCACCACCAGGACCGCCACCACCCCCAAGGACGGCGCCGCCAGGGGCGGGATCACCAAGGACCAGGCCGCCGCGAACGTGGACCGCGCCGAAGCCACCCTGGAGGAGGCCGCCGACGCCGTGCGCGCCACCCGCATCGTGGCCCCCACCTCCGGCACCGTCCTGTCGGTGGCGGGCCGCGTCGGCGACACGGCCGGCACCGGCACCTTCATCAGCCTCGGCAACCTGAACGAGCTCCAGGTCCAGGCCATGGTCACCGAGTCCGACGTCAACCGGCTGAAACTCGGCCAGCAGGCCGCCATCACCCTCGCCACCCGCCCCGGCGAGCGCCACGGCGGCACGGTCACCGCGATCGCCCCGACCGCCACCGTCGAGGACCAGCTGGTCCGCTACTCCGTCACCCTGGCCTTCGACGAGCCGCCCGCCGGGCTCATGCTCGGCCAGACCGCCACGGTGTCGGTGACGACCGCCGAGGCCAAGGACGCGATCTACGTCCCGGCCGCCGCCGTCCGCAGCCGTTCCGACGGCGCCCAGGTGGTCACCGTGCGCGCGGGCGGGCACGACGCCGCCAAGGTGGTCGGCACCGGCGTCCGCGGCGACCAGTACGTCCAGATCACCTCAGGTCTGGACGAACGCGACCAGGTCGTCATGTCCGGCACCACCACCGGCGAGTTCCCCGACGGGACCTGGCCCGGCGCCTGACCACCCGCCCGCGCCTCCCAGCCGGCCCTCAGCCCGCTCCCAGCGAACCTTCAGCGAACGAGGACCGCGCTCCCTCAGGTCCCCGGCCGACGAGGACTGCGAACCCCGCCGTACCTCAGCCATGGCGGGGTGCGGCCCGGCCGGCGGCCGAGCGGGGCGGTTCGGCCGGGATCGTGAGCCGGTGGGCGGTGCGGGCCGGCGCGCCGCGCCGGGAGATGTAGTCGAGCGTGCGGAAGTCCACCGACAGCTCGTCCCGGGTCAGCCGCGCCATGAGGTAGCCGCGCCGCTGGTCGATGTAGGAGATGTGCGGGTTCTCCTGCAGGGCCTCGGCGATCCAGGTGCGGTCCCGGTAGCCGTCGCCGTCGCTGGCGATCGACGACGTCACCAGCTCCCTGGCCACCACCGGGGAGTCCGGGTCGTCGAAGTCGGTCTTGAGGTCGGCCAGGTGGTGCATGTGCGCGTCCCCGGTCAGGACGACGGGGTTCGAGGTGCCCGACAGCGACCCGAGCAGACGGGTGCGCTCGGCGGCGTAGCCGTCCCAGGAGTCGAGGTTCACCTCGCGGCCCGGCCCGGTCTTGTAGTCGCGCTGGGCCATCAGGATCTGCTGGCCCAGCAGGTTCCACCGGGCGCCGGACCCGCTCAGCCCCTCCTCCAGCCACCGCCACTGGGCGGACCCGAGCAGCGTGCGCCCGTCGGACAGCCGTTCGTCGCAGCCGGCCCGCACCCCGTCCAGGCAGGCCTGGTCGTCGCGGAACTGGCGGGTGTCCAGCAGGTGGAAGCGGGCCAGCGTCCCCCAGGAGACGCGCCGGTTGATGCGCAGCACCGCCCCCTGGAGGCTGGCGCGGCGCAGCGGCATGTTCTCGTAGTACGCGCGGAAGGCGTCGGCGCGGCGGCGGGCGAAGCCGGGCGCGCCGGTGCTGGAGACGGGGCCGGCCCAGTTGTTCTCCACCTCGTGGTCGTCGAAGGCCACCAGCCAGGGCGCGACCGCGTGCGCGGCCTGCAGGTCGTGGTCGCTCTTGTACTGGGCGTGCCGCAGCCGGTAGTCGGCGAGGGTGGCGCACTTGCCCGGCGTGTGCGTGCGCACCCGTCCGGCCAGGGCGGTGTAGCCGCTGGGGCCGTACTCGTACATGTAGTCGCCGAGGAAGACGACCAGGTCGGGCTCCTGCTCGGCCAGGCGGCGGTAGGCGGTGTAGTAGCCGTGCTCGTAGTGGGCGCAGGCGGCCACGGCGAAGGTGAGCGGGCTCTCCCCGGCGGGCGTCGTCCGGGTGCGGGCGGCGGGCGAGAGCCTGCCCTGGCTCCTGAACCGGTAGAAGTAGTCGCGGCCGGGCTCCAGCCCGTCCAGCTCGACGTGCACGCTGTGGGCGTCGCGCGGCCGGGCGGTCACGGTGCCCGACCGGACGACCGAGGAGAACCGCTCGTCGGTGGCGACCTGCCAGTCGACCTCGACGTCGCGGGCGGGCATGCCGCCGCGGCCGTCGCCGCCGAGCGGGTCGACGGCCAGCCGGGTCCACAGGACGAAGCCGTCGGCGGAGGGGTCGCCGGAGGCCACGCCGAGGGTGAACGGGTCGGATCTCAGTGTCGTGGCGGAGGCGGGCGAGGTGACGGCGCGGGGCGCGACGAGGCCGGCTGCCGCCGCTGTCAGGAACGTTCTGCGGTCCACGCTCCAGGTATGTCCGCCCGCGCTGACCCCGTCGTGGCCCCGTCATGACAGCGGAGTCAAGCGTGGGTGAACAGCGCCGGTCGCCCGGCGGGAGGCCGGCGGGGAGCCGGCGGGCGGTCAGCGGGGCAGCTCGCGCAGGGACTTGCGGAGCGCGGCGGCGCTGGTGAACAGCACGCCGGTCATGCCCGCGCGCTCGGCGCCCTCGACGTTCTCGGCCCGGTCGTCGATGAAGACGATCTCGGACGGGTCGGCGGCCAGCTCGCGGGCGACCTCGTCGAAGATCTCCCGGTCGGGTTTGACCAGGCCCATCCTGCCGCTGTAGAAGCGGTGGCCGATGGCGGCGATCCAGGGCAGCTCGTCGAGGCCGTCGGCGATGCAGACGGGCGCGTTGGACAGCAGCGCCACGCCGTCGCCCGCGTCGAGGATCTCACCGAGGACGGCGACCGTGCCCTCGTCGGGGTAGGCCCAGCTCGCGACGTCCATGGCCACCAGGCGGGCGACCTCGGACGGGGTGGCGGCCCGGCCCAGCACGGCCGACCAGTAGGCGACGGGGCTCAGGCTGGCCCGGTCGAACTCCAGGCGGTGCTCCCAGTAGCGGCGCAGGAACGCCTCGGGCTCCGCGCCGACGGCCAGCGCCATGGCCTCGGCGTCGGCCGCGGGCTGCGGCAGGGACAGGACGTTGCCGTAGTCGAACACAATCCACGTCATGCAAGGAATGGTCGCAGATGCGGGTCGAGCGCCGGGCAGCCCAGGTATTTCTCGGCCGTGTGGAAGTCGATCCAGTCGAGGTTGACCAGTTCCTCGACGTCCACGCCGGTGAAGCTGGCGCGCAGGGCGGGCGGGATGGCGGCGATGTCGTCCTTGTCGGCGATGTTCACCCAGCGGGCGACGTTCTTGGGGCGTTCGCCCAGGCCGTTGACGGGGGCGGGCAGGAGGCGCTCGAAGACGACGTTGCGCATGCCGAGCGGGCTGCCGAGCGTCAGGAGCAGGTCCACGGGCAGGTCGGGGTTGGCCCACAGGGCCTCGTAGGCCACGACGCTGCCGAGCGAGTGGGCGATCACCACCCGCGGCCGGTTCCTGCGGATGGCGTCGGCCACGGCCTGCCGGCACCGCTCGCGCCGCTCCTGGTCGGTCAGGTAGACCGCGACCTCGGGCGCGAACAGCTTGGCGAACGCCGCCGACCTGCTGTCGAGCTTGCCGAGCAGCCATCCGGTGAACGACTTGAGCGCGCCGGTGACGTGCTCGCCGAGCCCGAGGTCCTTGGCCCATTCGACGAGCACCTGCTGGGTGGCGGCCTCGACGCGCGCCGCCGCCTGCTTGGAGCTCTCCCCGGGCTTGGGGTCGCGCAGCAGGTGGGAGAAGTAGGCGACCTCGCTGAAGTAGGCGGCCGTCTCACCGCCGAGCGCCGCGTGCAGGTAGCGGTCCCACTTGAGCCGCATGGCCGCGGCGGCCCCGGCGGCCGACCCGCCGGCCTCCAGGTAGTAGTTGTACTTGCCGATCCCGTGCACGCCCACGATGGCCGTCACAGCGCCTCCCCCTGACCGCTCGGTCTTCCCGCGGATATTGGCATACGCCGCCGGTCCCCGCCCGTCAAGAGCCGCAGAGGTTTAGGCTTGCCTAAAGGTTTAGGTAGAGCTAAAGTGGAGTCACGAGGACGGACAGCGTCGAGAGCGAGACCGACATGGCCTTTCGCCGGAACCCCCGTGACGAGGTGGGCGGTCTCGCCCAAGAGGTCGTCGACGAGATCACGTGGTACATGCGGGAACACAAGATCACCCGCGCCGATCTGGCCGCGTCGCTGGGCGTCTCGCCCGGCCGGGTGAGTCAGATACTCTCCGGCGACGAGAACCTGACGCTGCGCACGCTCGGCGCGGTCGTCGACGCGCTGGGCGCCCGCCTGGAGCTCACGCTCGGCGACGCCGAGGGCTCCCCCACCGCCCTGACCTGAGCGCCGGCCGTCATTCCCGGTCAGCGGGCGCGGGCGATGTGCTCGCCGCCGCGGGCCCGTGACGGCGGCACGTACCCCGGCAGCGAGCGGTAGCCGGCCCGGTAGGCCGCGGCCAGCAGGCGCAGCACGTCGTTCTCCGCGTCGTGCCGCAGCACGCCGTGCAGCCGGTTGAGGTTGCCGAGGTAGCGCTCGTACCTGGGGATCCTGGTGTGGCGGGAGAGGGTGAGCGCGGTGGCCACCTTCGAGCGGGCGGCGCCGTCCTCGATCAGGGCGGCCACGTCCAGCCGGCGTTCGACGGCGTCCAGGCGGGCGTGCACCCGTTCGCGCCGCCGGTCGTCGGCCGACAGCCGTTCGCGGATGCGCTCGTGGTAGCGGGCCGCGGCCAGGCTCAGCTCGTAGACATTCCAGGACGGGTCCACCCGCTTCTCGCACCAGACGCGCTCGTCCTCGGCCATCGCCTGGTCGAGCCGGGCCAGCAGCGACACCAGCCAGAACGTGGCCGCCTCCCGGGCCAGCGAGCGCCGCTCGTCCTGCCTGGCGCGCATCTGGCCGAGCCACAGTCCGCTCGGCGCGGCCGCGCCCAGGACGGTGGCCAGCGAGTCGCTCAGCAGCGCGTGCCCGGCCAGCGCGGCGCCGGCGGACAGGCCGCCGGTGAGCAGGCTGATGGCGACCGCGAGCCGCCGCCCGGCGGGTCCGAAGGGCCGCCCCTTCCCCTGGCACCTCAGCAGCAGGAAGACGACGGCGGAGACCACGGCGAGCCCAACGGTCAGCGCCGCCTGCGCGACCCACTTCGGGTCCATGGAATTTGCCCTTCCCGCGAAATGTTCTCTCCATATTCGCAGCGAGGGCAGTGATTGAAAATGCCGTTGCGGACGGCATATGTCGCTCATATACGGTGACACTCATCTGAGCAAGACGCTTTCCCCCGGAACAGGAGCTCCCGCCATGCCCGGCCCGCTGGTCGTGAACGACTCGATCGTCATCCCCGACGCCGAGCTCGTCTGGCGTTTCTCCCGTTCCTCAGGTCCGGGCGGCCAGGGCGTCAACACCACCGACAGCCGGGTGGAGCTGATCTTCGACGTGGCCGCGAGCACGGCGATCCCGCCCGCGCTCAAGGCCCGCGCGCTCGACCGGCTGGGCGCCGCCACGATCACCGTCGTGGCCTCGGAGTACCGGTCCCAGCTGCGCAACAGGGAGGCCGCCGGTCACCGGCTGGCCCAGCGCGTCCGGGAGGCCGTCGCGCCGCCGCCCAAGCGCCGCCGCCCGACCAAGCCCAGCCGGGGCGCCGTCGAGCGGCGCATCGCGGGCAAGAAGCACCGTTCCGACGTCAAGCGCCTGCGCCGCGACCCCCACTGAGCCGGCTCAGGATCACAGCGAGAACGCCGGTTCCCTGACGCCCGCCGGGCAGAGCTGCCCGATCACCGCGCGCACCTGGCCGCGCAGCACGGGGTCGGTGAGGTGGCCGTCGTCGTCGAAGTGCGGGCAGGCCGGCGAGATGACCAGCTCGGCGCCCATCACGACCGCGTCCGCGCCCTGGAGCTGCTTGTAGAGCTCCGCCTGCGCCCACATCGCGCCGCACGCCCGCGCGCTGGCGCTCATCACCGCCACGTGCTTGCCGGACAGCACGTCGCCGGCCGAGAGCCATTCCAGCGTGTACGTCAGCTCCGGCGGCAGCAGGCTGTGCTCGGGAGCCGTCAGCAGCACCGCGTCGGCCCCGGCGACCAGCCCGAGCAGTTCCCTGGCCGCCACCGGCACCTTGCCCGGCTGGTACGGCGGGACGTCGCCCATCCCCGTCCAGATCTCGAACCGTACGCCTTCCGGCAGTTCGCCGCCCGCTGCGTCCAGCAATCTGTTGATGAAAGACCCCGCGTGGAGACTGGCGGCGATCCCGATGATTTTCACCTACTGCTCCCCAGGCGTTCCGGTGTCACCTGGAAACTTCCCGATGCCTCGGATGTCCAAGACCAGCCCGAGGTCAAAAGCAGCTCAGTCTTCGCCTCAGCGCCGGTGACGCTCCTGGTCAGGCGGGCGCCGGAAGATCAGCGCGAGCACCCGGAGCACCATGATCGAGGCGATCACCAGCAGGTTGTAGCCGAGGAGCTGGTACAGGCTCGTCGTGCCGACCACGACGGGCCCGCCCTCGATGCCGAGCAGCAGCACGGCCATGAGCCCGGCCGTGGCGCCGAGCACGGTGAGCAGCACCTGGTGGACCAGCCCGGTGACGTAGCGGCGGTCGCGGTCGTCGGCCAGCAGCCGGACGTTCAGGCTGAACCTGCCGTGCTCGGCGGCGCTGGCGATGCGCTCGACCCGGCGCGGCAGGCGGCGCAGCATCGGCAGCAGCGCGGCCAGCTCCTGCCCCACGGCCTCCTTGACGGACTCGGGCCCGGCCCGCTCGGCCAGGTAGCGCCCGGCGAACGCGCGGGCCTCGCCGATCAGGTTGAAGCCGGGCGACAGCCGCACCAGCGTGCCCTCCAGCGTGGCCAGGGCCCGGAACACGGCGGCCACCTCGGGCGGGACGGACAGCCCGTACGCTGAGACGATCTTGAACAGGTCGGTGAACATCTGCACGCTGTCCATGCCGGGCCCGAGGTGCCTGGCCATGAACTGGCCGAGCGCCCGCTCCAGCGCCGCCTCGTCGATCTCCTCCGGCCGCGGGACGACCTCCAGCAGCGCGTCGGTGACGCCGAGCGGGTCCTGCCGGTTCATCGCGAGCAGGAAACGCTGCAGGGCCGAGCGAACGGAGCCGTCCAGGCGGCCGACCGAGCCGAAGTCGAGCAGGCCGAGCGTGCCGTCGTCGAGCAGCATGAGGTTGCCCGGGTGGGGGTCGGCGTGGAAGACGCCCTCGACGAGGATCTGCCGGAGCAGGCAGTCGAGCAGGTCGCGGGCCAGCGCGGGCCCCTGCCCGGGGGCGGCCGCGGTGACCGGCCCGCCCGACAGACGCCGCATGACCAGCACCTGCTCGGTGCAGAGGGCGGGGAACGGCTCGGGGTAGGTGACGCCGCCGCTGCCGGAGGCGGCCACGGCGGCCATGTTGGCGGCCTCGACGCGGAAGTCCAGCTCCTCGCGGATGGCGACGGCGAACCCCTCGGCCAGGTCGCGCAGCCCCAGCGAACGCCCCCACCGGGTCCTGGACTCCAGCGTGGCGGCCAGCCGGCGGACGATGTCGAGGTCCTGGGCCACCACGCCCTCGATGCCCGGCCTGCGCACCTTGACCACGACGTCCTCGCCGGTGTGCAGGCGGGCGGTGTGGGCCTGGCCGATGGAGGCGGCGGCCAGCGGCGTCCGGTCGAAGGCGGCGAACACCTCCTCGACCGGCCCGCCCAGCTCGGCGGCGAGCACCGGCTCGATGCGCTCCCACGGCGCGGGGGCGACGTGGTCCTGCAGGCGGCCCAGTTCGTCGATGAACTCGGCCGGCAGCAGGTCGCGCCGGGTGGACAGCACCTGACCGAGCTTGACGAAAGTGACGCCGCCGTCGTCGAGCGCCTGGCGCAGCGACCTGGCCAGGCGTACCTTGCCCGACCTGTCCTCCAGGCTCTCGCCGCGGCCCCGCAGGTAGGGGCCGAGGCCGTGCCGGAAGGCGATCCTGGTGATTTGCGAGTAGCGCCGGGCCCGGCGGATCCGGCCGCGCAGCGAGCGCAGCACCTCCAGCGGCCCCGGCACCGAGCCCGGCGGGACCAGCGCCTCGGCCAGCACCAGGATCACCATGGGGATGAGCACCATGCACATGGCGATCAGGAGCAGCAGCCCGAGCGCGCCCGCGTCGGGCGTGGTCTGGGGGTCGACCGGCCCGAACGAGGCGATCACCGGCGTCAGCATCGGCTGGGCCAGGCCCCAGGCCACCATCGCGGCCAGGAAGGTGCGTAACGCGCCGAACCTGACCCCGAGCAGGCGTTGGGCCGCCGTCGCCAGCAGCAGGATCATCACCAGGATGGCGAGCGAGACGAACAGCGTGCCCAGGAGCTCCATGAGGAGGGATCATGCCACGGCCGCGCGGACGGCCGTGCGGACGGCGTCGGCCCGGCGTCAGCCCCTGGCGGCGGCGCGGGCGCGGCGCTCGTCGCGGCGCTCGACGAACCGGGCGGCCGTGACCTCGGTCTTGGCCAGGAACGCCGACAGCTCCTCGCGGGCCTGCTCGCCCTCGGCGTCGAGCCCGGTCTTGTCGAAGACCGCCCACTGGCGCAGCACCGGCATGAGCACGTCGTCGAGGTGCAGGCGCAGGTCGTAGATGCCCTCGTGGGCGATGATCATGGCCTTGCGGGCGAAGCCCTCCATGCCCGTGCCGGGCATCTGGAAGGTGGTGACGACGTCGGTCACCGCGCGCATGGTCTGGTTGGGGTCGAGCTCGAAGGCCGCCTTGAGCAGGTTGCGGTAGAAGAGCATGTGCAGGTTCTCGTCGGCGGCGATGCGGGCGAGCAGGCGCTCGCAGCCCTCGTCGCCGGAGGCCCGGCCGGTGTTGCGGTGGGAGATGCGGGTGGCCAGCTCCTGGAAGGAGACGTAGGCGAGCTGCTGGAGCATGGTGTTGTACTCGGTGACGAAGCCCTGCTCCATGTGGTGCATGCGGGCCCGCTCCAGCGCGACCGGGTCGACCGCGCGGGTGACGGTGAGGTAGTCGCGCAGGGCGGTGCCGTGGCGGTCCTCCTCGGCGGTCCAGCGGTGGACCCAGGTGCCCCACGCGCCGTCACGGCCGAACGTGGTGGCGATCTCGTGGTGGTAGCTGGGCAGGTTGTCCTCGGTGAGCAGGTTGACGATCAGCGAGATGCGGGCGGCCTCGGGAATCTTGGAGTCGCCCTCCTGCCAGGCCTGGCCGCCGTAGATGCCGTCGAAGTCACGTCCTTCGCTCCACGGGATGTACTCGTGCGGGAACCACTCCTTGGCCGTCGCGTTGTGGCGATCGAGCTCCACGCCCACGACGGGTTCGAGCTCGTGCAGCAGTTCCGTCTGAGACATCGCCATAAAGATCTTCTCCTTCAGGTTACGGGACCGTAGGTTAGGCTACCCGAAGGCCATGTGATGCGGTGTCGACCTCGTTGTCCTAAATGCCGGCGCGTTGCAGCAGCCGGTCCAGTTTGATGTTGAGGTCGAGGATCTCCGAGCGCAGCGAGTTGAACTCCTCGGCCATCGCCGTCCTGACGAACCGCAGCTCCTCGGTCACCTCGACGCGCAGCGTCGCCAGCTCCGCCGCCGGCCCCTGCTCCCCCGGATCCTCACGCCACACGGCTGCCTCCTCGCATTCGGTAAGTCACCTTCCGCAACCAAGGATCGCAGCCGAACGCGGCCCGCGCCGCCGGACGGCGGCCGCCGGGAGTGGTTTTCTTCTCCCGGGCCACGATCCTTCGCGCCCCGGAAGAAGACTTGTCATCCCGGGCGGGTCGCCGGGCTCAGATCAGGTCGACGAGGTCGGCGACCGACTCGACGACCAGGGACGGGCGGTAGGGGAAGCGGTCGACCTGGTCGCGCTGGGTGACGCCGGTCAGCACCAGGATCGTGAACAGCCCCGCCTCCATGCCGGAGACGATGTCGGTGTCCATGCGGTCGCCGATCATGGCGGTGGTCTCGCTGTGGCCCTCGATGGCGTTGAGCGCGCTGCGCATCATGCGGGGGTTGGGCTTGCCCACGAAGTACGGCTCGACGCCGGTGGCCTTGGTGATCATCGCGGCCACCGCGCCGCAGGCCGGCAGCGAGCCCTCGGTGGAGGGGCCGATCGGGTCGGGGTTGGTGGCGATGAAGCGGGCGCCGGCCTCGATGAGCCGGATCGCGCGGGTGATCTGGGTGAAGCTGTAGGTGCGGGTCTCGCCGAGCACGACGTAGTCGGGGTCGAGGTCGGTCAGGACGTAGCCGACCTCGTGCAGGGCCGTGGTCAGGCCGGCCTCGCCGATCACGTACGCCGAGCCGCCGGGGCGCTGGTCCTCCAGGAACTGGGCGGTGGCCAGGGCGGAGGTCCAGATGGACTCGGCGGGCACGTCGAGCCCGGCGCCGGCCAGGCGCACCGACAGGTCGCGCTGGGTGTAGATGGAGTTGTTGGTCAGGACCCGGAACTTCTTGTCGGACTCCTTGAGCCGCTTGATGAATTCGTCCGCACCGGGGATCGGCCGCCCCTCGTGGACGAGGACGCCGTCCATGTCGGACAACCAGGAGTCGATCCGCTTACGCTGAGTCACCCGTTCATGGTATCGAGCGTGCCTTGTCGACTTCTCGCCGCACACGTGAACAATGTTCATCATGTCGTTCACCGAATCCGCCCTGGACATGCGGGACGAGCTCGTCCAGCTCCGCCGCTCCCTGCACACCACCCCCGAGCTCGGCCTGCAACTGCCGAGGACGCAGGAGAAGGTGCTGGCCGCGCTCGACGGGCTCCCCCTGGAGATCACCACCGGCAAGACGCTCAGCTCGGTCACCGCGGTGCTGCGCGGCGGCCGTCCCGGCCCCGCGGTGCTGCTGCGCGGCGACATGGACGCCCTGCCGGTGAGCGAGCGCAACGACCTGCCCTACATCTCCCAGCATCCCGGCCAGATGCACGCCTGCGGCCACGACCTGCACACCGCCATGCTGGTCGGCGCGGCCCACCTGCTCAGCGCGCGGCGCGCGGACGTCGCCGGTGACGTGATCTTCATGTTCCAGCCGGGCGAGGAGGGGCACGACGGCGCCAAGCACATGATCGGCGAGGGCGTGCTCGACGCGGCCGGCGCCCGGCCGGTGGCGGCGTACGGGATGCACGTGGTGTCGGCGATGCTGCCGCCGGGGTTGTTCGCCTCGCGGGGCGGCCCGATGATGGCCGCGGCCGACGTGTTCTGCGTGACGGTGAAGGGCACCGGCGGGCACGGGTCGAGCCCCCACCGCGCCAAGGACCCGATCGCCGCCGGCTGCGAGATGGTGACGGCGTTGCAGACGATGGTGACCCGCACGTTCGACGTGTTCGACCCCGTGGTGATCACCGTGGGCACCTTCCACGGCGGCTCGGCCGACAACGTGATCCCCGACGAGGCGCGTTTCGAGGCGACCGTGCGCACGTTCAGCAAGGAGCACCGGACGCTGGTCAAGCGGCGTCTGGTGGAGGTGGTCGAGGGCATCGCGGCCGCGCACGGGCTCTCGGTCGAGACGTCGTTCGGCATGGGCTACCCGGTGACGGTCAACGACCAGGGCGAGGCGGGGTTCGTCTCGGCGACCGCCGACGAGCTGTTCGGGCCGGGCCGCTACTTCGTGGCGCCGCAGCCGGTCATGGGGTCGGAGGACTTCTCGTACGTGCTGGAGGAGGTGCCGGGCGCGTTCGTCTTCCTGGGGGCCTGCCCGCCCGACCGCGACCCGGCCACGGCGCCCTACAACCACTCGCCGGACGCCGTCTTCGACGACTCCGTGCTGCCCGACGGCGCCGCGCTGTACGCCTCGCTGGCCTACGAGCGCCTGTCGAGGGCGTGATGCGCGCCTGGGTGGTGGACCGGCCGGGGCCGATGGCGACCGGCCCGCTCGTGCGGGTGGAGCGGGACGTCCCCGAGCCGGGCCCCGGCGAGGTGCTGGTCCGGGTGGAGGCGTGCGGCGTGTGCCGGACCGACCTGCACCTGGCCGAGGGCGACCTCGCGCCGCGGCGGCCGCGGACCACCCCCGGGCACCAGGTGGTGGGCCGGGTCGAGGGCTCCGGCGAGCGGGTGGGGGTGGCCTGGCTGCGCTCGACGTGCGGCCGGTGCCGCTACTGCCTGCGCGGCACGGAGAACCTCTGCCCGGACTCCGCCTACACCGGCTGGGACGCCGACGGCGGCTACGCCGAGTACGTCGCGGCCCCCGCCGACTATGTCTATCCCCTGCCGGCCGACGTGCCGGCCGAGCGGCTGGCGCCGCTGCTGTGCGCGGGCATCATCGGCTACCGGGCGCTGGCCCGCTGCGACCTGCCGCCGGGCGGCCGGCTCGGCATCTACGGCTTCGGCTCCTCGGCCCATCTCACCGCGCAGGCGGCCGTCGCGCAGGGCGCCACGGTGCACGCGGTGACCAGGTCGGACGCCTCCAGGCGGCTGGCGCTGGAGCTGGGCGCGGCCTCGGCGGGCGACCGGCCGCCCGAGCCGCTGGACGCGGCGATCCTGTTCGCGCCGGTCGGCGACCTGGTGCCGCCCGCGCTGGAGGCGCTCGACCGCGGCGGGACGCTGGCGATCGCCGGCATCCACCTGACCGACGTGCCCGCGCTGAACTACGAGCGGCACCTGTTCCAGGAGCGCACGCTGCGCAGCGTGACCGCCAACACCAGGGCCGACGGCCGGGCCTACCTGGAGCTGGCGCTGGCCCATCCGCCTCGGGTGGCGACCACGCTCTACCCGCTGGAGGAGGCCGGCCGGGCGCTGGCCGATCTGGCCGCCGACCGCGTCAGCGGCGCCGCCGTGCTGGTCGTGGACTGAAGCCCCGCTCCGTCGCACGATGGAGATTGGCGCCACGGCGGACCTCTATGAAGGAAAGTTACATTACACTCACAACATCTGGAGATTATTGACGCTGCCTGCTGGCGACCGTAGGGTCCGGTCAATTCCCTACAGATCCTCAACAGGTCCGACATCCCCCGGAGCGGCAGATGAAGCGACTGGCAGCGGTAGTGGCGTTGCTGGGCCTCGCCACCGCCACAGCGGCGTGCAGCGGTGGTACTAACAACAAGTCCGGCGGCTCGAGCGGTGGTGGTGGCGGGCTCTTCACCACGATCGACGTCAACAGGCCGGGCCTGGAGGCCACGGCCCCGGCCAACCCGTACAACCCGAAGGGCAACTCCTTCCCCGGCTACACGGCGATGAAGCTGGGCTGGGTCAAGAACCACCTGACCGACCCCAACCAGGCCCTCCCCGGCATCGCGGCGAGCTGGGAGATCGCGCCGGACAACTCGGCGATCACCCTGAAGCTCCAGCCGAACGCCAAGTGGTCCGACGGCAAGCCGGTCACCGCCGAGGACGTCAAGATGTCCATCGGCATCGCCTACACCCAGGGCAGCACGGCGTTCTCCATCACGCCGGGCGCCGCGGGCGCGGCGGCGGACGTGACCGTGGTCGACGACCACACCCTCAAGATCACCCAGGACATGGCGAACCCGAGCCCCAAGTTCGCCCGCGGCGTGCTCGACACGTTCGTCCTGCCCTCCCACGTGTGGAGCAGCGTGCTCCCCGCGGACTTCTGGGACCAGCTCAAGGCCTCCAGGGGCGAGGGCGCCGCGGCCGACAAGGCCCGCGAGACCATCACCGGCCTGGGCGAGAAGGTGCTCACCTTCGCCCCGCCGAAGGACACCTCGGCCGGCCCGTTCGTGCTGGAGCGGGTGAACCCGTCCGAGGCGCTGCTGGTCAAGAACAAGTACTTCTACAACGCCGCGAACGTGGCGCCGGCGCAGGTGAAGTTCCTCAACTACACCGGCAACGAGCAGATCTGGAACTACCTCACCGCGGGCAAGCTCGACCACGCCGGCTTCACCGCCGCGCCGTCCGACGTGATGAACCGGATCAAGGCGGCCGCCGGCAACGAGGTCATCAAGGGCTACTCGCCGGTCGCGGTGAGCATGGCCTTCAACCAGTCCAAGAAGCCGTACGACAACGTGCACGTGCGCCGCGGCCTGGCCTACCTGATCAACCGCGAGGAGGTCACCAAGGTCGCCTCGCCCGAGGGCGGCACGGCGGCGGTCACCACCAGCGGCATCCACCAGAAGGCCGCGCAGGCGTGGATCCCCGACGAGCTGCCCAAGCTGGAGCCGTACGCGCCCGACGTGGCCAAGGCCGAGGCGGAGTTCAAGGAGGCCGGCCTCACCAAGAAGGACGGCAAGTGGACGCTGGCCGACGGCTCGGCGTGGAAGGTCTCCATGCACGCGCCCTCCGGCTTCTCCGACTGGCTGTCGGCGCAGGAGAACATCAAGAGCCAGCTCGTCAAGGCCGGCGTCGACGCCGAGGTCGTCACGACCGCCGACTACCCCCTCTACCTGGAGGAGCTGGCGGCCGGCAAGTACGACGTGGGCTTCTGGCTGATGGCGCTCGGCCCCGCGCCGTACGACATCTACCAGCGCCTGTACGGCGCCTCCAACGGCTGGACCAACGTCGCGGGCAAGGTCAAGCACTCCGAGCCCGGCAAGGCCGGCAACTGGATGGGCGGCCCCGAGGAGATCGAGGTCGACGGCGCCAAGATCAACCCCGGTGAGCTGACCGGCAAGCTGAACTCGGCCACCGAGGAGCAGGCCAAGCCGATCATGGCCCAGCTCGCCAAGGCCGCCAACCAGGACCTCCCGGTCATCCAGCTCTGGGACTACGTCAACACCCAGTTCGTCAACAACAGCCGCTTCACCGGCTGGCCGCACGACGACGAGATCCTGCGCATGGGCGCCGGCGTCCTGCCCTCGGGCGTCTGGATCCAGCTCGGCATGATCAAGGCGAAGTCGTAGTTCATGGCGCTCATCGCACGACGACTCGCGGGCCACCTGGCCCGCGGGTTCGTCATGATCCTCGTAGTCGCGACGATCAGCTTCTTCATCATCAACAACATCCCCGGCGACCCGATGGCCGCCCGCTACGAGAAGCTGGTCGAGCAGGGCATGTCGCCCGAGGCCGCCGCGCAGGCCGTCAAGGTCCTGTACGGGTTCCTGCCCGACGGCACGCTGTGGCAGCAGTACACCGACTACATGTCCGGCCTGCTCCACCTCGACCTCGGCATGTCGGTCAGCCGGCCCGGCACCTCCGTGGTCGACGTGCTCACCGACGCGGCCAAGTGGACCGTTCTACCGGTGCTGGCCGGCACGCTGCTGAGCTTCCTCGTCGGGATCCTGCTCGGCGTGTACGCCGCCATCAAGCGCACCGGCAAGCTGGGCGACGCCCTGGCCATCTCCGGCTCGCTGCTGCACGGCATCCCGCAGTACGTGCTGGCGATGCTGCTCGTGGTGATCTTCGCGACGCTGCTCCCGATCCTGCCGGCCGACGGCTCGGTGGACATCCTGTTCGAGCCCGGCTTCAACGCCGGCTACATCGGCTCGCTGGTCGAGCACGCGGTGCTGCCGGTGGCCACGTACGCGCTGTCGGCCTACGGCGGCTGGATCCTGGCGATGAAGTCGAGCGTGGTCACCGTGCTGGGCGACGACTTCATCCTGGCCGCCGAGCTGCGCGGCATGAAGCGCTCGATCGTGTTCCGCTACATCGCGCGCAACGCGATCCTGCCGCTGTTCACCATGCTCGCCCTGTCGCTGGGCCTGCTGCTGGGCGGCGCGGTGTTCATCGAGAAGATCTTCAACTACCCGGGGCTCGGCTGGCTGCTGATCAGCGGCGTCCAGGACCGCGACTACGGCCTGATGGGCGGGGCGTTCCTGCTGATCACGGTCGGCACGATCATCGCCAACATCGTCGCGGACCTGTTCTACACGGTCATCGACCCGCGGGTGCGCAGCGGAGAGGAGGGCTCGTGAGCGCCACGCTCATCCCTGAGGCCGCGCCGGCCGCCTCGGCCATGCGCCGCAACTTCTGGAACGGCGTCTGGCGGGTGATGAAGCGCAAGCCCAGCCGCATGGCCGGGGTCGTCATCATCGCCGGCTTCATCGTCATGGCGGTGCTCGGGCCGATGTTGCTGCCCGAGCACCTGCCGGGCAACGCGGGCGCGATCACCCAGCCGCCGAGCTGGGACCACTGGTTCGGCACCGACCCGCAGGGCCGGGACGTGACCGCGCTGGTCATCAAGGGCTCGCGTTACGTCCTGCTCACCGCCCTGGTCACCGCGCTCATCACGGTCGTCGCCGGCACCGCGATCGGCCTGTTCTCCGGCTTCAAGCGGGGCCGCTGGGACACCGTGCTCATGCGGCTGACCGACATGAAGCTCACCATCCCCGGCCTGCCGCTGCTGCTGGTGCTGGCGACCGTGTGGAAGTTCGGCAACCCCTTCCAGATGGGCCTGGTGCTCGGCCTGCTCGGCTGGGGCGGCGTGGCGCGGGCGGTGCGCGCGCAGACGCTGTCGCTGCGCGAGCGCGGGTTCATCGAGGCCGCCCGCGGGCTCGGGCTGTCCACCACGCACATCATCGGCAAGGAGCTGCTGCCGAGCATGGCGCCCTACATCGCGATGAACATGCTCATCGCGGTCACCGGCGCGGTCTACTCGCAGGTGGGCCTGTTCTTCCTGGGCGTTCTGCCGTACGAGTCGGACAACTGGGGTGTGATGCTCAACCTCGCCGTGTTCCAGGCGGGCGCGATGATCACGCCGAACGCGCTGGGCTACCTGCTGGCGCCGCTGCTGGCGATCCTGCTGCTCACGCTCGGCATCGTGCTCGTGGTGGACGCCATGGACGAGATCTTCAACCCCCGGCTGCGCGAGGAGTAGCAAGTGGCCGAACAAGCGCCGGGAGTGCGCATCGACGGCCTGACGGTCGTCTACAAGACCCCCGCGGGCGAACTGCCCGCCGTCCGGGACGTCACGCTGACGCTGGAGCCGGGCACCATCACCGGCATCGTCGGCGAGTCCGGCTCGGGCAAGTCCACGCTGGCGCTGTCGCTGCTCAACGCGGTGCAGCCGCCGGGCAGGATCGCCGCGGGCAGCGTCGAGATCGACGGTCTCGGCGACGTGACCGGGTTCGCCGGCGAGGAGCTGCGCAAGGCCCGCGGCCGGCACATCGGGTACGTCTTCCAGGCCGCCCAGAACTCGCTCAACCCGCTCAAGACGGTCGGCAAGCAGCTCCTCGACCTGGGCCGTTCGCACGGCGTGGAGGACCTGCGCGGCCTGGTCCGCGAGGCCAAGGAGCTGCTGGGCCGGATGGGCCTGGACGGCGCGCGCGTGCTCGACTCGCACCAGCACGAGCTGTCCGGCGGCATGCGCCAGCGGGTCGGCATCATGCTGGCGCTGGTGCTCAACGCCCACCTGGTGGTGCTCGACGAGCCGACGACCGCCCTGGACATGATCACCCAGGCGAACATCCTGAAGATCGTCCGCGAGGTGCACGCCGAGCGCGGGCTGACCACGCTGGTCATCACGCACGACATCGGCGTCGTGGCCGAGGTCGCCGACCGCCTGGTCGTCATGTACGGCGGCCGCCTGGTCGAGCAGGGCCCCACCCGCGAGGTGCTCGGCTCCCCCAGCCACCCCTACACCCGGGGCCTGATCAGGGCCATCCCCCGGCTCGTGGGCGACATCGCCGGGGCCCAGGCGCTGCCCGGCCGGCCGCCGACGCTGGCCACGGTGCCGAAGGAGGGCTGCGTGTTCAGGGAGCGCTGCGCGCTGCGCATGGACGTGTGCGACACCGTCGACCCGCTGGCCGTGGCGCATGGATCGAGGATCGTGGCCTGCCACGCCGTGACCGTGAAGGAGCACGCGTGATCACCGGGACCGGCATCGTCAAGACGTACAAGCAGCGCGGCAACGTGCTGGCCGGGCGGGAGGTGCGGGCGCTGCGCGGGGTGGACTTCGCCATCCCCAAGGGCGGCGCGGCCTCCTTCATCGGCGAGTCCGGCTGCGGCAAGACCACGCTGGGCCGGATCATCGCCGGGCTGGAGACCTACGACGAGGGCGAGATCGTCATCGGCGACGTGTCCATGTCGGGGCTCAAGCAGAAGAAGCGCCAGCCGTACTTCCGCAAGATCCAGATGATCCACCAGGACCCGTACTCGGCGCTCAACCCCACCCGGACCATCCACCAGACGCTCTACGCGCCGCTCAGCCTGCGGGCCGGGCAGACCGGGCGGTCGAAGGAGTGGATCGAGGAGCGGGCCGCCGAGGTGCTGTCGATGGTGGGCCTCGACCCGGGCTCGGTGCTGGGGCGCTACCCGCACCAGCTCTCGGGCGGCATGCGGCAGCGGGTGGTCATCGCCCGCGCGCTGACCGTCGACCCGGAGATGCTGGTCGCCGACGAGGCCGTCTCGATGATCGACGTCTCGCTCCGGCTGGGCATCCTCGCGCTGCTGAAGGACCTGCGCGAGCGGCTGGGCGTGAGCGTGCTGTTCATCACCCACGACGTGGCCACCGCCCGCTACATCGGCGACGACGGCGAGCTCTACGTCATCTACCGCGGCCAGGTCGTCGAGCGCGGCCCGGTGGACACGGTCATCGCCGACCCGGTGCACCCGTACACGCAGTCGCTGCTGTCGGCCATCCCCGTGCTGCACGGCCTGGAGGAGCCCGGCGCGCAGCCGGTGACGCCGCTGGAGTCGCTGGACGAGAGCAAGGCCGACGAGGGCTGCCTGTTCGCCCGCCGCTGCCCCTTCCGCGGCGAGCGGTGCGCGGGCGAGCGGCCGTTGCTGCAGATCACCGAGGGCGTGCCGCAGCAGCACGCGTGCTTCTACCCCGAGCGGCGCGACGTGATCGCGCGCCCGATGAGCGAGGTGTGATGTCGCCCACCGTCCGCGGCGCGGACCTGGCCGAGGCCGCCCGGGTGGCCGCCGCCGCGCTGACGCTGGACGCGCCCGAGGCCCCCGACCTGGTCCGGCGCCTGGCCGAGCCGCCCGCCGAGCGCCGCTGGACGGCGCTGGCGACCGACGGCGGGGTGGTGATGACGTCGGTCTCCTCCAAGGACCCCGAGGTCGGGCACCTGGACCTGCTGGCCGTGCACCCCTCGGTCCAGGGCCGCGGGCACGGGCGGGCGCTGGTGCGGGCGGCCGAGGAGTGGCTGCGGGGGCACGGCGTGCGGCAGGCGCGTTTCGCCGGGAACCCGCCCTGCTACGCCTGGCCCGGCATCGACGTGCGGTACACCGCCGCCGCCTGCCTGGCCGAGAGCCTGGGCTACGAGCGTTACCACGTCGCCTGGAACATGACCGCCGACCTGCGGGCCGACCTGTCCGTCGAGGACGACCTGGCGCGGCTGGAGCAGGCGGGGGTCACGGTGCGGGCGGCGGGCGCCGACCGCTCGGCCGTGGCCGCGTTCGTCGAGGAGCACTGGAACGAGCGGTGGGCCTGGGAGGCGGCCAACGCGACCGGCCTGCACTACGCCGAGCGCGACGGGCAGGTCCTGGCCTTCGCCGCCTGGGGGGCGCGGCCGGCCTGGTTCGGCCCGATGGGCACCGCGCCGGACGCCCGCGGGCTGGGCCTCGGCGGGGTGCTGCTGCGCCGCTGCCTGGCCGAGCAGCGGGCCGCCGGTCAGGAGAACGCCGAGATCGGATGGGTGGGGCCGTTGCGGTTCTACTCGCGCGCCGTGGGCGCGCGAGCCGAACGCGTCTTCTGGCTCTACCGGCGCGATCTGGCCTGATGTCAGCTGTAGAGCAGATGTCCTTCTGGACGGCCGGGCGGCGGGCACAGCTCGCGCGGGTCGTCCCCGGCCTCCAGGCAGCGCGTGAGCGTGTCGGAGCCCCACAGCAGGTCGAGGAACAGGTCATCGCCCTTCCAGACCAGGTCGTCCGGGTAGAGGACGCGGGCCGTGTGCAGCATCGACAACCCGGTCAGCACCGGCCGGAAGGCCCGCGGGTCGTGCACGTGCAGCTGCACCCCGCGGACGGGGACGCCCGCGTGCTTGTGGAACGTCGGGGTGAACCAGGTGTCCCTGAACCGCACGCCGGGCAGCTCCAGCCCGTTCAGGGCGGCCGCGTAACGCTCGTCCGCGTACGGCGCCCCGACCAGCTCGAACGGCCGGGTGGTGCCGCGGCCCTCGGAGAAGTTGGTGCCCTCGAACAGCCCGGTGCCCGGGTAGACCAGCGCGGTGTCGGGGGTCGGCATGTTGACCGAGGGCATCACCCAGGGCAGGCCGGTCTGCGCCCAGCTCATGTCCCGCCGCCAGCCCTCCATCGTCACCACCCGCAGGTCGGCGTCGAAGCCGAACAGCGCCGCCAGCTCCCCCGCGGTCCTGCCGTGGCGCACGGGCAGCGGGAAGCGGCCCACGAAGCTGGCGAACGCCGGGTCCAGCAGGGGGCCCTCCTCGACGGTCCCGCCCAGCGGGTTGGGCCGGTCCAGCACCACGAACGACAGGCCCAGGCGGGCAGCCGAGGCCAGCAGGTCGTACATGGTCCACACGAAGGTGTAGAAGCGGGCGCCCACGTCGGCGATGTCGAAGACCAGCGTGTCCACGCCGGAGGCGGCGACCACGCGGTCGAGGTCGTCGCCCGACAGCTCGTGGGTGTCGTAGACCGGCAGTCCCGTCGTGGGGTCCACCGCGTCGCGCTCGCTCGATCCCGCCTGGGCCGTGCCGCGCAGGCCGTGCTCGGGGCCGAACAGCGCGGTCAGGGGCAGGCCCGCGGCCAGCAGGGCGTCGGTCGTGGGGGTCAGGTCGGGCAGGACGCCGGTGGGATTGGTGATCAGGCCGAGACGGGCGCCGCCGGCCAGCGCGGGGTCCGCGGCCAGCCGTTCGGCTCCGGTGCGTACGTGTGACATGGATCCATTCTCTGAAAGATATTTACAACTGAGAAGTAAAGGGTGGAAATTAGCGTCATGATTGATCCGCTGCCCGAGCTGTCCACCGAGCAGAGCGATCCCCGCTACAGCCAGATCGACCGGCTGCCGACGGAGCAGATCGCCCGACTGATGAACCAGGCCGACGCCGAGGTGCCCGTGGCCGTGGCCGCGGCCGTGCCGGCGATCTCGGCGGCCATCGACGCGATCGCCGCCCGGATGGCCGAGGGAGGCAGGCTGCTGTACGTCGGCGCCGGCACCTCGGGACGGCTGGCCGTGCTCGACGCCAGCGAGTGCCCGCCGACGTTCGGCACCGACCCCTCGCTGGTGCAGGGCGTCATCGCGGGCGGGCCGGAGGCGCTGACCCGGTCCATCGAGGGCGCGGAGGACGACGCCGAGGCGGGCGCGGCGGCCATGAAGGACCTGCAGGTGGGCGCGCTCGACTCGGTGGTGGGCGTGTCGGCCAGCGGGCGGGCCCCGTTCGTGCTGGGCGCGCTGGCCGAGGCCGCCGGCCGGGGGGCGCTGACCGCGGCGCTGTCGTGCAACACGGGCGCGCCGCTGTCGGCCGCCGCCGAGCACGCGATCGAGGTCGTGGTGGGGCCCGAGGTGGTGGCGGGCTCGACCAGGCTGAAGGCAGGCACGGCGCAGAAGCTCGTGCTGAACATGATCTCGACGATCTCCATGGTCCGGCTGGGCCGGACCTACGGCAACAAGATGATCGAGATGTCGGCCATGAACAGCAAGCTCGCCTCCCGCGCGCTGCGCATGGTGAGCGAGATCACCGGGGCCGACGCCGCGACGGCGGGCGCGGCGCTGGAGGCGGCCGGTGGGCAGGCGAAGACGGCCGTGGTGATGATCCAGCACGGCCTGGACCCGGACGCGGCCCGCGCGCTGCTGGAGTCGCACGGAGAGCGGCTCAGCGACGCGCTCAGCGGCTGACGTACCGGACGGGACGCCCCGGGGGACCGTCGGGGGCTTGACGAGGGGGGAACGGGGATGTCGGACCGGCTGGAGCGCCTGCTGGCCGCCGCGGTGCCGCAGGTGTGCCCGGCGGCGGTCGCGCTGATCGCCGCGCACGGCACGGTGACCGCCGCCGCGGCGGTGGGCGAACTGGTCAGGTACATCGACGCCGTGCCGGGCGGCACCCAGGACGGCGACTCCGACGGCGACTCCGACGGCGTGCCGGGCGGCGTGCCGGGCGCCGGGTCCGGCGGCCCGGGAACCCTCGCCGCCGAGCGGCCCCCCGCGCGCCGGGACTCGGTGTTCGACCTGGCCTCGGTCAGCAAGCTGTGCACCACGTCGGTGGTGCTCTCGCTCACCGAGGAGGGCCTGCTGGACCTGGACGAGCCGGTCCGGGCGTGGATCCCTGGGGCCGACCCGCGGATCACGCTGCGCCGCCTGCTCACCCACACGGCGGGCCTGACGCCGACCCGCCGGATCGATCTGGAGCTCCCGCAGGCCGGGCCGGAGGAGCGCATGGCCGCGATGCTCACCACGCCGGTCACCGGCCCGGTCGGCGGCCCCTACCTCTACAGCGACGTCGGCATGGTGATGGCCGGCCGGATCGCCGAGCTGGCCGGGTCCGCCCCGCTCGACGTCCTGGTCCGCGCCCGGATCACGGACGTGCTCGGCCTCGCCGGCACCGGCTACCGCCCGGTCGGCGGCGGCGGCGGACGGGCCGAGCGCGTCGCCGCGACCGAGTTCAAGCCGGAACGCCCCGGCCCCGGCTGCGTGCGCGGCGAGGTGCACGACGAGACGGCC
This sequence comes from Nonomuraea sp. NPDC049624, assembly GCF_040675255.1. NCBI lineage: Bacteria > Bacillati > Actinomycetota > Actinomycetes > Streptosporangiales > Streptosporangiaceae > Nonomuraea > Nonomuraea sp. NPDC049624. The sequence goes on along the minus strand of NZ_JBFAOR010000003.1, from coordinate 817,584 downwards.
CACGCCCTGGGCGGGGTGGCCGGGCACGCGGGCCTGTTCGCCCCGGCGGACGACCTGCTGGCCTTCGGGGAGGCCCTGCGGCTGGGCGGGGGCGCGATGCTGAGCCCGTCGAGCGTGGCCGAGATGACCCGCGACCAGGGGGTGGAGGGGGCGGCGTTCCGGCACGGGCTCGGCGTGCGGATCGGCGACCCCGGCATCGTGGGCCCGCTGAGCGGCGCCTACGGCCACTCCGGGTTCACCGGGACGTCGCTGGTGGTCGATCCGGCGCGCGGGCTGACCGTGGTGCTGCTGACCAACGCCGTCCATCCGGTGCGCGGGCGGCCGGGGATGCGCGAGCTGCGGTGCGCGGTGGCCGCCGAGGCGCTGCGGCACGTAGCGTGAACGCATGCCCGTGCAGCTGAACCACACCATCGTCGCCGCCACCGACCGGGACGCCACGGCCGCCTTCCTGGTCGACGTCCTCGGCCTGGAGCCCGCGCCGGTCTACGGCCCGTTCCGGGTCGTGACGCTGGCCAACGACGTCTCGCTCGACGTGATGCAGGCCGACGGCGAGGTGACGCCGCAGCACTACGCCTTCCTCGTCGGTGAGGAGGAGTTCGACCAGATCTGGGGGCGGATCAGGAGCCGCGGCCTGACGTTCTGGGCCGATCCGGGGCACACCAGGCCCGGCACGATCAACACCCACGACGGCGGCCGCGGCCTCTACTGGTCGGGCCCCGACGGGCACAACCTGGAGATCATCACGGTCCCCTACGGCGGTTAGGGCGCCAGCGCCTCCAGGGCCTCCTCGGCCCGGCGCATCGCCTCCCCCGCGTCGGCGGTGACGATCTCCTTGTCGAAGTTGAGGTCGTGGAAGACGTCCGTGACGCCCGCGGCGGCCAGGGCGGCGACGTCCTGCCTGATCTGCTCGTACGTGCCGGTCAGCGGCCGGCGGGCGTCCTCGGCGCCGGCCGGCCGCACCTGCGTGACGCCGCGGCAGACGTAGCGGAACGAGGCCGCGTCGCGCCCGGCGGCGGCGATCGCCTCCTTGATCAGAGCGATCCGGCCCTCGACCGCCGACAGGTCCTCCCTGCTGGAGCTGATCCAGCCGTCGGCCAGCCGGCCGGCCCGGCGCAGCGCGACCTCGGCGGTGCCGCCCAGCAGGATCTGCGGCGGCCCCGGCGCCGGTTTGGGGTCCATGTGGGCGGCCGGCACCCGGTAGAACTCGCCGTCGTGCTCGACGACGTCGTCCGTCCATGCCTTGCGCAGCAGCTCGACGAACTCCTCGCCCCTGCGCCCGCGCCGCTCCATGCCGACGCCGGCGGCCTCGAACTCCTCCGGCACCCAGCCGAGCCCGATGCCGGCGCTGACCCGGCCGCCGGAGAGGGTCTGCAGGGTGGCGAGCTGCTTGGCCAGCACGACGGGCTGCACGTAGGCGTTGACCACGGCCACGCCCAGCCGGATCGTCCCGGTGATGCCGGACAGGTGCGCCAGCGTGACCAGCGGGTCGTGGACGCCGCGGTAGGTCGGCCCCATGGGATGCCCGACGGGGTACAGCAGCCGCTGGAACGTCCACAACTCGTGGTAGCCGAGCTCCTCGGCCCGCGCGGCGACGCGGCGCATGTTCTCCGGTGTGGCCCAGGGCCCTGACTGGGGTACGGCGAAACCGATTCTCATGGTCCCAGTCTGGCCGACCGGGGTTCGCGATCTCCAACCACACGAAAGGTACAAGATCGACAAAAAGGGCATCTTTTTGATCAAGAAGCGCTACCGTGGAAATGATCAACACGGCGCGTCCGCGCCGCCCACGAGGAAGGACGATGCATGCGACAGAAGTCCGCACGGCTCGGCGTGGCCCTGGCCATGGCCGGGGCCCTCGCCGTCGGCACCCTCTCCGTCGCCGCCCCGGCCGGCGCTTCGGCCACGAGCTGGACTCCGTACCAGGCGTACCGCACCCTGCAGAACTGCGTGTCGGCGGGCACCACCCTGCTCGTCACGAAGGGATACAAGGAGTACGAGTGCCGCTGGGACAGCCCGTACTACATGCTCTGGCTGCGGAAGTAGGGGCGGCGGGCGCGGTCAGGCTCGGCAGCGCCTGACGGCGGCCCTCACCGAGGGGGCGGGTGGCTTCATCGTCATGTCACCCGTGCCCCCGCTCCCGCCGCGCACGGGCCCGCGCCCGCTCCAGCGAGGTCGCCCGCGCCAACGCCGCCCGCGCCCGCTCGATCTCCTCCTGGCCCGGACCGTCCGCCGCCTCGGGCTCGACCGCCCACCGCGCCGGCTCGCGGGCGGCCTCCTGGTCCACGGGCCTCCCCCGGCGCGCCGCCGGACGCCGCTCCCGGCGACGCCGGGCGGCCTCCTGATCATGCTCGCGCAACGCCTGGGCGGCCCGCGGCGAGCTCGCCCTCAGCCACTCGCGCGCCAGCGCCGCCCACTCCCTTGCTTCCGCCATCACGACGGCATTTACCCCCAACACTGCCCAATACTCTGTACGAGTGGGTCTAGAGGAGGAGCTTGCGGGCATCGCCGCAGCGTACGGCGGCACGGGCGAACCCGTGCGACACCAGACACGCACCGACGTGGTCGTGTTACGGATGGGCGAGGTGGTGGTCAAGGCCCACTCCGCCCGCGACGAGGTGGAGCCGCTGCGCGCCCGCCTCAGGGCCGCCGCCGCGGCCGCGGTCAACGGCGTGCTGCTGGCCCCGCTGGAGGCCGAGGTGCTGACGGCGGCGGGCCGCGCGGTCAGCGTCTGGCCGGCCGGCCGCCCGGTCCCCCACGACGATCCGGGGTCCGCTCCCTGGGAGGAGGGCGCGCGGCTGCTGGCCCGGCTGCACGCCGTCCCCCTGACGGTGGTGCCGCCGATGCCGCCCGCCGGAGGCCCGGCGCGGGCCGCCCGCGCGGTGTCCAGGATGAGCGGCGACGGCCCGGTCGAGCAGCTCGTCCGGCACGCGTTCAAGGAGCTGCCCGAGCCGGCCCCGGTGCCGGGCCTGCTCACCCACGGCGACTGGCACCTGGGCCAGCTGGTCTGCCGCGACCGGTGGCTGCTCATCGACGTCGACGACCTGGGCGTCGGCGACCCGGCCTGGGACCTGGCGCGACCGGCCGCCTGGTACGCGGCGGGCCTGCTGGAGCCGGCCGTCTGGGAGCGGTTCCTCGGCGCCTACCTGGCCTCCGGCGGCCCCGCGCTCGGCCAGGGCGACGATCCCTGGCAGCGGCTCGACCTGCCGGCCCGGGCGCTGACCGTGCAACTGGCCGCCGTGGCCGTGCTCAACGCCGAGCGCGAGAACCGGGAACTCGACGAGGTGGAGCACGCGTTAATCGAATCGTGCAGCAGAATCGTCCGAGCGTGACGGGGGCCGCACGCGGTAGGTTTCAGCCTGAGACCCCGGATCCAAGGAGAGCGACTTAGATGCAGTGCCCGAAGTGCCGCGGCAACATGCGGACATATGAGCGCAACGGCGTCCACATCGAGCAGTGCGACAACTGCCGTGGGATCTTCCTCGACTATGGCGAGCTGGAGACCCTGACCCGCATGGAGTCGCAGTACCACGCCGCTCCGCCGCCGCCCCCCGCCCCCGGGCCGGCCTGGGGAGCTCCCCACCACGGCGGTCACCACTACGGCCACCACCGCCAGCGCAGCTGGGTGGGCATGCTGTTCTCGACCTGATCGCCCCGGCAGCCGGAAAAGGGCCGCGCGTCCGCGCGGCCCTTTTGCGTGTGCGGGCCCGGGCCTGGAGGGTCAGCTCGGGAAGTCGTCGGGGTTGACGGGCGCGGTGCGGGCGTTGCCGCCGGAGATGGCGTGCAGGGTGACCCGCCAGTCGTGCCAGAGGATCTGGGTGGCGGTGACCGTGGTCTTGAACTTCACCGACTTCTGGAACCGCTCGAAGCTGCACTGGCGGCTGAAGGACCGGCTCTTGCCGTCCCAGTCCACGCCGTGGGTGAAGTAGATCTTGTACGTGCCGTCGGGCACGCCCCTGACCTTGAACTTGGCCCTCTTGCGCACGTACACGCTGAACGTCTTGCCGCCGCCCCTGACCGCCGTGACGACGGCGTCGCGGCTGCCGCCGTTGTCGACCTCCAGGGAGCTGCGGCCGCCGAGGGAGGTCCGGCGGATGAACGCGCCGTTCTTCAGCCGCCTGTTCTGCTTGCCGCCGGCCTTGACCGTGACGACGTCGGCCGGGTAGTCGCCGGCGCTCTGCAGGGCCTCGCCCGCCTTGTTCAGGGCGGTGAGCTTGGTGTTCAGGTCGCTCAGCACGGCCGAGGAGGTGCACAGCTCGCGGCTGCCGACCTTGCCCGCGGTGGAGCCGAGCTCGGCGGCGACGTCGCGCAGGCTGGTGACGTACGCGTCGTGCTGGGCGCGGATCTCGGCGGGCGGCGCGATCGCGGACAGGGCGTCGGCGGCGCCGCTCAGCGCCTGCTCGGCCTTGTCCACGCGCTGGTTGAGCGCCTGGACCCCGCGCGCGCCGGCCAGCCCGCTGATCGCGCCGGTCATCGCCTTGTGCCTGCTGTCGAGCTCGCCCTTGTACGCCTCCGGCGTCAGGGCGCTGACGGCGGGGCTGGAGCCGGACGTGGGGTCCCCGCCGGGGTCGCCACCGGGATCGCCGCTGAAGGCTCCGCCCTTGCCGTCCGCCACGCCGCTGACCTTCGGCTCACCGCCGGTCAGCGGTGGCGGGGAGGAGCAGGCGGCGAGCGTCACCGTCGCCAGGGCGAGAACGCAGGAGATCAACCGGGGTGAAGCCACCTGCCCCACTATTGCCCGGTTGATCCCCAGACGTCAATTACGATTCGGCCAGTCCCTCGTCGCGATCCTGTCGCAGCCACCGGGTGATGCCCAGCGTCTCCAGGAACGGCACGTCATGGCTGGCCACGACGAGCGCGCCCCGGTAGGCCGCCAGCGCCTGGGAGAGCTGGCGGACGCTGGACAGGTCCAGGTTGTTCGTCGGCTCGTCCAGCAGGAGCAGCTGCGGCGGCGGATCGGCCGACAGCAGCGCGGCCAGGGCGGCGCGGAACCGCTCGCCGCCCGACAGCGTGCCCACGGGCTGGTCGGCCCGCGAGCCCCGGAACAGGAAGCGGGCCAGCCGCGCCCGCACGTCGTTGACCGAGGCGGCCGGCGCCACGGCCCGGACGTTGTCCACGACGCTCAGCGCGTCGTCGAGCACGTCCAGCCGCTGCGGCAGGTACCCCACCGGGACGTGCGCGCCGTGCTCGACGATCCTGCGCAGCAGGGTCGTCTTGCCCGACCCGTTGGGCCCGAGCAGCGCGATGCGTTCCGGGCCCCGGACGACCAGCCGGTCGAGCGCCTTGAGCCCGTCCCGGCCGGGCGCGCCATCAGGCCGGTCTGGCCGGTCTGGGCGGTCTGGACGGTCTGGACGGTCTGGACGGTCTGCACGGTCGAGCGGCAGTGTCAGGAGGGTCCGGCCGGCCGGGACGGCGGTGCCGGGCAGCTCGACGCGGATCTCGGCGTCGTCGCGCACGGCCAGCTCGGCCTCGGTCAGCCTGTCCCTGGCCTCGGCCAGGCGCTCCTCGTGCAGCGCGCGGTGCTTGCCCGCCGACACCTGGGCCTTCATCTTCAGCCCGCCGGCGACGATCTTGGGCACCTTCTTGTTCTCGAACGCCTTCCGCGCGTTGCGGCCGCGCCGGTCCAGCTTGGTCCTGGCCTCGATCAGCTCGCGCCGCTGCCGACGCACCTCGCCCTCGGCGGTCCTGACCGTGCGCTCGGCCGCCTCCTGCTCGGCGGCGACCTGCCGCTCGTAGTCGCTCAGGTTGCCGCCGTGCAGGCGCACGGCGGCGTCGCGGAGCTCGGCGATCTGGTCCACGAGGCCGAGCAGCGCCCGGTCGTGGCTGACCACGACCAGCACACCCGGGTACGCCGAGACCGCGGCGTGGAGCCGCCGCCGGGCGTCCAGGTCGAGGTTGTTGGTGGGCTCGTCGAGCAGCAGCACGGCGGGGCGCTTGAGGAGCTGCGCGGCCAGCGCGACCATGACGGCCTCGCCGCCCGACAGCGTCGCGACCGTGCGGTCGAGCCCGACGTGGCCGAGCCCGAGCCGGTCGAGCTCGGCCCGCGCGCGTTCCTCGACGTCCCAGTCGTCCCCGATGGCGGTGAAGTGCTCCTCGGCGACGTCGCCGTTCTCGACGGCGTGCAGCGCGGCCCGCTTCCCGCTGATCTCCAGCAGGTCGGACACCGTGCGGCTGCCCGCCAGCGGCACGTTCTGCGGCAGGTACCCCACCTCGCCGGTGACCGAGACCGAGCCCGACCCCGGGGTCAGCTCCCCGGCGATGATCCTGAGCAGGGTGGACTTGCCCGACCCGTTCGCCCCGATGAGCCCGGTACGCCCGGCGGGGAAGGCGGCGTCGAGACCGTCGAGCACCATGGTCCCGTCGGGCCAGGCGAAGGACACGTGATCGACGACAATGGAAAAAGACATCAGGCGGCTCCCATCACAAAAATCGAAATTTCGTGACTTGGCGGGAACACCGCTGCGCGCGCGACAACCGGACAGCCTGAGCTGGGAAGAACCGGGGCGAAGAGGTCGCCGAGGTCGAGGTGCGCACGCGACAGAGCCCGTGACCGGGCGGTAGGCGCGGTGCCCGCGGCCTCAGATCCTCACGTCAACTGCCCCCAGGGGTCGGCGATACGACCCGGACACATTACCCGAAAGACGACCGACGGGCAACGTCCCGGGCTCGATGGGCGGCCACGTTGACCCGGTTCGCGCAGGTCAGCGAGCAGAACCGGCGCCGCCCGTTACGCGAGGTGTCCACATAGACGGTCTCGCACCCCGTCCGGTCGCACCGCCCGAGCCGCCGTCCGTCGGAGAAGCACACGGCCATGGCCAGCCCGCCCGCGGTGGTGTCCTTGGCCCTGGAGACGATGTCGGCCTCGGCGGAGAAGAAGTGCAGGTGCGGTTCGAGGCCGTCGTGGGTGCTGATGTGCGGCCTGGACGCGGTGATCTCCAGCAGCTCGTTGATCAGCCGCACCTGCACGTCGAGGTCGGGCTCCCCGAAGACGGGGGCCAGCCGGCGCGCCCAGGCCGCCAGCTCCGCCGCCTGGGCCGGCGTGACGTCCGTGCGCCGCATGGCGTTGGCCGTGAGCGTCTCCCGCACCGCGGCCGGGCTGAAGTCCCTCGCGTTGACGAGGGCCGCGGCGAGTTCGGCGCCGTTGCCGCCGTAAGTGTTGAAATGCACAAGGTCATTACATCAGGTTGGAGTCATGCATCCCGGAGAGCCGCACGACCCCTTCGCCCTGACCCTCGTCTCCTCCCACCGCACCTCCGAGGGCGTGGTCTCCTACCTGCGCTGCGCGTGCGGCGCGTGGGAGGTGCGCACGTCCAGGACGGTCGCGTGCGCCGGACCGCCCCCGGCCGGCGGCAGGTCGATCACGGCCATCGACTGATCCGGCGCACTCGTCCTAGAGTCGGCGGCACACCCCTCAGGAGGTCAGGCATGTCCAGCATTCCCTCCCTGCTGCGCGACCGGATCGCGGCCACCCCCGACGCCGAGGCGTACCGGGTGCCGTCGGGCGAGGCGTGGACCTCCCTGTCGTGGAGCGAGGTCGGCCGGCGCGTCCGCGGACTGGCGCTGGGGCTGTCCGGGCTCGGCGCGGGACCCGGCAGGCGCGTGTCGATCCTCTGCTCGACCAGGCTCGAATGGATCCTCGCCGACCTGGCCGTGCTCTCCACGGGCGCGGCCACCACCACCATCTACCCGTCGAACACGGCCGCCGAGTGCGCCTTCGTCATCACCGACTCCGGCAGCACGATCGTCATCGCCGAGGACGACGAGCAGGTGGCCAAGCTCAGGTCCGTGCAGAAGGAGCTGCCCGACGTCACGTGCGTGGTGGTCGTCGACGGCTCGGCGAGCGACGACGGCTGGGTGGTCACCCTCGACTCGCTCAGCCACGGCGAGAGCGACGCGCCGGACGACGCGCCGGACGAGTACGACGCCATGGTGGACGCCATCGCCCAGGACGACCTGGCCACGCTCATCTACACCTCCGGCACCACCGGACGTCCCAAGGGCGTCGAGCTCACCCACGACAACTGGCTGTTCGCGGCGGGCTCGGTCCGCGAGATCGGCCTGCTGTCCCCCGACGACCTGCACTTCCTGTGGCTGCCGCTGTCCCACTCGTTCGGCAAGCTGCTGGAGGTCGTGATGATCGACATCGGCGTGCCGACCGCGATCGACGGCCGCCTCGACCGCATCGCCGACAACCTGGGGGCGCTGCGCCCCACCGTGATGGCCGCCGCGCCGCGCATCTTCGAGAAGATCCACAACACCGTCGTCGCCACCGTGCGCCGCGAGGGCGGGGTCAAGCTGCGCATCTTCGAGTGGGCGCGGGAGACCGGCCTGCGGGTCAGCAGGGCGCGGCAGCGCGAGGCGGCCGTCCCGCTCACCACCCGGGTCGAGCACGCGCTGGCCGACCGGCTGGTCTTCGCCAAGCTGCGGGCGCGCTTCGGCGGCCGGATCCGCTTCTTCATCTCCGGGGCCGCGCCGCTGTCGCGGGACGTGGCCGAGTTCTTCGACGGCGCCGGCCTGACGATCCTGGAGGGGTACGGCCTGACCGAGTCGTCGGCGGGCAGCTTCCTCAACCGTCCCGAGTCGGTGCGGTTCGGCACGGTCGGCCCGCCGCTGCCGGGCACCGAGGTCCGCATCGCCGGCGACGGCGAGATCCTCATCGGCGGGCGCGGCGTCATGCGCGGCTACCACGGCCTGCCCGAGGAGACGGCCGAGGCGCTGGCGGACGGCTGGCTGCACACCGGCGACATCGGCGAGCTGGACCAGGCCGGCCGGCTGCTGATCACCGACCGCAAGAAGGAGCTGATCAAGACCTCGGGCGGCAAGTACGTCGCCCCGACCTACCTGGAGGGCCGGATCAAGGCCGCCTGCCCGTTCGCCTCGCACGTGTTCGTGCACGGCGACCGCCGCAACTACGTGACGGCGCTGATCACCCTCGACATGGACGTCGTGCGCCCGTGGGCCGAGGCCGAGTCGCTGCCGGCCGACCCCGAGGCGCTGTGCGGGCACCCGCGCATGCGCGAGGAGGTCGACAAGGCGATCCGGCAGGTCAACGCCGACCAGGCCAGTTACGCCACGGTCAAGAAGTTCGCGATCCTGGCCGGCGACTTCACCGTGGAGACCGGCGAGCTGACGCCCAGCCTGAAGATCAGGCGCAAGGCCGTCGAGGAACGCCACGCCGACGTCCTCGACGGCTTCTACGCCGACTGACGGCGGCGACCGACGACGCCGGCCGACGGCGGGGGCGCAAGGATCCGCCGCCGGTCGGCGGGCCTGGCGCGCGGGCCCGCCGTCGTCAGTCCCGGCCGGAGGGCTTGCGGAACTGCTCGATCAGCGCCGTGTAGCCCTCGCCGCCGTGGCCCGCCGCGACGGCCCGGCCGGCCAGCTCCCTGATGAAGCGCGGCAGCGTGGCGTCGACGCCGTGCGACTCGCTCTCGTGCACGAGGTGGTCCATGGCCGCCACGTGCGTGTCGAGGGTCGAGTCGGTGGCCGGGTGCGCGCCCTCGTCGATCTGCCGCGCGTAGTCGGCCAGCCAGCCGGCCACGGTCTCGACGCCGTTCCGCGCGACCGGGGCGAACGCCGCGGCCTCCACCCCGGCGGCCCCGAGCAGCGCGGCGCCCTGGAGGAAGCCGTTGAGGATGTTCCACATCAGGCTCAGCACCCCGACGTCGTAGAGCGCCGACAGGCCGTGGTCCGCGCCGAGGTACGTCGTCGCGCCGCCGAGGCTGCGCAGGGCCGGTTCGTGCAGGTCGAAGGCCGATCGCGGGCCGCTGTAGAGCAGGGCGGCCGCAGGGGTGCCGATGGCGGCGGGGGTGGTCATGATCGCGCCGTCGAGGTAGGCGCCGCCGTGCCGGGCCACCCGCGCGGCGGTGTCGCGGGCCTCGGCGGAGGTGCCGGAGGTGAGGTTGACCAGCACCCGGCCGTCCAGGGCGGCGCCCAGCGGGTCGAGCACCTCGCGCACGGCGTCGTACCCGGTCAGGCAGACGACCACGAGCGGCGCGGCGGCCACGGCCTCCAGCGCCGACCCGGCCGGGACGGCGCCCTGCCCGGCCAGCCGCTCGGCCTTGGCCGCCGTGCGGTTCCAGACGGTCGTCGGCCGGCCGTCCCGCAGGAACGCCCCGGCCAGCGCCTCCCCCATCAGCCCCAGGCCCAGGACGGTCACGGGGGTACGGCTTTCCTTCGTCATCACAGTCGCTCTCCCAAAGAGGTGATTCAGCAGCTATGGGAGAATCGTCAACGTTCAGACCGGTATGAAGGTCAAGGGGGACGGCCGTGCTGATCGGTGACCTGAGCCGGCGGACCGGGGTCCGCCCGCACCAGCTGCGCTACTACGAGGCCCAGGGCCTGCTGGAGCCCAGCCGCCGCGCCAGCGGCTACCGCGAGTACGACGACGGGGCCGTGCTGACGGTGGCCCAGATCAGGAAGCTGCTCGACGCCGGGCTGTCGACCGACGAGATCGCGTACCTGCTGCCCTGCGTCACGGGCCCCGACCCCGATCTGGTGCCCTGCCCGGAGCTGCTGGACACGCTGCGCGCCCGGCTGCGCGGCCTCGACGAGCAGATCGACACGCTCACCCGCTCCCGGCACGCCCTGCGCGGCTACCTGGAGACCACCGAGCGGCGCGCGCCGGCCGATCAGGCCGGCCGGGCCCCCACGGGAGCGCGGCCGGCCTGACCGGGCGCCGGGAGGCGGTCAGCAGGACAGGTTGCCGCCGGGGGCGACGCCGAGGATCTGGGTGAACCGCTGGTAGGCGTTGACCCGGCTCTGCACCTGGCCCGGGTTGCCGCCGTTGCACTCCAGGCTGCCGTTGATGCTGCGGATGGTCTCGCCGAAGCCGCGGCTGTTGACCATGGCGTCGTGCGGGGTCATGGTGCCGGGGCCGTTCTGGGTCATCCAGTACCACAGCGCGGTCTTCCAGGCCACGGACGCGTTCCGTTCCACCTGCCAGGGGTCGTTCAGCAGGTTGATGCCGAGGGCGTCGCCGGCGGCCTTGTAGTTGAAGTTCCAGCTCAGCTGGATGGGCCCGCGGCCGTAGTAGGCGGCCTGCCCGGCCGGGCAGCCGTAGGGCTGGGTCGCGTCGCAGTAGTGCGGGTAGTTCGCGGTGTTCTGCTCGACGATGTAGACCAGCCCGCCGGTCTCGTGGCTGACGTTGGCCAGGAAGGCGGCGGCCTCCTGCTTCCTGACGGTGGCCGAGCCGGTCCCGGCGAAGGCGGGGAAGGCGGCGATCGCCGTGGTCAGGCCGCTGTAGCTGTAGAAGGAGTTGCGGCCGGGGAACATCTGGTCGAACTGCGCCTGACTCACCACGAAGCCTCCTGGGTCCGGCGGGTCGGTGGGCGTGCCGCCGCCGTCGCACGCGTACGGGTCCCAGTACCAGGTGCTGATCACGGGGTCGTAGCCGGGGTTGTCGTGGACGGCGACGTAGTAGTTGCCGTCGGTGTACCGCACGATGCTGCCGGTGGCGTAGTACCGGCCGGCCACCCAGTTCGGGTGGTCGCCGCAGCCGGGCGTCGGGGTCCCGCCGCCGCCGCAGGCGCCCTGGTCGGCCCAGACGGCGGCGGTGCCGGGGGTCTCGTTCTGCGTCCACCACCTGGCCGACCAGTTGTGCCCGCCGCGGGACACCACCGCGCCGCCGTTGTAGGCCGTCGTGGCGTTCCACGGCGTCGCGCACGTGGCCGCCCCGGCCGGCGGGGCCGGCACGACGGCCGACAGGACGCCCGCCACCAGCAGCGCGGCGGCGAACAGCGTCAGGATCCGGCGCACCCCGATCACTTCCCTTCACGGAATCTCTTAAGAAAGTTTCCTAAGAGTTAGCGCGATGGTGGCACGCGGCCGAAGGCCCGGCAAGGCCCAAAGTCAAGCCCGCGGTCAAAGGACGCGCCTGGCCCCCGGCAACGACCTGACCGCGTACGCCAGCCCCCAGCACAACGGCAGCGACACCGCCAGCACGAGGGCGAACTTGACGACCGCCGCCGCGTGCAGCCCCCGCACCGCCCAGGCCACGGCGACCAGCACCAGCGGATGGATGACGTAGACCGCGTAGGCGTTGGCGGACAGGAACCCGCCGCGCGGCCCCTGCCGGGCGAACCGCTCCCTGAACAGCACCACCAGCCCGACGATCATGCCGACGGCGAACACGGACTCCCACAGCGCGTTGACCGCGACCGCGACCAGGCCCGTGGTCAGCGCCGCGAGCGGCAGCAACAACACGGTCGCCACGCCCGCGACGACGAACCCGGCCCGCCCGGCCCGCCTGGGCAGCGCCTCGAACCAGCCGCGCCGGAAGGCGACCACGCCGGCCGCGAACATCGCCGCGTACTGCGGCAGGAAGTAGGGCGTGGGCAGCCCGAGCACCGGCACGTACGTGCCCTGGGGCACCGGGATCCGCCACAGGAGCGTGGCCGCCGCCAGCCCGAGGGTGAACAGCACGACCCCCTTGAGACTCGGTGCCCCGGCCTGCTGCGTCCCGGCCTCCTGCGTCCCGTCCCGAGGGCCGCCGGACCGGCCCGCACGCCGCCACCACGCGTAGAGCAGGGTGAAGACGATCAGCACCTCGACGAACCACATCGGCCCCGGGTCCCACGAGACGATGTACCACTTCCAGAACGGCATGCCGTGCTCGCCGATCGTGAGCAGCGGCCGCAGCAGCAGGAGGAAGACCAGCAGCGGCACCCCGAGCCTGACCAGCCGGTCGCGGACGAACGCGCGCCCGCCCTTGCGGTCGTGGGAGCCGGGAGTGAAGAAGCCGGAGATGAGGAAGAAGAACCCCATGAAGAACGCCTGGTTGAGGACCACCAGGATGTCCAGCGCCACCCCGGAGGGGTCGGCGGCCGGCTCGGTGTAGTACCACAGCGGGATGTTGCCGTAGGTGACGGCGACGTGATGGGCGACGACCAGCACGGTCAGCAGCACGCGCAGGTTGTCGACGGCTAAAAGCCTGGCGCCGGTCTCGGTCTTCATCGTCTGCATGCCCTCTCGAACAGGTCGGCCAGCTCCGCGGCGTGCGCGTCGAGGTCGTGGTCGGGGTTCGCCACCCAGTAGGCGAACATGTCGTCGATGGCGGAGAAGTGGGTGATGGCCATGACGCGGCGGTCGAAGTCGCGGAACTCGCCGGTGGACTGGCCGTAGGCGTAGATCTGCTCCATCGCCTGGTAGAGCTCGTCGTTGGCGTTGACGCCGTAGCGCGGCTCGCCGTCGGCGGTGCGCAGGTTGTAGAAGATCTCGCCGAGGGCCTTGAGCCGGGTGCGGTGCTCGCGCATGTGCTCGGCGACGGCGAGGATGTGCGTGCGCACCATCGCGGTGGGGCCTTCGACGCCCTCGATCCGCGCCATGACGTGGGCGGCGATCTCGCCGTAGACGCTGTTGACCACCTCCTCCATCAGCTCTTCCTTGCCGGCGAAGTGGTAGGAGATGACGCCCTTGCTGATGCCCGCGTGCTGGGCGATGCGCGCCAGCGACGCCTGACCGAACCCGACCTCGGCGATCACCTCCACGGCCGAGGCGATGATCTGCGCCCGCCTGGCCTCCTCGATGAACGAGCGCGCCTTCTGGCCACCCGACTGATTTTCTGACCGCATGGCCAAAATCTAGCACAGGCGGCCAGAGTCGTAAGAGGGCTTGGATCGTACGGAGGTCAGGGACCGTGAGAGGGCAAGGGGCGTGGGAGGAGCAAGGGACGCGGGGAGGAGCCAGGGGCCGCCGGAGGTCGGGAACCGTCAGGACAGGCGGCCGCGGTAGACCTCTCTGGCCTGGTCCAGCAGGGCGACGTGGTCGGCGAGCTGGCTGGGGGTGGTCAGGCGGGCGTGCGTCCTGATCAGCTCCTCCAGCAGGTCCAGCCACTCCAGGCACCAGCGCACGTCCTCGCGCCTGGCCACCCGGCGGCCGGCCAGGTCCACGTGGACGGGGCTGGTCAGGGCGTAGCCGGTGCCGGTCATGGTGCGCGGGTGCGGGTCGCACACGACCTCGGCCAGCACGTACGTCGGCTCGTCCACGCGCAGGTCGGCCGTCACGGTCAGCCGCTCCTCGCCGCCGGGGCGCCGCTCGCCGGCCGGGAGCCGTTCCGCGCCCGCGCGCACGCCCTCGGCCGTACGGACGCGCACGGCGGCCACCTCCGGGCCGATCGCGGTGGCGGTGACGCGGACGTGGTCGCCGGGACGGGCGTCGATGACGTGGCCGGGGCCGTGCCCGTCCACCGTCAGCTCCAGCCAGGGGCCGGTGGTGGCGAACGTGCGGCCCGCCCGTACCGCGTCGGCGAACGCGCGGGCGGTCAGCTCGCCCTCCACCCGGGCGTAGACGCGGGCCCAGCCGGGCGGGCTGGACTGGTTGTCCGCCCGCGTGAAGGAGATCATCGAGTCGGTCCCCGCCGTGACGGCGAGCCGGTTGCCGGCGCCGATCAGCCGCCGGTAGACGGCGGCCGTGGACGGGATCGAGGCGTGGGTGAGCACGTCGAGGCTGTCCACCAGGCCGAGCGCGGCGTCGGCGACCAGCTCGCGGGCGGCGCAGTTGCGCGGCGCCGGGGAGACGACGGCCCTGGGCGGGTCGCCGTCGGCCAGCGGCGTGGCGAAGGGGTGGCTGTAGCCGAGGACCGCGCCGAGGCCGCGCAGCTCGCGCAGCCCCTCGGCGTTCGGCGGCCAGTCGGCGTCGCCGGCGAACCCGGTGTGGAACCGGCCCGGCGCGCGTTCGGGGGCGAAGGCGTAGACGTGGCCGAGCAGGTCGTTGCGGTACTCGACGCCCATGCGGGCCAGGTGGGTGGCGTCGGACCAGGGCAGGTCCTCCCCCGCCCAGTGGTCGAGGGCCTCCCGGTCGTAGACGCGCGGCCCGGAGACGTTCCCGGCGAGCAGATTGAGCACGTGCAGGTCCTCGCCGAGCTGGGCGGCGGCCGCGTCGGCGGGCAGGCCCACCAGGTCGCCGGCCCAGTTGAGGTGGACGTGCAGGTCACCGCCGTACCAGCCGCGGGCGGCGGCGTCGTAGAGGCGTTCCGGGGTGAGCCGGACCACGCGTTCCTCGCCCGGGGCCAGGGTGACGTCCAGGGCGGACTCGGCGTACTCCATGCCCCTGGTGACGGTGATCGTCAGCGGTCCGGCCGGGACGTCGAGGGTGCGGCCGTCACCGTGGAAGTAGGGCCTGCCGTGGTAGTCGTGGCGGGCCGGGACGCCGGGCGGGTACCAGCCGCGGCCGTCCCGGGAGGCGACGCTCCACCGGCACGGCTGCCCCGCCACCAGGGTGAGCCGGGCGGCGGGGACCGGGCGCAGCAGGGCGTCGAGCCGGACGCGCTGCCCGTCGGCCACGATCACGCTGCCCGCCTCGGCCTCGACCAGCCAGGCGCCGCGGGGGGCCAGCTCGCGGCGGGCGTCGTCCACGCTGACCGGGCAGGGGGTGTCGCGGGAGGAGTCGACGAGCAGGAAGATCTTCTCCGCGCCGCGCCCGGAGGGCGGCTCTCCGGGGGCCAGGACGGTGACCGGCGCTCCCCGCAGCTCGATCCCGTCCGGGCCGACGCGCAGCGCGGCCAGGTGCTGCGGCAGCTCGCCGGCCAGGGTGTCGCGCAGCACCCGGTCGTAGTCGGGCTCGGCGAGGTGGGCGGCCAGCCGGTCGATCGGCTGCCCCGGGTGCAGCCGCGCGGCCTCCTCGAAGGCCAGCCGCCAGAACGTGCCGAACAACGAGGGCGGCAGCACCCTGCGCCGGGCGAAGAACTTCACGTAGTGGATCTCCGGCTCGCCCCACGTGATGCCGTGCCCGGCCAGCAGGCGGCCGTACTCCTCCAGGGCCGCCGCCACCGTTCCGGGCAGCATCGGTTCCGCACCCATCTACGCTTCTCCCCACGTCGGTTGCGCGACATCGTGACATGTCCCGCTCAAGCCGTCGGATCGGAGATGACGCTGCGGATACGGATATTTCTCCCCCGGGCGCAAGTCTGTTCCTCCGGGGAGTGGAGAGCCCCCGGCCGCCGGACGTCAGGGCCGTTTGAACACCGACAGCAGGCGGTCGGCGGCGAGTGCCGGGGTCAGCTCCCCCGCCAGCACCTCCCGCTCGACCTCCGCCGTGATCGCCGCCACCTCGGGGTCATGACGCAGCTCGGCGAGCAGGCGGTCACGGACCAGCGTCCAGGTCCACTGGACCTGCTGGCGGCGGCGCTTGGCGGCCAGGTCCAGCGAGCCCTGATGGGCCAGGATGCGCCGCCACAACTCCTCCAGGCCGTCCCCGGTGAGCCCGCTGCAGGTCAGGACGGGCGGCGGCCCGGCGTCCGAACGCAGCATGCGCAGCGCTCCGGCCAGTTCCCTGGCCGCCTTCCTGGCCGCGAGCTCGTACTCGCCGTCGGCCTTGTTGACCGCGATCACGTCGGCCAGCTCCAGCACGCCCTTCTTGATCCCCTGGAGCTGGTCGCCGGTTCGGGCCAGGGTGAGCAGCAGGAACGTGTCCACCATGTCGGCCACGGCGGTCTCCGACTGCCCGACCCCGACGGTCTCGACCAGCACCACGTCGAACCCGGCGGCCTCCACCACGACCATGGCCTCCCTGGTCGCCTTCGTGACGCCGCCGAGCGTGCCGGAGGTCGGCGACGGGCGGATGAACGCCGCCGGATCGGTCGACAACCGTGCCATCCGGGTCTTGTCGCCGAGGATGCTGCCGCCCGTCCTCGTCGAGGAGGGGTCGACGGCCAGCACGGCCACCTGGTGCCCCTGGCCGGTGAGGTACGTGCCGAGCGCGTCGATGAACGTGGACTTGCCCACGCCGGGCACGCCGGAGACGCCGACCCGGCGGGCCCGGCCGGACAGCGGGGTGAGCTCGACGAGCAGCCGCTGGGCCAGCGCCATGTGGTCCGGTCTGGTCGACTCGACCAGGGTGATCGCGCGGGCGATCCACGTACGGGAGCCTGCCCGTACGCCTTGGGCGTAGTCCTCCAGCGAGCGCACCCGGTTCACCTCTTTCTTCTCGTTGATCAGCCTAACTTCTGACAAGTCCGGTTATTTGCCAGTAAGGTGCTGGAGTTCTGATCACAGCCGTCACAGGAGTCACTCCCCTCATGCCCAACGTCGAACCCCTCCGCGAGGGCGACCCGGCGGCGGTGGGACCCTACCGGCTGGCCGGGCGGCTCGGCGCGGGCGGCCACGGTGTCGTCTACCTCGCACGCGGGCGCGACGGCGGTCCGGTGGCCGTCAAGGTGCTCGCCGAGGGCGTCACCGCCGGTGAGCCGTTCGCCAGGGAGCTCGCCGCCGCGCGTGCCGTGGAGCCGTCCTGCGTCGCGCGGGTGCTGGACGCCTCGGTCAGGGGCCGGCCGTACGTCGTGACCGAGTACGTGGACGGGCCCTCCCTCCAGGAGGCCGGCCCCCTGCGCGGCGCGGACGAGCTGCGGCGGCTGGCGGTGACGACCGCGACGGCGCTGGCCGAGGCGCACCGGGCGGGCGTCGCGCACCGCGACTTCAAGCCGTCCAACGTGCTGCTCGGGCCGGACGGTCCGCGGGTGACCGACCTCGGCGTCTCGGCGGCGTTCGGGACGGGGGTGAGCCCGACCGGCGCCATCACGGGCACGCCCGCGTACATGGCGCCCGAGCAGCTCTCGGGACAGCAGGCGGGCGCGCCCGCGGACGTGTTCGCGTGGGCGTCGGTGATCGTGTTCGCGGCGACGGGGATGCCGCCGTTCGGCGAGGACTCGCTGCCGGCGGTGATCAACCGCATCCTGCACGACGAACCCCGCACCGGCGACCTGCCGCAACCGCTGCTCGGCGTGGTCCTCGCCTGCCTGACCAAGGACCCCGCCCGCCGCCCGCCCATGGCCGACGTCCTCCGCCACCTGCTCACCACCCCCGCCCCCGGCCCGCCCCCCTCGGCAACCGCGCCCCACCCAACCCCCTCCGGGACATCGGCCCGCCCGGCGCCTGCCGCGGCGGCGGCCCGTTCGGCCCCCTCGGGGGCGTCGGAGGCCGCGTCCGGGACGACCGGGCTGCGCCTGGTGGCGGGCACGCCGCCCTTTCCCCAAGGGGGGCCGCCCGGACCGCAGACCCCGGCCCCGGCCCCGGCCCCCACCCCGGCCATGGCAGCGCAGGCCGCCAAGCCGGGGGCAGCGCCCAAGGTGCGGGTGCGGCGGCGGGTGAAGACGGCGGTGGTGGCCGGGGTCTCCGGGGTGTCCGTGCTGGTGTTGTCGGGCGCGATCGTGTGGCTCACCCCTTCGACGCCCACGCCCAAGGCCACCCACGTGGCCGACGTGACCACCGCCCCCACCCTCGCTCCCACCCCCGGCACCGCGACCTCCCCCACGCGACGTCCCCGGCACACCCGCACCCCGGTCCCCGGCCCGCAGGACGAGAGCACCTCCGGCACGACCCCGTCCCCCGACCGCCTCACCCTGGCCCCCCTGCGCCCGTCCGGCGGCACCAGGAACGGCGACTGCTGGGACGGCGCGGTACGGCTCCAGGCGGCGGTGACCAGGACCGGCGCCCCGGTCACCCTCCGCTACACCTGGATCGTCGACGGCACGGTCACCGCCCGCGCCTCGGCCACCGTCACCGAGGACGCCCCCCGGCACCTGACCTCGCCGACCGCGCTGACGGACGCCGGCCCCCACAGCGTCACGCTCCAGATCACCGCGCCCGTCGCCCGCCGGCGCACCGTCGCCGTCACCGTCTGCGACGACGCCCTCTGACCCGGCCGAGCCGCCCGGCGGGTCACAGGCGGCCGGCGACCTTCCCGGCGAGCCGCCCGGCGGGTCACGGGCGGCCGGTGACCCGCCGGGCTACGGGCGGCCGGTGAGCGTCCGGAGCAGGTCGAGGGCGGCGTCGGCGATCACCGTGCCCGGCGGGAAGATGGCGGCGGCGCCGGCGGCGCGCAGCTCGTCGTGGTCGCCCGGCGGGATGACGCCGCCCACCACGATCATGATGTCCGCGGCGTCGAGGTCGGCCAGGGCGCGCCGCAGCGCGGGCACCAGCGTGAGATGCCCCGCCGCCAGCGACGAGACGCCCACGATGTGCACGTCGGCCTCGACCGCCTGCCTGGCCACCTCTTCCGGCGTCTGGAACAGCGGGCCGACGTCGACGTCGAAGCCCAGGTCGGCGAAGGCGGTGGCGATCACCTTCTGGCCCCGGTCGTGGCCGTCCTGGCCCATTTTGGCGACCAGGATGCGCGGGCGGCGGCCCTCGTCCCGCTCGAAGTCGGCGCAGGCCTCGCGGACGCGCTCGATGGCCTCGGCCGGCCCTGACTCGTCGCGGTACACACCGGAGATGGTACGCACCTGCTCGGCGTGCCGGCCGAACACCCGCTCCAGGGCGTCGGAGATCTCGCCGACGGTGGCCTTGGCGCGGGCGGCGTCCACGGAGAGCTTGAGCAGGTTGGCGTCGAGGCCCGGCGCGGGGTTCTCGGCGGCCTTGGTGAGCGCGTCGAGGGCGCGCTGCACGGCCTCGCCGTCGCGTTCGGCCCTGAGGCGGGCCAGCTTGTCGAGCTGCTGGGCGCGTACGGCGCTGTTGTCGACCTTGAGCACCTCGATGGGCTCGTCGTCGGCGGCGCGGTACTTGTTGACCCCGATGACCGGCTGGCGGCCGGAGTCGATGCGGGCCTGGGTACGGGCCGCGGCCTCCTCGATGCGCAGCTTGGGCAGGCCCGCCTCGATGGCCCTGGCCATGCCGCCGGCCGCCTCGACCTCCTCGATGTGGGCCCAGGCGCGCTCGGCGAGGTCGTGGGTGAGCCGCTCGACGTAGTAGGAGCCGCCCCAGGGGTCGATGACCTGGGTGGTGCCCGACTCCTGCTGCAGGAGGAGCTGGGTGTTGCGGGCGATGCGGGCCGAGAAGTCGGTGGGCAGCGCGAGCGCCTCGTCGAGGGCGTTGGTGTGCAGCGACTGGGTGTGGCCCTGGGTGGCGGCCATGGCCTCGACGCAGGTGCGGGCGACGTTGTTGAAGACGTCCTGGGCGGTGAGCGACCAGCCGGAGGTCTGGCTGTGCGTGCGCAGGCTCAGCGACTTGGGGTTGGCCGCCCCGAACCGCGACACCAGCTTGGCCCACAGCAGCCGGGCGGCGCGCAGCTTGGCGACCTCCATGAAGAAGTTCATGCCGATGCACCAGAAGAACGACAGCCGGGGGGCGAACCGGTCGACGTCCATGCCGGCGGCGATCCCGGCGCGCAGGTACTCGACGCCGTCGGCGAGGGTGTAGGCGAGTTCGAGGTCGCAGGTCGCCCCGGCTTCCTGGATGTGATACCCAGAAATGCTGATCGAGTTGAACTTCGGCATCTTCTCGCTCGTATAAGCGAAAATATCCGAAATTATGCGCATCGAAGGGGCCGGCGGATAGATGTAGGTGTTGCGGACCATGAACTCCTTGAGGATGTCGTTCTGGATGGTCCCGGCCAGCTCCTCCGGCGCGACGCCCTGCTCCTCGGCCGCCACGATGTACATCGCGAGCACGGGCAGCACCGCGCCGTTCATGGTCATCGACACCGACATGCGGTCGAGCGGGATGCCGTCGAAGAGCTGCCGCATGTCGTAGATGGAGTCGATCGCCACCCCGGCCATGCCGACGTCGCCGGCCACGCGCGGGTGGTCGGAGTCGTAACCCCGGTGCGTGGCCAGGTCGAAGGCGACCGACAGGCCCTTCTGCCCGGCCGCCAGGTTGCGCCGGTAGAAGGCGTTGGAGTCCTCCGCCGTGGAGAAGCCCGCGTACTGGCGGATCGTCCAGGGCTGGTTGACGTACATGGTGGGGTAGGGCCCGCGCAGGTACGGGGCCGCGCCGGGATAGGTGTGCAGGAAGTCGAGCCCGTCGAGGTCGGCGGCCGTGTAGAGCGGCTTGACCCCGATGCCCTCCGGCGTCTCCCACACCTCGCCCCCGGGAACGGCCGCCGCGCCGGAGCCGGCCCCCGGCCCGAGCGGGACGCCCGAGAAGTCGGGGATCATCGCAGCACCTCCAGGTCCTCGAACGTCTGACGGAGCACGGCGAGCGCGTCGCACCCCGCGTAGAGGCAGGCGTCCACGCCCTCGTAGTCTCCCTTCCCCGCCAGCCAGACGCGTCTCGCCCCCGCGTGCCGCAGGGCGGCGGCCACGGCGCGGGCGTGCTGGGCGTAGAGCTTGTCGGTGGAGCACAGGCAGGCGACGGCGGCGCCGCTCACGGCGAAGGCGGTGGCGATCTGCTCGGGGTCGGCGCCCGGCCCGGCGGTCTCGGTGGCCAGGCCGCCGGCGTGGAACAGGTTGGCGGCGAAGGTGGCCCGCGCGGTGTGCGCGGCGACCGGCCCGATGGTGGCCAGGAACACCTTGGGACGCTCGGGCAGGGCGTCGGCCACGTCGCGCAGCGCCTCGAACTCCTGGGCGTAGCGGGCCACCGGCCGCCCGGCGGGGGCGGGTGGCCGGCGCAGCGGCTTCTCGCCGGGATCGGGGAACTCGCTGACGCCGGTGATCGGGAAGCGGCGGTGGGCGATGTCGTCGGCGCGGCGGGCCCGGGTGGCGGCGACGCGCCGCTCGATCAGCTCGCCGGCGGCCGCCACGCCCCCGCCGGCCTCGATCTCCTGGAACCACGCCCAGGCGCTCTCGGCCAGGTCGGCGGTGCGCCGCTCGACGTACCAGGAGCCGCCGGCGGGGTCGGCGACCCGCCCGATCCCCGACTCCTCCAGCAGCAGCGACTGCGTGTTGCGGGCGATGCGCCGGGAGAAGGCGTCGGGCAGGCCGAGCGCGGCGTCGAACGGCTGGACGGTGACCGCCTCCGCCCCGCCGACGCCCGCCGCGAAGCAGGCCAGCGTGGTGCGCAGCATGTTCACCCAGGGGTCGCGGGCGGTCATCATGGCCGTGCTGGTGACGGCGTGCTGGCGCTGGCCGCCGTGCTCGGCGGCGCCGCACACCTCGGCCACCCTGGCCCACAACCGGCGCGCCGCGCGCAGCTTGGCGATGGTGGCGAACTGGTCGGCGGTGGCGGCGTACCGGAAGTCGATCTGGCCTAGCGCTTGCTCAACCGTGAGGCCGGCGCCGGTGAGCGTGCGCAGCTCGGCCACGCCCCGCGCGATCGAGCAGCCCAGCTCCTCGGCGTCGGCGGCGCCCGCGTCGTGGTACGGCGTGGCGTCGACCATGACCGCGCGCAGCCCCGGGACCGCGACGCACCGCCCGGCCAGCTCCGCCCCCTCGACGCCGCTCGCGCCCAGGTTGCCGCTGGGCGTGACGCCCTGCGCGGCGGCCAGGCCGAACAGCGCCTCCGCTGCCTCCCGCGTGTGCTCCCCCGCCTCCAGCACGATCGGGGCCAGGTCGAGGTAGACGTCCTTCAGCACGGCGGGCAGCGCGCCCACCGGGATCGCGCCGTCGCCGACGACCAGCCAGAGCGAGGTGACGCCGTTCTCCAGGTCGGCCAGCACCGCCTCGGGGTCGGCCACGGCGTGCCGCTGCCGGACGTCCCAGCCGGGCCGCGCCCGCGCCCCCCGCGTGAACGGCGGCGCGCCCGGCAGCCCCGGATCGCCCGGCAGGTCACCCGCGTCGTAGAGCGGCGCGACCGGCACGCCGTCGTAGGTCGGGCTGGACAGCTCCTCCTCGGGCGAGCCCGCCTCGACCCCCGACTTGCGCAGGACCTCGACCGCCAGCCCCCGCCAGTCGTCGCGAGTGGTGGGAGGAAAGCCCGCTGCCAGTTCCATGCAACGGATAGTAGGCGCTGCCCGGCCGCCGCAGTAATCCGGGGGTTACCCGTCGGCGAGCGGCGCCTCCCACGCCAGCCTCCACGTGAGCGGGCCCACGATCCCGTCGTCCTCGACGCCCTGCTCGCGCTGGAACGTGCGGCACACGTCGCGCGAGCGGGCGCCGTACGCGCCGTCGACGGTCAGGTCGTGGCCGCGCTTGTGCATCTGCCGCTGCCAGGTGCGCACGTCCTCGCCCTCCATGACCGGCGGGTACTTCAGCAGCCGGCCGGGGAAGGGCGGCGCGCCCTTGGGCGGGGGCGGGGTGGTGCCTCCGCCGGGGCGGGGCGCGCCGCGCCTGATCCAGGCGTACAGGGGGTCGCCGGGGCAGTCGGTGGAGTAGCCGTCGCGGTGGCCCTTGATCTCCTTGCCCGCGCCGCCCCGGTCGCGGACGTACTGGACGGCGTCGAGGACGGCGTCGAGCATCGCGTCGGGCGGCTGGACGAGCCCGGCGTTGCCGACCAGACCGAGCACGGCGTAGTGACCGCTGTTGAGCCCGGGACCGTTGGCCGCCGGCAGATGGTGCAGCCCCCGCCCCTCGAAGACCTTCCGGTGCGGACAGGCGACGAAGCTGTATCCGATGTCCATCCAGCCGTTGCCGTCCATGTGGTACGCCTGGATCGACCGCACGAGGGAGACGCAGCCGGCGTGGTCGGACAGGATGGCGGGTTCGACCCGGCCGCCGGTGTAGTGGACCTTGACGCCCTTGGTCGAGTCAAGCTGGGTGTAGGCGCCGCGGGGCGCGCGTGCCTGCCAGTCGCGGCGTAACACCAGATCGATGTCCACGAGTGCTCTCCGAGAGTAGATATCGGGACGACCGAGCGTAACGCCAGCGAGGTGAGCAGGTCAGGGGATCGCGTTATTTCACGGTCTGATCACCCGCCGTTCGGTCACGATCGCGGTGATCAGATCGTGCGGCGTCACGTCGAACGCGGGGTTCAGCGCCTGTGTGCCCTCGGGCGCCAGGCGTACACCTCCGACGGTGAGGATCTCCTCGGGGTCGCGGTCCTCGATCTCGATGTGGTCGCCGGTCGGGGTGGCGGGGTCGATGGTGGACTCGGGCGCGACCACGATGAACGGCACGCCGGCCCGTTCGGCGCCGAGCGCGAGCGCGTACGAGCCGATCTTGTTGGCGGTGTCGCCGTTGGCGGCGATGCGGTCGGCGCCGATGAGCACCGCGTCCACCTCGCCCTTGGCCAGCAGGTACGGCCCCGCCGAGTCGGCGACCAGCCGGTGCGGCGCGCCCATCCTGGCCAGTTCCCAGGTGGTGAGCCGGGCGCCCTGGAGCAGCGGGCGGGTCTCCAGGGCGAGCACCTCGGCCAGGCGGCCGCGTTCGTGCAGGGTCTGGACGACGCCGAGGGCGGTGCCGCGTTCGACGGCGGCCAGGCCGCCGGTGTTGCACACGGTCATGATCCGCAGCCGGTCGCCCTCCAGCAGGGCGGCGCCGCGCTCGCCCATGGCCAGGCAGGCGGCGATGTCGTCGTCGCGGATCCGCAGCGCCGCCGCCAGCACCGCCTGCCTGCCCTCGTCCAGGTGGGCGGCGGCCTGGTCGACGCCCCAGGCCAGGTTGGCGGCGGTCGGGCGGGCCGCGCGCAGCTCGGCGATCTGGCCGAGGTCGCCGTCGGCGAGCACGACGCCGAGCGCGCCGGCCACGCCGAGCGCGGGGGCGCCGCGCACGGCCAGCCGCCTGATCGCCGCGACGAGCTCGGCCACGGTCTCCACGCGCAGCCGCACGCACCGGCCGGGCAGCAGGGTCTGGTCCACGAGCTCGACGGCGTCGCCGGCCCAGTCGATGGTCCTCACGCCGCACACGGTAGCCCACGGCTCCCGGGCCGGGCCGCGGGGTCAGCGTTCGGCCAGGACGATCACCGAGTCCTGCCGGCCGAGGACGACGGTGTCGCTCTTGGCGGGGTTCAGCACGATGCCGTAGTGCGGCGGGACGTTCCTGGAGACGTTGTCGCGGTAGCCGATCGCGGTCTCGCCCCTGCGCCGGGCCGCCTCGACGATGGTGGCGAAGGTGACCTCGGCGCCGGTCTCGACGTAGGAGGCGGCGGGCCGGGGGTAGATCTCCGAGCCGTGCGAGTCGAACAGGTAGCCGAACACGTCGGCGAGGTGCCGGTTCTCGGCGAGCTGGGCCAGCAGCAGGCCGATGACGGTGTCGCTGATGACGATGTCGTCGGCCTCGGTGACCTCGGCCAGCGCCCGGTTGCCCTCGTCGTGCATCTCGCTGACGATCGAGTAGTGCTCGCCGAGCGTGCTCTGCATGTCGCGGAGCTGGAGCAGGGTCATGAGCGTGCGGGTGTCGGCGTGGTGGGGGTCGAAGCGGTCGTCGGACAGGACGATGACGTGCTGGTAGAGGCCGACGCCGAGGGATTCCAGCGCGTACCGGTCGGTGGTGTCGCAGTCCTTGACGTTGACGGTGAGGGTGCGCAGCCCGGTCAGGCCGGCGCCGGCCTTGGGGTGGTCGGCGGCGATGTCCAGGACCGAGCCCGTGGAGACGTAGCCGTCCAGGTAGCGCACGATCTGCTCGGCGCGGCCGTTCCAGTTGAGCAGGAGGGTGCGTTCGGGCTCGGGCTTCGGGGCGGCGGCGGTGATGACGGCCTGTTCGTCGATCGGGGGCTCGCCGGTGGCGAGCCTGATGTGGGAGTCGTCGTGGGCGATGACGACGATCTGGTCCTTGGCCGTGATGACGGTGTCCATGGGCGGGTTGAGCACGACGCCGGCCGGGCCGCGTAAGCCGATGACGGCGGCGGTCTCGTAGGCGTGCAGGGCCTGGCTGTAGGTGGCGCCGACCAGTTCCTCGTCGGCGCGCAGGTAGATCTCGCCGCCGTCGAAGTTGAGCAGGTCCATGCAGACGACGGACATGCCGGACTGGCGGGAGGACTGCACGATCAGCCGCGAGGCGGTGTCGTCGGAGTCCACGAGGTGCACGTCCGCGCCGCCGGCCAGCCGGGCGGCGGCCAGGTTGCGGGCGGAGGCGAGGGCGGCGACCACGGGCGGGTGGGAGCCGTGCCGCTTGGCCAGGGCGAGCAGGATCTTGATGACGTGCGCGTCGGGGTCCTCGCCCTCGGGTGAGAGCACGACGACGGACCTGGCGGCGGTGAGGTTCATCAGGCCGAGGTCGCGCGGCTCGGTGGGACGTCCGGTGCGGCAGACCAGGCGGGTCCTGCCGAGGTCGCCGACGTGCTCGCGGATGTCCTCCTCCATGGCGAGCTTGTCGCGGTCGGCCAGGACGGCGATGACCGAGTTCTTCTGGCTGGCGTGCGCCTTGACGAGCTCGGTGACGATCGTGAACACCTGGTCGGACCAGCCGAGCACCACGGTGTGGCCGGACTCGACGATGCGCGAGCGGCCCCTGCGCAGGCGGTCCACCTTCTGCTTGAGGCCGTTGGACAGCAGGCCGACGAGCATGCTGACGATGAAGATGCCGCCCAGCGACCCGGCGAACATGACGGTCATGTAGCCGAACGAGCCCTTGTCGCTGGCGACCTTGCTGGGGGTGAGGGCGTGCATGAGGGCGATCCACAACACCTGCCCGGGGCCGCTGACGCCGTCGGGCTCGTGGGGCGCGAGCCAGAGCGTGAGCGCGGCCACCACGAGGATGAGTGCGACCGACACCACCGCGAGCCAGCCGATGAGCGAGGCCGTCCCCCTGGACATGGTGTTGTCGAACCAGTACCGCGCCCGTTCGCGGACCGTGATCCTCGACACTTCCCCGATACCTCCGTGTAAGGAGTGATTTAACCGACGTCACAAGGTACCGGGCGATCTTGGCTTCCGCATGGCGAGCGGTAACGTAGCCGCCATGGTGATCCCCCTCACACCGGACGATCCGGCGTTCCTGGGCGATTTCCGGCTGGCCGGGCGTCTGGGCGAGGGCGGGCAGGGCGTGGTCTACCTGGCCCACTCCGCCTCCGGGGAGCCGGTCGCGGTCAAGCTGCTCAACGCCGGTGACCAGGAGACCCGGGCCAGGCTGGCGCGCGAGCTCGACGCGCTGGAGTCGATCGCCTCCTTCTGCACGGCCCGCGTGCTCGACGTCTCGACGCGGGGCTCGCGGCCGTACGTGGTGAGCGAGTTCGTGGACGGGCCCTCGCTGGCCGACCGGGTGGCCGGGCGGTCGGCCGCTGGCACCGCCGGGGGCACGACCGGGAGCACCGCCGGGAGCACCGCCGGGCGCGGCCCGCTGCGCGGCGGGGAGCTGGAACGCCTGGCGGTCGGCACGGCCACCGCGCTGGCGGCCATCCACGCGGCCGGGGTCGTCCACCGTGACTTCAAGCCGTCCAACGTGCTGCTCGGGCCGGACGGGCCGCGGGTGGTGGACTTCGGCATCGCCAGGGCCGAGGGGGCGGCGACGCACACCTCGGGGCTGGTCGGCACGCCCGCGTACCTGTCGCCGGAGCAGATCGCGGGCTCGCCCGCCTCGGGGGCCTCCGACGTGTTCGCGTGGGGGGCGACCATGGTCTACGCGGCCACGGGGGTCAGCCCGTTCGGGGCGGACACCGTGCCGGCGGTGCTGCACCGGGTGCTGCACGCCGAGCCCGACCTGTCGGCGCTGCCGCCCCGGCTGCGCGGGCCGGTCGCCGGCGCCCTGGCCAAGGACCCCGCCCACCGCCCGACGGCCGCCGCCCTCCTGATGACCCTGGTCTCCCCCAGCCCGGCCACAGGCCCGGGCGCGGGCCCGGGCGCGGTACCTGGATCGGCGCCGGGAGCCGGGCGAGGACCGGGACCGGGACCGGGCCGGGGAGCTGGACCGGGAACGGGGCCGGGACCGGAGATGGGGCCGGGAGCAGGGCGGGGAACGCGGTCTCCGAGGCTCGATCCGGGGGCGGCCGACACGCGCGAGAGCCGCGCGGCCCGAAATCGGGGACGCCGCGCCCTGGTCGGCGCGGGAGCGGCCCTGCTGGCCCTGGCCGTGGCGGGCGGCGTGGTGCTGCTGACCACCCGCACGCCCGGCTCGACCGCCACCCGGTCCACCCCGCCGCCGTCCACGGCCGCCGCCCTGTCCAGCCCGCCCTCCGCACCTCCGTCCGCGCCGCCGTCCACGGCCACCGGCCCGGCCACGCCCGCCGCCACCTCCCCGGCCGCTACGGCGCCGGCCACCGGCGGCACCGGCGATCTGAAGATCCCGGCGGCCTTCGCCGGCACCTGGTCGGGCCACACCGACACCACCAACCCGCTCGACCCCGACGGGGCCGAGAACACGGTCGAACTGAAGGCCGGCCAGTCACGGGCGGCCTGGAAGGAGAAGGACTCCCAGGTCGACTGCGCCGCCACGATCACCCTGACCGAGGTGCGCCCGGACCGGCTGACTTTCTCCCTCGGGACGTCCACGGGCGGCTGCATCCCGGGTACTGTCTGGCTGGAGCTGGAAGGCGACACTCTCACCTACACCTGGCGGGACGTGCCCGGCCTGGGCATGGTCACCCAGACCGGCAATCTCACCAAGAAGTGACCGAACCACCCGCATAACCCTTCGACATCCGAGCCCACGAAGGAGATCCTTTACCTATGTCTGTGATCAGGGAGGTGCCGTTCCCCAGTGCGGACTCCTCGTCCGAACTGCCGATGAACATCTGGATCGACGACGCCGACTCAGCGATCGACGTCATCGACGCGCTGGCGTTGTCGCCGTTCGCGACCGGCGTCCAGCCCTGGTCCAAGCTGGCCAATCTGGAGCGCGTACGTCCGGACGCCCGGTTGCAGCCGGCCGAGGGCCGGGTGCTGCGCACCGCGCAGGTGGAGGACGGTTCGGAGTCGCGGCTCATCTGCGGCGAGGGCTGGACGCTGCGGGTCGTGCGGCACCGCAACCGCACCGCCACGGTGAGCGTGACGGCGGCCAGCGAGGAGCTGGCCGCCTCGGTGCTGAAGGAGAGCATCGACGGCGCCGAGGAGCCGATGCCCGACGCCGACCACGTCGAGATGGGCTTCTGGTGGCGCGGCTCCCACGGCGGCAACCGGTCGGAGAAGCCGATCACCGCCCAGCCGTGGGACGAGATCGGCACGAACTACTCGGCGCAGGTGCGCCCGGCGCTCGGCCGCCTGATGGCGACCACGCCCGCCGACGTCAACGGCCGGCTCATCCTGCTGCACGGCCAGCCGGGCACCGGCAAGACCACGCTGCTGCGCACGCTGGCCAAGCAGTGGCACGACTGGTGCCAGGTCGACTGCGTGCTCGACCCCGAGCGGCTGTTCAACGACCCGGGCTACCTGATGGAGGTGGCGGTCGGCTACGACACCGACGACGACACGCAGCGGTGGCGCCTGCTGGTGCTGGAGGACTGCGACGAGCTGATCAGCTCGGGCGCCAAGGCCCAGGCGGGGCAGGGGCTGTCGCGGCTGCTCAACCTCACCGACGGCCTGCTCGGCCAGGGCCGCGACGTGCTGGTGGCCATCACCACGAACGAAGACCTGACCCGCCTGCACCCGGCCGTGATCCGTCCGGGCCGGTGCCTGGCGCAGATCGAGGTGGGCCCGCTGACCAGGGACGAGGCCGTCGCCTGGCTGGGGTCGTCGCAGGGTGTGGGCGCCTCGGGGGCGACCCTCGCCGAGCTGTACGCCCTGCGCGCCGGGCGCGCGATCGCCCCGGCGGGCACCGACGAGTCCACCGGCCTCTACCTCTGATCCGGCCCCGCCGGGGGCGCCGCGCGCGTCCCCGGCGTCCCGCGCGCTGAGGGGGCACGTCCGGGCTGGTACGTAAACCAACCGATGTGCGACACCGGGTGTGAAACCACAATATGGCTGGTGCTCACCGTCGATCTGGCGCGCGTCGCCTTCACCCGTCTCACCGTGCCCGGAGGCACGTGGACCAGCGAGGAACACCGGGTCGGCTTCGCGGCCACCCAGCTCGTGCCCTCGTGGACCGCGCGCACCCCGCCCGGCGGCGGGGTCGAGGTGGAGCTGCGGGCCAGGACCGGGGCGGGCACGCTGACCAAGTGGTACGTCATGGGCCGGTGGTCCGAGCACGGGCCGCGCACCTCGGTTCCCGGCCAGGGCGACGAGGACGGCGACGTGGCCGTGGACACGTTCGTGGCCAGGCGGCCGGTCGTGGCGTTCCAGCTGAGGGTCACCGCGCGCGGCGAGGGCGCGCGGATGACCTCTCTCGGCGTGCTGGCCTCGGCCCTGCCGCAGCGTCCGGTCACGGTGAGCACGCCAGGGGTGGCCGGGCACGTCGAGCTGGACGTGCCCGGCCACTCCCAGTACGCGCACGCCGGGCACCACCCGCACTGGGACGGCGGCGGCGCGAACTGGTGCAGCCCCGCCTCGGTGGCGATGGTGCTGGCCTTCTGGGGCCGCGGCCCCGGGCCCGGCGAGCTGGCCTGGGTGGGCGCGGACGACCCCGCCCCGGCGGTGGACCACGCGGCCATGGGCACCTACGACGACGGCTACCAGGGCACCGGGAACTGGCCGTTCAACGTGGCCTACGCCGGGCGCTACGGGCTGACCGGCTTCGTGACCAGGCTGCTGTCGGCGGCCGAGCTGGAGGCGTTCGTGCTGGCGGGGATCCCGGTGATCGCCTCGCTGTCGTTCCGGGCCCACGAGCTGCCCGGCGCCGGCTACTCCACGAACGGGCACATCCTCGTCGTCACCGGCTTCACCGCCGGGGGCGACGTCGTCGTCAACGACCCCGCCGCGCCCGCGGACGGCGAGGTTCGGCGGATCTACCCGCGGGCAGCGTTCGAGAACGTGTGGCTGAGGAGCTCGGGCAGCGGCGGCATCGTGTACGTCCTCCACCCGCCCGGGCACCCGCTGCCTCCCTGTACCAACGGCAATTGGTGATCTTTCATGAGTATTCGACCGATCGATGTGGCGCGTACCGACGGCGGCCCCCAGTGGGTGGAGGCCGTCGCCACGCCCGAGGGCGTGGAGGTGTGGTGGGACGAGCCGCGCCCGCACGAGGGCGGCAGGCGCTGTGTGGTGCGCCGCCTGCCCGACGGCTCGCGCGCCGACGCGCTGCCTCCGGGCTGGAACGCCCGCAACCGCCTGGTCGAGTACGGCGGCCGCTCCTGGCGCCCGCTGCCGGGCGGCGGCCTGGTCTTCACCCATTGGGCCGACCAGCGGCTCTACCGCCTGGACGGCGCTTCGGGGACGGCCGCCGAGCCGGTCGCCCTGACCCCCGAGGGCCCAGCCCGGTACGGCGACCTCTACCTGCCGCCCGGCCGCGACGAGGTGTGGGCGGTCCGCGAGATCGACGACGCGCGTGACCTGGTCGCGGTCCCCCTGGACGGCGGCCCGCTCAGGGTCGTCGCCCGCGCCCACCATTTCCTGATGAACCCCCGCCTGTCCCCCGGCGGCACCCGGATCGCCTGGATCGGCTGGAACCACCCCGACATGCCCTGGGACGGCACCGAGCTGTGCGTGGCCCCCCTGTCCCCGGACGGCGTCGCGGGCCCCCACCGGGTCGTGGCCGGCGGCCCCGAGGAGTCGGTGACGCAGGCCGAGTGGCGCGACGAGGAGTCCCTGTACGCCGTCACCGACCCGACCGGCTGGTGGAACGTGCACCTCGTGCACCTCGACGGCTCCCCCTCGCGCAACCTCACCCCCGTGGAGCTGGAGTTCGGCGCGGCGGCCTGGAAGCCGGGCCTGGCCTGCCTGGCCCCGGCGGGCGAGCGGCTGGTCGTCGTGTACGGCACCGCCGACCACCGCCGCCTGGGCGTGCTGGACCCGGCGACGGGCGACCTGCGGGAGATCGGCGGGGCGGAGCACACGTACTGGGCCTCGACGGTGTCGGCGGCCGGGGGCAAGGCGGCGGCGGTGGGGGCGACGCCGTACACGCCGCTGGAGGTCACCCTGGTCGATCTCGCCACCGGCGGGCACGAGGTCGTCTCGGCCCCCAAGCCGCTGCCCGACCGGGCGCTGCTGCCCACGCCGGAGGCGGTGACGATCGAGGGCGTGCACGCCCATCTCCACCCGCCGGCCGGGGTCGCCGGGCCGGCGCCGTACGTGATCTTCGTGCACGGCGGCCCGACCGGCAACACGCCGGTCGTGCTGGACCTGGAGGTCGCCTACTTCACCAGCCGTGGGATCGGCGTGGCCGTGGTGAACTACGGCGGCTCGACCGGCTACGGCCGGGCCTACCGCGAGCGGCTGCGGCACCAGTGGGGCGTGGTGGACGTCCAGGACTGCGCAAAGGTGGCGCGCGGGCTGGTGCAGCTCGGCCTGGCGGACGCGGCCAGGATCGCGATCCGGGGCGGCAGCGCCGGCGGCTGGACCACGGTGGCCGCGCTGGTGCACAGCGACGTGTTCGCGGGCGGCGTCGCGCACTACGCGATCACCGACCCGGAGAGCTGGGCGGCCGAGACGCACGACTTCGAGTCGCGCTACCTCGACGGCCTGGTGGGCCCGTTGCCCGAGACGCGGCAGCGGTACACCGACCGCTCGCCGCTCCTGAACGCGGCCCGGGCATCGGGCCCATGCCTCATGTTGCACGGTCTGGAGGACGCGATCGTGGACGTGAGCCAGGCCGAGCGATTCACCGCCGAACTGGACAAGCACGGCAAACAGTGGGCTCTGCTCACCTTCGCCGGCGAGCAGCACGGCTGGCGCAGGGAAGAGACCATCGTGGCGGTGCTGGAGGCCGAGCTGGCCTTCTACGGGCTGATCTTCGGCCTGGAGACGCCCGGCGTCCCGCCGCTGACGCTGAAGGGGAGAGCGTGAAGAGCGTCGCCGAGATCTGCTCGGACCTGATCAGGTTCGACACCACCAACCCGGGCTCGGGCGAGCGCCCGGCGGCCGAGTACGTGGCCACGCTGCTGGCCGACGCGGGGCTGGAGCCGGTGGTGTTCGAGTCCGAGCCCCGGCGCACGACCGTCGTGGCCAGGATCGACGGCGACTCCTCCGACGCGCTGCTCGTCCACGGCCACCTGGACGTGGTGCCGGCCGACCCCGCCGAGTGGCGGATGCACCCGTTCTCCGGCGAGATCACCGACGGCTGCGTGTACGGCCGGGGCGCGGTGGACATGAAGGGCTCGTGCGCGATGACGCTCGCGGCCGTGCTGGACATGACGGCGCGCGGCGTGCGGCCGAAGCGGGACCTGGTGCTGGCCTTCCTGGCCGACGAGGAGGCGACCGGCGACCACGGCTCCCGGTACGCGGTGACCGAGCACCGGCACCTGTTCGACGGCGTGACCGAGGCCATCAGCGAGTCGGGCGGCTTCAGCGTCGAGTCCGGCGGGCGGCGGGTCTACCCGATCGCCGTCGGCGAGCGCGGCACCGCCTGGATGAAGGTGACCGCCCACGGCGTGGCGGGCCACGGCTCGCGGCCCGCCGTGGACAACCCCGTCGCCACGCTGGCCCACGCCCTGTCGCGGGTCGCCGCCCATCAGTGGCCGGTGCGCCTGACGCCGTCGGTCGCCGCGCTCCTGGAGAGCCTGTCGGAGATCACCGGCCGGCCGATCGACCTGGACCGGCTGGACGCCGAGGCCGCCCGGCTGGGCCCGCTCGGCGAGCTGTTCCACGGGCAGATCCGCAACTCGGCGAACCCGACGATGCTGGACGCCGGGTACAAGGTGAACGTGGTGCCCTCGACGGCCTCGGCGCACGTGGACGGCCGGTACCTGCCGGGCCTGCAGGAGGAGTTCCTCGCGACGATCGACGAGCTGCTCGGGCCGAAGATCACCCGCGAGTTCGTGAACCTGGAGGAGGCGCCCGCCGCGCCGTACCCGTCGGCGTTCTTCGACGAGCTGGCGGGGGCGCTGGTGGCCGAGGACCCGCGGGCGCGGCCGGTCCCGTACGTGATGAGCGGCGGCACCGACGCCAAGTCCTTCGCCACCATCGGCATCCAGGGGTACGGCTTCGCCCCGCTCATGCTCCGGCCCGACCTGGACTACTTCGGCATGTTCCACGGCAAGGACGAGCGGGTGCCGGTGGAGGGCCTGGAGTTCGGCACCCGCGTGCTGACCCGCCTGCTCACCTGAGCGTCCCGGCCCGGCGACGCCCTCCTGCCGCCGGGCCGAACCAGGCGGTCAGCGCCTCCTCCAGGCCGCTCTCGCAAACTAGTGGAACAAAGCATTCCGTTCTGCTATTATGGAGTCATCTCGAAAGGAGCTCCACATGGGCGACATCATCAGCGGCTGGGACGTTCTGGACGCCTCGCACGAGGCGCTGCGCAAGGCCGTCAGCGGCATCCCGGCCGGCGGCTGGGGCCTGCCGACCCCGTGCTCCGAGTGGAGCGTCACCAAGGTCTTCAAGCACGCGGTGGGCGACCAGATCGGCTTCGCCGCCACGCTCACGGGCGAGCCCGGGCCGGCGTTCAACCCGTTCGACCCGCCTGCCGAGCCGGGCGCCGACCCGGCGGCCGAGCTCGACGACGCGCTGACCCGCTCGGCCAGGGCGTGGGCCGCGGTCGACCGCGATGCCGCCGAGGTGCCCACCCCGGTGCCGCCGAACAAGATGTCGCCGTGGGCGGGCTCGACGGCGTGCGCGCTCGACGCGGCCGTGCACGCCTGGGACATCGCCGTGGCCACGGGTCAGCCCTCGCCGCTGACGCCGGAGATGGCCGGGCCGCTATTGGAGGTCGCCCGGCAGATCGCCGACCCGTTGCGCCCGTGGGGCGCCTACGCCGAGGCGCTCCCGGACGACCCCTCCGGCGACGAGGTCGCCGCCCTGCTGCGCTACCTGGGCCGCGACCCGCACTGGGCGCCGGCCGCCTGAGGCCCGCGTGCGCCCCGCCCGAGCGGCGGGGCGCAGGGCCTGGCTCAGGAGAACTTGGTCTGCGGACGCTCCTCGCGCTCGCCGTCGACGAAGATGTCCAGCTTCTCGTTGTAGAAGGCGATCAGCCCCGCCACGCGCTCGCTCTCGGGCAGCGGCGTGCGGTAGGACCAGGCCAGGTCCTTCTTCCCGTTGACCGACCAGTACTCCGCGGTGCCCTTGTACGGGCAGTGGGTGGCGGTGTCGGTGTGCTCCAGCAGGTCGAGCCGTACGTCGGTCTTCGGCAGGTAGTAGCGGGCCGGCAGGCCGGTCTCGAACAGGATGCGGGCGTTGCGCGAGTCGGCCACGGTGACCCCGTCGACCTCCACCCGGATGTGCCGCGAGCTCGGCAGGATGTCCACCCGCGTGTACGGGTCGCGGGCGTGCACGTAGACCTCCTCGTCCTCCTCGAACCAGGCGTCCATGGCGTCCCAGTCGAAGCGCACGTGCCCGCGGATCTCCTCCAGCGGCGAGTCGTCGTAGACCAGGGCCGCCTCCGGGGCCTGCGCGGCGCCCGAGGTGACCGTGTGGACGGCGGCGTCGCCCCTGCTCGGGGAGTGCCTGGACGCGCCGGTCGGCTTGAGCGCCGCCTGCTCGACGTCCTGGAGGGGGAAGTAGTAGGTGGGGTAGAAGGGGCCTTCCCACACCAGCAGGGCCCGGGTCGTGTCGGCGATCGGCCGGCCGCCCAGGTAGGTCCGCACGCGCTTGGCCGACCGCTCGACGCGGACCCGGCCCCGGTTCGTGGCATCCATGTCCCCGCCAACCCGCGTGGCGGCGGTGCTATTCCGGCGCTCAGACCCCGAACAGCGCCAGCGTCACCCACGTGGTGACCGTGCCGGTGAGCGCACCCGCCGCGACCTGCGCCCACGTGTGATGGGCGAGACGGACCCTGGCCCAGCACACCAGCGCCACCACGGCCGCGCCGGCGATCGCCACCGGCACGGCGGGCAGCACGTGCGCCAGCACCACCACCGTGCCCGCCGAGACGGCGGCGTGGAAGGAGATCTTCCAGCGGGTGGTGATCGGCACGGTCACCGCCAGGGCGACCAGCATCGCGGTCACCGTGGCCACCAGCAGCCGCGGCGCGCCCAGCAGGACCAGCAGCGCGAGCGCGGCCAGCACGGCGGCCACGGCGGCCAGCAGCGGACCGGTGCGGCGGGCCCGGTCGACGATGTGGTGGGAGTCGAGCCGCCCCGAGCGCACGCCGAGCGCGATCACCGCCGCCGGCACGCCGCCGCAGAACGCCGAGGCCACCAGCCCCCAGGCCGCGCCGGTCCATCCCTGGGCGAGCAGGCCCACGGCGGGCGGCATGACGATCACCAGCACTTGCGGTGCCAGCAGGTTCGTCACCCGCTTCGCCACCAGGTCGGCCATCATGGCATGAAAGATTACGCGATCATGGCCGCTGCCCGTTTCAGCGACGCCCCGGCCGCTCCGGGGCGGCGGCTCGTCAGCCCTTGCCGGCGGCGTTCACGATGCGGGTCGTGGAGCGGTCGGGGATGGCCGCCATCTCCCAGCACTCCGCGCCCAGGATGGCCGCCGCCGTGGCGCGCGCGCCCGCGTGCGGGTCGCCGGCGGTGTGGGCCAGCGCACCGGGCCGCATCGGCGCGAGCAGGTCGATGTAGTCCTCGGGGCCGTGGGCCTCGGGCGGGCCGGCGACCACGAAGACGCCCGACACGCAGCGCAGCGCGGCCAGCACCTCGGCCCGCTCCGCCGCCGGGTTGAACGGCCGGCTGGGCCCCTTCCACGCCCGCACGCGCGGGTCGTCCTCCACGCCGACCACCAGGGGCAGCCCGCGGGCGGCCACGGCGCCCAGGTAGCGCACGTGGCCGACGTGCAGGATGTCGAAGACGCCGGTCACGACGGCCGCCCCGGGCCGGTCGTACGGCTCCACCCAGACGGCCTCCAGGCTGCTCACGCGACCTCCTCCGACGGCCGGGCGAGTAGGCTGCTGTGCACGCTTTGCTCCCCCACGGGCCTAGACGACTCGTCGATCGCAGCGTACTCGGTCGCCGCGGCAGGTCGTGCAGGCGACCTTGGAAAGAGCATTCCTACCTTTTCGCGATAATCTCTCGCCCCCTGCCCGCGCGTCTCATGACGTCACCTGATTCGGGGGAGGTCGCCGTGGCGCCGAGGGACTCAGACCATGCCGACGGGGGTGAGACGCCCGGGTTCCGCGACCTCGCGGTGCGGCTTCCCGGGGTTCCGTCCCAGGTCTCGCGGGCCAGGGGGCTCGTGACGGCCGCGCTCGGCCGCGATCATCCGTTCCATGACGACGTGGTGCTGCTCACCAGCGAGCTGGCCACGAACGCGATCCTGCACTCAAGGTCCGGGGACGGCGGCTCGTTCACGGTGTCAGTGCTCAGCTCGGACACCACGGTCCGGGTGTGCGTGGCCGACGGCGGCGCGGACGGCCCGCCGTGCGTGTGCCGGACCGCTCCGCAGGCCACCAGCGGCCGGGGGCTGCCGCTGATCGAGGCGCTCAGCCACCGCTGGGGGTTCGTCCGCGAAGGGGGCTCGACGACCGTCTGGTTCGAGCTGACGCAGGCCCGCGTGCCCGGCGGGCAGGAGCCGTGCGTCACAGGTCGAGCCGGCACAACCCTTCGGCCAGCGCCTTCGTGGTGAGCCTGGTCCGGCTGTCGCAGCCCAGCTTGGCGAAGATGTGCTCCAGATGGGTGGTCACCGTCCGCACGCTCAGCACCAGGCAGGCCGCGATCTGCGGGTTGGAGTCGCCGGCCGCGACCCGGGTGAGCACGTCGACCTCGCGGCCGGTCAGGTCGTAAGGCAGCGGGCAGGGCCGTTCGGCGGCGACCGCGCCCTGCAGCGATCCCTGGTAGCCGACGCCGGCCCGCAGCAGCCGCACCTCGTGCCAGCGGCCGCCGCCGTCGAGCCACAGGCCGCGCCGGCTCAGCTCGCGCGAGTCGATGAACGCGCGCGCGAAGGCCGCCATGGCGGGGTCGTCCCACAGCTCGCGGGAGACCTCGTGGCCGGGCACCGCGCGGCGCTCGCCGAGCCGGTCGAAGGCGACGGCGCGGAAGTCGGGCGGCAGCCCGGCGGGGTCGATCACGCACCGGGTCAGGTCGGTGACGTGCGCGAGCATCGGGCTCACGGCGGCGACCAGGGCGCCGGCCAGCAGCGGGAAGGCGTCCTTGGCGGCCAGGTGCAGCAGGCCGGTGTAGCGGCCGCCGTCGGCGAGGAACAGCGGCGCGGTCAGGCCGGCCCGCCATCCGTAGGGGGCCAGGTGGCGGCGGAAGTACCGTTCGGTGCCCGGCTGCGGCATGGGCACCGGCCGCCGCCCGGCGATGGCCTCGCGGCAGGCGTCGAGCGCGGCGTACTCCTCGGCGGCGTCGCGGTCGATGCGGCGGTGGCCGTCGGAGACGACGCTGTGGTGCCGGCCGGTGGCGGGGTCGAAGGCGACGAACTCGTAGGCGTCGAGCGGGACCACCTGGCGCAGCGCCGCCATCGCCGCGTGCGCGCCGCCACCGCCCGCGACCTGGTAGCCGACCTCGGCGAACGCCTGCAACTGGCGGACGCTCAAGGTGATCTCAGCCACGGCTCTTTTATATCATTTGCCATTCCTTGACCGGTTGTTGAAGATTTTCTTCACGTCCGCCGCGGCGCTACGGTGGCAGCATGCAGCGCGCTCTCGTCACCACGACGCCGGACACGGTCCCGGCGCGCTGATTCCATGCATCCCGGGCGGGCGCCCGGGAGCTGGTCGTTCGCCCTTTCACCGCAAAGGACGATCATGAACGACCACCGCAGGCTCGGCCGCGAACTGGAGATCTTCGGCACCGACCCGCTGATCTTCGGCACCGACCCGCTGATCGGCTCCGGGCTGCCCTACTGGCTGCCCGCCGGGGCCGCCGTGCGCAAGGCCGTGGAGGACTACGTCCACGAGCTCGAACGCCGCCACGGCTACGTGCACGTCAACTCCCCCGTGCTCGGCAAACGCGAGCTGTACGAACGCTCCGGCCACTGGGCGCACTACGCCGAGGACATGTTCCCGCCCATGAACGTGGGCGGCGAGGAGTTCGTGCTGCGGCCCGGCCTCTGCCCGCACCACGCGCTGATCTACCGCTCGCGCGGGCGCAGCGCGGCGAGGGCGGCAAGTTCGTGGACGACCCCGCGATGTGGGCGCGCTCGGAGGCCGTGCTGCGCGAGGTGCTACAGGAACGCGGCCGCGCCTACGACGAGGAACGCGGCGAGGGCGCCTTCTACGGCCCGAAGATCGACATCCAGATCGCCGACCCGGCGGGCCGCGAGAGCACCCTGTCGACCGTCCAGGTGGACCTGTACCAGCCCGAGCGCTTCGACCTGTCGTACGCGGGCGGGCGGCGTCCCGTCATAGTGCACCGCAGCGTGGTCGGCGGGATCGAGCGCCTGGTCGCGCACCTGATCGAGGTGCATGGCGGCGCGTTCCCTGCGTGGCTGGCGCCCGTGCAGGCGGTCGTGCTGCCGCTGTCGGACGCCGAGCTCCCGGCGGCGGAGGACGTGCTGCGGCGGGCGGTGGCCGCCGGGCTGCGGGCCGAGCTGGCGCCCGCGGACCGGGGCAGCCTCGGGGCCAGGATCCGGGCGCACCGGCTGGTGCCGTACCAGCTCGTGGTGGGGCCGCGCGAGGTCTCGGACGGCGTGCCGGCCGTCCGGCTGCGGGACGGCCGCCAGGCGGGCCCGGTGCCGGTCGAGCGGCTGGCCGAGGACTGCCGGCCGCGCTTCTGACGGCCTGTCGCCAGGGTTCAGAGCCAGTCCTTCTTCTTGAAGACCGCGTACAGCACCACGGACGCCACCGCCACCAGCACCGACGACACCCAGAAGCCCGAGATCTGCCCGGAGCCGGGATAGGGCACGTTCTGGCCGTAGAAGCCGGTGATGGCGGTCGGCACCGCGATGATGGCGGCCCAGCTCGTCACCCGCTTCATGATCTCGTTGAGGCGGAAGCCCTGCTGGGCCAGGCGGGTCTCGCGGACGTTGGCGAGCATGTCGCGGATCGCCTCCACCCACTCGGCGACGCGCTGGACGTGGTCGTAGACGTCCTCGTAGTAGGGGGCCATCACCGGGTCGGCGACGATCTCCTGGTCGCGGCGGAGCAGCGTGCCGAGCACCTCCCGCATCGGCATCGAGATCTTGCGGAGCCTGGCGGTGTCCTTGCGCAGCACGTACATGGCGCGCTGGAGCTGCCTGCCGTCGCGGGGCGCGTCGTCGAACAGCGACTCCTCCATGGCCTCGGCCCGCGCGTCGAGGTCCTGGACCAGGTCGAACTGGCTGTCCACGACGTAGTCGAGCAGGCCGTGCAGCAGGAAGGCGACGCCGTGCGCGGCCAGGCGGGAGGTCGCGTCCCAGCGCCTGACCACCTCGTCGATGTCGAAGCAGGCGTTCTCCCGCACGGTCACCAGGGCGTTGCGGGTGACGAAGGCGTTCACCTCGACCGGGACGAGGCGGCCCTCGTCGAGGTGGATGCCGTACACGGTGATGAACAGGTGGTTGTCGTAGACGTCCACCTTGGGGCGCTGGTGGTCGCTGAGGACGTCCTCGACGGCCAGTTCGTGCAGGCCGAGCTCCTCGCCGACCTGGTTGAGCTGCTCGGGGGTGGGCGAGCACAGATCGAACCAGACGACGGCCTCGGGGTCGCCGACGTGGTCGGAGACCTCCTCGACGGGGAAGCCCTCCTTCTCGAGGACGCCGTTCCTGTACAGACGCGTGCGCATCAGGCGAGTGTGGCAAATCGCCGGGCATCGCGCACGGCCGCTCCCCCCGGATCGTTGTTGAAGTAGACGTGGACGTCCCGCCACCCGGCCTGCTCCGCCCTCCGCGCCCAGCTCTTCAGCGCCGCCGCGCCGTAGGAGGGCCGGGGGGCGGCCAGGCCCTCGTGCAGGCGCACGTACCCCCAGTCGGCGGTGCGCCACAGCGGCGTCAGCGGCCGTCCGAGGCGGTCGGCCCAGCACAGCGCGGCACCCCGCGCGAGCAGCACCTCGCGCACCTCGCCGGTCCACCAGGAGTCGTGCCGCGGCTCCACCGCCACCCGCACGCCGCCGGGGAAGCAGCCCAGGCAGCGGTCGAGCAGGGCGGGGTCGGCGCGCAGCGTGGGCGGCAGTTGCAGCAGGATCGGGCCCAGCTTCTCCTTGAGGGCCCCGGCGGCCGCCATCAGCCGGGCGACCGGCTCCTCGGGCCCGGTCAGCCGCTTGATGTGGGTGAGGTAGCGGCTGGCCTTGACCGCCATGACGAACCCGTCGGGGGTGCGCTCCCGCCAGGCGGCGAACGTCTCCGGCGACGGCAGGCGGTAGAAGGCGTTGTTGCTCTCGACCGTGGGGAACTCGGCCGCGTACGTCTCCAGCCACAACCGCTGCGGGACCCCCTCGGGGTACAGCACGCCGCGCCAGTCCTTGTACTGCCATCCGGAGGTGCCCACCAGCGTCGCCACACCCGGCTCCTACCCCGCGCCGGGTGCGTTACTGTCGCAGTCCAGGAAGCCGAGGAGGATCTTTCACGCGATGGGCGCCGATCAGTTCCACGGCCATTCCGCCGGCCCCTCCCACGGCCACTCCCACGGTCACGGTCACGGTCACGGCCATGGTCACGGTCACGGCCATTCCCACGGCGGGCCCGCCGCGCCGCCGTCGCGCGGCGCGGTCGTGGCGAGCCTGGCCGTGCTGGTGCCGCTGGCCCTGGCGACGCTGGCCTGCCTGGTGTGGCTCTGGCCCGCGGCGCAGGCGGCGCCGGACGGCCAGGACGGGCGGGAGGGGCCCGCGGTCGAACGGGTCGAGGGCACGGTCACCTCGATCACGCTCAGGCGCTGCCCGGCCGTCCAGGAGGGCATGCCGGCGCCCGACCCGGCCACCTGCGGCAACGCCACCGTACGGGTCGGCTCGGGGCCCGACACCGGCCGCGACGTCACGCTGCGGCTGCCGGGCGGGCCGGGGGCGCAGCGGTTCACGGCGGGCGACGACGTGCTGCTGCTGCGGGCCGCCGACGGGGCCTACCAGCTCTCCGACCACGACCGGTCGACGACGTTGTGGCTGCTGGGCGGCGCGTTCGCGCTGGCGGTCATCGCGTTCGGGCGGTGGCGCGGGGTGACGGCGCTGGTGGGGCTGGCGGTGACGTTCGGGCTGTTGCTGACGTTCGTCATCCCGGCCGTCCTGGCGGGCGAGCCGCCGATGCTGGTCGCCGTCGTCGGTTCGGCCGCGATCATGCTGACGGTGCTCTACCTCACCCACGGCTTCTCCCTGACCACCTCGATGGCCGTGCTGGGCACGCTGGCCAGCCTCGCGCTCACCGGGCTGCTGTCGTACGGGGCGATCGGCCTGGCCCGGCTCAACGGCGTCACCGACGACACCGCCCTGACCCTGGGCATGAGCCTGTCCATCGACACCGAGGGGCTGCTGCTGGCCAGCATCATCATCGGGGCGCTCGGCGTGCTCGACGACGTCACCGTCACCCAGGCGGTGACGGTGGGCGAGCTGGCCGCGGCCAACCCCTCCTACGGCTTCGCCCGCCTGTACCGGGCCGCGGGGCGCGTCGGGCGGGCCCACATCGCCTCCGTGATCAACACGATCATCCTGGCGTACGCGGGGGCGTCGCTGCCGCTGCTGCTGCTGTTCAGCATCGGCGCGCAGCCGCTCGGCGACGTGCTGACCACGCCGGTCGTGACCCAGGAGATCGTCCGCAGCGTCGTGGGCACGCTCGGGCTGATCGCCGCCGTGCCGATCACGACCGCGCTGTCGGCGCTGGTAGTCGCCCGCGGCGCGCGGCCCGCGCAGGCGCCGGAGGGCGAGCCGTCCACCAGGCCCGTGCGGGCCGGCGGGCCGCTCACCAGGCCCGCGCGGCACCGCCGCTGAGCGGGGTCAGCCGACCTCGGCGCTGCCGTCCACCCGCAGCTTGCGGCGGGCGCGCTCGTAGAAGGTGGTGCCGACGCGGACCACCTTCGCCGCCCCCGGCCAGGCGGTGACCGTGACGGTGTCGCCGGGGCACAGGTGGCCGACCACCCGTCCGTCCACCTCGACGGCGAGCCTGCCGCTCGCGGGCAGCACCTCCAGCGTCACCTCCTCGTCGGCGGGCAGCACCAGGGCCCGGTTGAAGGAGGAGTGGGCGGCCGCGGGCACCACCAGGACGGCCTCCACGCGGGGCGAGACGATCGGCCCGCCGGCCGAGAAGCTGTAGGCGGTGGAGCCGGTGGAGGTGGCCACGATCACCGCGTCCGCGGACAGGCTCACGAACGGGCTGCCCGACGGGGTGACCGACACCCCGGCCAGCCCCTCGCCGGGGATGCGGACCAGCGCGATGTCGTTGAACGCCGTCACCGGGACCCCGGCGACCACGCTCCTGATGGCCATCCGCGGCTCGATCGTGTATTCGTGGCGGTCGATGGCCGACAGCGTGCCGGCCAGCTCGTCCACGTCGATCTCGGCCAGGAAGCCGAGCTTGCCCAGGTTCACCCCCAGGATGGGCGTGGGCCGGCCGGCCAGCAGCCGCATGGTCCGCAACATCGTGCCGTCGCCGCCGAGCCCCACCAGCAGATCGGCCCGCTCGACCAGGGCGACCGCGTCGACCGGCACCGCGCTGCAGTCGATGCGCCCGACCTCCTCGGGCAGCCCGAGGACGGTCGCCCCCTTGTCCGCGGCCCAGCGCAGGATGGTGTCGATCGCCTTCTTGGAGTCGCGCTGGGGATGCAGTACCAGCCCGACCGTCCCGACCATGCCCATGCGACCAGCCTAAACGGTGGCGTTCCCGGACATCTGCGGCGGCCCCGGGCGTCCGGCGGCTCCGCTAACGTCGGAGGCATGCGGCTTCATGTGGGATGCGCGATGTGGACGCACACACCGTGGAACGGACGTTTCCTGCCCCATCCGCTCCCGCCGGGAGAGCGCCTGCGCGCCTACGCCACCTGGTGCGACGCGGTCGAGGGCAACACCACGTTCTACGCCACCCCCGCCCGCGCCACGGTGGAGTCGTGGGCCCGGCAGCTCGACCCCGACTTCCGGTTCGTCGTCAAGCTGCCCAAGGCCATCACCCACCACCACCGCCTGACTGGCGCCGAGCAGGAGCTGCACGCCTTCCTCGACGCCGTCGAGCCGCTCGGGCCGCGCGCGCACGCCCTGTGGGTGCAGTTGCCGCCCGGCTTCGGCCCCGCCGACCTCGGCACGCTGGCGGCCTTCCTGCGCCGCCTGCCCCGCTCCCACCGCTACGCCGTGGAGGTCCGCCACCGCGCCTTCTTCGACGACGCCCGCCAGGCCGGCCAGCTCGAACGGGTGCTGGCCGCCGCCGGCGCCGAATGGGTGCCCTTCGACACGGTGACGCTGTTCCGCACCCCGCCGACCAGCGACGCCGAACGCGACGCGTGGACGAAGAAACCGCGCGTGCCGCGCCGGACCCGCGCGCTCACCGGCCATCCGATCGTCCGCTACCTGGGCCGCGACTCCGTCGAGGCCACGGTCGAGGGCTGGCGGGAGTGGGTGGACACGGTCGCCGGGTGGCTGCGCGAGGGCCGCTCCCCCACCGTGTTCGTCCACACGCCCGACAACGCCGACGCGCCGATGCTCGCCCGCCGCTTCCACGACGAGGTGCGCGCCCGGGTGC
Organism: Nonomuraea sp. NPDC049624; assembly: GCF_040675255.1. Taxonomy (NCBI): domain Bacteria; kingdom Bacillati; phylum Actinomycetota; class Actinomycetes; order Streptosporangiales; family Streptosporangiaceae; genus Nonomuraea; species Nonomuraea sp. NPDC049624. The sequence continues at coordinate 773,715 of NZ_JBFAOR010000003.1, read as the reverse complement.
CGGGGCTGCGCCCGCTGCCCGAGCCGATGCCGGCCGAGCCCCCCACGCTGTTCTGACCGGCCGCCGGGCGCGCGGGCGGGCTCACGCCCCGGCCGGCCGGTCGCGCAGCGTGTAGCGGATCGGCAGGTGCTTGATGCCGCCCACGAACGTGGTGGCCACCCAGGCGGGCTCGCCGTCGAACTCCACGCTCTCCAGCCGGGGCAGCAGCTCGGCGAACAGCGCCCGGATCTCCATGCGGGCCAGCGCGGCCCCGAGGCAGAAGTGCACGCCGGAGCCGAAGGCCAGGTGCCGGTTGGGGTCGCGGCCGGCGTCGAAGCGGAACGGCTCGGCGAACACCTCCTCGTCCCGGTTGGCCGACGGGTACGACAGCAGCACCGACTCCCCCCGCCTGACCGGCGTGCCGCGTACGGCGGTGTCGGCGGCCGCGGTGCGCATGAACTCCTTCACCGGGCTCACCCACCGGATCATCTCCTCGGCCGCCAGCGGCAGCAGCCCGGGGTCCCGGCGCAGCCGCCGCAGCTCGCCGGGGTGCCGGATGAGCGCCTCCAGGCCGCCGGCGATGGTGGAGCTGGTGGTGTCGTGCCCGGCGGTGGCGATGATGACGTAGTAGGAGGCGGCGTCCAGGTCGCTCAGCGGGCGGCCGTCCACGCGGGCGTTGGCGATCTCCGAGGCGAGGTCGCCGGTGGGCCTGGCCCGGCGCGCGGCGGTCAGCTCGCGGAAGTAGCCCAGCAGGTCGGCCAGCACGGCGGTGTGGTCCTGGGCGGTGCCGCCGCGCCGGTTGTCGTTGTCGTCCTGGCCGAACAGCTCCTGGGTGAGCCGCAACATGCGCGGGAAGTCCGACTCGGGCAGGCCCAGCAGCGACAGGATGACGTAGAGCGGATAGTGCACGGCGACCTGGCGGGCGAAGTCGCAGGAGCCGCCGTGGGCGGTCATGCGGTCGACGTAGCGGCGGGCCAGGTCGCGGACGCGCACCTCCAGGGCGCGCATGGCCCTGGGCCGGAACCAGTCGGCGGCGACCGCGCGCACGACGCGGTGCTCGGGGTCGTCCATGTGGACGAGCGTCTTCAGGCCGGTGCCGCGCGCCCGCTGCTCGGCCAGCCGGGCGTCGATCTCCGCGCTGCGCAGCACCGGGCGCGGCGCGCTCAGCCACAGGGCGTTGTTCCGCTCGATCTCCAGCAGGTCGGCGTGCCGGGTGACGGCCCAGAAGGGGTTGTAGCCGGGCACCTCCACGCGGTGCACCGGTGACTCGCGGCGCAGCAGCGCCAGGGCCTCGTGCAGCCGGGTCTCGTCGGCGTACGCGGCGGGCGTGGCGAACACGTGCCCGGCCTCCTCCACGGACATGGTCGCGGTCACGGGCGGGCCCTCCTCTGGATGCGGGGGTGATGCGGCCAGAAGAGCCATTCCCCCGGGGCGAGTGCGCCATTCGGCCCGCGGCGGCCCCCGGCAGGGCAAGATCGGATGGCAGCGTCCCCGCGGTGCCCCCGCGTGTCCCCCGCGGTGTGCCCGCGGTGTCCCCGCAGTCGAGTCGAGCAGTGGAGTGGAGCGCACATGACGGCTACCGCCGAGTCGTTACGGCAGTCCTCCGGCGGCGTGACCGCCCGCCTGATGGGCGTCGAGGAGGAGTACCTGGTGGTCGATCCCGCCACCCGCGCCGTGGCCCCCGGCGCGGCGGCCGTCGTCGACCGCGCCGCGGCCGGGCTGGGCGACCGGGTCTGCACGGAGATCACGCAGTTCCAGGTGGAGGCCAAGACGACGCCCTGCGCGAGCCGGGCCGAGCTGGCGGCGGAGCTGCGGCGGATGCGCGAGGTCGTGGCCGCCGCCGCGCGCGCCGAGGGGCTGGCGGTGGTCGCCTCCGGCACGCCGGTGATCGGCGACGTCGTCCCGCCGCCGATCACGGAGCACCCCCGCTACGGCGTCGGCATCGACAACTACCGCGCCCTGCACGACGAGCAGGCCATCTGCGCCGGTCACGTGCACATCCACGTGCCCGACCGGGAGCAGGCCGTGCTGGTCTGCAACCACGTGCGCCCCTGGCTGCCGGTGCTGCTCGCGCTCATGGCCAACTCCCCGTTCTGGGCCGGCCGCGACACCGGTTACGCGGGCTGGCGGGTGCTGGCCTGGGGCAAGTGGCCGGTGGCCGGGCCGCCGCCGTACTTCGGGTCGCTGGAGCACTTCGAGCGCACGGTCGCGGCGCTGACCGGCAGCGGCGCGCTGGTCGACCCGGGGACGCTGTTCTGGGACGTGCGCCCGTCGGCCCGGCTGCCCACGGTGGAGGTGCGCGTGGCCGACGTGCCCGCCTCCACGCGCGAGTCGGTGTTCCTCGCGCTGGTGGTCCGGGCGCTGGTCACCACGTCGCTGCACCGGGTGCGGGACGGCGATCCCGGCCCCGAGGTGCCCGCCGAGCTGCTGCGGGTGGCCTACTGGCGGGCCGCCAGGGACGGGCTGGGCGGGTCCGGCGTCGATCCGTTCACGGGGGCGGCGCGGCCGGTCGCCGAGCTGGTGGCGCGGCTGCTGGAGCACGTCGGGCCCGCGCTGGCCGCGGCCGGCGACCTGGAGGCGGCCGCGGAGGGGTGGCGGCTGCTGCGCGAGAACGGCGGGGGCGCCGAGCGCCAGCGGGCCGCGCACGCCCGGCGCGGGGCGCTCGCCGACGTGGTCGACGATCTCGTGGCCCGCTTCGCCTCCAACGACTGAAGCCGGTCGGCTCCTACGGCTGAAGCCGGTCGGCTCCTACGGCTGAAGCCGGCCGGTTCCTACGACTCAAGCCGGTCGGCCAGGAACGCGCGCAGCGGCTCGACGTGGCGTACGGGGTCGCGCCAGCGGGCCTGGAGGTCCTCCAGGAGGTGCTGCTCGGCGACCGGCTCGCCGTGCCGCCAGGCCCGGACGACGGGATGCAGGAAGGCGCACTCGTCGGCCCGCTCGGGGGTGGGGTGGCGCTGGATGGCGAACACGTCGGCGCGGTCGCGCGGCCCCCACCGCAGGGTCAGCGTGAGGCACAGCCCGGCGGCGGCGAAGCGCTCGCGGGCGTAGTCCTCCGGCAGGTCCTCGTAGTGGCGCACGACGCCGTCCGGGCCGAGCACGTACGCGTCGGACAGGTACTCGAACTGGGTCCACAGCGCCGAGCTGTGGTTGACCCGGTCGAGCATCGACCCGGTGAGCACGTCGGCGTCGGCGGGCAGCTCGCGGACCGGCAGCGGCCGGCCCTCGTAGCGTTCGAGCAGCAGGGCGGTCAGGGAGCGCAGGTTGTAGCGGAAGCCGTCGATGAACGCCGAGGAGGCCCGTTTGAAGTCGCGGGCCTGCATGAGGGTGCCGGCGAAGTACAGGCCGTCGACGTCGGCCGACTGGAAGTCGGGGCGGATCGCCGGCATCCGTCCGCCGGGGGTCAGCGCGGGCCGGCAGGAGTCGCCGAACAGGCCGGTGTCCATGGTGAAGCCGGTGCAGCGCAGGACGGCGTCGTAGTCGAGCAGCGCCTGCTCGCCGTCGGCGAGCGTGTAGGTGATCGCGGCCCTGATCCCGCCGCCCTCGCGCCAGAGGCGGTCGACGGTGCACTCCAGGACGCCGTGCAGGGTCTTGAACCAGTAGCTGTCCAGGAAGGCGCCGTACTGGCCGCGGACGTGGCCGGGGTGCTTGCTCGTCCAGGCCAGGCGGACGGGGCTGGGGCTGGCCAGGTGGATGACCGCGGCGTACGGGAGCAGCGCCTGCGCGGTCTCGAACGCCGAGTTGCCCTTGCCGATGACCAGGACGCGCTGGTCGGCGAAGTCCTCGCCGTTGACGGGGACGTCCTCGTAGCCGGTGGCCAGCTCGATGCCCGGGATGTCGGGGACGTGCGGGCCGCCCCAGCCGGTGGCGACGATCAGGCAGTCGGCGCGGAGAACCCGGTCACCGGTGTGGACGACGAAGCCCGCGCCGTCCTTCTCGACGCGCTCGACGGCCGTCGAGTACCGCACCCGCAGCCCGTGGACGCGCTGGAAGTCGGCGAGGTAGCGGACCAGGTCGTCGGCGTGCGGGAAGTACTCGCGCGAGTAGTTCGGGAACATCAGGTCGGGCTCGTCGTTGAGCAGGGAGTTCCAGTCCCAGCGGAGCTGGATCTCGCGCTCCTTCTCGCCGGTGTGCACCTTGTTCAGCGAGATGAGCCGGCGGTGGCGCGGGTAGGCGCGGAAGAAGCCGCCGGGCGCGTCCTCGCGTTCCAGGGTGACGTAGTCGGCCCCGGCGCGCTGCAGGAAGTAGCTGAGCTGCAGCCCGCCGGGTCCCGCACCGATGATCACGAACCGGTGGTGTTCCGCGTCCATCAGTCCTGCTGTCCCGCCGCCGGTGGGACGGTCGTGTAGCCGTGCGTCAGGATGCGCTGCGCGGCCAGTTCGTACCGGGCGGGGTCGTCGGGGGCGTGGGTGCCCAGGCCGTCGACGTACCGGTTGAACATGCAGAACGCGGCCGCGATCAGCACGGTGTGGTGCAGCTCCTTGTCGGTGGCCCCCTCCGCCCGGGCCGCGGCCACCAGCTTGTCGGTGACGTCCCTGCCGCTGCGCTGCACGGCGGCGGCGATGGCGAGCAGGGCGCGGAGCTTGGGCGTGACGGGCGCCGTGCCGGGGTCGGCGCGGACCTGGTCCACCAGCGTCATGCCCTCGGGGAGCTGGGCGGCGGCGAACGCGGCGTGCGAGGCCGTGCAGAACCGGCACTCGTTGAGCCCCGACACGTAGGCCGCGATCAGCTCCCGCTCGCCGCGGCTCAGTGTGCTGTCGCCACGCAGGAGAACCTCGGCCAGCGCGTTCATTGGGGCGGCTGTCTCAGGGCTGAACTGGAAAAGTCCGCGGATTCCTGGTTCATCGGAATCGAGGGCAATATGGGGCACGCAAGCTCCCATCGATGCGGTTTTCTCCTAGTCTGCACACTCTCGCCAATTGCGCAAGATCTCGTTAAATGCGCCTCCTTCTTGTCTCCTGCAACTGACGCGCGTAATGTCACGGACGCCACCTAAACCCCGTTTGTGACTGGCGGTCGTCATGGATGAGCATCCCCACATCACCGTTGCCGGCAACACCTACGACGCCATTGCCAAGGGCGACCTGGAGGACCTTCGCCGGCTGCTCGCCGACGACGTGATCTTCCACGTCCCCGGTCGCGGACCGATGGCCCGCGACTACTCCGGCAAGGAAGCCGTGCTCGGCTACCTGGCCGAGCTGCTGAAGTCCACCACCGGCACGCTGCGCCTGGAGCCGGAGTCCTACCTCGTCGGCGGCGACCAGGTCGCCGCCGTCCTTCGCATCCGCGGTGAGCGCGACGGCCGCTCGCTCGACGACCGCGGCATGCAGCTGTTCCGGATCACCGACGGGAAGATCAGCGAGCGCTGGAGCTTCCCGCTCGACCCCTATTCGGTGGACGAGTTCTTCGGCTGATCACGCCCCGCCGGACGGGGCCGCTCAGCCGGCCTCGTCCAGCGCCTCGTCGTTCCACACCTTCACGTATCCGCTGGTCAGACGGGCCCTGTCGGCATAGTGGGCGGGGTCGTCGGTGGCCAGCGTGGCCAGGCCGTCCACGTACCGGTTGTACATGCAGAAGGCCGCCGCGATCAGCACCGTGTCGTGGATCTCCAGGTCCGTGGCGCCCTCGGCCCTGGCCGCGCGCACGTGCTCGTCGGTGACCTCCCGTCCGCCGCGCTGCACCGCCCCGGCGATGGCCAGCAGGGCCTTGAGCTTGCCGGACAGCGGGGCCGCCGTCGGGTCGGCACAGGTCTCGTCGACCAGCGTCATGCCGTCCGGCACGCGGACGGCGGCGAAGGCCGCGTGGGTGTGGAAGCAGAAGCGGCACCGGTTGAGCGACGACACGTACGCGGCGATCAGCTCGCGCTCGCCCCGGGTCAGCGGGCTGTCCCCGCACAGCAGCACTTCGGAGAGCAGGGTCAGCGGTTCGGCCGCCTCGGGACGATAACGGAACAACCCCCGAATCCCCGGCTCGTCGGACACCAGCTGGATATGCGGACGCGTCCCGCCCGCGTGATTGACGAATTCACGCCGCTCAGCGTCGCGTGAGACGGAACGTAATGCTGAATTTCCCATTCGGCCCTCCAACGTCCGTTTGCCTGCCTATGGCATCCAGTGTGCGGGTTCGTCGCGCGGAGATTCCGCCGGAGAACGGCCAGGAAGTTGCGTGCCGGTGACCACTTGATGCCAGCTGCGCCGTCGGAACCCTCCGCCCGGAATCCGGTCCGGCGCTGCTCCGGCGCGCCGACATGGCCCCCGACCAGCGATAACGCGTGGTGACGATATCCTGGCGAGCAGTAGCTGAGGCGCACAACCGGGGGCGGAGCATGAAGATCGGCATCATCGGCGCGGGGAACATCGGCGGCACGCTCACCCGGCGCCTGACCGAGCTGGGCCACGAGGTGGCGGTGGCCAACTCCCGGGGCCCCCAGACGCTCACCGACCTGGCCGGCGAGACCGGGGCGACGCCGGTGACCGTCGAGGAGGCGCCCCAGGGAGCCGACCTGGTCGTGGTCACGATCCCCCAGGGCAAGGTGCCCGAGCTGCCCGACGACCTGTTCGACGACGTCACCGGCGGTCTGACCGTCGTGGACACCGGCAACTACTACCCCCAGCGCGACGGCCGGATCGACGAGATCGAGGCCGGCATGCCGGAGAGCCGGTGGGTCGAGCAGCAGCTCGGCCATCCGGTGGTGAAGGCGTTCAACAACATCTTCGCCGACCACCTCGCCCACGGCGGCCGCCCTTCCGGCACCCCCGGGCGCATCGCCCTGCCCGTGGCCGCCGACGACGAGCGCGGCAAGAAGATCGTGATGGGCCTGGTGGACGCTCTCGGCTTCGACCCCGTGGACGCCGGTGGCCTCGACGAGTCGTGGCGGCAGCAGCCCGGCAGCCCCGTCTACACCACCGACAAGGACGCCGCGGGCGTCAGGGAGGCCCTGGCCCAGGCCCGCCAGGAACGCACCCCCGAGTGGCGCGCCTGACCGCCACCGACATGCCGGACCGCCACCGGCATGTCTGACCGCGACCGGCGCAGCTCTCGGGCCCGGTCGGCGCAGCTCTCGGGCCCGGTCGGCGCTGCTCAGGCCGGGCCGGCGCTGCTCAGGCCGGGCCGGCGCTGCTCAGGCCGGGCCGGCGCTGCTCAGGCCGGGCCGGCGCTGCTCAGGCCGGGCCGGTGCTGCTCAGGCCGGGCCGGTGCGCAGGAGGAGCATGGCGATGTCGTCGGCGCGGTGCTCGACGGCCGCAGCGGCCGCGATCATGTCCTCGGCCACGTCGGCGAGCGGCTGGTCCGGCGCCGGGGCGAACCGGGCGGCCAGGCGGCCGATGGCCTCGCCGAGGTCCTGTCCGGGGACCTCGATGAGCCCGTCGGTGTAGAGGGCCAGCACCGAGCCGGGCGGCAGGGCGAGCTGGGTGGTGGCGTACTCGGTGCCGGGTTCGATGCCGAGCAGCAGGCCGGGGGCGGGCTCCACCACCTGGGCGGGCTCGCCGGGCCGGCGCAGCAGCGCCGGCAGGTGGCCCGCGCTGGCCACGCACGCCGTGCTCCGCCCCAGGTCGACGCTGATGTACAGGCAGCTCGTGAACCGGTCCGGGGCCAGCTCGTTGAGCAGGCGGTTGGTGTGCGCGAGCACCTCGCCGGGGTTGGCGCCCGCGCTCGCGTGGGCGTGAATGGCCGTACGCACCTGGCCCATCAGCGCGGCGGCGGTGACGTCATGCCCCTGGACGTCGCCGATCACGGCGGCGGCCACCTTCTCCTCCAGCCGGATCAGGTCGTAGAAGTCGCCGCCGATGTCCATGCCGGGCGTGGCGGGCAGGTAGCGGGCGACCACCTCCAGCCCGGGGACGCCGGGCAGGGTGCGCGGCAGCAGGCTCGACTGCAGCGACTGGGCGAACTGGTGCTTGACGTCGTAGAGCCGGGCGCGCTCGAACGCCTGGGCGATGAGCCCGCTGAGCGCCGTCAGGCTGGCCCGCTCGTCGGTGGTGAAGCGATGGGGACGGTCGTAGGCCAGGATGCACATGCCCGCCGTCCGCCCGCCGGCCGTCAGCGGCAGGAACGCCCAGGCCGACATGTCGTCCGACCTGATCGCCTCCGGGTACGTCGCGCGCAGCTCGGCCCAGGTGCCGAAGAACGCCGGCGCGCCGGCGGCCAGGGGGTGGCCGGGCGGCAGGTGCAGCAGGGGCTGGCCGTCGTACTCCTCGATCGCCTTCTCGCTGTACCCGCGCGAGGCGGCCACCTGCATGCGCCCGCCCCTGGAGGTGAGGATGGCCAGGGCCTGCACGTGGTAGGCGGGCATCACGTGGTCGGCGACCAGGTTGATCACTTCCTGGGCCGTGACGGCCCGCGCCAGGGTGGTGGCCAGGTGCAGCATCTCGTGCAACGCGACCAGGCGCGGCGGCCGGTCGGCGGCGACGAGCTGGTCGGGCATGACCGGACGCGGGTCGCGGGCCATCGTGCTCGGCGTGACCCGCATGGTGACGCCGGCCAGGCCCGGATAGAGGTGGAAGGCCAGCCACTGGCCGCCCGGGTTGCGGGTGGTGAAGTAGGTGACCTCCTGGCTGACGACCGCGGCGCGGTAGCGGTCCTCGTAGGCGGGCTCGCCCAGCCAGGGCAGGGCGTCCCAGGGACGCTTGCCGGTCAGCTCGCCCGCCTCGGCCTGCAGCAGCTCCTCGGCGGGCGCGGTGACCAGGGTGAGCCGCCCCTCGACGTCGAGCATGCAGTAGCCCTCGGGCAGCCGGTTGAGGCAGGTCAGCAGGAGGTCGTCGTCGCCGGGCGGCTCCCTGGTCAGCACCCGCGGCTGGTGCCCCGGCGGCACCGGCCGGTTCCCCTTCGGCACGATCTCCGCCAGGTCGGCGCAGGTGGCGGTCAGGACGTCGAGCTGGCGCCGGGTGGGACGGCGGGCCGGGGCGGGCGGCCAGAGCAGCATCATCGCCCCGCGCACCTCGCCGTCGCGGTCGACCAGGGGCGCGACGGCCAGCGCGAACCCGTACGGGAAGGCGAGCGCCACGAGCGGGAACTCGCGGGCCATGGCCTCCCGGTCGGGCACCCACACCAGCCGCCGCTGCCGCACCGCCACCGCGACCGGTGACTGGTCGGTGGACCTGATCAGGACCCATGAGCGCGAGAAGGGCTCGGGAAGCCCTGACTCGGCGTCCATCATCAGCACGCGCCCGTCCTCGGCCAGGACGAAGAGCACGCACACGTGCGCCCGCGTGCTGGTGGCCGCGCCGAGCAGCAGCCTGTCGACGTGCGCGTCGCCCCCCGAGCCGCCGTCGCTCGCCGGGCCGCCGTCGCTCGCCGGGCCGCCGTCGCTCGTCGGGCCGCCGTCGCTCGTCGGGCCGCCGTCGTGGGCCCGGCCGTCATCGCCGTCGGCCGGGCCGGGAGGTGGTGGTGGCGCGTGGGGGATATCACCCATGAAATCAGGCTATGCAAGCTCCTTGTACGGGAATATGCACTGTCCGTAATGGATGGGCAAAGTGTTCCAAGGCTCCGTCAGGCGAGCGGCCCGAGGTACGTGCCACCGGAGACGTCGATGGTCTGGCCGGTCACCCACCGGCCCGCCGGACCGGCCAGGAAGCCGACCACGTCGGCAACATCCTCGGGCTCGCCGAGCCGGCCGAGCGCGGTGATCGACTCCAGCGCGGCCACCACCTCGGGGATCGAGGTGTAACCCGCGGTCATGTCGGTCCGTACGGCTCCGGGCGCGACCGTGTTCACGGTGATGCCGCGCCGTCCCAGCTCGTTGGCGAGCGTCGGGGCCATCGCCGCCAGCGCCGCCTTGCTGATCGTGTAGCCGATCTGCGTGGTGACGGCGAACCGGCTGGCCGTCGAGCCCATGTTGATGATGCGGCCGCCGTCGTTCAGCAGCGGCAGCGCGCGCCGGATCACGAAGAACGGGGTGGTGACGTTGATCGTCATCACCCGCTCGAACTCCGCCGGGGTCAGGTGCGCGATCGGGGCGGTCGAGGCGATGCCGGCGTTGTTGACCAGAATGTCCAGGCCACGCCCGGCCAACCCGTCGGCCAGCCCCTCGAACAACCGCTCCACCGCCCCCTCGACGCCCCCGTCGTCTCCCTCCGCCCCCTTGACGCCCGCCGCCACCTTGGCGCCCTCCGCGCCCTCCGCGCTCTCCGCGCTCTCCGCACTTTTCTGGGACTTCGCGCCGAAGCGGGCCCGCACGGCGAACGCCCGGCCCCCGGCCTCCTCGATCAGGGTGACGGTCTGCTTGGCCGCCTCGTCGTCGCCGCCGTAGTGCACGGCCACCAGCGCGCCCTCGGCGGCCAGCCGCAGCGACACCGCCCGGCCGATGCCCCGGGAACCGCCCGTCACCAGCGCCGTCTTGCCGGTCAGCATGCCCATTGTCCGCTCCCCACGTGTGTGGCCTCTGCTCCGCGGTCGCGGAGACAGGTCAACAGTGGCGGGGGCGGCTCACCGCGTCCTCACCGGCGGCTCACCGCTCATCAGGACGGCTCACCAACCGCCTGAGAGCAGAGACGGGCGGGCGGAGCACCGTGGCTAGCTGGCCGCGGGTGAGGAGTCGCCGCCCTGCCAGGGACGCAGGTGGGTGGCAAGGGGCAGACGCATGCGCAGCCGCAGCCTGCTGCCTCCTTGCGGATGGTCGATGCCGACCTCGTCGCACAGACGGTGGATCAGCCACAGGCCGAGGCGCCGCCCCGACGGCGAGGGACGCGTGAGCCGGGCGTCGGCCAGATGCTCGGCCCGAAGGCGTCCGGCCGTGTCGCAGACGTCGACCGTGAGGACGGCGGCGTCGGTGTAGGCCGTCACCGTGCCGCGACCGCCACCGTGCTCCAGGACGTTCGCGGCGGCCTCGTTGACGGCGAGCACCAGGTGGTCGAGCCGCGCGCCGGACAGCCCCGCGTGGGTGGCGTAGACGCGCACCAGATCGCGGGTGAGCGCGAGATTGTTGGTGATGGTGCACCGCAGGTGGAAGGGTGCTTGCATGGCTTGCCCCTACCGGGTACGGGGGTTACGGCGGCGTAAAGCGCTCGATCGAGGGCAGGGAGAAAGGCGACCGAGTAAACGAGCCGAGCCGGGCGCGCCACGGGCGCACCTGTCCAGTTCACCGGCGGCCGAAGCCGTGGTGACCTGGGCAATGCCTGGCGGAAAGGGTTGATCGCCCGACATCTGCCTCTCCCTCTGCCCGATGTGCCGACGCTGTATGGACGCGCGGCGCGCCGGGCCCTCTTGTTTTCGGCGATCTGTCAGGGGCGCCCGCACCTTCCCTCGCTAGGGAACGTGGCGCGGCTCGGCTCTGCCCTGGACGACCGCATTGGTGTGATTTCAAATGACCGACCAGACCGGCGACCCTGCCGATGTGCTGCCCATGGTGCACCCCTTCGGCCTGCGCGTACGCGGCGAGATCGACCACCATGGACGGCCCGCGCTGGCCCGAGCGCTGGCGTGGGCGTTACGCATCGGCGAGACCGACGTCCATCTGGACCTGTCCGAGCTTACCTTCATCGACGCCGGCGGGCTGCGGCTGATCATCAGCACGGCCGCCAACCTGCCGCCGCCGCGCAGGCTGGTGCTCCAGAACGCCTCGCCGACGGTACGCGAGCTGCTGGAACTGCTCGGCTGGCGGCTGGGGCCGGAGGATCAGCTGTACCGGATGATCAACGCGTCCCATCCGCACGGCCCGGACCCGGCCCCCTCCCCGCCGTCCTGACCTGATCCCCTGGCCCTGAGGGGCGGTGCCGCCGCCCTCACCGTCCGTCCGGGGTCAGGACGGCCAGCCGCGCGGCCTGGCCCAGCTCGCGGCCTCGGCCGGACCGTCGTCCGAGGGGAACAGGCGCGACAGACGGGTGATGTCCAGCAGACGGGCCAGGGGCCCGTGCACCCCGACCAGCCGGACGGTGCCGCCGCGCTGCTCGGCCTGCCGCTGGCCGACGATGAGGGCCCAGAGGCCGCACGAGTCGCAGAAGGTCAGGTCGGTGGCATCGATCACGATCTTCGGACGCTCGGCCTCCAGAAGCTCCGCGAGCGTACGGGCCAGCGGCATGCGGGTCAGGCGGTCGAGCTCGCCGTCGAGGTGCACCACGTGGCAGCCCGGCAGACGCTGGACGTTGATCGCTAACTCTGTCATGAGGGGATCCCGAGCTCAGCGCCACCCCTGTCCACATCCGGCACATCGGCGGCGACATCGGACATCGCCCGCTCCTACCCCTCAGCGGCAGGCTTGCTCTTCCCCGCGCCCCGGGTAAGCACGATGTGGCTCACCCGCCACCATCCGGGTGGCCGCCTTCCAGCATGCCGCCTCAGGCGGTGCGCCTTCGCCGCGTCCTCACACCACCCGCCGCGCCGCGCGGCGGCGATCGGTGCGTGGAAGCGCTGTCTCCGACGTATAGTCAGTTGGGTGACTGACTCAACGAGGACACGGGCCCGGGGGGCCGACAAGCGGCGCAGGCTGATGGCCGCCGCCGCCCGCGTCCTGCACGAGCAGGGCGTCGAGCGGACGACCATCGCCGACATCGCCGAGGCCGCCGACGTGCCCGTGGGAAACGTGTACTACTACTTCAAGACCAAGGACGAACTCGTCCTGGCCGCGCTGTCCGAGCACGCCGGGCACCTGACCGAGCTCACCGCCGAACTCGACCGGCTCCCCGACCCGCGCGCCCGCCTCAAGGCCATGGTGGACGCCTGGGTGAGCCAGCGGGACAGCGCCGCCCGCTACGGCTGCCCCACCGGCACACTCGCCGTCGAGCTGGACAAACGTGCGGAGGGCGGGCTCGACGTCGAGGCGGGCCGGGTCATACGGCTGCTCCTCGACTGGTCGGAACGCCAGTTCCGCGACCTCGGCCGGCCGGACGCCGACGATCTCGCGCTCACCTTCGTCGGCGCGTACCAGGGGATGTCGCTGCTGGCCAACGCCTTGCGCGACCCCGAGATCATGACCCGCCAGGGCACCCGCCTGACCGACTGGCTCGACTCCCTCCCACCCACCCCCCCTCCCCCCACGAACTGACCTCACCCTCCGCCATCCACGAAGCCCCCCGCCGTCCAGACCCCATCTGGACGGCCCAACCTCCTCCCCAAGCCCCGCCCCGGCGGGAAACTGCACCGTCGACACCCCGAGTCGCGCACACCCCCATCCCCGGCCGACCTCTGCCCTCCGATCGCGCACAAAGCCCCGCCCGAGGCCCGCCCCCTCCCCCGAAGCCCCGCCCCTTACCCTCCGATCGCGCACGGCCTCCCGCCCGACGTTCGCGCCCGTCCAACGACACACGGCCTCCCGCCCCACGTCTGGTCGCGTGGCTCTAACGCAAAGCCCGCCCCCCTCCCCGCTCGAGTCCCTGTGTGGTGGCCTGGCAAAGAGGCGGGCTGGAGCGGCGTGTCGGGGCGGTCTGTGGGGCGTGGGGCGCTGATCCTTGCTGAGGGCGGGACAAAGAGGGTGGTCATGGACTTCGCGCGGATCGTGGAGGCGATCGGCCAGGCTGTCGACCTCGCAGGCGTGGCGATCATCGTGCTGGGCGCCCTGACGGCCACCGTGTCCTTCGTGCTGCGGCTACGCGAGCGACAGGCCCCGCACGACGTCTACCGCGCCTACCGCCAGGGCCTCGGACGGGCGATCCTGCTCGGCCTGGAATTCCTGGTCGCGGGAGACATCATCCGTACGGTCGCGGTGGCGCCGACGTTCGTGAGCGTCGGCGTGCTCGCGCTCATCGTGCTCGTACGGACCTTCCTCAGCTTCTCGCTGGAGGTCGAGCTGGAGAACCGCCTGCCCTGGCAGCCACGGCGCAGCACCGACACCCCCGGCTGAACCCGCCCGACCGGCCCGGCCCCCCGACCCGCCCGACCCGCCGGCCCCGCCGGACCCGCCCAGCCAGCCGGCCCCCGACCCGCCCGACCGCGACAAATCCCACGAAGTCGGCCACCTCGCTCGAAGTCGCCAGCCTCGAAAGAACGCCCGATCCGGAGCGAAGCGGCCGTCCGCTGCAAAGGCGTCCGGCCGCCCGAGGAGGCGAGATCGCCCCGGGCGGCCGGACCGCCGCTGTCATCTGAAGATGCAGGGCCGCCCGTTGCGGTCCACCCCGCTGGACTCGGTGAGGTTCACCATCGAACCGCGCGGCACGGTCGCCCCCGCACCCGGGCTGCTGAACAACACGGTCCCGCGAACGTCGACGCAGGTGTTGTCGAACGTGACCCCGCCGACCGTGAGGCCCGCCCCGGTGATGGAGTTCCGCGCGCTGCCGTCATCGAAGCCCTGCACGTTGGGCACGGTGGTGAGGTTGCACTGCACCCGGAACAGCTCCCACGACCGCACCTGGGTCGCGTCGCTGTGCACCACGTCGGTGGTGCGGTTGCCGCCGCCCACGGCGGTCAGGAAGTGGCCGTCGACCGTCTGGATGGCGAAGCCGTCGCCGCCCTGGCGTACCAGCGCGAACTTCTCCCACGCCTGCAGGAGCGTGGCGTTGGAGTGGATGACGTCGGTCTGCAGGCCGCCGCCGTTCACGGCGGTGAGGTAGTTGCCGGTCAGCGTCCTGATGCCGACGTGCACGCCGTCGCCGGCGTCCACGAGGGTGAAGCGTTCCCACGAGCGGGCCACGGTCGCGTCGCTGTGGATCACATCGGTCGTACGGCCCCCGCCGCCCACCGCCGTCAGGTAGTTCCCGGTGTTGAACGTCTGGAACGTACAGGTGGTCGGGGTGACGAAGGGCAGCGCCGCCCACGCGGGCCCGCTCAGCCCCACCATCCCCGCGGCGGCCAGCGCCAGCCCCGCCACCGTGCCGAACGCGCGTCTCAGGTTCATGTGTCTCTCCCTGCTCCCGGCTCCTCGGTCGGAGCCCTCGCCCTGAGGGCGTTCCAGACCGTGCCGCCCCCGTTCCACCGGCAGGCGAGACGGGAGCCCTTCCACTGGCATCGAGGACGGGGGCGGCGCTGGAGCGGGAGTGACGCCTACTTCCGGCAGACCCGGGCGTCCCGGATGTCGACCGGCAGGACGGGCTTGCCGTCCACGGGCGGCGTGGGCCCGTCGGGCTCCGGCTGGATGCCGCCGGCGGCGATACGGTCGAGCGCGGCGAGCCCGGCGGCGTCGACCGTGCCGAACACCGTGTAGTTGGGCGCCAGGCCCGAGTCGCCGTAGACCAGGAAGAACTGGCTGCCGTTGGTGGCGGGCCCGGCGTTTGCCATGGCCAGCACGCCCCGCGCGTACGTCTTGCGCACCCCGGTCGGGTCGCCGGGCCACGGCGGCAGGTCGGTGGGCAGTTCGTCCTTGTACCGGTAGCCGGGGCCGCCCTCGCCGGTGAAGCTGGGGTCGCCGCACTGCAGCACCTTCAGCCGGTCGTACGCGGTGAGCCGGTGGCAGGAGGTGACGTCGTAGAAACGATGACGGATCAGGTGCACGAAGCTCTGCACGGTGCACGGCGCCTTGGCCGGGTCGAGGGTGAGCCCGATGTCGCCGTGGTTGGTCCTGAGCACCGCCGAGACCGGGCGGGTGGGGGTGTGCCGCGGGTCCGGCGGCAGCGGCACCTTGCGCACGGCCGGGTCGTCGGGGGTCTCGGTGTACGCGCACGGCCCCTTGGTCGTCCGCGGCGGCCGGTCCAGGACCGTCGCGGAGGCCGGCATCGCGGCGGCCGCGACCAGCGCGCCCGTCGTGACTGCGGATAACGCGGCGCGGGCCGCGAGTCGTACCAACGCTCTGCCGGACATCGTGTCCTCCACTGCGTGATGATCGCCGGGCTTCCTGTGGTCTAGTCGATCTGACCCGCCCAGTCAAGACCGTGGCCGCACGTGGTCGGCCCCCCTTGCACGACTTCCGCGGCAGCCGAGGTCCACCCCTGGTCGGCACGTCGAGGGCACTGCCGAGGCCGGCGTGACAGCTCCCCCTCACCGCCTCCCCCTTCGCCCTTCGCCGTCGTTGCTCGGACGGGCACGGCTACGCTGTGGCCTGCGGCCGCCACATGATCGTTGATCGTCACCACACCGCTCGGGTGATCCGGTGGCCGCACGCGTCTCTGCCCTTGCCCACCGGAACACCGTTGCAGGAGGACGCCAAGTGCGCTGGCTCGACGTGCGCCGACACAGCCTGACCAAGAAGGGCGCGGCACGTGGCCGCGGATCACACCTGTCGGCCGACGGCATCGCCCTCGCCCGCTTCATCGGCTCCGGGGTCGGCCCCTACGAGCGCGTGGTCACCAGTTCGTCTCCTCGGGCCGTCGAGACCGCTGTTGCGATGGGTTTCGCCGTCGACTACACCGTGGAGATGCCGTCGGGTTATGTGCCGGGAGAAATCGCTCGGCACGCGCAGTGGGGCTGGACCGAGCCCTACCGGCGGCTCGCGGAGATCATCCGGGAGGGCCAGGACACGGCGACCGTGGCCGAGACCCACCGAGCGATCTGGGTGGACACGGTCCGCGACGTCGCGGAGGGCTGCTCGGCGCTCCTGGTCGGGCACGGAGGGGCGATCGAGCTGGCGTTGGCGGCGTGCTTTCCGGACGCTTCGCACGACTCCTGGGGGACGCCGTTCGCGCACTGCGACGGTGCGCGCCTGGGCTTCGCCGACGGTCGGTTCGTGAGTGTCGAGTTCCACCGGGCGCCGCAGAGCCCCATCCGGCCGAGTTGAGGATCGCCGACTGCGGCTGACGTACTGGCCCAGCAAGGTCCGGTCCTTCCTTACGCGCGCGGGCTTCTCGCGCTCGGGCTTCTCGTGCTCTGGCTATTCGTGCTCTGGCTTCTCGTGCTCGGGCTCTTCGTGCTCGGAAGCCGAAATCGGGTCGATTGAAGCGTGGGACGAAGACGTTCTCGTCCGCCCGGATGGCTGCCCGTCGGCCGGGTCGAGGTGGTCAGCACTGGGTGTTCGGCGGCGGCAGGGTCAGGTCGGTGAAGTAGCGGTTCATCAGGTCGCGGGCACAAGGGTTGAAGCCGTAGAGGGTGTGACCGGGGCCGTCGTGGCGGATGGTGACGCTGCCGGGGACGGCGGCCAGGGCACGTTCGACCGCGTCCGACTCGCCCCAGGCGCCTGCTCCCAGGACGGGAGGCACGCCCTTCGGGAGGGGAGCGGGTGGGTTGGTGACCGGGGCGGGCCAGCCGATGCAGGTGAGGGTCGCCGAGGCCAGCGTGTTGGCGGTGCCGGTGAGAGGGGCGATCTTGCGGAGGCGGGCGTCGGTGCCGGCCAGTTCCTTGAGGGTCGTGGGACGCGGCCAGTCGAGGCATTCGGTGACGGGGGTGGTCTGGTCGGGGTAGCGGGCCCCACGGGCCGGGACGAAGTCGGAGGCGTCGCCCTGGCCGGCCGCCTTGCGGATCGCGCGTGCCAGGGCGGGCCAGGCGGGGGCTCCTTGGCGGGCCATGAAGAGGGCGAGGGACTGCAGGTCGCGGGCGTTGTAGGCCATGTTGGCCGTCGTGGTGGGGATGGGCTTGCGGCGGGCTCGTTCGGTCAGGTTGTGCCAGAGGCCGGGTATGTCTTGGCAGTCGTGGACGGCGCACCAGGTGAAGAAGCGCCGCATGGACTGCTCGTTGGACTTCGCCATCTCCTCCAGTTCGCGCGACCAGTCGGCGGGGCTGTGGTTCCAGGTGCCGTCGAGGACCATCGTGCGGATCTGGTCGGGAAAGAGGTGGGCATAGTCTTGGCCGTAGAAGCCCGCGTAGGAGGCGCCGTAGTAGTTGAGCTTCGCGCCGCCCAGGGCCTTTCTGATCGCCTCCATGTCTCTGGCCTGGTCGGCCGAGCTCATGTTGGCGAACAGCTGGGGGTCCGGGTGGCGGCATGCCTCGGCGAAGCCGCGGTTGGTGTCGGACAGGCGGCCGAAGCCGGCGTCGTCACGCGGGGCTTCCGGGATGGGGATGCGGGTCCAGACGCACGCGAGGCCCGTGCTCAGGCCGCCGAACTGCTCGCCGTAGCCGCGGGTGTCCCAGGTGACGATGTCCATGCGCTCGCGCAGCCGGGCCCACCAGTCGGGGACGGCTGCGGTGGTGGCGATGCCGGGGCCTCCTGGGCCGCCGTAGGCAACCAGGACCGACCCTTCGGAGGCGCCGGTCGCCTTCAGCCTGCCCAGCTTCAGTGTGATCTTGCGGTCGTCGGGCTTGTGCCAGTCGACCGGGACCTGGAGGTCGGCGCACTCCATGCCGATCTTGTCGTTGGGGCAGGGCTGCCAGGTCAGTGAGGATCCGGCGGTCACGACGGACGGAGTGACCGAGGAGGGACGGACTGTGCTCTCGCTGCCGGGTCGGGTCTCGGCGCTGGGGGTGGCGGTGGCGGTGGCTATGGCGGGTTGGCCCGTGATCGCCAGCAGGGCGGCAAGGATCGTGGCGAGAGGTTTCAGCATGCGGTCATGATTGCGGCGCGGGGTTCGGGAGCGCGTCGGACCAGGGGCTGGTCTTGGAGCGGGGAAGTCCTACCACGGGTTGTCAGACCGTGGTCTGACGGGTGTCCCGCACGATCTGAAGCTCGTGTCACTGCACGATCTGAACCCGTGTCACTGGGGAAGGCGTCGTACGCGTTCGCATGGGCCGGCAGCACCGCGGGCTCGGCGGGTACGGCTGCGCTAGCCTGCCGGGATGCGGCGGATTCTGGTGGCGGGCATCAGCGGGGCGGGCAAGTCGACGCTGGCGCGCGCATTGAGCAGCCGGATCGCCGTGCCCTGTCACGAGATGGACGGCCTGTACTTCGCCGGGCCCGGTTGGGCCGTGGACGAGGCGTTCCAGGAGCGGGTCGCCGAGATCGCCGGGACCCCGGCGTGGATCTTCGACTCCTTCGGCTACCCGGAGGTGCGCGACCTGCTGTGGGAACGCGCCGACACCATCGTCTGGCTGGACTATCCGCGCCGGGTCGTCATGCCGCGGGTGCTGCGGCGTTCGCTGCGCAGGACGGTTCTGCGCGAATCCGTCTTCAACGGCAATCGGGAGACGGTCGCCGGGTGGTTCCAGAGTGATCATCCGGCGTGGTGGGCCTGGTCGCAGCACGCGGCGCGACGGGCGGAGATCCGGCGGCGCACCCGTGATCCGCGTTTCGCTCCCTTGCGGGTGCTCCGCTTCACCAGCCCGTACTCGGCGGCGGTCTGGCTGCGGTCGGTCGGACCGGCCTGACGTCGGACAGCCTCCCCCTCACAGACGGTCGGCCCGGCCTGACGTCGGACAGCCTTCCCCTCACAGACGGTCGGCCCGGCCTGACGTCGGACAGCCTTCCCTTCACGGGCGGCCGGCGGGGTGAATGTGTGATGGCTGGACAGGAATCGCAGGATTCCGGACGTCCGGGGTGTTCGGTCGCAAGGTGGGCGGAGGTGGCGCGGGAGAGTCGGGGCATGGTTGAGATGTCGTCCGCGCAAGGCGGCTCGCAGAGGCGCTCCCCCACCGGCCGGGTGCTCATGGCCGTCGCACGTCGCTGGCCCACGGGGCTGGGCCTGGCTTTCATGGTCTTCAATGTCCTGGGGCTGGAGGACGGGCGGGACGCGGCCCTTGTGGTGTTCCTCGCCGCGCTCATCTACCTCGCCACGGCGGTGACCGGCAGGCCGGAGGTGGTCTGGCCGTTGTTCGGGGCGTCCGTGGTGGCGGTGGCGGTGCTGCGGGTGCTCGGGCTGGAGCCGTGGCCGGGGCTGGTCGGGGGTGCGGTGTGCGTCGCCGTCGTCGGCCTGGCGGCCGGGCTGGCTAAGAGGCCGGCGCTCGTCGCGGCGCAGGTTCCCGCGATGCTGGTCTTCGGGGCGGCGTCGGTGGCCGCGCTGTCCCTGTCGCCTGCGGCCGGGGGCTGCCTGGTCGCCGCGGCCCTGGTCGGGCATGCCGTTCTGGACGTGGTCCTCTGGCTCAGGAACAAGGTGGTGGCCCGGTCGATGGCCGAGTTCTGCGCAGCGCTCGACCTGACGCTCGGAGTGGCGATCGTGGTTCTGACGGTCGCGGCCTAGAGGGCGCGCATCGAGAGCCGCAGGGGAAACCCAGCACCACCGGTGGGATTACCTTCATCGGACGCCGAGAATTCCGACCTCGTGACCCGCGACAGCCGCCTCGCACCCGGGTGGCGGCACGAGGAGAGGAACTCGACCATGCCCAAGTATCTGATTCAGTCCACGTACACCGCAGACGGCATCCGCGGGGTGCTCCGAGACGGCGGCACCGGACGCCGGCAAGCGGTGGATCGCCTGGTGGAGGGCCTGGGCGGGCGGGTCGAGCAGATGTACTTCGCGTTCGGCGAGACGGACACGTTCGTGGTCGTCGACCTGCCGAGCAATGCGGCGTCGGCTGCCCTCGGGATGGCGGTGTCGGCGTCCGGGGCGGTGCGGACGACGACGGTCGCCCTGCTGACGGCGGAAGAGGTCGACGAAGCCACGCGGATGGAGGTGGCCTACCGGGCTCCTGGCGCGTGACCACCAGGCGCGGACGCAGGCCCGACGCCTCGGCTCGCGCGATCTCGGCGAAGGCGGCCCGACTCCGCTCCGTCGGGTACGGCGGTGAGGAGCGATCCGCTGCGCAGTGCGCGGCGAGCGCCGCAGCGGCGGCTCGTACGGCTTGCCCGGGAAGGTCAGGCGCCCTTGGCCTCCAGCGCTGAGACGCGGTCGGCGATCTTCCTCAGCTTGGTCTCGAACACAGCCCGCGGGTCGTCGGCGACGGAGGCGAGCGCCACCATTGCCGTCACGATCACGTCGCACAACTCGTCGGCGAGGTCCTGGCGGGTGTGGGAGGCGGGCTTGCGGGGGTTCTGGCCGAGTTCGCCGATGCGGGCCTCGACCGCCTCGCCGAACTCCTCGCCGATCTTCATGACGCGCAGGGTGAGTTCGTGCGGGTCCCGGCCGTTGTTGCGGTCCAGCCACGCCACCAGCTCGCTGATCGTGGACCACACGTCTGTCGAGGTGGGATCGGGCATCGGGGTCCTCCTCCATGCCGGTGTCTGGCGTCGACGCCGGGTGTCCGCCTCACGGACGGGCAGCGTTCGATGCCTTCAGGGTGTTGCGCTCAGGCCGTCCAGCACAATGACCGACAGGCCCGTCGCGGGCGACAAGGGTGAGCCCGAGGGGCGCGGCCCTCGGGCTCACCGGGTGACGTTCGCCGGCGTGGGGAGCGTGCTGCTAGACGTGGGCGAGCAGCACGGCGGGGTTCTCGACGCAGTCGGCGACGAAGCGGAGGAAGCCGCCCGCGGCGCCGCCGTCGCAGACGCGGTGGTCGAAGGTGAAGGACAGCTGGGTGATCTTGCGGGGCACCACCGCGCCGTCGTGCACCCAGGGGCGGTCGATGACGCGGCCGACCCCCAGGAGCGCCGCCTCCGGGTGGTTGATGATGGGGGTGGAGCCGTCCACGCCGAAGACGCCGTAGTTGTTGAGGGTGAACGTGCCGCCCGTCAGCGCGGACGGGGGCAGGCTGCCCGAGCGCGCCAGCGCGGTCAGGCGGGTCAGTTCGGCGGCCAGGCCGGCGGTGGTCATGAGGTGCGCGTCGCGGACCACCGGCACGACGAGGCCGCGTTCGGTCTGGGCGGCGAAGCCCAGGTTGATGTGGCCGTGGCGGACGATCTCGGCCCGGTCGGTGTCGACCGAGCAGTTCAGCTCCGGGAAGCGGAGCAGGCCGGCCACGCAGGCGCGGGCCAGGAGCGCCAGCAGGCCGATGCCCAGGTCCGGGCTGGTCCGCCGGAGGGTGTCGCGGACGGCGAGCAGGTCGGTGGCGTCCACGTCCACCCAGGTGGTGGCGTCGGGGATCTCGGTGCGGCTGCGGGTCAGCTTGTCGGCCACCGTGCGGCGCAGGCCGCGCAGGGGGATGCGCTCCGCCACCAGGGTCACCGGAGACACCGGGGCCGCCGGAGACGCGGAGGCTGCCGGAGACGCCGGGGCCGCGGCCTTGTCGGCGGAGGGGGCGTCCAGGCTCGCGCCGGGGTTGGCGATGGCGTGTTCGACGTCCCGGCGGAGGATGACCCCGTGCGGTCCGCTGGGGAGGACGGCGGCGAGATCGACGCCGTGCTCGCGCGCCATCCGCCGCACCAGCGGCGAGATCACGCGAGGCGCGCGCTCCGGCCCGCCGGGGGACGAAGGAGCAGGCTCAGACCCGGACGCGCGCCCAGGCGCGATCGCGGCCCCCGACGCCGATCCCCGCGCGGGTGCCGGCGCAGGCCCCGCTGCCGCCCCCGAAGCAGGTGCCGGAACGGAACCCGGTGCCGGCGCAGGTCCCGAAGCAGGTGCCGGGACGGAACCCGGTGCCGGCGCAGGTCCCGGTCCCGCAGCGGGGGTTGCGGGGGAAACGGTGGGCTTGGGGGTGCGGGGGCGGCGGCGGCTCTTGTGGGGGGCGCCGGTGGTGCCGTAGCCGATCAGGACGTTGCCCGAGCCCGCGCGTTCCTCCTCCCGGTACCGCGCCGCCGCCGGGTCCTCCTGCGAGTCCCCGACCTCGATGAGCGGCTCCCCCACCGCCACGACCGCGCCCGCCTCGGCGTGCAGCCGCAGCACGGTCCCCGCGTACGGCACGGGCACCTCCACCGCCGCCTTCGCGGTCTCCACCTCCACCACGATCTGGTCGATCTCCACCGTGTCCCCCACGGCCACCTTCCACTCGACGATCTCGGCCTCGGTCAGGCCCTCGCCGAGGTCCGGCAGCCGGAACACCTGCCGCGCGGCGGTCGCCGTCATGACGCCTCCCGGGTGAGGTGCAGCACGTCGGGCCGGTCGTCGAACTGGAGGCGGTCCACCGCGTCGAGGACGCGGTCGACGTCAGGGAGGTGGGAGTGCTCGAGTATGGGCGGCGGGTACGGGATGTCGAACCCGGTGACGCGCAGCACCGGCGCGGCCAGCGAGTGGAAGCACCGCTCCTGCACGCGGGCGGCGATCTCGGCCCCCACCCCGGCGAACCCCTGGGCCTCCTGGATCACCACGCAGCGCCCCGTCTTGCGCACCGAGGCCACCACGGTCTCGTCGTCGAACGGGACGATCGTCCGCAGGTCGACCACCTCCAGCGAGAGCCCGTCGCGGGCGGCGACCTCGGCGGCCTGGAGCGCGACGGGCACGCTGGGCCCGTAGGCGACGAGCGTGGCGTCGCGGCCCTCGCGGCGGACGGCGGCCCGGCCGAACCCGGCGGCGCCGCGGTCGGCGACGGAGGTCTCCTCCTTCGACCAGTACAGCCGCTTGGGCTCCATGAAGATCACCGGGTCGGGGTCGGCGACGGCGTCGCGCAGCAGCCAGTAGGCGTCGTCGGCCGTCGCGGGCGTCACGACCTTGAGCCCCGGCGTGTGGGCGTAGTACGCCTCGCTGGAGTCGCAGTGGTGCTCGACGCCGCCGATGCCGCCGGCGTACGGGATCCGGATCACGATCGGCAGCGACAGCCGCCCGCGGGTGCGGTTGCGCAGCTTAGCCACGTGCGAGGCGATCTGCTCGAAGGCCGGGTAGGCGAAGGCGTCGAACTGCATCTCGATCACCGGGCGGAAGCCGCCCATGGCCAGGCCCACGGCCAGGCCCACGATCCCCGCCTCGGCCAGCGGCGTGTCGAAGCAGCGCTCCTCGCCGAACTCCTTGGTGAGCCCGTCGGTGACGCGGAAGACGCCGCCGAGCGGGCCGACGTCCTCGCCGAAGACGAGGACGCGCTCGTCCTCGCGCAGGGCGTCCCGCAGGGCGGCGTTCAACGCCTGGGCCATGGTCATCTTCGCGGTCATCTTCGCGGTCATGTCAGTCCTCCCGCGCGGTCAGCTCGGACGCCAGCAGGGCCCGCTGCTCGTGCAGCTGGGGCGTCGGCTCGGCGAAGACGTGGTCGAACAGCTCGAAGGGGTCGGCCTCGGGGTCGGCGTTCATCGCCTCGCGCAGGCGCGCGGCGTACTCCTCGGCGGCCTGGTGGGCGGCGGCGACGTCCTCGGCGCCGAGCAGGCCGCGCCCGCGCAGGTAGGTCTCCAGCCGGGCCAGCGGGTCGGCCGATTCCCACTGCTCGACCTCCTGGCTCTCCCGGTAGCGGGTGGGGTCGTCGGCGTTGGTGTGGGGGTCCATGCGGTAGGTGTGCGCCTCGACGAGGAACGGGCCGCCGCCGGTCCTGGCGTGCGTCACGGCGGCGGTCAGGACCGACAGGACGGCGACGAGGTCGTTGCCGTCCACCTGCTCGGAGGGGATGCCGTAGCCGATGCCCTTGTAGGCCAGCGCCGGGGCCGCGCTCTGCTTGGCCAGCGGCACGGAGATGGCGTACTTGTTGTTCTGGACGAGGAACACGACGGGGGCGCGCAGCACCGCGGCGTAGTTGAGCGCCTCGTGGAAGTCGCCCTCGCTGGTGCCGCCGTCGCCGATGAAGGCCATGACGACGCCGTCCTCGCCCTTGCGGCGCATGGCCTCGGCCATGCCGACGGCGTGGATCGTCTGGGTGGCCAGCGGCGTGCACTGGGGGGCGACGCGCGTGGCGGCGGGGTCGTAACCGCAGTGCCAGCCGCCGCGCAGCAGGGTGAGCACCTCGACCGGGTCGAGGCCGCGGGAGACGAGCGCGACCGAGTCGCGGTAGGTGGGGAACAGCCAGTCGTCCTCGCGCAGCGCGAGCACGCCGGCGATCTGGCAGGCCTCCTGGCCGCGGCTGGAGGGGTAGACGGCCAGCCGGCCCTGCTTGGTCAGCGCGGTCGCCTGGCGGTCGAAGCGGCGGCCGAGGACCATCCGCCGGTACGCCTCCACCAGGTGCTCCCCTGCGGGCTCTGCGTACCCGGCGGGCGGCTCGACGGCGGTGCCGTCCTCGGCGACGAAGCGCACCGGCTCTGGTGAGGGCAGCAGGCCGTCGACCGTCTGGGGACTCCTCCTCACGGACATGGCGGACGCTCACTTTCTCTGGACGTTTGTGAGGGAAAGCGTCCGCTTCCGGGGCCATCCGTTCAAGACATCAGGCATGATGAGCGACAAACGGCTTAATATGGGACTAATGGAGGGCCAATTGTCAGCCAACGAGGGCGTCGAAGGCGGCTGGCCGGGACGTTCGGCCGCAAACCTGGACGGAGTGGACCGGGCGATCATCGCCGAGCTGCTGCGCGACGGCCGCATGTCGATGCGCACCCTGGCCGAACGCGTGCACGTCTCACGCGCCAACGTCTACGCCCGGCTCACCCGGCTGATGGACGACGGCGTGATCACCGGCTTCACCGCCGAGCTGGCGCCGCACCGGGCGGGCCTGGGCACCAGCGCGTACGTGTCGGTGACGATCGAGCAGAACTCCTGGCGCCAGGTCACGGCACGGCTGCGGGAGACGCCGTACGTCGAGCACTTCGCCATGGTCGGCGGCGACTACGACGTCCTGGTGCTGGTCAGGACGCCGGACAACGCCGCGCTGCGGCACGTCGTGCTGGAACGCATCCAGGACATCCCCGGGGTGCGGGCCACCCGGACCTGGCTGGTGTTCGAGGAGGCCCGCGGCCGGGGCGCGGACTGGGGGGCCCACGAGAGCTGAGCCCCCTCAGGTCTTCGTTCAGCGCCCTCCGAAGGTCGCTCTGCGCTTGGCGAGGAACGCCTCCACCGCGCCCGCGTGGTCGGCGGTCAGGCCGAGGCGGGCCTGCGCACGGGCCTCCTCGGCGAGCACCGCACCGAGGCCCTGCTCCCACCCCTGCGCGATGAGCCGCTTGGACTCGGCGTAGGCCGCGGTCGGCCCGGCCGCCAGCCGGGCGGCCAGCTCGCGTCCGGCCATGCACACCTCGGCCCCGGGCACCACCCGTCCCGACACGCCCCACGCGACCGCCTGCGCGGCGCCGAACGGCTCGCCGAGCAGCACCAGCTCCTTGGCCCTGGCCTCGCCGACCGCCCGCGCCAGGGTCGCCGACAGGCCGGAGTCGCAGGTGAGCCCGATCCCCGTGAACGCCGTGGCCAGCTTGGCGTCCTCGGCCAGGACGCGCAGGTCGCAGGCGAGCGCGAAAGCCAGCCCCGCGCCGACGCAGGCGCCGTTGACGGCGGCCACGACCGGCTTGGGCATCGTGGCCAGGAGCCGGACGACCGGCGCGTAGTCCGCCTCGACCGTGTCGAAGGCGTGGCCGGGGTCGGCGCGCAGGGCCTCGGCGTGCTCGGCGAGGTCCTGGCCGACGCAGAACGCGCGGCCCGCGCCGGTCAGCAGCACGGCCCTGACCGAGTCGTCGGCGGCGGCCTCCTCCAGCGCCCGGCGCAGCGCCTGCTTGAGCCCGTCGTTCAGCGCGTTGCGGTGGTCGGGACGGTTGAGCGTCACGACGGCCACGGCGCCGTCGCGTTCGAGCAGGACCGGGGTGTCGTCCACGTCAGCCCTCCGGCCAGGTCTTGGCCACGAGGGTCAGCACGTCGTACGTGGCGACCGGGACGCCGTCCTGGTTGGTCACGGTGGCGTCCCAGCGCACCTCGCCGTAGTCGGCGCCGCTGCGCGGCGTGATCTGCTTGACGGTCAGCGCGACGGCGATGGCGTCGCCGGCCTTGACCGGGGTGAGGAAGCGCAGCCCGTCGACGCCGAAGTTGGCCAGCACCGGGCCGGGCGCCGGGTCCACGAACAGCCCGGCGGCCAGGGAGACCACCAGGTAGCCGTGCGCGACGATGCCGCCGAACAGCGGGTTGCGGGCGGCGGCCTCGGGGTCGGTGTGGGCGTAGAAGGTGTCGCCGGTGAACTCGGCGAAGTGCTCGATGTCGGCGAGCGAGACCGTGCGCGGCGCGGAGGCGATCGTGTCGCCCACCCGCAGCTCGGCCAGCGACTTGCGGAAGGGGTGGACGCCGGACTCGGCGCGCGCCGAGCCGGTCGTCCAGCGGCCGGTGATCGCGGTGAGCTGGTCCGGCGAGCCCTGGACGGCGGTGCGCTGCATGTGGTGCAGGACGCCGCGCACGCCGCCCAGCTCCTCGCCGCCGCCGGCCCGCCCGGGGCCGCCGTGGACGAGGACCGGCAGCGGCGAGCCGTGCCCGGTGGACTCCTTGGCGTCGTCGCGGTCGAGGACCAGGACCCGGCCGTGCCAGGGCGCGAGCCCGAGCACAACGGACCGCGCGACCTGCGGGTCGTGGGTGGCGACGGAGGCGACCAGGCTGCCCTTGCCGCGCGCGGCCAGGGCGACCGCCTCCTCGACGCCGTCGTAGGCGAGCACGGTCGCGACCGGCCCGAACGGCTCCACGTCGTGCGGCTCGGCGGCGCCGGGGCGGGCGCGCAGCAGCAGCGGCGTCATGAACGCGCCGAGCTCGGGGTCGCCCTCCAGCAGGGACGCGCCGCGCGGGTCGCCGTGGACGATCTCCGCGCCGGCCAGCAGCGCCTCGACCGCCTTGCGCACCTCGTCCCGCTGGCCCAGGCTGGCCAGCGGGCCCATGCGCACGTCGGGGTTGCGCGGGTCGCCGACGGTGATCGACGACAGGCGCGCGGCCAACGCCTCGGTCACCTGGTCCGCCAGGTTCGCCGGCACGAGCACGCGGCGGATGGCCGTGCACTTCTGGCCCGCCTTGACCGTCATCTCGGTGACGACGCCCTTGACGAACAGGTCGAACTCCGGATCGTCCGGGCGCACGTCGGGGCCGAGGATCGAGCAGTTGAGCGAGTCGGCCTCGACGCCGAGGACGACGCCGCCGTCGAGCACGTTCGGGTGGCGGCGCAGGATTCCCGCGGTGTGGGCCGAGCCGGTGAAGGCGACGGAGTCCTGGACGGTCAGCTCGTCGAGCAGCCCGGCGGGGCTGCCGGCCAGGAGCTGGAGCGTCCCCTCCGGCAGGATGCCGGACTCGATGATCTGCCGGACGGCCAGCTCGGTGAGGTAGGCGGTCTGGGCGGCGGGCTTGACGATCGAGGGCAGCCCGGCGAGGAAGGCCGGGGCCAGCTTCTCCAGCATGCCCCAGACGGGGAAGTTGAAGGCGTTGATCTGCACCGCGACGCCCGGCCGCGAGGTGTAGAGGTGCTGACCGGCGAAGGTGCCGCCCTTGCCCAGGCGCTCCAGGCCGCCGTCGAGGAAGACGGTGTCGTTGGGCAGCTCGCGCACGCCCTTGCTCGCGTAGCTGAACAGGGTGCCGATGCCGCCGTCGACGTCGACCATGGTGTCGCGGGCGGTGGCGCCGGTGCGCGTGGACAGGGCGTACAGCGCGTCCTTGCGCTCGATCAGGTGCTTGGCCAGCGCCTTGAGCAGGGCGGCCCGCTCGTGGAAGGTCAGGGCCCGCAGCGCCGGGCCGCCGGTGTCCCTGGCGTGCCTGACCATGGCGGCGACGTCCAGCCCCCGGCTGGAGATCCGCGCGACCTCCTCGCCGGTCGCGGCGTCGAGCAAGGGTTCCCCGTCGTCCGACGCGCGGAACCATCGTCCGGCGGCGTAACTCTCCAGCAGCGCGCTCACGCTGTCTCCTCTCTTGCGCGGAAGCCCCGACTCATGCAACCGTATTACTGACCGAGCGATAAGTAAATAAGACCGATGTCTCGGAGGGACGATGACCACCACGCCGGCGGAGCCGGACCTGGAGGAGCGGCTGCAGTCCGCCTTCGACGCGACCATCGCGGGTCACGACCGGATCGAGCCCCGCGACTGGATGCCGGAGGCGTACCGCAGGACGCTCGTCCGCCAGATCGCCCAGCACGCGCACTCCGAGATCATCGGCATGCAGCCGGAGGGCGAGTGGATCGGGCGTGCCCCGTCGCTGCGCCGCAAGGCGATCCTGCTGGCCAAGGTGCAGGACGAAGCCGGGCACGGCCTCTATTTGTACTCCGCGTGCGAGACGTTGGGCGTCTCCCGCGCCGAGCTGACCGAACTCCTTCTGGCCGGGAAGCAGAAATACTCCTCGATCTTCAACTACCCGACGCTGTCCTACGCCGACGTCGGCACCATCGGCTGGCTCGTGGACGGCGCCGCGATCTGCAACCAGGTGCCGCTGTGCCGCACCTCCTACGGCCCGTACGGCCGCGCCATGATCCGCATCTGCAAGGAGGAGTCCTTCCACCAGCGGCAGGGCTACGAGCTGCTGATGACGATGATGCGCGGCACGCAGGCCCAGCGGGAGATGGTCCAGGACTCGGTCAACCGGTTCTGGTGGCCCTCCCTCATGATGTTCGGCCCGCCCGACGACCGCTCCCCCAACAGCGAGCGCTCGATGGCCTGGGGCATCAAGCGCAACTCCAACGACGAGCTGCGCCAGAAGTTCGTCGACATGACGGTCCCGCAGGCCAAGGCGCTCGGCGTCACGCTGCCCGACCCCGACCTGCGCTGGAACGAGGAGCGCGGGCACCACGACTTCGGGCAGCCGGACTGGTCGGAGCTGGCCGCGGTCATCCGCGGCGACGGGCCGTGCAACGCCCAGCGGATGCGCCACCGCCGCGCCGCCCACGAGGACGGCGCCTGGGTGCGCGAGGCCGCGTCGGCGTTCGCGAGCCGTACCGCGGCAGGGGCGGGCGCCCGATGAGCGCCGACCGGCGGGAATGGCCGCTGTACGAGGTGTTCGTCCGGGTCAAGCGCGGGCTCAACCACGTGCACGTCGGCTCGCTGCACGCCCCCGACGACGCGATGGCCCTGCGGCACGCCCGCGACGTCTACACCCGGCGCAACGAGGGCGTGAGCATCTGGGTCGTGCGCTCCGACGCCATCACGGCCTCCAGCCCGGACGAGAAGGACCCGCTGTTCGCGCCGAGCGGCGACAAGGTCTACCGGCACCCGACGTTCTACGACATCCCGGGCGACGTCCCGCACATGTGAGAGGGGGTCCAGCGTGAGCGATGACCACGAGAGCATCTTCGACGGCCTGACCGGCGGGGACTCCGCGCAGTGGGCGTTCGGCACGGACTTCGAGGACCCGCTGGCGGGCGTGGACACCACCGTGCCCGACGGGGTCGGCCACGCCGAGCTGGCCGCGTACTGCCTCATGCTCGGAGACGACGCGCTGGTCATGTCGCAGCGGCTCACGGAGTGGTGCAGCCGCGCCCCCGACCTGGAAGAGGACATCGCGCTCGCCAACGTGGCCCTCGACCTGCTCGGGCAGGCCCGCCTGCTGCTGGCGCGGGCGGCCGCGGCCGACCCCGGCGTGGTGCCCGCGCTGCCCGAGGGCTCGCCGGTGCCGCCGGAGGACGCGCTGGCGTTCTTCCGCGACGCCGGGCAGTTCAGGAACGTGTGGCTGGCCGAGGTCGCGAACGGCGACTTCGCGCACGTCGTCGTGCGCCTGCTGCTGTTCTCCACGGCCCGGCTGGCGCTGCTGGAACGGCTGTCGGCGAGCGCGGACACGGTGCTGGCCGCCGTCGCCGCCAAGGGCGTCAAGGAGGTCGCCTACCACCGCGACTGGGCCGGCCGCTGGTTCCTCACCCTGGCCCAGGGCACCGAGGAGTCGCGCCGCCGGCTCGACGCCGCGCTCGGCGAGCTGTGGCCGCTGCTGGCCGAGCTGGTCACCGCGCATCCCGTCGAGCGCGCGCTCGCCCGCTCGGGCGCCGCCGTCGAGGCCGCCGCGCTGCGCGCCGACGTGGACGCCGTGCTCGGCCAGGTGCTGACGGTGAGCGACGTCCCCCGCCCGCCCCTCGAAGGCAGGCCAGGCGGCGGCCGGGACGGCGTCCACACCCCGGCGCTGGCCGACCTGCTGGCCGACATGCAGTCGGTCGCCCGCGCCCACCCGGCAGGCCGCTGGTGACCGCCGCCGAGCACGCCGGACCCGCGCCCGGGGACGCCCGTGAGCGCGCCATCCGGGCCGCGGAGGGGGTGCGGGACCCGGAGATGCCCATGCTCACCCTGGCGGATCTCGGCGTGCTGCGCGGCGTCGAGCTGCGGCCCGGCCCGGACGGCGCGGTCGTGGTCGCCTCGATCACCCCGACGTACACCGGCTGCCCGGCCATGGCGACCATGCGCGACGACCTCGTCCACCGGCTGCGGGAGGCGGGTTTCCCGCGCGTCGAGGTGCGGGTCGTGCTCGACCCGCCGTGGTCGAGCGACTGGATCTCCGAGCGCGGCCGGGACGCCCTGCGGGCCGCCGGGCTGTCGGCGCCAGGACCGGCCCGGCGCACGTCCGGGCCGGTGCCGCTGACGCTCGGCCCGGCCAGGCCCGCCCCGGCCTGCCCGCGCTGCGGCTCCCGGGCCACCCGGCTGACCTCCGAGTTCGGCGCCACCGCCTGCAAGGCGCTCTACGCCTGCGCCGACTGCCTGGAACCGTTCGAGCATGTCAAGGAGATATGAGATGACCACGCTCGCGCCCGCGCCGGCCCGGGCGCACGCCGCCTTCCACGAGCTGACCGTGGCGGCGGTCGACCACCTGTGCGAGGACGCCGCCGCGATCACCTTCGCCGTGCCCGGCGAGCTGCGCGAGGCGTACGCCTTCCGCGCGGGCCAGTCGCTCACCCTGCGCCGCTTCGTGGACGGGCGGGAGGAGCGGCGGTCGTACTCGATCTGCGCCCCGGCCGGGGACGCGCCGCGCATCGGCGTCCGCGAGATCCCGGACGGGCTCTTCTCCTCCTGGCTCGTCCGCGAGGTACGGCCGGGCACGCGGATCGAGGTGCAGACCCCCACCGGCTCCTGGCAGGCCGACCCCGCCCCGGGCGAGCGGCATCTGTGCGTGGCCGCCGGGTCGGGCATCACCCCGATGATGTCGGTCGCCTCGACGGTGCTCACCCATCCCGGCGCGCGGGTGTCGCTGCTGTACGGCAACCGCAGCAGCCGCACCGTGATGTTCGCCGAGGAGCTCGGCGACCTGAAGAACCGGTACGGCCCGCGCTTCCAGCTGGTCCACGTGCTCTCCCGGGAGCCGCGCGACGTCGAGCTGTTCTCCGGCCGGCTGGACGGCGACCGGCTGCGGCGGCTGTTCACCGAGCTGGTGCCGATCGAGACGTTCGACCACGTCTGGCTGTGCGGGCCGCTGCGCATGGTCGAGGACGCCCGCCGGGTGCTCGCCGAGCTCGGCGTCCCGGCCGCGAAGGTGCACGTCGAGCTCTTCTACGTCGACGCTCCCCCGCCTCGGCCGAGGCGGCCCGAGGGCGTGCCGGCGGGTGCGACGACCGTGCTGACGACGGTGCTCGACGGAAGGCGCACGACCGCCACCGTCTCGCGCGAGTCCACCCTGCTCGACGGCGCCCAGCAGACCCGCTCGGACCTGCCGTTCGCCTGCCGGGGCGGGGTCTGCGGCACGTGCCGGGCGGTGGTCCGCGAGGGCGCGGCGGACATGCGCCGCAACTACGCGCTGGAACCGGCCGAGGTGGACGCCGGTTTCGTGCTCACCTGCCAGACGTTCCCGGCCGGCGACCGTGTCACCGTGGACTACGACGCCTGACCCCGACGCAGAGGAGTTTTCCGTGACGACAGCCCGCGCTCCCCAGGCGGAGCGCCCATGACCCTCATCGTCGAGGAGGGCGCCGACCGGGTGGTGTGGCGGCTCAACCGGCCGCAGGTGCGCAACGCGATCGACCGGGAGCTGGTCGCCGCGCTGCACGAGGCGTGCGCCGCCGTCGAGGACGAGCCGCGCGTCGTGCTGCTCACCGGCGAGGGCACGACCTTCGCCGCCGGGGCGGACATCGCCCAGCTCCGCGACCGGGACCGGGGCGACGCGCTGCGCGGCATCAACTCCAGGATCTTCGACCGCATCCACCGGCTGCCGATGCCGACCATCGCCCTCGTGGACGGTTACGCCCTGGGCGGCGGGGCCGAGCTGGCCTACGCCTGCGACTTCCGGATCGGCACGCCGCGCACCCGGATCGGCAACCCGGAGACCGACCTCGGCATCCTGGCCGCCGCCGGGGCCGCCTGGCGGCTGGCCGAGCTGGTCGGGGAGCCGCTGGCCAAGGAGATCCTGCTCGCCGGCCGGGTGCTGACGGCCGAGGAGGCGCGGGCGGTGCACCTGCTCAACGACGTCGTCGAGCCGGAGGACCTGCTCGCCGCCGGTCACCGGCTCGCCGACCGCATCGCGGCGCGGGCGCCGCTGGCCACCCGGCTGACCAAGGCCGTCTTCCACGCCCCGCGCGCCGCGCACCCGTTCGTGGACGACCTGGCCCAGGCGGTCCTGTTCGAGACCGAGGAGAAGCACGCGCGCATGACGGCGTTCCTCGACCGGCGGAAGGAGCGACGCTCATGACGTCCCCATCGACACTGCCCCAGATCGTCGGCGTCTTCGGCGGCGGGCGGATGGGATCGGGCATCGCGCACGCCTTCCTCGCCGCCGGCAGCCGGGTCGTCGTCGTGGAGAGCGACCCGCGGGCCGCCGCCCAGGCCCTGGAGCGGGTGACCGGCAGCCTGGCCAAGGCCGAGGAGAAGGGCAGGCTGGGCAGCCCGCTCAAGGACGTCCTGTCCCGGCTGCGCACGACGGCCGACCCCGCCGAGCTGGCCCCGTGCGAGCTGGTCGTGGAGGCGGTGCCGGAGGACGCGGCGCTCAAGGCCCAGGTGTTCGCCCTGGCCGAGCGGCAGGCGCCGGGCGCGGTGCTGGCCACGAACACCAGCAGCCTGTCGATCGGCGGGCTCGCGGCCGGCCTGGCCGCGCCGGAGCGCTTCATCGGGCTGCACTTCTTCAACCCCGTCCCGGTCAGCGACCTCATCGAGGTCGTCGTCGGCCCGCGGACGGACCCCGAGCTGGTCGAACGGGCCCAGGAGTGGACGCGGGCGCTGGGCAGGACGCCGGTCACGGTGGCCGACTCGCCGGGCTTCGCCAGCAGCCGGCTCGGCGTCTGCCTGGCCCTGGAGGCGATGCGGATGCTGGAGGAGGGCGTGGCGAGCGCGGCCGACATCGACACGGCCATGACCCTCGGCTACCGCCACCCGACGGGCCCGCTGCGCACCACCGACGTGGTGGGCCTGGACGTGCGGCTCGCCATCGCCGAGCACCTGGCCCGCGAGCTCGGCCCCCGGTTCGAGCCGCCGCGGATCCTGCGCGACCTGGTGGCCGCCGGGCATCTGGGCCGCAAGACGGGCCAGGGCTTCTACACCTGGTGAGCGCCGGGCGCGTGCCCGGCCAGGCCGTCGAAGGCGATCGCGGTGACGGCGTCGGCGACCATCGCCCGGTCGTAGGCGCCGTCCGGGCGATACCACTCCACCAGCGAGTTGACCATGCCGAACAGCAGCCGGCTGACCAGCGCGGGCGGCACGTCATCGCGCAGCGCGCCCTCGGCGACGGCGTCGGCGACCAGCGCGGCGAGGCGGTCGTCGAGCCAGCGGCGGCGTTCGAGCGCGGCCAGCTCGACCGGGCTGTTGCCGCGCACCCGCAGCAGGAGCGTGACGCTGGGCTGGTGGGCGACCAGCACCTCGACGCTGCGCCGCACGACCTCGCGCAGGCGTTCGTAGGCCGTGCGGCCGGCGGCGTCGCGGGTGGCGGCGGTCACGGCGGCGGTGAGCTCGTCGAGGGCGTCGTCGAGGGCCTGGCCGAGCAGCTGCTCCTTGCTCGTGACGTGGTGGTAGATGGCCGGCTTGGTCAGGCCGAGCTCCTTGGCCAGGTCGCCCATGCTGGTGGCGTCGTACCCCCTGCGGTTGAACAGCTCCACCGCGGCGCGCAGGATCGCGGCCTGGTCGTAGCCGGGCCGGCCGCGCCCGCGGCGCGGGGCGGGCCCGGCGGGCTCGGTCGTCGTCACGGAAGCCAGCATCTCACGGCAGATCAGACCTCCTCCCCGGGGCGGCCGCACCCCCCCGGGACGCCGGGACGCTCGCGGGGTACAGTCGTGACGATCTTCTCCTACCCTCCGAGGAGTGAGCCCTGTGACGTTGCCCGCCGACAGCCATGTGCACAGCGAATGGTCCTGGGACGCCCCGAAGGGCGACATGGAGCGTTCCTGCGCGCGGGCGGTGGAGCTCGGCCTGCCCGCCATCGCCTTCACCGAGCACGTCGACCACACGGTCTGGACGGTCGACCCCGGCGCCCTCGACGGCCACGACCACCTGCTCGCGCTGACGACGCCGGACGGTCACCTCCCTCCCCCGGCCTTCGACGCCGCCGGCTACCTGGAGGCGGTCGAGCGGTGCCGCGAACGGTTCCCGGAGCTGCGCATCCTGAGCGGCCTGGAGCTGGGCGAGCCGCACCGGCACGCCGGGGAGGTCGCCGGCGTGCTCGCCGCGGGGCGCTTCGACCGGGTGCTCGGCTCCCTGCACAGCCTGCCCGCCGGCGACGGGTTCTGCGAGCCGCCCGGCCTGTACGCCCGCCGCGCCGCCGCCGACGTCCTCCGGGACTACCTGGCCGAGATCCCCGAGCTGGTCGCGGGCAGCGACGTGTTCGCCGTGCTGGCCCACGTCGACTACCCGGTGCGCTACTGGCCGCGGGCGGCCGGGCCGTTCGACCCGGCCGACTTCGAGGAGGAGTTCCGGCACGCGCTGCGGGTGACCGCCGGGTCGGGCCGGGCGCTGGAGATCAACACGGTCCTGCCGCTGCACGCGACGCTGCTCGGGTGGTGGCGGGAGGAGGGCGGGCAGGCCGTGACGTTCGGCAGCGACGCCCACGAGCCGTCCGTCGTCGCGCGCCGGTTCCGGGAGGCGGCCGAGCTGGCCCGGGCGCACGGCTTCCGCCCGGGCCGGGACCCGTACGACTTCTGGGGCCGTACGGGTTGATCCCCCTCGCGTCCCCCTAGCGGTCCACCAGTCGGGCCCGGAGCAGGGCCAGGTCGTCCGGGGGCAGGCCGCCGGCCAGCAGGTACGCCTGCGCGCCGCCGTGCCGGTCGTCCAGGTGGGCCAGGGCGGCCAGCATGGTGTCCGCGGTGACCTCGGCGAACAGGCGCAGCGCCCTGGCCCGCCCCGCGTCGCCGTCCAGGGCGGCCAGGTGGTCGTCGAGGCGCAGGCAGACGGCCGTCATGGCGTAGTCGGCGGCGATCTCCTGCCGGGAGACGCCGGCCAGCGAGAGGGCCAGCGCGACCGCCAGCCCGGTTCTGTCCTTGCCGGAGTGACAGTGCAGCAGGACGCCCCCGTCCGGCGCGTGGGCGACGGCCGACAGGACGGCGGCGAACCGGGCGGCGCCCCGGTCGAGGATCACCCGGTAGATGCCGGGCAGGGTGTCGTCCAGCGCCTCCAGGACGGTGTCCTCGTCCCGCAGCACGGGCAGGTGGCGGCGGCCCGGCACGTCGGGACCGGGGTCGGCCCGGCACTCGGCGGCCAGCCGGAGGTCGGCGACGAGCCGGATCCCGTGCGCCCGCAACGCCGGGACGGCCGTGCTCCTCGGGCGGTCGCCCCGCACCAGCGCGCCCCACCGGATGCGCCCGCCGTCCTCGGTGGGCAGGCCGCCGAGGTCGCGCACGTTCTCGCAGCCCGGCCAGCTCAGCACCCGGCCGCCCGACGGCGGCTCCAGGGGCCTCACGCGAGGTCCCGCAGGTTGCTGGTCCAGGCGTCGATGGTGGCCTGCCACTCCTTCGGGTCCTCCGGCCGACCGGGCACGCCGGGCCTGGTCTGCCAGGGCAGCGGCCCCGACTCCGGCCGGTACTCCACCCCGATCGCCGCCAGCCGCGGCAGGTGACCCGCCAGCCGCGCGCGGAAGTCCTCCAAGTCGCGCCCGGGCGGCCCCCAGACGGTCTCGGCGAAGGCCGCCAGCCGGGGGAAGACCATGTAGTCGACCCGCCGGTTGGAGTCGATCAGCTCCGTCCAGACCCCGCACTGCGCGCCGAGCACCCGTTCCGCCGCCGGGTCGTCGCGCAGCTGCGCGGGCACGGGCTCGAAGGCGTAG
Organism: Nonomuraea sp. NPDC049624; assembly: GCF_040675255.1. NCBI lineage: Bacteria > Bacillati > Actinomycetota > Actinomycetes > Streptosporangiales > Streptosporangiaceae > Nonomuraea > Nonomuraea sp. NPDC049624. The sequence goes on along the minus strand of NZ_JBFAOR010000003.1, from coordinate 737,344 downwards.
ACGTCCTCCAGGGCGAGCACGGTCCCGAACGGCACCGGCTCGTCCTCGCCGGGCCCCTGGCGGTAGTCGAAGTAGACCTGGGTGTTGGAGCAGTTGATGACGTCGTGCCCGCGCCGGGCGGCGGCCACCGCCCCGAGGTCGCCGCGCCAGGAGGCCACCACCGCCCCGGGGGCGAGGCCGCCTTCCAGGATCTCGTCCCAGCCGACCAGGCGGCGTCCCCGGGCGGTCAGGTAGTCGTCGAACTGGTGGATGAACCAGCTCTGAAGCTCCTCCTCGTCGCGCAGGCCCAGTTCCCTGATCCGGCGCTGCGCGGACGGGCTCTCCCGCCACTGCTCCTTGCGGCACTCGTCGCCGCCGACGCACACGTACGGGCTGGGGAACAGCTCCAGCACCTCGTCGAGCACGTTCTTGAAGAAGGCGATGGTGGCGTCCTCGGCGTTGAGCACGTTCCGGCCGATCCCCCAGGTCGTGCGGACCTCCAGCGGCGTGCCGAGGTTGCCCAGCTCCGGGTAGGCGGCGATGGCGGCCTGGGTGTGGCCGGGCAGGTCGATCTCGGGCACGACGGTGACGTGCCGGGCGGCGGCGTAGGCGACGATCTCCCTGAGGTCGTCCTGGGTGTAGTAGCCGCCGTGGGGACGGCCGTCCATGGCGCCGTTCCAGCCGGTCTGGCTCTCCCGCCGCCACGCGCCGACCTCGGTCAGGCGGGGGTAGCGCCGGATCTCGACGCGCCAGCCCTGGTCGTCGGTCAGGTGCAGGTGCAGGACGTTGAGCTTGTGCAGGGCCATCAGGTCGATGAAGCGCAGCAGGTCGTGTTTGGTCATGAAATGCCGGGCGACGTCGAGGAGGCAGCCGCGCCAGCCGAAGCGCGGCTCGTCCTCGATGTGCGCGCCCGCCGCGACCAGCGGCTCGGCGGCCGGCGACCGGCGGTAGGCGGCGGCGGGCAGGAGCTGCCGGAAGGTCTGCGCGCCGTAGAAGGCCCCGGCGGGCCCGCCCGCGTCGATGGCGACGCCGTCGTCGCCCACGCTCAGCCGGTACGCCTCGGGGCCGAGGCCGTCGCCCAGCCCCAGGGTGATCGTCCCCGGGCCCGGCGTGCCGGGCAGCAGCTCACCTCCGGTGACCTGGCTGAGCTCGGCGCGCAGCCAGGCGGCCACCCCGGCGAGAGCCGGGTCGGCGGTGAGCGCCGTGCGCCCGTCGAGGACGAACCTCCCGCGCCTGGTCCCGTGGCTGACGGGCCTGGGAACGATCTTCAAGTGCATCTCCTCACTGACAGGTGACGGTGGCGTCGGCGAAGTCGGCGTGGTCGGAGGTGGCGTTGTCGCCGCCGTTGGTCGCGACCAGCCGGACGAACCGGGCGCCCGCGACGGACGCCGTGACCTTCCTGGCGGGCATGGCGCCGGTCAGGACGCCGGAGTGCGCGACCCGGCCGCCGTCGGCCCACACCTCGAAGTCGGCCGATCCGGCCTGGCCGACCTCGTCGTCGATGCCGGCCTGGAACTCGACCGTCGTGCACCGGCCGGCGGTGTGGAACTCGATGTCGGCGGGGGCGTGCGTGCCCAGGCCCTTGGCGTACCGGACGCCCTCGACGGTGATCGGGCGGCCGTCGCCGGCGGCCCGCTCGCCGTTGCTGGTGTCCTTCTCGACCGGGCCGAAGTAGTTCGTGGCCCTGGTCCAGGCCAGGTCGCTCAGGTAGGTGCGGCCCGAGCCGGGCGCCCTGGCCACGATGACGACGGCGACGGCACGCCGGTCGCCCTGGGTGAAGGCGACCTCGTAGGTGCCGGGCGCGGCGCCCGCGGGCGGGGTGACCGTCCAGGTGACGGTGAACGTCTCGGCGGCGCCGAGCCGGGCGGTCCTGGCCGGTGTGCGGGCCTCGGCGCGCCAGCCGTCCGGCGCGGACGCCTTGACCTCGACGTCCCGCAGCGGGGCGGTGGCCCCGGTGTTCGTGACGCGGGTGACCAGCTCGCCGGGCACGCCGGGCTCCAGCACCGACGGGCGGTCCTCGCCGAGGAAGCGCGGCGGGTCGGCCTCGAACGTCACCAGCGGCGGCGCCTGCTCCCGGCTCTCCGAGACCCGGTAGAGCACCGCCGCGTGCGCCGGGACCTGCGCCGACAGCACGTCCTTCGTCGAGCTGACCGCGCCGGACCACAGCTCCTCGACCCGGTGGCGGGAGCCCGCGCCGAGCTTGGTGGAGATCACCGCGGCCCGGTCGCTCTCGTTGAACAGCGCGATCGCCCGGTCGCCGCCGTCCAGGGGCTTGGCCAGGACGTGGTACCAGCCGTCGGAGGAGACGAGCCGGCCGTGCGCGCCCAGCCGGTCCTGGTCCACCGCGATCACCTTGGGGTTGGCGACGACGGCGGCCGGCGCCTTGGCCGGGTCGGCCTGCAGGACGAGCGGCGCGGCTCCCATGGCCCACAGGGTGAACTGGGCGCGGTACTCGGTCTCGGTCATCCCGCCGCGCCCGGCCTGGATCAGGTCGGGGTCGGCCCAGCTGCCCGGCCCGGCGTACTCGGCTCTGAGCTGGTTGGTCTCCCAGATGTCGACCATGCTGGGGTAGCTGTCGGGGATGGGCTTGTTGTAGACGTTCGTCCGCCAGGTGGTGGCGCCGGCGTCCTTGCCCCACAACCAGGGCACGGTGCTGCCGTCCTCGTTGTTCATGGCGAACACCACGCCGTCGCCGAGGGCCTGGCGCATGCGCGGGTAGAGGGTCTGGGCGATCTGCTGCACGTTCTGGCCCGGGAAGTCGGCCGTCGGGACGTTGCACCAGTCGTACTTGACGTAGTCGGCGCCCCAGGCCCTGAGCTGGGCGGCGTCGGCGGCCTCCTGCTTGTAGGAGCCGGGGCCGCCGCCGGAGCACGCCTTGGCGCCGGCCGACAGGCTCAGGCCGAGCTTGAGGCCCTTGGCGTGCAGGTCGTCGGCCAGCGCCTTGACGCCGCCCGGGAAGCGGGCCGGGTCGGCGGCCAGGGCGCCGCCGCTGCGCTGGGCGGCCAGCCAGCAGTCGTCGAGCACGACGTACCGGTAGCCGAGCGGCGCGAGCGGGGCGAGGGCGTCGGCGGCCTGGCGGACGGCCGCCTCGGAGACCGAGCAGCCCAGGGAGCGGCTGCTCCAGCCCATCGGGGGCGCCGCGGCCGCCGCCGCGGTCGCCGCGGAACCGGGTAAGGGCGCGAGGGGCAGGGTGAGGAGGGCCGCCGCGGCGGCGGCCGTGATCGTGCGCATGGGGATCCCGTCAGGCTGGGTGGAGGCTCGGGTCGCCCGGCTCGACGACGAACGAGCCGGAGGTGTAGGCGGGCGCGTACGGCTCGGTCACCCGGGACAGCGAGCGGAAGTCGACCTTCATCTCCTGCTGGGTGAGCTTGGCGCGGACGTAGCCGCGGCGGCCGTTGAAGAACTTCACGTGCGGGTTCTCGGCGAGCAGGGTCTGGGTGTTGGGGTACTCGTCGAGGCCGTTGCCGGCGCTGGTGACCGACGTGGTGACCAGCTCGACCGCGACAGACTTCGACTCGGGGTCCTGGAAGTCGCGCTTGACCTCCCCGGCCCAGTGGGAGTGCACGTCGCCGGTGAGGACGACCGCGTTGCGCCGGTAGTCGTCGATGGCGGCGGTCAGCCGGTTGCGGGAGGCGACGTAGCCGTCCCAGCCCTCGTTGGAGTAGCCCTTGCCCTCGCCGTTGGTCCAGTCCATCTCCATGAGGAAGACCTGCTGGCCGAGCAGGTCCCAGGTGGCCTGGGAGTCCTTGAGCTGCCCGTCGAGCCAGGACTCCTGCTCGCCGCCGAGCATCGTGCGGTTGGGGGCCAGCCGCTCGGCGCAGTCGGCGCCGATCGTTCCGCTCCTGCCGGTGCAGGCGTACAGGTCGCGGTACTGGCGGGTGTCGAGCATGTGCAGGTTGGCGACCGCGCCCCAGCGGATCGTGCGGTAGAGCCGCAGGGCCGGGCCGTCGGGGCGCTGGGCGCGGCGCAGCGGCATGTTCTCGTAGTACGCCTGGAAGGCCGCGGCCCGGCGGGCGAGGAAGGGCGGGTCGGGCTGCTCGGGCACGTCGCCGGCCCAGGCGTTCTCGATGTCGTGGTCGTCCCACACGACCACCCAGGGGGCGATCGCGTGGGCCAGCCGCGACTCGGGGTCGGCCTTGTGCTGGGCGTGCCGCAGCCGGTATCCGGCCAGGTCGAGGCATTCGCCGCCGGCCTGGTCGCGGACGGGGTACTTGTAGTCGCCGTACTCGTAGATGTAGTCGCCGAGGAAGGCGATGAGGTCGGGGTGGTCCTCGGCCATCCGGCGGTAGGGGGTGAACCAGCCGGTCTGGTAGTCGGCGCAGGAGGTGAACGACAGGTTCAGGGGCCGGGAGCGGGCGCCGGGGGCGGGGGCGGTCAGGGTGCGGCCGACCTCGCTGATCTCGCCCTCGGCGCGGAAGCGGTAGAAGTACTCCGCGCCCGGCCGCAGGCCGTCCAGCTCGACGTGCACGCTGTGGGCCGACTCGCGGCGGGCCTGCTCGACGCCCTGGCGCACGACATGGCGGAAGTTCTCGTCGGAGGCGAGCTGCCAGTGCACCGGCACGACGCGGTCCGGCATGCCGCCGAGCCCGTCGAGCGCGACCGGGTCCATGGCCAGCCGGGTCCAGAGGACGACTCCGTCCGGCGTCGGCTCGCCGGAGGCGACGCCGAGCTGGAACGGGTCGGACAGGGGGGCACGGCGGGCCGCCGCGCGCACGGGTGAGGCACCCAGTGCGGCGGCGAGGCCCAGGCTCGCGCCCCCGGCGAACAACGATCGCCGGGTGATCAATGAAGCTCCTACTGAACGGAGGCGTTGCCGGCGGCCACGGCCTGGTCGGCTGCCTGCTGGGGGGTGAGCTTGCCGAGGTACATCTCGTTGAAGATCTGGTTGAGCTTGTTCTCGAAGCCGGTGAAGCCGGTGGTGACCGGCAGCGGGAAGGTCTGGCCCTCCGACTCCTTCTGGAACGGCGAGACGTCGAGCTTCTTGGACTTCCAGTAGTCGACGTAGCCCTGCGACAGGCCGTTGAGCGCGGGGAAGACGTAGCCGCCGTCGGCCATCATCTTCTGCGGCTCCTCGGTGCCGAGCCAGGTGGCCAGCTTCATCGCCTCCGCCGGGTGCGCGCTCTTGGCGGAGACGGCCTCGGACAGGCCGTTGAGGTTCACCGAACGGCCCTGCGGGCCCTCGGGCATGGCGGCGACGCCGATCTCGAAGTTGGCCTCCGGCGCGACGAACGGCAGCAGCGCGTTGTTCGCCGGGAACATGGCGACCTTCCCGGCCTTGAACATGTCGGTGACCTTGCCGGTGGGCGGGTTGGTCTGGGTGGCCGGCGGCGAGACGTGGTGCTTGTTGACCAGGTCCACGCCGAACTGCAGCCCCTGGACGGAGGCGGCGTCGTTGAAGGTGTAGGTGCCGAACGGCTTGTCCAGCAGCTTGCCGCCGTTGGAGCTGACCCAGTTCATCCACTGCGTCTGGTAGTGGTTCCAGGAGGCGAAGCCGTACGTGGTGACCTTGGCGGGGTCGAAGCCGGGCTCGCCGGGGTGCTTGCCGGCCTCGTCCACGGTGAGCTTGCGGGCCGTGTCGAGCAGGGTGCCGGAGCCGTCGGCCGCCCAGGTGAGCTGGTCCGGCATGGTCACGCCGGCCTTGGCGAACAGGTCCTTGTTGTAGAGCAGGCCGACGATCCCCCAGTCCTTCGGCACGCCGTACAGCTTGCCCTGGTAGGTGAACGAGCCGACCACGGTCTGGTGGTACTTGGAGCCGTCCACCTGGACGGGCGCCAGCACGCCCTTGGTGACGAACTCGGGGAACTGGGTGGGGCTCATCCAGAAGACGTCCGGCGCGGTCCCGGCGACGGCGTCGGCGGTGAGCTTGGTCCAGTACTGGTCGTAGGGCAGCAGTTCTATCTTGACGTCGATGCCCGGGTTGGCCTTCTCGAAGGCAGCCATCACCTTCTCGTAGCCGACCTTCTGCTGGTCGTCCCAGAGCCGGTAGGTGAGCGTCACCTTGCCGGAGTCTCCGGAGCCCGACCCGCAGCCGGACAGGATGAGCGTGGCGGCGCAGAGCAGCGCCCCGGCCCAGCGAATCGGGGGGGATTGCAACATTCGCTGACCTCTTGTTCGTGTGCTACTTGAGGCCGGTGAGGACCACCGACCGGACGATGTGCCTTTGGAAGAAGACGAAGACGGCCACCATCGGCACGAGCGCGATCAGCCCGCCGGCCATCATCAGGTTGTAGTCGACGCCGATGCCGACCTTGAGGGTGGCGAGGGCCACCGTCATCACCCTGGTCTCGTCGCCGCTGGTGATGATCAGCGGCCAGATGAAGCTGTTCCACGACGAGATCACGGTGATGATCGTCAGGGTGCCGAGCGCCGGGCGGCACAGCGGCAGCAGGATGCGCAGCAGGACGGTCATCGGCCCGGCCCCGTCGATGCGGGCGGCCTCCTCCAGCCCGGCGGGCAGGGACTTGAAGAACTGACGCATCAGGAAGATGCCGTACGGGGTGCCCAGCACGTACGGGATGAGCAGGCCGTACCAGGTGTTGACCAGGCCGAGCTCGCGCATGATGAGGAACAGGGGGATCATCGTGACCGCGCCCGGCACCATCATGGTGGCGACGTACAGCCAGAACAGGGCCTCCCTGCCCCGGAAGCGCAGCCGCGCGAAGGCGTAGGCGGCGAAGGTGGTGAAGACGAGCTGCCCGAGGGTGAGCACGACCGTCATCAGCAGCGTGTTGAGCACGTACCGGGGGAAGTCGCCGCTCAGCAGCCGGGTCAGGTTGGCGGTGGTCGGCGGCAGGCCGGGCAGCCACGGCTCGGTGGAGCTGAGCTGCGACTGCGTCTTGAAGGCGGTCAGCACGACCAGCAGGTACGGGAAGACGGAGACGAACGCGCCGGCCGCGAGCACGACGTGGAGCAGGGTGCGCTTGATCATGGGGGCCTCAGCTCAGGTCGTAGGTGGTGCGCTTGCCGAAGAACCTGACCTGCGCCAGCGTCACCAGCAGGATGACCCCGAACAGCACCATCGACAGGGTCGAGGCGTAGCCGAAGTCGAACTGTTTGAACGCCGTCTCGTAGATGCGGAAGTTGAGCACTTCGGTGCTCTGGCTGGGGCCGCCGTTGGTCATGACGTAGACGGTGTCGAACACCTGGAAGGCGCCGATCAGGTTGGTCACCATGACGAAGAACATCGTGGGGTTGAGCAGCGGCAGCGTGATGCGCCAGAACCGCTGGGCGGGGGTGGCGCCGTCGGTGGCGGCGGCGTCGTACAGCTCCTTGGGGATGCCCTGGAGGCCGGCCAGGAAGAACAGCATGGTGTAGCCGGTGTGCTGCCAGACGTTGACCAGCGCGATCGCGGGCAGCGCCCAGGCGGGGTCGGACAGCCAGTCGGGGCCGGTGACGCCGGCCAGGCCGAGCAGGCTGTTGAGCGCGCCGTCGCGCGGGTCGAAGATCCAGTTCCAGACCAGGCCGAGGACGATCGGGGTGGCCATCCACGGGATCAGGTACAACGAGCGGTACAGCCGCAGGCCCTTGACCTTGCGGTCCAGCAACAACGCCAGCACCAGGGCCAGCACGGTCTGCAGCGGGATGCACAGGACGACGTACAGGAGGGTCACGCCCAGGGCGTGCCAGCTCTCGCCGTCGGCGGCCAGCCGGCGGTAGTTGTCCAGCCCGGCGAAGGAAGGCTCCGACAGCAGCTCCCAGTCGAAGAAGCTGAGCACCAGGACGATGACGACCGGCAGCAGCAGGAACGCCACCACCCCGAACAGGCTGGGCCCGACGAACAGGTAGGCGTGCCAGTCACGGGTGCGCCTGCGCGGCGGCCGCTGCGGGGCCTGCTCGGTAGCGGCCCGGACGGTCTCGGTGATCACGACGGGTCCGTGGCGGTGGGGACCAGCAGGCGGCGGGTGGTCGCCAGCCCCCAGTCGTCCAGGGCGGCGATCGGGTCGCTGGAGCCGCGCAGGCCGCCGGTGCCCTCGATGTGCGCCGCCCACTCCTGCCGGGCCTCCACCTCGGGCCGCACGATGAGGCAGTCGGGGTCGTTGACCCACCAGCGGGCGTGCAGGAACTCGCGGGCCGCGCCGGTCAGCCGGGCGCCGAGCTGGGAGGGCTGGCTGATGTCGCCCGACCGGGGGTGCAGGGTGGGCGCGATGTCGGGGCTGACCCGCATGATGTCGACCAGCCCGATGCTGGGCAGCATGGGTGCGCCGCAGCCGTGCAGGGTGGCCTCGGGGCCCGCGCCGCGCCGCACGAGCTCCAGCCCGCGCCGGTAGGCCGCGATCGGGTCGAGGTCCTCGTGGCGGCGGCCGGCCAGGGCGCCGGCGTAGAGGTAGTCGAGCTTGAAGTGGGTGACGCCCATGGCGGCGAAGGCGGCGAACACGTGGACCAGGTGCTCGGCCGCGCCGGGGTGGGTGACGTCGAGGACGGCCAGCTCCTGGTTCCACATGCGGCCCGCGTACGCGCCGTCCACCAGCCAGTCGGGGTGCTCGTGGAACAGGCGGCTGTCGTGGCCGACGAGGAAGGGGGCGGTCCAGATGCCGGCGCGGCGGCCGGAGCCGGTGACGGCGTCCAGGGCGCGGGCGAGGGAGCCGAAGCCGGGCCTGGGGTCCAGCCAGTCGCCGATGCCGGCCTCGTAGCCGTCGTCGAGGAGGAACATGTCGGCGGTCAGGCCGTGCCGGTCGGCCAGCGCCAGGTTCTCCAGGACGTCGTCGTCGGTGACCTTGTCCCAGTAGCCGTACCAGGTGCACCACATCGGCGGGACGGCGGGGAACGTCCTGGGTTCTGCCATGCCGTCCGCCCAGGCGCGCAGGGCCCGGCCGAGGTCGCCCTCGACGCGGTGGTGGCGTACCGGGCCGTCGGCGGAGATCACCAGGCGGTCGCCCTCCCGGCGGGCCCGCACGGAGGGCACCTGGAGCGGTCCGGGCGCGCTCCACAGCTCGACCCCGCCGTCCCCGGTCTCGACGGCCAGCAGCCCCTCGCCCTGGAACACGCCGTCGGGGACGGGCGTCTCGGGCCGGTAGCAGAGGATCTGGATCGTCTCGTCGGCGGGTCTGGGCGGAAGGTCGCCGAGCCCGTAGGCGCCGGTGGGGCTCCACGACTGCCAGCCGTGCTCGAACACCCGGGTCCGGGCCTGGTCGCACCTGATCTCGCCGACGTCAACGAATGACATCAGACCTCATCTCTCTCAACTTACGAAGGAGCGCTTCATTAGTAGCACCGTCGGTTTCGGAGGGTCAACGCCCAATTTGGAGGGGTTCGTGGGTGGTGCGCCGTCGAGCTGGGCCCTGGCATAATCTCTGCTTACAGAGGAGACCTACGTTAAGGACGGCGATGGCGGATCTACGCGGCGGCGACCTGTCACGGCTGCGACAGCTCAACTCGCTGACCGCCATCCGGGCGTTGCGCCGGGCCGGCCCGCTCACCCTGTCGGCGCTGGCCGAGCGCACCGGGTTGTCGCGGCCGTCCATGAAGGAGGTCGCCGGCGAGCTGATGGACCTCGGCTGGGTCGAGGAGGTGCCGCCGAGCCCCGGCTCGATGGGCCGGCCGGCCCGCCGCTACCGCTTCCGCGCCGACAGCGGCTACCTGGTCGGCGTCGACGTGGGCGGCCACAACATCCGCGCCGCCCTGTCCGACCTCGACGGCGAGATCCTGGCCGAGACCCGCCAGCCGGTGCTGCCGGACGCGCCGCTGGAGGAGCGCCTGGCCGCGATCGAGCGGGCCGTCTCCGGCTGCCTGGCGCTCGGCCGCGTCACGGTGTCCGACCTGTGGACGATCGCCGTCGGCACCATCGGCATCATCGACATCGACGGGCGGGTCATCTACTCGGCCGCCGTCCCGTCCTGGCGCGACCTCGACCTGGCGGGCCGGATGCGCGAGATGTTCCCCTGCCAGGTGCTGATCGAGAACGACAGCCGCCTGGCCGCCATGGCCGAGGCCCGGCGCGGCGTCGCCCAGGGCGCCAAGGACGTGGTGTTCCTGCACGTCGGCAGGCGCATGGGCGCCGGGCTGATCATCGGCGGCCGGGTCCACCGGGGGTTCGGGGCGGCGGCCGGGGAGATCTCCATGCTGCCCGAGGCCCGCTGGTTCGACGCGCCCGAGCACCTCAACTCGTGCGCGGCCGTCCCCGAGGGCACGCCGCCGGAGGACGCGGCGGGCTACACGCTGGCCGCCGCCAGGAACGGCGACCCGGTGGCGCTGGAGGCGGTCGGGCGCTATCTCGACGACCTGGCCGTGGGCGCGGCCGCCATGGTGCTCGTCCTGGATCCGCAGGTCGTGGTGCTGGGCGGCGGGTTCTCCAGGTCGGCGGACGTGCTGCTCGGGCCGCTGCGCGAACGGCTGGAGCGGCGGTGCATGCGCATGCCGGAGGTGCGGGCGTCCACGCTGGGCGACGAGTGCGTGGTGGCGGGCGCGATCGACTACGCCGTCGACCATCTCGACGAGCAGCTCTTCACCCCCGAGAGCGGCCCGCTGCCCCTGACCCGCTGACCGCTGTTCGCAACTTTCCTGCAATCGGTTGTTGCAGAAATAACCACGCCACCAGGCAGAACGCTCGAAGCGTTTGCAGTTTTACCTGGACGTATTGACCTTTCCTCGGCACGAAGCCACTGTTACTGCAACCGGTTGGCAAGGCTCGCGCGGCACCCCCCTTCCACTCCTCCATCGAAACGGAGCTGGACGTGCGTAAGAACCAACCCTTGGCGACGAGACTGGCGGTCGTGCTGACCACCGGCCTGCTCACCGCCGGCGGCCTGGTCGCCGGGCTGAACACGCCCGCCTCGGCGGCCCCGGCCGGCGGGAACTACACGCTGGTCAACGGCGGCAGCGGCCTGTGCGCCACCGTGCCGGGGCAGAGCACCGGCGACGGCGTGCAACTCGCGCAGAACGCCTGCGCCGAGGCCGCCGGGCAGGTCTTCACCCTCACCGCCGCCGGGAGCGGCTTCCAGGTCAAGGCGGCGCACAGCGGCAAGTGCGCCGGCGTCCGGGACGCCTCCACCAGCGCGGGCAAGCCCGTGCAGCAGGAGACCTGTACGGGCGCCGCCTCCCAGACCTGGCAGCTCACCGCCGCCGGCGACGCGTACCGGATCGTCAACGCGGGCGGCGGCAAGTGCCTCAACGTCAAGGACGACTCCACCGCGCCGGGCGCGCTCCTGCAGCAGAACTCCTGCGACTCGGCCGCCACCAAGCAGTGGACCCTCAAGCCCGCCGGCGGCGGACCGACCACCAGTCCCACGCCGACCCCCACCGTCACGCCCACCGTCCCGCCGCCCACCGGCGCGCTGTACGTCTCCCCGACCGGCAGGGACGGCGCGACCGGCACCCAGTCGGACCCGACGACGCTCACCTCCGCCATCACCCGCGTCGCGGCGGGCGGCACGATCTACCTGCGCGGCGGCACGTACGCCTTCAGCCAGACGGTCACCATCGCCCCCGGCAACGACGGCACCGCCGCGGCCCGCAAGAAGTTGTCGGCCTACCCCGGCGAGACGCCGGTGCTGAACTTCGCGGCCCAGAGCGAGGACCCGGCCAACCGCGGGCTCGCCGTCAACGGCTCGTACTGGCACCTGTACGGCATCACCGTCGAGCGCGCCGGCGACAACGGCATCTTCGTCGGCGGCAGCGGCAACATCATCGAACGGTCGGTGACCCGGTACAACCGCGACACCGGGCTGCAGCTCTCACGCATCGCCTCCGACACGCCGCAGAGCCGGTGGCCGTCCGGCAACCTCGTGCTGAGCACGGTCTCGCACGACAACGCCGACTCCGACGGCGAGGACGCCGACGGCTTCGCCGCCAAGCTGACCGTCGGGCCCGGCAACGTCTTCCGGTACGCGGTGTCCCGCAACAACATCGACGACGGCTGGGACCTCTACACCAAGACCGAGACCGGCCCGATCGGCCCGGTCACCGTCGAGGACTCCCTGGCCTACGGCAACGGCACGCTCAGCGACGGCAGCCAGGCCGGGAACGGCGACCGCAACGGCTACAAACTGGGCGGCGAGGACATCAAGGTCGACCACGTCGTGCGGCGCAACATCGCCTACCGCAACGGCAAGCACGGCTTCACCTACAACCGCAACCTCGGCACGATGTCGATCAGCGGCAACGTCTCCATCGACAACGCCGAGCGCAACTTCTCCTTCGACGGCGGCACCTCGGTGTTCCGCGACAACACCTCGTGCCGCTCCGGCAGCGGCGCCAACGACAAGATCGTCGGCTCCGCGGACGCCTCCAACCAGTTCTGGTCCGGCTCGAACGGCTCCCGCTGCTCGGCCTACGGCGGCGCCCTGAACTGGTCCTTCGCCGCGGACGGCCGCCTGGTGGTGACCTTCGGCGGCGTCCCGGTCGTCCCCGCGGGCTGACCGGCGGCTCCCGCGGCCCGGGACCCGCGTCAGGGTCCCGGGCCTTCGCCGTGCCGGTGGGGTAAACGAGGCGGAAGTGGAAAAGCTGCCCTTGTGAGGGCCTCCCGTCGAGGCCGCTGCTTCCCGTACGTAGAAAGAGCGGACGCCATGCCGTCTTCTGCCCTGCACCGTTCCATCCAGGTCGCCGAGCCCGGCGGCGCCATGGCCCAGGCCCCGGCGCAGACCCGCGAACCGGGCCCCGGTCAGGTGCGGATCATCGTCGAGGCGTGCGGGGTGTGCCACTCCGACGCGCTGATCCTCGGCGGCGCGCTGCCGGGCACCGCCTTCCCCGTCACGCCGGGGCACGAGATCGCCGGACGCGTCGACGCGATCGGCGACGGCGTCGCGGGCTGGTCCGTGGGCGACCGGGTGGCGGTCGGCTGGTACGGCGGGAGCTGCGGCCACTGCGACGCCTGCCGGGAGGGCGACGGCGTGCTCTGCCCGGAGCTCCAGGTGCCGGGCGCCGCCTACCCGGGCGGGTTCGCCGACTCCGTCGTGGCGCCGGCCGTCGCCCTGGCCGCGATCCCCGACGAGCTGACCGCGGTGCAGGCGGCGCCCCTGGCCTGCGCGGGCGTGACCGTGTTCAACGCGCTGCGGCGCAGCTCGGCGCGGCCCGGCGACACCGTGGCGATCCTCGGGCTGGGCGGCCTCGGCCACCTGGGCGTGCAGTTCGCCGCGCGGATGGGCTTCGACACGGTGGCGATCGCGCGCGGGAGGGACAAGGAGCCGCTGGCCCGCGAGCTCGGCGCCGCCCACTACATCGACGGCGCCGCCGAACAGGTCGCCGACGCGCTGCTGGCGCGGGGCGGGGCCAAGGTGGTGCTGGCGACGGTGACCAGCTCGGCGGCGATGTCCGGCACGATCGACGGGCTGGGCCGGCGCGGCGAGCTCATCACCGTCGGCATCGACACCGACCCGCTGGCCGTCACTCCGCTGCAGCTCGTCGGCGGCGCCCGCCGGGTCTACGGGCACGCCTCCGGCATCGCCGTGGACACCCAGGACACCATGCGGTTCGCCGCGCGGAGCGGCGTGCGGGCCTGGACGGAGGAGGCGCCGCTGGAGGAGGCCGCGACGGCGTACCAGCGGATGATGTCCGGGCAGGCCCGCTTCCGCATGGTCCTGACCACCGGCAACTGAGGGGGCGGCCATGACCGAGTCCTACGACCCGCGCCGCACGGCGGTGCTGCTGGTCGATCCGTACAACGACTTCATCTCCGAGGGCGGCAAGGTGTGGCCGCGGCTCGGGCCGGTGGCGCAGGCGATCGGCCTGCTGGACAACCTGCGGGCGGTGATCGCCGCGGCGCGTGCGGCCGGCGTGCGGGTGGTGTTCGTCCCGCACCGCCGCTGGGCGCCGGGCGACTACGAGAGCTGGGCCCATCCGAACCCGACGCAGCACGGCATCCAGGAACGGCACACCTTCGCGCGCGGCTCGTGGGGCGGGGAGTTCCATCCCGACCTCCAGCCGGAGGAGGACGACGTCGTGGCCGCCGAGCACTGGGCGCAGAGCGGGTTCGCCAACACCGACCTGGACCTCCAGCTGCGGCAACGCGGCGTCACGCACGTGGTGGCCGTGGGCGTGCTGGCCAACACGTGCGTCGAGTCCACCGGGCGGTTCGCCATGGAGCTGGGCTACCACGTGACGCTGGTGCGCGACGCGACGGCCGCGTACCTGCCGGAGATGTTGCACGCCGCGCACGAGCTCAACGGCCCCACCTTCGCCCACGCCATCCTGACCACGGAGCAACTGGTCGCGGCCTTCTCACGAGGTTGACCGGGCCGGGCCGGGGCTCGGGCGGGCGGGGCGGGTGGCCGTCCAGTAGGACCGGGCCGTCCCGGCGGCCAGGCCGGCCACGACGAGCCCGATGATCCCGTGGTACCAGCGCCAGCCGACGCCGAGGCCGACGAACCCGTCGAGGATCATGATGCCCGCACCCCCGCCGAGCGCCGCCAGCATCACCGCCAGCACGGCGAGCATCGCGGCGCGCGGCAGCCGGCGGCCCGCGGCGGTGACGGTGGCCACGGCGACACAGGCCCCCAGCACCCCGGAGACCGCCGCGAACCCCTGCGCGAGTGAGGGGTCCAGGAAGTAGCCCGCGGCCTCGGCCGCCGGCACGGGCGGCCCGCCGGGGAAACCGAGCCTGCCCTGGACGGCGAAGGCGGCCTTGCCTGCCGCGTACCCGAGCATCAGCGCCGCCAGCCCGTACGCCGGCCAGCGCCGCGGGCGATGAGAGTCGACCATGCCCGCAACGCTAGGGACCGCCCGGCGCCCGTCCCTCCCCACCGCGCGCGAACCCCCTCCCCCGTCAGAGGGATCTCGCCCTGCCTTCCGCGTCGCCGCGGGGCCCGTCTCGGGCCCGAGAGCACCTCCCCCATTCGGTGGCCGGAATTCATGCCATTCTTCTTCCGGAAATTCAGGGTTATCGTTTCGCCATCCCATGGATTCAATGTCCGGACATATCCGTTTCCGGCGTTAATTCATTCCTATGGAGGTGGCTTCATGCCCGAAAGGCTGTGGAGAATCGCGGGCGCGCTCGCGCTCGCCGTGCCGCTCGCCGTGCCGCTCGCCGTGCCGCTTGCCGTGGCCGCACCGGCCGTGGCGAGCGCGGCCGACCCGCCGTCGGTGGTGATCGACGCCGCCGAGCCCGCCCCCGGCCTGATCCGGCTGACCGGCCGCTTCACCGCCGCCTACGACGTGTCCGTCGTGGTGGACGGCGAGCGCGTGGAACGGGCCGAGGTCACCGACCCCGACGCCGACGACAGCGGAACCTGGTCCTACGACCTCGACACCCGCGCCCTGGACGGCGAGATCGAGGTCTACGCCAAGGCCACGGCGGCCGACACCCGCTACGGCGCCTGGTCGCCGCCGCTGACCCTGCGCCTGGACAACCCGCGGGCCAGGGCCCCGCGCGTGTCGATCGCCGAGCCCGCCGACGGGGCCCGGCTCACTCGTCCCACACCGGTCCGGGTGCACGTGGCCGGCGCGGACGTGCGCTCGGTGCGGGTCCGCGTCAACGGCGGCCCCTGGCAGCCCACCGCCGGCGCGCGAGGACGCTACGTCGCGCTGCTGAACCCGGCCCGGTACGGCGACGTGATGGCGAGCCTGGAGGCCGAGGCGGTGGACGCGCGCGGCCACGTGTCCCGGTCGTCCACCACGTACGTGGCGCTCGGCGCGGCGCGCGGGCAGGCCCCGGTGCCGCACCGGCAGGACCGGGCGATGTGGATCTGGGAGAAGGCGTCCTCCAACCTGGTGCTCAACCCCGGTTCGCGCCGCCTGCTGGAGACCGTCCTGCCCGCCGGATCGACGCTCTACCTGGGCGTGGACACCTACGCCGGGCGCGACATGATCGAGGACGCGCGTCCCGGGCTGCGTGACCTGGTGGCCTGGGCGCACGGCCGGGGCATGAAGGTGCACGCCACCGTAGCCGGCGGGACGCGGCCGCCGTACCTGGGGGCGCTGTCCCGCTACCGCGAGCGGGCCGTCGGGGAGATGGAACGGGTGCTCGACTACAACCTGTCCTCGAAGCCGGCGGAGCGGTTCGACGGGATCAACGTCGACATCGAGCCGTACAGCCTGCCCTGGTTCACCAGCGGCAAGCCCGACGTGCAGATCCAGTGGCTGGACACGCTGCGCGCGATGATCGCCCGCCGGGACGCCTCCGGGCAGCCGCTGCTGTTCGGCCCGGCCGTGCCGCGCTGGCTGGACACCTCCGCCTGCTGCACCGGCATCACCTACGGCGGGACCACCCGCACCTTGGCCGAGCACGTCCAGGACCTCAGCGACTACATCGCGATCATGGACTACCGCGACCAGGCGGACGGCGGCCCCGGCATCATCGCGCAGGCGGCCGGCGAGCTGGCCTACGCCGAGCGCATCGGCAAGCCGCTGTCGGTGGTGGTCGGCGTGGAGACGCTGGACATCGCGACCAGCGGCGACCCGTCCAGCATCACCTTCCGCGAGGAGGGCGGGGACGTGCTGGAGGCCGAGCTGGCCAAGGTCTCCCAGGCTTTCGCGGGCAGCCCGGCCTTCGCCGGGATCGCGCTGCACCACTACGACTCCTACCGGGAGCTGCCCACGGTCTGGGGGCCCTCGGCCAGGTGGCCGGAGCCGCCCGCCGACTCCGGGCCGCCCACGGGCCTGGCCTCGCCGCCGCGGGCCGTGGCGTCCGGCCACGCCACGGTGGACCTGACGTACGGGCGGGCGCGCGACGACACCGAGGTCGCCCACTACGAGGTGCACCGCTCGACCGAGGCGGGCTTCACCCCGGGCCCCGGCACGCTCGCCGGGAAGGCCCGCGGCCTCACCCACACCGACACCGGCCTGCTGCCCGCCACCGCCTACCACTACCGCGTCGTGCCGGTGGACGTGGCCGGTCACCGCGGCCCGCCCTCGGCCCCGGTCAGCGTGACGACCGGCGCGAGCGGCCTGCGGCCCATGGTCGTGCAGTCGATGGCGGTGACGGTGGAGGGCGGCGCGGCCCGCGTCCGGCTGCGGGTGGTGGACAAGGAGAGCGGGCAGCCGGTGGCCGCCACGGTCCGCGGGCGCTTCACCTTCTCCGCCGGCCGCTACGTGACGGTGACCGCGGGCGCCGACGGCTGGGCCACCGCGACGTCGGAGGCGCTGAAGCAGCCGACCGGCGAGGTGGGCTTCGCCGGTCACCGCCTGACCGCCGCGGGCCGCTACTGGGCCGCCGCCTACGACCGCGACAAGGACGTCACGGCCCGCTGGTGAGCTCCAAAGGGAGGGAATTCATTCCTAATATGCCGCGAATAACGGAGTGAATTTAGGGTTGACATTACTTTGGAATGACGAGAAGAATCCCGTTATGGAGCCACCTGAAGGAATGAATTCCCTCCCCAGGGGAAGGCGATTCCGCACCCTCGCGGCGCGCCTGCGGCAGGAGATCGTGCAGGGCCGCTGGCCGGTCGGCGGCCGGCTGCCGACCGAGTCCGAGCTGGCGCAGACCTACTCGGTCGGGGTCAACACCGTGCGCCGCGCGGTCGACCTCCTGGTCGAGGAGGGGCTCGTCCGGCGCCGGCAGGGGTCGGGCACCTTCGTGACCAGCTCCGTCAGCCCGGGGGCCAGGCCGCGTCTCATCGGCGCGCTCGTCCCGTCGACCACCTACTACTTTCCGCAGGTCGTCCAGGGCATCGAGCGGGCGGCCACCGCCGCCGGCGTGCAGCTCGTGCTGGCCTGCTCCAACTACGACCCCGACGTCGAGGCCGGGCAGATCCAGCAGCTCGTCGACGTCGGCGTGGCCGGTCTGCTGCTGGTGCCCAACCTGCACCTCGCCGCCGACCCCGACGCCCACCTGGGCCGCCTGCGCGGGCTGCCCGTGCCGTACGTCCTGGTGGAACGCCGCCCGGCCGACCCCCGCCCGGCCGACCCGACCTCCTACGTCTGCACCGACGTGCACGGCGGCGGCTACGCGGCGGTGCAGCACCTGAGCGGGCTCGGCCGGGGCCGGATCGGCTACCTCGGCCGGATCGGCACCGCCAGCTCCGAGCAGGTCTTCGCGGGATACCGCCAGGCCGTCGCCGACCTCGGGCTTCCGGAGATCCCGGAGGCCGTGGCCAGGCAGCCCGTCTGGACCGGACCCGACATGCTGGCCTACGCCAACGCGCTGGTCGCCGAGAAGGTGCGCGCGGTGGTGTGCCTCGGCGACCGCGAGGCCACCGCGCTGCTGCCCTACCTGCGCCGGGTCGGCCTGACCGTGCCCGACGACATCGCCGTCGTCGCCTACGACGACGAGGTCGCCGACCTGTCGGAGGTGCCGCTCACCGCGGTCTCCCCGCCCAAGGCCGAGGTCGGCCGCATGGCGACCGAACTGCTGCTGCGCCGGATCGAGCTCGGCCCCGCCGCCCCGGTCTGCCGGGTCGTGCTGCAGCCCCGCCTGGCCGTCCGCGCCTCCTGCGGAGCCGCCTCCGGCAGCCTGGTCGAGGTCCGCGTCCCGACGTGACGGCGGCGTCCCCCTCCCCCCCTTCCCCCCTCTTCGTTCCTGTTGGAGGACCCAATGAGAGTGCGCGTGCTCGCCGCTGCCGCGGCGGCCGTCCTCACCGTGGCCGGCACGGCGTCGTGCGGCGGCCCGGCCGACGACTCCGGGGCGGTCACCCTGAAGCTCGGCTTCTACGCCGCCGCGGGCGACCCGGCCGACACGACCATGCGGGAGCTCGTCAAGGAGTTCACGGCCGCCAACCCGTCGATCAAGCTGCAGCTGGAGGTCGCGCCGTACGTCAAGTTCTTCGAGCGGCTCAGGACGCAGATCGCCGGCGGCCAGGCGCCCCAGGTGTGGCTGTCGGACGGCGTGCTCGTGCAGGAGTTCGCCGCCCGCGGCGCGCTCGCCGACCTGAGCGACCGGGTCAAGACCGTCAACGCCGCCGACTTCTCCGGCATCGAGCTGAACCGCGACGCCCAGGGCCGGGTCTTCGGCTTCCCCCAGGGCGCCCAGACCCCGGTGCTCTTCTACAACAAGAAGCTGTTCGCCGAGGCCAAGGTCGCCGAGCCCACGGCCGAATGGACCTACGACGACCTGGCCGCCGCGGCCAGGAAGCTCACCAAGGACGCCAACGGCGACGGCAAGCCCGACACCTACGGATTCCGCGCGTACTCGCCGGGGTTCACCGAGAGCTGGTGGCCCATCGTCAAGGCGTTCGGCGGCGACGTCGTCACCGACGGGGGCCGCAAGGTCGTCGTCGACAGCCCGCAGTCCACGGCCGCGCTCGACTGGATGTTGCGCGCCATGGGAAAGGACGGCTTCGCCCCCGACTACGTGACCACCGAGGCCATGGGCAAGGGCGTCGTGCACACGCTGTTCGCGACCGGCCGGGTCGCCATGTCGTACGGCATCTACGCCCGGACGCTGCCCGCCGTGAGCGCGGGCGTCGACTTCGGCGTGGCGCCGCTGCCGAAGGGCCCGGCCGGGCGTGGCAACGTCGCGATCGTCAACTCGTGGGTGGTCGGCAAGGGCGCCTCCCCCGCGCAGGCCGACGCGGCGTGGAAGTGGATCACGTTCTTCTCCGGCGAGGGCCCGCAGCGCAAGTGGGCCGAGCTGGGCGAGGCGATCCCGATCAACAAGAAGGTCGCCGCCACGGCTCTGCCCGCCGACCGCGGCCCGGTCTTCCTGGAGTCGCTCGACGCGGCCACCGACCTCGGCACCAACGCCGTGTGGTCGGAGTACACCGAGGCCCTGGCCAAGCGCATGAACGAGGCCCTGTCGGGCGCCACGCCGGTCGCCACCGCGCTGCAGACCGGGCAGAAGGAGGCCCAGGAGGTCATCGACCGCTTCTACGCCGGGAAGACGCAGTGACGGTGCTCACCAGGCGCGCCGGACAGGTGGCCGCCGAGCCGCGGCCGCCGGCCCGGCGGCGGCGGCGCACCGGCGAGCGGGCCTGGGCCTTCGCGTTCGCCTCGCCCTACCTCCTGCACCTGGTCGCGCTGGCCGCCTGGCCGCTGCTGGCCTCCCTGTTCTTCAGCATGACCGAGTACGACCTGATGTCCGCGCCGAGGTTCGTCGGGTTCGGCAACTTCACCCGCCTCTTCGAGGACCCGACGTTCTGGCGCACGCTCGGCAACACGGCGTACTTCGCGGTGCTGTTCGTGCCCACCCAGACGGCCCTGGCGCTGGCCCTGGCGGTCGCGCTCAACCAGCGGCTGCGCGGCATGGCGCTGTTCCGCGCGGCCTACTTCGTGCCGGTCGTCTCCTCGTGGGTGGTCGTCGCCTACGTGGCCGACGCCGTCTTCAACCCGCAGACCGGCATCGCCAACCAGGTGCTCGGCTTCCTCGGGCTGCCGGCCGAGAACTGGTTGCAGGATCCCGCGCTGGTGATCCCCACGCTGGCGGCGGTCGCGGTCTGGAAGGGCGTCGGCTACATGACGGTGCTCTTCCTGGCGGGCCTGCAGGCCATCCCCGAGGAGCGCTACGAGGCCGCCAAGATCGACGGCGCGTCGGCCTGGAACCGGTTCCGCTACATCACCCTGCCGGGCATCTCCGGCACCACGTTCCTGGTGCTGGTGCTCACCTCCATCGAGACGCTGCAGTCGTTCGAGCAGGTCTTCGTGATGACCGACGGCGGGCCGCACGGCGCGAGCGAGCTGACCGTGCTCTACCTCTACCGGCAGGGTTTCCAGTTCTTCCAGATGGGCTACGCCTCGGCCGTGGCGTGGGTGCTGTTCGTGCTGGTGCTCGCGCTGACCCTGGTGCAGTTCCGGCTCCAGCGCAGGTGGGTGCACTATGCGTAAGACCGTCTCGTACGTGCTGGTGCTGGCGGGGGCGGCGGTCATGTTGCTGCCGTTCGCCGCGGCGCTGGGCAACTCGCTCAAGAGCTTCGCCCAGTACATCCAGGTGCCGCCCGCGTGGATCCCCGACCCGGTCCAGTGGGACAACTACGCCGAGGTGTGGCGGCGCACGCCGTTCGGGCTCTACCTGGCCAACAGCCTGGTGATCGCGGTGCTCGCGGTGGCCGGGAACGTGCTGACCAGCGCCATGGTCGGGCACTCCCTGGCCAGGATGCGGCTGCCGGGCAAACAGGCGCTGCTGACGATGGCGCTGGGCACGATGATGTTGCCGACCGTCATCACGATCGTCCCGAACTTCCTGCTGTTCCGCTCGCTGGGCTGGCTGGACTCGATGCTGCCGCTCATCGTGCCGTACTGGCTGGCCACGCCGATCGGGATCTTCCTGATGCGGCAGACGTTCCTCGGCATCCCCAAGGACTTCGAGGAGGCGGCCGGCCTCGACGGCGCCAATCCCTGGCAGGTGTTCTGGCGCATCCACCTGCCGCTGGCCAAGCCCGCCCTGGCCACGCTCGCGGTCTTCACCTTCACCACCTCGTGGAAGGCCGTGCTGGAGCCCACGATCTACCTCACCTCGCCGGAGAACTACACGCTGCCGGTCGGCGTGCTGAGCCTGAAGGGGCAGTTCGTCGGCAACGACCAGCTCGTGACGGCCGCGGCGATGATGAGCCTGCTGCCGATGCTGGTGGTGTTCGTGCTGGCCCAGCGTTACTTCGTCCGCGGAACCATGTCCGCGGGTCTCAAGGGCTGACCAGAGCCCATCTCCGATCCGGAAAGGAAATCGTGACCACAACATCCGGGCTGCGCCTGGGCGTCATCGGCGCGGGCACCATCGCGGAGTTCCACGTGGCCGCCGCCCGCCAGAGCGCCGGGCAGGTGAAGGTCGCCGCGGTGTGCGACGTCCGGGCCGAGGCGGCCGAGAAGCTGGCCGCCGAGGCCGGCGCGCGGGTCTTCACCGACCACCGGGCGATGCTCGACGCCGGCGGCCTCGACGCGGTCGTGATCACCGTGCCGCACGCGCTGCACGCCCCGATCACCCTCGACGCCGCCGCGGCCGGGCTGCACGTGCTCGTCGAGAAGCCGATCGCCACCACCCGCGAGGACGCCGTCCGCATGATCGAGGCGTGCCGGGCGGCCGGCGTCGTGTTCGCCGTCGGGCACGTGCTGCGCTTCGTCCCGATGCTGCGCGCGGCGGCCGGGTTCCTCGCCTCGGGCGAGCTCGGCCAGGTCGTGGTGGCCGCCGAGCGGCGCACCGCCGACTACGCCGACCCCACGCGTCCCCGCTGGTTCCTCGACGCCGACATGGCCGGCGGCGGCATCGTGCTCAACGTCGGCACGCACAGCATCGACAAGCTCCAGATGCTGGTCGGCTCGCCGATCGCGGAGGTCACCGCGCACGTCGCCGGGCCCGCCGGCGGGTCGGTGGAGACCGAGGCGGTCGCCCTGGCCCGGCACGCCGACGGCACCCGGTCGACGATCTCGGTCACCGGCACCGGCCTGCCGTTCACCGACGAGGCCGAGATCGTGTGCGGCGAGGGCGCGCTGCGCATCAGCCGCGGCGAGGGCGTCTGGTCCTTCCGCGGCGGCGTCGCCACGCAGGTCGCCGCGCCCGGGATCGGCGAGATGGCCACCGCGTTCGCCGCGCAGCTCGCCGACTTCGCGCGCGCCTGCGCCGGCCGGACCGCCCCCGAGGTCACCGCCGAGTACGCCCTGTCGGTCCTCGACGTCGCCCTGGCCGTCTACGAGTCCGCCCGCCGGGGTTCCACCGTCACAGTGAAGGGACAGTCATGAACCCGCTCGCGTTCAGCACGCTCGGCATGCCGGGCGCACCGGCCGCGGAGGTCGTCGCCACCGCCGCCCGGTACGGCTGCGCCGCCGTCGAGCTGCGCTGCGCCGAAGGTGAGATCGTCGCGCCGGACACCTCCGACGCCGAGCTGCGCTCGATCGCCCGGACGTTCGCCGCCGCCGGGATCGGCATCGTCGCCGTGTGCTCCTACACCCGCGTGGCCCGGCCGGACGGCGACCCGGTGGCCGAGGTGCTGCGCCACGTCGAGATCGCCGAAGCGCTCGGCTCGCCGTACGTGCGGGTCTTCGGCGGGGTCGAAGGGCAGGACGACCCGGCCGCCGCCGCGACTCGGAGGCTCGCGGACGTGGCCGGCCGGCTGCCGGACAACGGCGTGGACGTGCTGCTGGAGACGCACGACGTGTTCCTGACCGGCCAGGCGGTGGCCGGCGTGCTGGCCGGGGTCGGCTCGCCGCGCGTCGGCGCGCTGTGGGACGTGGTCAACCCGTGGCGGGCCGGCGAGAGCGCCGCGGCCACCGCGGACGCGCTGGCCCCCTACCTGCGGCACGTGCAGATCAAGGACGCCGCCTCGCCCGCCGACCTCGCGCCGGTGCTGCCGGGCAAGGGCGCGGTGGGCGTGCCGGGCGTGCTGGCCGAGCTGGACCGGATCGGCTACGCGGGCTTCCTGGCGCTGGAGTGGGAGCGTGCCTGGTACCCCGACGCGGCGCCCGTCGGCGAGGCCCTGGCCGCCTTCCGAACGGTGCTGGGACGGTGATCCCCCTGGCCGCCTGCCTCCCCCTGCCGGACCGGATGGGCATGGCCCGCCGGCGACCCGAAGGAGCCGCACATGTTCACCTCTGAGCAGGAGCTGGAGGACCGGCTGGCCACCCCGTCGGCCGCGCTGGCCGCCGACGTCGCCGGGCTCGACGGCGACCTCGTCGTGCTCGGCGCGGGCGGCAAGATGGGGCCGAGCCTGGTCCGGCTGGCCCGGCGGGCCCTGGAGGCGGCGGGCCGCGGCTCGGCCCGCGTGTACGCCGTGTCCCGCTGGTCGGACGGCCGGGCCGCGCGGGCGCTGGCCGACGAGGGCGTCGAGGTGGTCGCCGCCGATCTGATGTCCGGCGGCGACCTGACCGGGCTGCCCGACGCGGCCAACGTCGTGTTCATGGCGGGCGCCAAGTTCGGCACGTCGGCGGCGCCGTACCAGGCGTGGGCGGTCAACGCGGCGCTGCCGGCCGCCGTGGCCCGGCGCTACCGCGACTCCGCGATCGCGGTGTTCTCCACCGGCAACGTGTACCCGCTGGTGGACGTGGCCGGCGGCGGCAGCGCCGAGGAGGACCGTCCGGACCCGGTGGGCGAGTACGCGATGAGCTGCCTGGGCCGGGAACGCGTCTTCGAGCACGCCGCCGCGGCGTACGGCACCAGGGTCGCGATCCTGCGCCTGAACTACGCGGTGGACCTGCGCTACGGCGTGCTGGCCGACCTCGCGGCCACCGTGGCGGCGGGCGAGCCGGTCGACCTCACCACCGGGCACGTCAACGTCGTCTGGCAGGGGTACGCCAACGAGGTCGCGCTGCGGTCGTTGCGCCACGCACGCGCCCCGGAGGCGTTCACCCTGAACCTGACCGGCCCGGAGACCGCCTCGGTGCGGCGCACCGCGGCCCGGCTGGCCGCCGCGATGGGGACGAAGGCGTCCTTCACCGGCGCCGAGAGCGGCACCGCGCTGCTCAGCGACGCCTCGCGCTGCCACGGCCTGTTCGGTTACCCGGACGTGCCGCTGGACACCCTGATCGCCTGGCAGGCCGGCTGGCTGTCGCGCGGGCTGCCCCTGTCGGGCAGGCCGACCAAGTTCGCGGTACGCGACGGGAGGTTCTGAGATGTCGATCGACCTGCTGCGGGAGGGGACGGTCATCCCCGCCCACCCGCTGGCGCTGACCGCCGGGCGCACTCTGGACGAGCGCCGCCAGCGCGCGCTCACCCGCTACTACCTGGCCTCGGGGGCGGGCGGCGCGGCCGTGGCGGTGCACACGACGCAGTTCGAGATCCGCCGGGCGGGCCTGCTGCGGCCGGTGCTGGAGCTGGCCGCCGAGGTCGTGGCGAAGGAGGCGGAGCGGCCGTTCGTCATGGTCGCGGGCGCGTGCGGCGACACCGCCCAGGCCGTGGCGGAGGCGGAGCTCGCCGCGTCGCTGGGCTACCACGCGGTGCTGCTGTCGCCCCAGGTGCCCGGCGCGGGCGAGCCGGAGCTGCTGGCGCGGGCCAGGGCGGTGGGCGAGGTGCTGCCGGTGATCGGCTTCTACCTCCAGGAGGCGGTGGGCGGACGCCGGCTCGGCCCGTCGTTCTGGCGGTCGCTGAGCGAGCAGGAGTCGGTGGTGGCGATCAAGATGGCGCCCTTCGACCGGTATCGCACGCTCGACGTGGTCAGGGCGGTGGCGGCGTCCGGGCGCGGCGACGACCTCGCGCTCTACACCGGCAACGACGACAACATCCTGGCCGACCTGCTCTCCCCCGTCGCGGGCCGCCGGATCGTCGGCGGGCTGCTCGGCCAGTGGGCGGTGTGGACGCGGGCGGCGGTGCTCATGTTCGACGAGGTGCGCCGGGCCTGGGCGGGCGACGACGAGGTCCTGCGTTCCCTGCTGGCCCGCGCCGGCGACCTCACCGACGCCAACGGCGCGGTGTTCGACGTGGCGGGCGGGTTCCGCGGCTGCATCGCCGGGGTGCACGAGGTGCTGCGCCGCCAGGGCCTGCTGGCCGGGACGTGGTGCCTGGACCCGGACGAGGGCCTGTCGCCCGGGCAGGCCGCGGAGATCGCGCGGGTGAGCGCGGCCTATCCGTGGCTGGTGGACGACGAGTTCGTGGCCGCCCACCTGGACGACTGGCTGCGCTAGCTCCTGGACGCCCGAAGGTTATTACGGCGCATCGTAATATTGATAATTTTGGCCCTGTTTTCCCTGCAGGAGCCGGCGCGCGCCGGTGGTGACGATGAAGCTATTGTCGAGCCGCTTTGTGCGCAGCGGCCGGGACGCGCGTCCCGGCCCCCGGTTTTCGTTCGTCAGACGGTCCAGTGGGCCGTGGACAGGGCGCGGACGGCGTTCTCGTCCACCTCGACGCCGAGGCCGGGGCCGGTGGGCACCAGGGCCGTCCCGTCCGAGACCTCCACCGTCGGGCCGCCGACGTACGCCGAGCGCACGAACTGGCGGCCGTTGAGGTCGACCGGGGTGTCCACGCCGAACGCCGCGAACAGGTGCAGCGAGGCGGCGAACCCCAGGTCGGTGTCCGTCAGCCCCGAGCCCATGATGCGCAGCCCGGCGTCCTCGGCGAGCTGGCACAGCCGGCGCGACAAGGTCAGCCCGCCCGACCGCTGCACCTTGGCGATGGCGATGTCGACGGCGTCGAGCTTGACGAACGTGGCCAGGTCGGAGGGGTGGCGCAGGCTCTCGTCGAGCGCGACCGGGAGCGGGCTGTGGTCGCGCAGGCGGCGCAGCCCGGTGACGTCGTTGGCGGGCAGCGGCTGCTCGAACGCCGTGACGTCCAGGTCGGCCAGCCGGCGGGCCATGCGCAGCGCGCCGTCCACGGTGTAGGCCTGGTTGGCGTCGACCCACAGCGGGGCGCCGGGGGCCGCCTCCCTGACGGCCGCGACGACGGACAGGTCCGTCGCCTCGTCGTGCAGGCCGACCTTGACCTTGAACGCGCGGTAGCCCTCCGCCCGCCCCTCCCCGACCGCCTGCCGCACCTCGCCGGGCGTCTGACCGGCCACGATCCAGCCGAGCGTGATCCGGTCGAGGCGGCGCTGGCCCCACAGCACGCCGACGGGCACCCCGAGGGCCCGGCCGAGCAGGTCGTGCAGGGCGATGTCGAGCGCGGACTTGGCGATCGGCGACCCGATCGTCAGCCCGCGGTTGATCACCTTCTCGTAGGCCGCGCAGGCGCCGTCCAGGTCCCAGGCGGGGCGGCCGAGGAGGGCGGGGGCCAGGTAGCCGGCGATCGTCGTCGAGATCGACTCCACGGTCTCGTACGTCCAGGCGGGCGTCGGCGTGGCCTCGCCCCAGCCGGTCACCCCGCCGGCCGTCACCTTGACGAGAACCCGCTCGGCGGGCTTCCCCTCGGTGGTGACGTTTCCCCCTGAAATGCTGAACGAACGGATGGACGGCAATTCCACGACGAATATCTCAATACGCTCGACGAGCAGCGATCTCATCATTCTCCAATGAGCAGGAATTCATGCTTACCCGAGCATTTAATCCTCCTGAATCTAGCACGCCGGAATTGATTTCAGAATCAACGGCAGGAATTCATCCGGCCCTTTCGCCGGCGCCCGCTGGCCGCATCCGGACGTTGACCGGCGACCCACCCGGGCGCAGGCTTCGGTGGTCCCCACTTCTCCCGTTCACGACGAGGTGATCGAGATGGCCGGAACCCGTCCCGCCCTTCCGGACGCGACCAGCGACAGCTTCCTGGCCGAAGCACTGAACGAGGCCAACGCCTACCGCGCCAAGCACCACGCGCCCCCCATGGAGATGGACGCCAAGCTCGTCGAGTACGCCAAGGAGCGCGCGTCCTCGCGCTCGGAGTACGCCAAGCTGTCGGCCGGCCACGACGGCCTGCGCGACACCACCGGCGAGAACATCTTCTGGGGCATCTCCTCCGGCTCCACGCCGAAGACCGCCGGCGACGCCGTGACCGCCTGGTACAACGAGATCGCCGATTACAACTGGGCGAACCCGCCGGGCGACCCGGCCAGGACCGGGCACTTCAGCCAGCTCGTCTGGAAGGACACCAGGAGGGTCGGCGCGGCCCGCGTCGCCGGCCAGGGCCCCGACGGGTTCGAGACCTACATCGTGTTCGTCTTCGAGAACCCGGGCAACTACGAGGGCGAGTACCCCCAGAACGTCCTGCCCGCCTGACGACGGGCCGGTCAGGGGGCGGCGAGGGCCCCCTGACCACCGGCTCCCTGACCACCGCTCCCTGACCACCGGTCGCCCGACCACCACCGGCCGGCCGGCGCCGGACGGTCACGGGTCGGTGCCCTGGGAGGCGACGTGGTCCTCGTCGAAGATGTCCCCCGCCGAGATCACGATCCGCGGGTCGGGCACGCCGACGACCTCGTCGTCCTTGTCGTCGTAGTCGAAGAGGCTGAGCACGTGGCGCATGGCCTCCAGCCGGGCGCGTTTCTTGTCGTTGCTCTTGATGACGGTCCAGGGCGCCGACTCCGTGTCGGTGTGCAGGAACATGTCCTCCTTGGCCTGGGTGTAGTCGTCCCATTTGCGGAGGGACGCCAGGTCCATCGACGACAACTTCCACTGCCGCACCGGGTCCACCTGGCGGATGATGAACCGGGTGCGCTGCTCGGCCCGCGAGACCGAGAACCAGAGCTTGACCAGGTGCAGCCCCGAGTCCACCAGCAGGTCCTCCAGGCGCGGCACCTGCTCCATGAACTCCAGGTACTCGTGCACGTCGCAGAAGCCCATGACCCGCTCGACCCCCGCCCGGTTGTACCAGGAGCGGTCGAACAGCACGATCTCCCCGTTGGCCGGCAGGTGGGCGATGTAGCGCTGGAAGTACCACTGGCCGCGCTCGCGCTCGCTCGGCTTCTCCAGCGCGACCACCGTGGCCCCGCGCGGGTTGAGGTGCTCCATGAAGCGCTTGATCGTGCCGCCCTTGCCCGCCGCGTCGCGCCCCTCGAACAACACCACCAGCCGGCGGCCGGTGGCCTTGATCCAGTACTGCAGCTTGAGCAGCTCGATCTGCAGCAGCCGCTTGTCCCGCTCGTAGATCTCCCTGGACAGGCGCTCGTCGTAGGGGTAGTGCTGCCGCCAGGTGTCCACCGGCCGGCCGTCGGCGCGCATCAGCACCGGATCGTCGTCGTCGCCGTCGTCCACCCACAACCCGGGAGTGGTGTCGAGCAGTTCGCTGTGCTCCGCGGCCGCCAGGGGGGCGAGGACCACGGGCTGCTCGTCGCCTGGACCGGTCATGCGGCCCGCGACCGGATGTTCGCGTTCATGGCGTCCTCTCTTCACCGGATGCGGCCGGCTAATCCTGCCGGCGGCCGCTGTTCCGGGAAATCCGGCGGGCCGTTCAGCTCGTGGCTCCCAGGCGGCCGCGTACCTGGGCGAGCAGGTCGTGCGGCAGGGGGGCGTAGCCGTACAGGGCCAGGTAGGACTGGCCGGCGTCGCCGGCGGCGTAGCCGAGGAAGGCGCGCACCAGCGGGTCCGCCCGGCCCGCGCAGATGATCTCGTACGTGACCTGCACGATCGGGTAGGCGCCGGGGACCGGCCGCCTGTGGTCGAACGTCAGCACCAGCCCGCGCTCGCCGCTCTCGACCGTGGCGCCCTGCAGGGCCCTGCCGGCGCTCTCCGGCGACAGCGCCACGAACTCCCCGGCGGGGTTGCGCACGTCCGCGGTGCTCAGGCGGGCGCTGCCGGCGAAGCCGTACTCGACGTAGCCGATGGAGTCCCTGGTGTGCTGGAGGACCTGGGTCATGCCGCTGGAGCTGGTGACGCCCTGGCCGGCGCCGGTCCACGTCCTGGACGGCTGGTGCGGCCAGCCGCCGGTCGCCCGCAGGAACTCGGTGAGGTTCTGGGTGGTGCCGGACTGGCCGGAGCGGTGGAAGACGTGGATGCGGGTGGGCGGCAGGCGGTGGCCGGGGTTGTCGGCGGCGATCTCGCGGGCGTCCCACCTGGTGAGACGCCCGGTGAAGATGCCGGTCAGGGTCGCCGGGGAGAGCCGCAGGCCGGGCACGGAGGTCAGGTTGTAGGCCACCGCGACCGGGGAGACGACCATCGGCAGGTGCTCGGCCCGGCCGCCGCAGCGCCGGTCGGCCCGCGTCTGCTCCTCGGGGGTCATCGGCACGTCCGAGCCGGCGAACGCGCTGCGTCCGGCGATGAAGTCCTCGATGCCGCGGTCTGAGCCGTTGGCCTCGTAGACGACGCGCAGTTCGGGGTGGACGCGCTCGAACTCGCCGGTCCAGGCGTCCATGGCGCCCTTCTGCGCGGTCGAGCCCGAGGCGTGCAGCCACGCGACGACCGGCTCGGGGGCGGCGCCGTCTTCGCTGCTCATGCTCAGGAACACGGCCCCGGCCGCGGCGGCGGCCCCGGCGACCAGAACGAGCGCGGTGACCAGGACCGACTTGGCCGTCCATGTCAGCCTTGCCATTGCACAAGGCTACGAACCGGACGCGTCCGGACCCGTCATCCCGGGGTCAAGCTCTCGGACACGAAGGGTTACCTTGTCGCCAAGCCGTCCGGCGTCCCGTCGGCCGCGGCGGCCAGGAGGCGGGCCAGCTCGACCGGCTCGGTGAACATGGGCCAGTGCCCGGAGTCGAGGTCGACGAGGTCGAGGTGCTTGACCCGGGCCAGCTCCTTGACGTCGCCGCCGTCGATCCACTCCCGGGCCTGCGCGGGGCTGAACTCGGGGCACACGACGACGGCCGGCACCCCGAACCGCCGCTCGTCCGTCAGCCGCACCACGCCCTTGGCCACCCTCTCGGGGACGGGGACCGCGGCGGCGGCGAACCTCCGCCTGGCCGCCTCGTCGAGGTCGGCCGAGTCCGGCCCCTCGAACGGCTCCCATCCCGGGAACGGCACGACGCCGTCCGCGGCCTCGAAGAAATCGGCGTAGAGGGCGCCGTCGGCGGCGGGGAAACCGCCGATGAAGGCGACCTTGGCCACCTTGTCCGGCCGCGCGTCGGCGGCCAGCCAGGCCAGCGTGCAGGCCGCGGAATGGCCGGCCACCAGGGGCCTGCCGTCGGCCGCGTCCACGGCGGCGAGCACCGCCGCCACCTGGTCGGCGAGCGTGGCGGCGGTGTTCCCGTCCCCCTGGCCGGGCAGGGCGACCGGCACGGGACGGTGGCCGAGCGCCTTGATCGCGGGCGTCACCTCGTCCCAGGCGGACGGGTCGAGCCAGAGGCCGCCGATGAGCAGGATGTCCATGTCAGTCTTCTTTCTCCAGTGCGTTCAGGTCGCGTTCCGCGTAGAGGCGGTGTTCCCATTCCTCGTGCAGGACGATGTGCAGGCACTCCTTGAGGGGGAAGCCGGCCAGCCGCGGCCAGCCGGGCTCCTCACGGGTGACGTGTGAGGCGAGCAGTTCGGGGGTGAGCGAGGCGACGACCCGGCCGACCATCGCCCGGCGGTCGCGGCGGACGGCGAGCACCTCCGCCAGCGGCGGCCGGGCCGCGCGGTCCCACGGGATGCCGTCCCAGCCTGGCGCCTCGTCCCACGGCAGGTCGAGCGGGTGCCATGGCGAGGGGTCGCCCAGGATCATCCGGCCGACCCAGGCGGCCGAGGCGAAGTTGAGGTGCCGCAGCGTCTGGACGAAGGACCATTCGCCGTCGACGTTCTGGTGCAGCGCCGCCTCGGGGAACGTCGCGGCGCGGGCGAGGGTGCCCGCCCACAGGCGGTCGAGGATCGCCCACGCCTCGCCGAACCCCTCGGGGTCGCCGGGGCGCATCCGGGCGCGTTCGGGCATGCGGCGGTTCAGCTCGGCCTCGACGAGGGGCGCGATGTCCACGCCGTTCACCACGACGTTCCGCAGCTCGCCGCTGATCTCGACGTCGACGAGCTCGGCGCCGCGCAGCCGCACGCCGGACAGGTCGGCCGCGCGCACGCGGACGTCGGACAGGCGTACCCGGGTGAACGTGCCCCGCCGCACGCTCACGTCCTGGACCTGGAGGTCTTCCCGGTAGTCGGTCATGACGCCACACGGTAGGGCGTATTCCGGACGTTCTACTTCCGGTTCCCGCCGTGACGGCCCTAATCTGCTCGGGTGCCCACCGAACTCAGCCCCACCGCGCGGGCCCTGCGCGCCATGGAGGTCCTCCGGCAGCGTCCCGGCGTGACGGCCGGGGAGCTGGCCGCGGCCCTGGGCGTGACCGAGCGCGCCGCCCGCCGGTACGTCGGGATCCTGCGCGAGGGGGGCATCCCCGTCGAGTCGGCCAGAGGCCCCTACGGCGGCTACCGGCTCGGCCGCGGCACCAGGCTGCCGCCGGTCGCCTTCACCGAGCCCGAGGCGCTGGCCCTGGTCATGGCGGTGTTCGACGGCCAGCCGGCCGCCACCGATCCCGACGACCTGGTGGGCGCCGCCCTGTCCAAGGTCATCCGGGCCCTGCCGGAAGGCGTCGGACGCCAGGCCGCCGCGCTGCGCGAGCACGCCTCCGCCGCGCCCGACCGGTACGCGGCCCGTCCCGGCGTCGCCGTGACCAGCGCGCTGGTCGCCGCGTCCGCGGCCCGGCGGCGGGTCCGCATCGCCTACCGGAGCGGGTCGGGCACGGAGTGGGAGGCCGAGGTCGACCCCTGGGCGGTCGTCGTCCGCTACGGGCGCTGGTACCTGCTGTGCCACTCCCACCGCGCCGGCGCGATCCGCACCTACCGGGTCGACCGCGTCCGGGCCGTCCACGAGACCGTCCACGGCTTCCGGCCGCCCGACGGGCTGGACCCGGTGGCGGCGCTGGAGGAGAACCTGGGCACCGGATGGGCGTACGCGGCCCGCGTGGTCTTCGACGCGCCCCTGGCCGAGGTGGCGCCCTGGGTGCACCCGCCCATGGGACGGCTCGAACCGCACGGCGAGGGCTGCGTGCTGGTCGGCAGCACGGGCAACCCGGCCATGTACGCCCAGGAGTGGCTGCCGGCCGTGCCGTTCGCCTTCCGTGTCGAGGGCGGCCCCGAGCTGCGCGCGGCGGTCGCGCGCCTGGCCGCCCGCCTGGCCGCCGCGCTGCCCGGCTAGGCCGCCGGCGGCCCGGCCGCGCGGTGCCGGCGGACGCGCGCGCCGAGGATCAGGGCGGCCAGCACGGACGCCGCCGCCGAGGCCAGCAGGATCGCGCCCTTGGCCTGCGTCAGGTAGGCCGGCCCGGGGTAGGAGAGCTCGGCGATCAGCAGCGAGACGGTGAAGCCGATGCCGCCCAGCACGCCCACGCCGGCGATGTCGCTCCAGCCCAGCCGCGGGTTGAGGTGGGCGCTGGTGAGGCGGGCGGTGAGCCAGGCGGCGCCGACGATGCCGAGCGGCTTTCCGATCAGCAGCCCGGCCAGCACGCCCCAGGTCACGGTCCCCGTCCAGAAGCCGCCCGCCCCCGACAGGGAGATCCCGGCCGACAGCAGCGCGAACACCGGCAGCACCACCCCGGCGCAGAACGGCCGCAGCGCGTGCTCGGCGCGCTGCGAGGGCGGCACCTGCTCGCCGGCCCGCGGCCGGGTGCGCATGAGCAGGCCCATCGCGACGCCGGCGATGGTCGCGTGCACCCCGCAGGCGTGCACCAGCGCCCAGATCAGCACGGCGAGCGGCCCGTACAGCAGCCACGCGGGCAGCGCGCGGCGCACGGCGGTGACCGCGCGGCCCCGCCCGTGCTGCAGGTACGCCCACCCGCCCAGCGCGGCGGCGGCCCCCGCCAGGGCGGCGAGGTTCAGCCCCGAGGTGTAGCCGACGGCGATCACGACGACCGCGCACACGTCGTCCACGGTCGCCAGCGTCAGCAGGAACGTGCGCAGCGGGGCCGGCAGGCCGCGGCCCACGACGGCCAGGACGGCGAGCGCGAAGGCGATGTCGGTGGCCATCGGCACGCCCCAGCCGCGGGCCGCCTGGCCCGGCGCGGCGGCGTTCACCGCCAGGAACAGCAACGCCGGGACCACCACGCCGCCGAGCGCGGCCACCACGGGCAGCGCGGCGCGGCGCGGGTCGCGCAGCTCGCCGTGCACGAGCTCCTGCTTCAGCTCGTTGCCGACGATGAAGAAGAACACCGCCAGCAGCCCGTCGGCGGCCCACGCCTGCGCGCTCAGGCGCAGGCCCAGCCACTGCGGGCCGAAGGACCACGTGCGCAGGGCCTCGTAGGAGCCGGCGAGGGAGGAGTTGGCCCAGGCCAGCGCGGTCAGGGCGGCGAGGATGAGCAGGACGCCGCCGACCGCGTCCGAGCGCAGGGCAGTGATGATCCGCGAGGAGGCAGACATGAGGGGAGAACTCCAGGACGGTACGGAAACGAACGGGCCGCCCGATGCGCAGCCCCGGCCTCATGGCGACGCGCGCACCCGGATCACGTCCGGGTGCGGGCGCTCAGCGGCCCTGCGGCGGGCGGATGCCCGCGATCACGCCCCACGTGCTGACGTAGCCGTTCGTGCCGACCGGACGGAACTCCAGCGGGCGCAGCGGGCGGGCGTGCCGCTCGCGCGCGAGGTGAAGGCAGGAGCGGAATTCGCGCACCTTGCCCCCCCTTTTGTCCGATCGTGTCCCCCTCCTACCCTACAAGGGCCCGCCGCCCTTGAATCCGGTACCCCGGTACGGGGTTACCGTCGGGACATGACCGCAGACCTGCCCCTCTCCCCCGGCTGGACGCCGTCCGCCTGCACGCTGCCCACCGCCGAACGGCTGCTGCGGGTGGCCGAGTTCGACGAGCTGTTCGCGCGCTCGGTGCGCTCGGTGCGCCGCCCCGCGCCCGACCGGCTGGAACTCAACCTCGACCCCGACGGCCCCGACGGCCCCGACGGCTCCGGCGGCTCCGGCGGTCCCGGCGTCGCCGCCCGCGCCGCCGGGCTGGCCGCCCGGGAGAACGCCTGCTGCTCCTTCTTCACCTTCACCCTGACCATCGGGAGCGGCGGCCTGACGCTGGCGGCGACCGTGCCCCCGCGGCACACCGGCGTCCTGGACGCCCTCCAGGCCAGGGCCGGGGGACGGCCCGCGTGAGCCCCGAGGAGCCGTGCCTGCGCAGCGGGCAGGTGGCCGAGGGGGCCGGGGTCAACCTCCAGACCCTGCGGTATTACGAGCGCCGTGGCCTGATCGCCGAGCCGCGGCGCAGCCCCGGCGGGCACCGCGCGTACCCGCCGGGTACCGTCGCGCTGCTCACCGTGATCAAGGCGGCCCAGCGGCTCGGCTTCACCCTGGACGAGATCGCCGCGCTGATCGGCGCCGGCCGCCGCGGCCACCCCACGGCCGGCCTGCGCGTCCAGGCCCGGGCCAAGATCGACGAGATCGACGCGAGGATCGCCGACCTGGCCACCGTCCGGGAGTCGCTGAGCCAGGTGGTCGCCGCCGGCTGCGACAGCCTGACCGGCTGCACCGGCCCCGGCTGCCCCCTCCCCGCCGCCGCCCTGGCGGATGCGATGTACTGACCGTCATGACGATGATCCGCTCACTGCTGCTGTTCGCCCTGGCCGCGCTCGCCGAGATCGGCGGCGCGTGGCTGATCTGGCAGGGCGTGCGCGAGCAGCGCGGCCTGCTGTGGATCGGCGGCGGCGTCGTCGCCCTCGGCCTGTACGGCTTCGTCGCCACCCTCCAGCCGGACGCCAACTTCGGCCGCATCCTGGCCGCCTACGGGGGCGTCTTCGTCGCCGGGTCCCTGGTGTGGGGCATGGTCGCCGACGGTTTCCGCCCCGACCGCTGGGACGTCGTCGGCGCCCTGATCTGCCTGGCCGGCGTCCTGGTCATCATGTACGCCCCGCGCGCCTGACCCCGTCCCCCGGGCGCGCGTCCGCCATGACGCGGCGCATGTCGGCGACTGCCCGCAGCGTCCCGCGCAGGGTGCCGGTCACCTTCGAGCGGCCCGCGCGGGGCAGGTAGTCCACGTCCGTCTCGCCGATCCGCCACCCGGCCGCCGCGGCGCGCAGCACCGTCTCCAGCGGGTAGCCGAAGCGGCGGTCGGCCGTCCCGAGCGACAGCAGCGGCACGCGGGCGGCCGCCCGCATCGGCCCCAGGTCGCGCAGCGCCACGCCGGTGCGCCGGCGCAGGCCCCGGGCCAGGACGGCGTTGCCCAGCCGGGCGTGCCCGGGCCAGACGCCGGCGCCGCGCGGCCGGCGGCGCCCGAGCACCAGGTCGAGCTCCCCGTCGAGGACGGGCCCGGCCACCCGGGGAAGCTGGGCCGGATCGAGCGAGGCGTCGGCGTCCATGAAGCAGACCAGGTCGGCGGAAGCGGCCAGCAGCCCGGCGTGGCAGGCGGCCCCGAACCCGCGCACGGGCTCGGCGACCACCCGCGCCCCGAGATCGCGGGCGACCCGCGCCGAGCCGTCGGTGGAGCCGTTGTCGACGACGATCGGGCGGTAGCCGGCGGGCATGCGCCCGAGCACCCAGGCGAGCGCGGCCTCCTCGTCGAGGCAGGGCAGGATCACGTCGATCGTCATGACCGGGCGAACTCCGCCATCCCGGACTCGAACCCGATCGCGGCGCGGAAGCCGAGCTCGGCCTCCGCCCGCCGGGGCGAGGCGACGACGTGCCGGACGTCGCCCAGCCGGTAGCCGCCGGTGACCCGCGGGACCGGGCCGCCGCACCCGGCGGCGAGCACGCGGGCCATCTCCCCCACGGTGCGCGGCGTGCCGGAGGCGATGTTCCAGGCCCGCAGCCCGCCGGGCGGCAAGGGCACGGTCAGGGCCGCGAGGTTCGCCCGAGCCACGTCGCGCACGTGGACGAAGTCGCGCAGCTGGCGGCCGTCCTCGAACACCAGCGGCGCCCGGCCGGCCCGCAGCGCCGAGCGGAAGATCGCGGCGACCCCGGCGTACGGGGTGTCGCGCGGCATGCGGGGCCCGTAGACGTTGTGGTACCGGAGGGCCGCGACGGTCCCGCCGGTCTCCCTCGCCCAGTTGGCGGCCAGGTGTTCCTGGGCGAGTTTGCTGGTGGCGTAGGCGTTGCGCGGATCGGGCGGGGCGTCCTCCTCGATCGGAGCCCAGCGCAGGGGCTCGCCGCAGCGCGGGCAGGGCGGCTCGAACCGGCCGCCGTCCAGGTCGTCCGCGGTCCGCGGGCCGGGCCGGACGTCGCCGTGCGCGGCGCAGGCGTAACGTCCCTCGCCGTAGACGACCATCGAGGAGGCCAGCACCAGCCGGGTGATCCCGTGCCTGGCCATGGCGGCCAGCAGCACGGCGGTGCCGAAGACGTTGACGCAGGCGTAGGCGGGCAGGTCGGAGACGTCCACGCCCAGGCCCACCTTGGCCGCCTGGTGCACGACCACCTCGACGCCGGGCAGCAGCGTGTCCAGGGCCGTGGCGTCGCGCACGTCCGCGCCGGTCCGCGTGTCGAGGCCGACGACGCCGTGACCCGCCGCCTCCAGGGCCTCGGCGACGTGACCGCCGATGAAGCCGGCCGAGCCGGTGACCATCACTCTCACGCCACCGACGGTAGCGGCCGGGACAGGCGGGCCGAAGCCGCGTTCGCGGTTCGTAAGGGTTCTTACGAACAACGAACGTGAACCGCCGCGGCGGTCCCGGACCGGCCTCCGGATGCGAGGCTGCCGCCGTGAACCGGAACACGACGGCGGCCGCCGGGACGCTCGCCGCCCTGGCGGCCGTGGTGCTGCGGCTGGCGACGGGGCCGCCCCATCTGGGCTGGTACCTGGCGGCCTGGGCGCTGTTCGCGGCCGCGCTGTGGCAGGCCGCCCGGCTGCCGGAGCTGCGGACGGCCGTCCTGGTCCTGGCCGGCGGGATCACGCTAGCCGCGACCGGCCTGGCGGCCCCGCCGAGCAGCAGCACCGACTCCTTCCGGTACGCCTGGGACGGCCGCGTGCAGGCCGCCGGCATCTCGCCCTACGACCACCCGCCGGCCGACCCGGCGCTCGCCGGGCTGCGCGACGACTGGCTCTTCCCGGCCGCCTGCCACGCCCCCGCCCTGTG
Organism: Nonomuraea sp. NPDC049624; assembly: GCF_040675255.1. Lineage (NCBI taxonomy): Bacteria > Bacillati > Actinomycetota > Actinomycetes > Streptosporangiales > Streptosporangiaceae > Nonomuraea > Nonomuraea sp. NPDC049624. Next base: position 700,336 of record NZ_JBFAOR010000003.1, on the reverse strand, counting down.
GCCCCTGCCCGGCGGCGGTTGCACCCGGATCAACCGCCCCACCGAGCCGACGATCTACCCGCCGGTCGCGCAGGGCTACTTCCTGCTGGTCCACTGGTTGTCGCCGGACGGGGTGCGGCACAAGGGGCTCCAGCTCGGCGGCTTCGCGGCGGCCGTGGCCGTGCTGGCGATCCTGTGCCGGGCGGCGGGGGCCCGGCGGGCGGCGTACTGGGCGTGGTGCCCGGCCGTGCCGGTGGAGGCGGTGAACAACGCGCACGTCGACATGCTGGGCGTGCTGCTGGTGGTGCTGGCCTTCACCGCCGTGCGGGGGCGCGGCGCGCTGCTCGGCGCGGCCGTGGCGGCCAAGCTGCTGCCCGTGACCGCGCTGCCCGGCGCGCTGTCCGGGGTGTTGTCCGGCGTGTTGTCCGGGGGCCTGGGCGGAAGTGTCCCCTGGCGGCGGGTGCTCGGCGTCGTCGTGCCCGCCGGGCTCGTGATCGCGCTGTCCTACCTGCCGTACGTGCTGGTCTCGGGCGCCTCGGTGGCGGGCTACCTGCCGGGTTATCTCAAGGAGGAGCGCTACGACGGGCCCGGCGGCGGGAACCGTTATGCCGTCCTGCGGCTGCTCGTGCCGGACGGGTGGGCGCCCTGGGCCGCGGTCGCGCTGCTCGGCCTGGTCGTCCTGGCCGTCCTGCGCCACGGCGACGCAGGACGGCCCTGGCGCGGCGCGCTGCTGGTCAGCGGCTCCCTCCTGCTGCTGTTCACCCCCGGCTACTCCTGGTACGCGCTGCTCGTCGTCGCCCTGGCCGCGCTGGACGGCCGGTGGGAGTGGCTGGGCGTCGCCCTGGCCGGCGCGGTCGCCTACACCGCCGGCCCGGCGGCCCCGGGCACCCCCGGCACCCCCGCGTACGCCGTGGCCGCCCTGGCCGTGCTGGCCGGCTGGGCCGTACGGCGGTCCCGCGGCGATCACCTGCTGTCGTCGGCACGGAAGGACTGAGGAAGCTGAGTCGTCCCACGTTCGAGCACCCGCCGCAGATCGTGCTCATCGCCAAGGAACCCGTGGCCGGCCGGGTCAAGACCCGGCTGACGCCCCCGTACAGCCCGGCCGAGGCCGCCGCGCTGGCCGAGGCCGCGCTCCGCGACAGCCTGCGCGCCGTCGCCGCGACCCCCGCCGCCCAGCGGATCCTCGCTCTGGACGGCCTGCCGGGCCGCTGGCTGCCCCCCGGTTTCGTAGTGATCCCGCAACGCGGCGCCGGGCTGGACGAACGCCTCGCGGCGGCCTTCGCTGACGCCCACCGGCTGCGGCCTGGGCCCGTCGTGCTCATCGGCATGGACACCCCGCAGGTCACGCCCGAGCTGCTGGGCGAGGCCGGGGCGGCGCTGGCGGACCACGACGCGGTGTACGGCCCGGCGGCCGACGGCGGTTTCTGGCTGCTGGGGCTCCGGCGGCCGGACCCGGCGCTGCTGCTCGGGGTGCCCATGTCGCACCCGGAGACCGGCAAGGTGCAGCTCGACCGGCTCGTCCGCGCCGGGCTGGCCGTCCACCACCTGCCCGAGCTGGTCGACGTGGACACCGCCACAGCCGCGACCGAGGTGGCCCGCCAGGCTCCCGCCTCCTGCTTCGCCACCACCCTCCGAACACTGCGCCGACGACCGGACCGGGGAGAGCCATGCCGGTGACCGAGCGCGACCGCGCCACCGGCGAGCCGACCCGGGTGATCGGGCACGACCGCGCCGCCGGGAGGCCGGGACGGTGATCGGGGAGATCTATGCGGCCGCGCTCGCGGGTGAGCGCGCCGAGATCGAGTACCTGGACGGCAGCCGCGCCGAGCTGGCGGCCGCGCGCTGGTCCGCGCCCATCGACGGCGACGAGGAGATCCTGAGCCACTGCCGCAGCCCCACACTGGACATCGGCTCCGGGCCCGGCCGCCTCACGGCGGCGCTGACCCGGCGCGGCGTGGCCTCGCTCGGCATCGACGTCACGCCGCACGCCGTCGCCCTGACCCGCCGGGCGGGCGGGTTCGCCCTCCTGCGGGACGTCTTCGACGACGTCCCCGGCACCGGCCAGTGGGCGACGGCGTTGCTCGCCGACGGCAACATCGGCATCGGCGGCGACCCGGCCGCCCTGCTACGCCGGGTCCGGCAGCTCGTACGGCCGGGCGGCACCGTCCTGGCCGAGCTCGCGCCGCCCTGGACGCGCAGCCGGGTCGACCGGGTACGGCTGCGCCGGGGAGCGCGTGCGGGGGAATGGTTCGGCTGGGCGACCGTCTCGGCGGCCGACATCGCCCGCCTGGCCGCGAACGCGGGATTCACGACCGCCCACTGCCGCCCGACCCACGGCCGCTGGCTGGCCCACCTGCACTAGCACCCAGCCCCACCGCCCACGACCCACCGGCATCGGCACACGGCCTCCGCCGCCCACGGTCCACCGGCACCCGGCCCCGGCGCCCACGGCTCGCCGGTGCTGGCATCCTGTGCCGGGTCGCGGCCGTTCAGCGCGCGCCTGGATCAGCGTCCGGTCGGGTCGGTCGATCGGCGTCGGTCAGTCGTCGTCGGCGTCGTCGCTGCCGGTCTTGCCGTGGTCGTCGTCGTCGGCGTCGTCGTCGCTCTTGACGGTCTGGTCGTTGTTCTGGTCGGTCTTCTGGGCGTCCGTGCGGTCGCCCGAGCGGTCGTCGGCCTGGTCGTCACCGTGGTCGTCGGACTCGTCGTCGGTCTCCTCGGCGAGGACGGTGCCCTTGGCGGCGTCCACGGTGATCTCGCGCTCGGTGCCGTCGGCGGCGTCGATGTCGATCTCCCAGACCTGGCCGGCGTCCTCGTTCTCCAGCTCGGCCGAGGTGACCTTGCCGCCCGGCACCTTCTCCAGCGCCGTCTTCTCGGCCTGCTCCTGCGAGACCGCCGGGGCCGGCGCGGACGTGGGGGCGGACGTGGGGGCGGACGTGGGGGTGGAGGTGGTGGCGAAGGCGGTGCCGACGCCGGCGGCGAGCACACCGGCCGTGGCCAGTCCAGCGATGATCATAGGCTTACGCATGCGGAATCACTCCGTAGGTTCGGTCGTCGTCCTGACGCCTCCCAGAGTGGCCGCCGGGACGATAGCGACGAACTGCGGGAACCCTAACGTCCGGTTAAGACGCCGAACGGCCCCCGCACCCCTGACGGACCTACTCGTAACGGGCACGACGGGCGATCTTCTCGAACCTGAGACCGCCGAAGAGCGCGGCCGAGGCCGGGTTGTTGACGTTGACGTCCAGGAACACCTGGCCGGCGCCGCCCTCGCGCATCCGGCCGAGCGCCGCGACGGCGAGCGCCCGCGCCAGCCCGCGCCGCCGCCACCCGGGCACGGCCCCGACCTGGACCAGGAACTCCTCCGCGCACGTCACGAAGCCGACGGCGACGTCCCCTTCGAACGCCACCAGCGAGCACCCCGGCAGGAACTCCTCGTCGACCAGCCAGTCCACCCACTGCTCCCGCGTCCACCCGGGAAAGCCGGGACGGTCCGCGAAGGACGCGGAGTACGCCTGGTGGAACGCCCCTTCGGTGAGCGGGGACCACTCCTCGACCGTCACCTGCGCCGGCATCGGGACGTCCGGCAGCGGCCGGGTCAGGTCGCGCCGGAAGACGTCCTCGGCGAACGTCTGGCGGAAGCCGCGCGCGAGGAACAGCTCGTGCGCCTGCGGGGTCAGCGACTCGGTCTCCAGCCGCACCTTGCCGGGCTCGGCGGCCAGCCGGTCGAGCAGGCCCGACCCCAGGCCCCGTCCGCGGTGGTCGGGGTCGACCAGGCCGGTCGCCGCCGACGTCTCGCCCACCGGCCGCACGGCGCCGCAGGCCACCAGCAGCCCCTGCGTGAACGCGCCCACCGCGGCGCCCGTGACGTACCGGCGTTCCAGGAAGGAGGGCGACGCGGTGGCCGGGAGCCCGCCGTCGCGCGCCGCGCACCTGCCGGCCAGCCCGGCGATCGCCGGCAGGTCCGTGGCGGACAGCGCGGCCCATTCGATGGTCACCATGGTCTCCCTCGCGTGCGGATGATCAAGTATGTCACCACGCGCGACCCCGCCGGAGGAGAGCCCGCTCAGCCGCCTCGGGGCCGCGCCGGAGGAGAGCCCGCTCAGCCGCTTCGGGGGACGCAGTCGAGGACGACGTTGCCCAGCGGGGTGTGCCGCACCCCGGCCACGTCGAGCCCGGCCGCGTCGGCGAGCGCGGTGTGGTCGGCGACGGTGCGCTCCCGGCCGCCGCTGATCACGAGCATGCGCAGGTCCATCTCGGCGAACATGGCCGGGTCGTCGCCGGCGCCGCCCCGGGACTCGATCACCACGACCCGTCCGCGCGGCCCGGCCGCGTCGGCGCAGCGCCGCAGGACGCGCTCGGCGTCGGCGTCGTCCCAGTCGTGGATCACGCGTCTGAGCACGTAGACGTCGCCGCCCGGGGGCAGCGGCTCGAAGAAGCTCTGGCCGGCGAACGTGCACCGCCCGTCCAGCCCGAGCCCGGTCAGGTACCGCCGGCCCCGCTCCAGCGTGTCCGGCAGGTCGACGAGTGTGGCCCGCAGCTCCGGGTGGGCCCTCAGCATCTCGGCGATCAGCGCGCCGGTGCCGCCGCCGACGTCGACCACGTGCCGTACGCCGGACCAGTCGTACCCCTCGGCCGCGTCGGTGAGGTCGTCGGCGCCCGCGGCCATCAGGGCGTCGAACGACTCGCCGACCTGCCGGTGAGCGGCGAGATGGTGCCAGATCGGGGCGCCGTGGACGCTCTCCCACGCGGGCCGCCCGGTGCGGACGGTGTGCAGCAGGCCGGTGAGCGCGACGTCCATCTGCCCGCCGAAGCCGTCGAGGTCGAGCCGGTCGCGCATCATGGAGGGGTGGCCGGAGGCCAGCAGCGCGGCGGGCTCGTTGACCGCGAACACGCCGGGTTCCCGTTCGGCGTAGACGCCGTGGCAGGCGAGGTGGCGCAGCAGCCGGCCCAGGGCGTCGGCGTCGGCGCCCGTCCTGCGGGCCAGCTCCTCGACGGACAGCTCGGCGCCGCCCATCAGATCGGTCAGGCGCAGGGTGGCCGCGACGCGTACGGCCATCGGGGTGACCATGTCCGTGACGGGGGCCAGCACCTCCCACGCCGCCTGCCACGCCGTCGGGTGGACGGTCTCGTCGCCGGTTCCTGTCACGGCCGCACGCCCCCTTCTCCCAAAGGATCAAGGCTCGCCCGCAACCTACCACGCGACCCCTGCCCCGTCCGGCGCGCGAACCACAGCCGGTCCCGCGCGCGAACCTCAGCCGGTCCTGCGTGCGAACCCCGGCGCGGGGCCGCCTCCGGGGTGCGTCAGCCCAGGAGCCTGGAGAACAGGGCTCCCAGACCGAGACTGTCCAGGAGCGACGTCGGCCGGTCCCGCTCGGTGGCCGCCGCCGACAGGGGCACGTCGGCAGCGGGGCAGGCCGCCGACGGCCGGCCGGTCAGGAAGTCCAGCGTCCTTCTGACGCCGAGCGCGTCGAGCAGCGACATCCGGGACGAGGCGGTCGTGACCGACATGCCGTCGTCGCCGGTGCGGATGGTCGAGGTGCCGTCGGTGAGGCACGTCTCGGGCCGGTTGACCAGCGCTTCGAGCACCGCCGTGGCTCCCGCGGCGTCCAGCAGGGACGACGGCTCCGCCGCGGCCGACGAGCCGGCCTCCGGCCGCCCGGTCTCCCACCAGCCGGTCTCGGCCGCGCCGCTGTCCGACGAGCCGACGTCCGACGTACCGGGGGCCGACGTGCCGACGTCCGACGTACCGGGGGCCGATGTGCCGGGGGCCGACGTGCCGACGTCCGACGTGCCGGGGGCCGGGGCGCAGTCCAGGGCGGCGGCGACGAGCGGCTCCAGGATCCGCCGGGCCAGGGTGTCGCCGTCCGCCGCGGTCGGCCGGGCCTCCTCCGTGCCGCTGTTCGGCCTGCTCACCCCGATCTCCTGCTCGACGTCGAGCAGGAAGGCGTCGAGCACGCCGGGGAACTCGGCGGCCTCGGCGAACGACGCGTCCGCCGTACGCGGGAGCGCCCCCGGCCGGTCCGCCGACCGGTCTGCTGGGCGGTCTGCTGGGCGGACGAGACCCTGCAGGAACGTCCGCACGGCCGAGGTGTCGAGCAGCGTGCTCGCCCTGACCGAGGGCCCGCCGGTGATCTCGAGCCGGGCGGCGACGCACGGAGCGGCGGCTCTGCTGCCGTCCTCGGCCGCCGCCGGGCCCGCCGCCGTCAGCAGGCCCGTCGCGGCCAGGCCGAGGACGGCGATCGTTCTCTTGCACATGGGTGTCTCCCTGCGACGTTACGTGATCATCCGCAGCGATCATTACCCATTGCAGTGGATCAACTACTCTATGAATGATTCTAGCCCTCTTTACCCGCCGAAACTGGGTCACCGCGCATGCTCTACCGTCTGCTGAGCGAGCGACGTCGAGCGGAAGGACCCCCATGAGCCCCCTGAACGGCACCGGCCCGAGCGCCGAGGAGCTGACCGAGCGCGTGCACGCCCTGCTCGCCTCCCCCAGGCCCTGGTCGATCACCCAGATCGGCGACCCCGTGCTGCGCCGGACCGCCGAGCCGTACGACGGCCAGCTCTCCGACGCCCTCCTGCGCGAGCTGCTCGACGCGATGTTCCGGCACCTGCCGGGCGTGGGGGTGGGCCTGGCCGCGCCGCAGGTCGGCATCCCGCTGGCGCTGGCGGTCATCGAGGACCCGGCCGAGCTGCCGCCCGACCTGGCTGCCGAGCGCGAACGTGTTCCGCAGCCGCCGCTGGAGCTGGTCAACCCCGTCGTGACGCCCGTCGGCCCCGGCTTCCGGGCGTTCTACGAGGGATGCCTCAGCGTGGAGGGGCTGACCGCCGTCGTCCCGAGGCACGCGCGGGTGCGGCTGTCTGCCCTCGACGGGGACGGCCGCCCGTACGAGAAGGAGCTGTCCGGCTGGCCGGCCCGCATCGCCCAGCACGAGACCGACCACCTGAACGGCACGATCTACCTCGACCGCGCCGACCTCCGCTCGTTGTCGACCACCGCCAACCACGAACGTCTCCTGACCCCCCGCCCCTGACGCCGCCGGTCACCCGCCGCCGGTCACCCGCCGCCGGTCACACGCCGCCGGTCACACGCCGCCGGTCACACGCTGCGGATCACCGAGACCACGATCCCCAGCACCACGGCGCGGTCACCGTCGATGACGTCGTAGCGGGGGTTGCGCGGTTCGAGCAGGACGTGCCCGTCGCGCCGCCGGTAGACCTTCACGGTGGCCTCGCCGTCGATCATGGCGGCGACGATCTGCCCCGAGTGCGCCTCCGGCTGCTGCCGCACCACCACGATGTCGCCGTCGCAGATGGCCGCGTCGACCATCGAGTCGCCGCGTACCCGCAGGCCGAACACGGTGCCGCGGCCGGTGAGGTCGCGGGGCAGGGTCAGGGTGTCGTCGAGGTGCTCGTCGGCCAGGATGGGCGTGCCCGCGGCGATGTCGCCGACCACGGGGACGCTCACCAGCTCGGCGGGCGGCTCGGCCGACGGCGGCCGCAGGAACAGGCGCACGTCGATCGGGCGGGTCATCGCCGCGCCGCGGTTGAGGAAGCCCTGCTCCTCCAGGCTCCTCAGGTGCTTCGAGACCGACGACGGCGAGCGCAGCCCCACCGCCTGGGCCAGCTCGCGGGTGCTCGGCGGGTATCCGTGTCTGACCACCCAGTCGCGGATCGCGGCCAGGATCCGCTGCTGTCGTTGCGGCAGGGCCGAGACGTTCAGGTGCTCGAACGTGTCATGGTCGTCGTAGGTGGTCACAGAGGAATGCTAGAGGCCGGGCGGCCGGAGCGGTGGCGGCCGCCGGCGGAACGGGCGATCCCGGCCGCGAGGGCGCAGGCCGCCGTGCCCGCCAGGACGAACAGCCCGGTGTCGCCGGCCAGGTACTCGGCCACCACCACGGGCCGGTCGGTGATGACGGCGTGCTCCAGCAGCAGGGCGAACGTCGCGTTGTGCGCGAAGTGGGCCAGCACGGCCGGCCACACGCTGCCGGACATGACCCGCAGGTAGCCGAAGAGGAACGAGAACGCGATGACCGACGCGCCGAACAGCGGCAGCACGACGGCCCGCGCCCCTTCGGCGTGGTAATACGGCGTGAACAGGACGTACGGCAGATGCCAGGCGATCCACACCACCCCGACGACGAGCATGGACGTGCGCTCCCCCAGCCGGGCGAGCCGGGGCTGCAGGTAGCCCCGCCAGCCGATCTCCTCGGCGAAGGCCAGGATCGGCCCGGTGACGAGCACGGCCGCCACCGACTGCGCCCAGTCGCCCCGCGGCGCGGTGAACCGTCCGAACCCCAGGACGACCGCGCCCGCCGTGGCCAGCAGGCACACCCCGGCGGTGGCGGCGACGGCGGCCGGCCAGACGCGCAGCCCGGCCCGGCCCAGGCCGAGGCGGCGCAGCCCGTCCCTGGAGTATCCCTCCCGGGTGACGACGAACAGCAGCACCAGCACGGTGAGCAGCGGCGACAGGGCCAGGACGAGCCCCTCGGCGACGCGCGCGGTGCCCGCCGAGACGGCGAGCACGACCACGATGTAGACGATCGACGTGACGCGGTCGTCGAGCTGTCGGAACACGGGCGGACCTTCCTCCGGGGGGGTGGGCCCCGCCAAGTGTTCAGGACCCCGCTCCCGCCGCCCATCGGCCGAAGATCCGAATCGCCGCCCCGCCTCTGCCACCTGGGGACTACGACCACCGGCTGAGGGCCGGTAATCGCGTTGCGCCCGCGCCGGGGCGCGTGTCAGGGTCGTGGCTTCCCGGCAAGTGGTGACAGTGATGACGGCTCTGGTGGTGCGGTATGAGGTATGCGGGGCTCGCGCTCGCGTTCGGGTCCTCGGCGTGTTTCGCGTTCTCGGGGCCGATGGCCAGGTACCTCGTCGCGGCCGGGCTGACGCCGATCGAGGCCGTGTGGGCGCGGATGGCGGCGGCCGGGCTGCTGCTGCTGGGCGTGCTGGCCGCGGTCAGGCCCGCGGCGTTGCGCATCCCGCGGGCCAGGTGGCCGTTCTTCGCGCTGTACGCGGTCGTCGCGGTGGCCGGGGTGCAGTCGCTGTACTTCGCGGCGATCACGCGCCTGCCCGTGGGGGTCGCCCTGCTGCTGGTCTACATGGCCCCGGTCATGGTGGCGGCCTGGGTGCGGCTGGTCCGCAAGGTCCGGCTCCCCCGGGCGGCCTACGCCGGGGCGCTCGTCGCCCTGGCCGGCCTCGGGATCGTCGCCGAGGTCTGGCACGACCTGCGGCTGGACGCGCTGGGCCTGGCCCTCGGCCTGCTGGCCGCGGCCTGCTCCGCCGGGTACTTCCTGATGAACGACAGCTTCGGGGACGACGTCGACCCGCTCGGGCTGGTCGCCTGGGGCATGGCGGGCGCGGCTGTGGCGCTGGTCCCGCTCGCCCGCCCGTGGGCCCTGCGGTGGGAGGCGTTCACGACGTCCGCCACTCCCGCGCCCGGCGCCCTGACGCTGCCCGTGCCGGTGGCCTTCGCGTGGATGGTGGCGGTCGCCAGCGTGGTGGCCTACATCCTGGGGGTGAACGCGGTGCGGCGGTTGTCGGCCGCCGTGGGCGCCACGGTGGCGTCGCTGGAGGTCATCGGCGGGGCGCTGGCGGCCTGGGGGGTGCTCGGCGAGGGCCTGGGCGGGCCGCAGATCGCGGGCGGCGTGATCGTGTTGTCCGGCGCGCTCCTCGCCCAGACCGCGACCCGCCGCACACGTCCCCGGGCGACAGGGCCCACGGGCCTGGACGGCGACAAAGAGGTGACCTCGGGAGCAATGAAGTGCTGACACTACTGTAAGTAGTTAATTCACTACAACGGGTATTTACAAGGGGAAGCAACGACTGTCCCATCCCCGTCCCGAGGAAGGAGGTGGAGCCTTGCGTGTCCTGATCCAGCTCCGCCCCGCCCGTGAAACCGTCGAAGCCGTCCTCGACCCCGGCGTGACCGCCACGGTCGCCGACGTGGCAGGAGACCTGCCGGGAATCGTCCTGGACCAGGCGTTCGCCCCGCTGGCCCTGCCGCGCGCCCTGCCCGCCTCGCCTTCGGGCGGCCTGCTGTCGTCGATCAACCGGCCGCTGGGCTTCTCCCTGTCGGCCGAGCACGCCAGCGTGCTCGTGCGCGGCGAGCTCTCCGACGACGACCTGCCGTCCAGGCTGGCGTTGTTGTCGTCGTCCGTGCGCGAGGTCGTCGGCGTGTTCGCCGACCCGTCCATCCATCCCCACCTGACCTGCGCCGACACCGGCCCGGTCGGCGACTGGCACGACGTCGAACGACTGCTGCGCACCTCCGACCTGCGCGCGGCCGGCTACGACGGCCACGGCGTCAACCTGGCGGTCGTGGACGGCGGCGTCAACGCCGACCACGTGAGCACCAAGCTCGGCCGCCAGGTCACCCTCGACGCCGGGCACAGCTGGGCCCCGCCCGGCGTCACGCCCACGCCGGGGCGCTACCCGGTGGAGCACGGCAGCCTGTGCGCCTTCAACACCCAGCTCGCCGCCCCGCGCTCGACGCTGCTCGACATCGCCGTCCTGCAGAGCAGGAAGGGCACGACAGAGGGCCTGCTGTCCGACGCCGTGGCCGCCTACACCCACCTGCGCGGACTCCTGGAGGCCATGCCGGCCGAGTCCCGCTCGCTGGTCGTCAGCAACAGCTGGGGCCTGTACAACCCGCAGCAGGACTTCCCGCCCGGCCACCCCGGCAACTACTCCGACAACCCGATGCACCCGTTCAACGTCATGATCTCGAATCTGGAGCACGCCGGGGCCGACATCGTGTTCGCGGCGGGCAACTGCGGACGCGACTGCCCGGCGGCGAGCTGCGGGTTCACCGACATCGTGGGCGGCAACGGCCATCCGAAGGTGGTCACGGTGGCCGGGGTCGACACCCGCGGCGAGCGCGTCGGCTACTCCTCGCAGGGGCCGGCCCGGCTGGGCGACCACAAGCCCGACCTGGCCGCCTACACCCACTACGCCGGCTCCGAGGCGAGCGGCCCCGGCACGCCCGACACCGGCACCTCCACCTCCTGCCCCGTGGTGGCCGGCGTCATCGCCGCGCTGCGCACCCGCCACCCGTCCACCAAGTTGTCGCCCGCGCAGCTTCGCACGCTGCTCAACCGCACCGCCGAGGACCGCAGCACGGTCGGCTTCGACCACGACTACGGGTACGGCATCGTCAACCCCGCCGGCGTCCTGGCCGCGCTCCGCTCGCACCGCACCCGGGCCGCCTGAACCGCGACGGCGCCGCGCACCCGTGGGTACGCGGCGCCGCCGTCCGCCGGGGAGGGCCGGTGGACGAAGGGTCAGCCGTGGTTCCAGACCGAGGAGATCCGGTCGTTCCACCCGCTGGGGACGAGGTTGGGGATGTCGGAGAAGGGCGGCACGATCAGCGAGCTGCCGCCGAAGTTGATGTGCTCGTAGTAGCGGACCGTGCAGTTCGTGCCGCCCATGGAGCTGATGACGTCGTTCCAGTCGTGCAGGTGCAGCGGGCCGTGGTGGACGTCGGTCAGGTCGTTGTAGGCCTGGCGGGCCGGGCACCAGAACCAGTCGCCGGCGTACTCGACGTGCTCGAACATCTGCACCTCGCCCCGCGTGGCCGGGCGCGGGTCGCGCAGCAGCGCCGCGGCCCACAGCGCGCCGTTGACCGCGGTGTCGTCGGTGACCGCCGTCAGGCGCTCGGGGTGGTAGAGGTAGGTCAGCGGGCGGCCGTCGAACCGGGTCAGGTCCGCCGGGTCGTGCTCGACGCCGTCCACGACCACCGCCATGGCGGGCGCGGGGTGGGTGATCGGTGCGTTGGCGAGCCCTGCGGCGGCCCGGGGCCGGGCCAACGCCCTGGCGGGGTCCGCCGGAATAGGCTTGGCCGAGCGCGGCGCCCTGACCGCCTTGGCGACGAGCTGCTCCAGCGTGGTGATGTCGTGGTCGCGCAGGAGGGCCAGCACGTCGGCCTCCTCCAGGCCCCCGACGTGGTCGGAGAAGTCCAGGAAGCGCTCGACCTGGCGGCGGGCGGGGGTTGAGATCTGGGTCACGGGTGCCTCCCCTGGTAGTGCTGCGTACTTCCTCATGGTCGGGCGGGGCGGCGGCGCGGGCAGCCCCCCAGTGTTGGGGATGGCGTTCAGGCGGTGAAGGCGGCCATGAGCTCGTCCCGGCCGCTCGCGCCGGTCTTGCGGAAGACCGCTTTGAGGTGGTCGTGCACGGTGTGTCCGGACAGGTCGAGCAGGCGGGCGATCTGCTTCGGCGCGGCTCCGGCGCACAGCAGGTCGAGGACGCCGCGTTCGCGCGGAGTGAGGGCGTACCAGTCGCAGAACGAGGGCAGCAGCAGGCCGCCGGTCGCCGCCTGGATCACCACGGCCACCTCGCCCGTGCCGTCCAGCGCCTGGCCCTCGACGGCGAGCCAGCGGCCGTACCGGGCCGCCGGGGCGCAGATGATCGGCCGGCCGGCGTCCGCGCCGCGCGCGTGCTCGGCGGCGTCGGCGGCCAGGGCCGTGACGAACGTGTCGGCCAGCCAGGCGTGCACGCCGTGCCGGTCTGGGTGGCGCAGCCGGTCGAGCCACGCCCGGGCCTGCGGCGTCACGGCGCGGACGCCGCGGTCGGGGCCGACGACGATCACCCCGGCGGGCAGGGCGGGCGCGGTGGGGGCGAGCGGGGCGGCGGTGACGTACCTGCGCAGCGCGGCCATCAGAGCGGGGGCGAGCAGCGTGGCCCTGCGCAGGTCGTCCCCGGTGAACGGCGCGGCGTCGCAGGCGCGGACCAGCCCGAGCAGGCCCCACACGCCGCCGCGCCCGTCACGCAGCAGCAGCCGCAGCTCGCAGGAGGCGCCGCAGGCCGCGAACGCCCGCCGCGCCCCCTCCTCGGCGCCGGCCACCGCGACCGGCACCCGCAGCCGGGCCAGCGACGCGGGCCGGCACGGGTCGCCGTGGGCGCGGCGGTGGGCGAGCAGGGAGAGGGCCAGCTCGCGTTCGTAGCGGTGCCAGAAGCTGAACGAGCCCTGCCCGAGCCCGGTCGCCGGGCTGGTCCCGACCAGCCGCAGTGCGTCGTGCGGCAGCAGCGGGGCGATGGCGGCGGACACGGCGGCGCCGACGTGCTCGGCCGCGACGCCCCGGTCCATCAGGGTGCGCACCTCGTGGACCACGCGGTCCTGGCATGAGCTCACGCGGCCAGGTCAGCACGCCGCGGGCCCGCCCGGCAAGCACAGGGTAGTCGTTCAGATACTTCAGGTCACATTCAGCCGCCGCAGCTCGCCCTCGGTGAGCTGCAGGGCCGTCGCCTCCGCCGACGCGCGCACCGACTCCGGCCGGGTGGCGCCCGGGATGGGGACGACGTGCTCGGAGTGGGCAAGGTGCCAGGCCAGGCAGACCTGCTGCGGGGTGACGCCGCGCTCCTCGGCCACCTCGTGGAAGGGGGTGCGGGGCGGGGCGGCGCCTGGGCCGTCCAGGGCGCTGCGGGCGATGCCGCCGAGGGGGCTCCACGGCAGGAAGGCGATGCCCAGGCGGTCGCACAGCCGCAGCTGGGGCAGGCTGTCGCGGTGCCGGGGGCTGTAGCGGTTCTGCACCGAGACCAGGGAGTCGCCCAGGACGGCCCTGGCCTCGTGGATCTGCTCGCAGGTCACGTTGGAGACGCCGGCCGCGCGGACGAGGCCGGCGTCGAGGAGGTCGCGCAGCGCGCCCACCGACTCCGCCCACGGGACGTCCGGGTCGGGCTTGTGCAGCTGGTAGAGGCCGATCGCCTCGACGCGCAGGCGGCGCAGGGAGCCCTCGCAGGCGGCCCGGAGGTGAGCGGGACGGCCGTCGACCGTCCAGGAGCCGTCGCCGGGACGGCCGCGGCCGCCCTTCGTGGCGACCAGCACGCCGGAGGCGTCGCCGGACCATCTGGCCAGGGCCTCGGCGACGAGCTCCTCGTTGTGGCCGCGCTCGCCGGCGTGCCAGTGGTAGGAGTCGGCCGTGTCGATCAGGGTGAGGCCGGCGTCGAGGGCGGCGTGCACGGTGGCGATCGCGCGGGCGCGGTCCGGACGGCCCTCGATGGACAGCGGCATGGCGCCCAGGCCGACGGCGCCGACCTCGGCGGTTCCGATGCGGCGGGTGATCATGGTCGGTCAGCCTTCCGGGAGGAGGTCGGCGACGGCTCGCCGCCGGTCACCACGCGGTGGACGGGGGCCGGCGAGCCGGTCGCGGCGGCGATGGCCGCGCACAGGCCGGTGACGGTCAGCGTGTCGCGGGAGGCGGCGTTGAGCGCGCCGGTGACGTCGGTGCCCGTCGCCGTCCAGTGCAGGAACGCGGCGATCTCCGCGTGGTGGACGAACGACGTGGGGGCCGGATCGCGGTGCACGGCGACCGGCAGCCCGGCGCGTACGCGGTCCACGTAGTGGCGCAGCCGTCCGGTGAAGTCGGCGTCCCCGCCGCCCAGCACGTGGGCGCTGCGCACGGCGAGGAACGGGAAGGCCGGGTCCCTGGCGAACACGGCCTCTGCCTGGCGTTTGCCCTCCGCGTACGCGGCCGCCTCGCCGAGCAGCCGGGACAGGGCGCCCGCGAACACCCGGCGGGCGGCGTCGGCGTGCGAGGGCGTGTAGCAGACCTGGTCCACGACGGCGTCGAAGGTCCGGCCGCCCAGGGCGCGGGCGAGCGCCGCCGCGTCCGCCCGGTCGGCGACTACGTGCTCGGCCCCGGGCGGCGACGCGGCCGAGCCCCGGTTGACCACGGTCACGCGGTCCCCGCCGGCCAGCAGCAGGCGGATCAGGCGGCGGCCGAAGTAGCGGTTGCCGCCGATGATGCAGATGTGTCGCATGCGGCCAAGACTGGCCGGACGGAGTCAGCAGTGGTAGTGGTGACTTGCTGGCCTCGTGTTAAGGAGAACTGTTGATCGACGCCCACCGGCTCAGGGTGCTGCGGGAGGTGGCCGCGCACGGCAGCTTCAACCGGGCGGCGGCCGCGATGCTGCTCACGCCGTCCGCCGTCTCGCAGCAGATCGCCGCGCTGGAACGGCAGCTCGGCACCCCGGTCGTCACCCGCAGCACCCGCGGCGTGGTCCTCACCGAGCCGGGCCGGCTGCTGGTGGAGACGGCCGAGACGATCGCGGCGGAGCTGCGGCACGCCCGGGAGCGGATCGACGAGCTGGCCTCGGGGCGCCGGCGGCTGACCGTGGCCACCTTCACCAGCGGCGGCCGCGCGCTGCTGCCCGGCGTGCTGGCGCGGTTCGTCGCCGCCCATCCCGAGGTCGCGACGAACGTGGTCGAGCGGGAGCCGGAGGACAGCCTGCCGCTGGTCCGGCGCGGCGAGGCGGACCTGGCGATCGCCTACCACTTCGACGGGCCGCTGCCGGTGCTGCCCGGCGACCGTACGGGGCTGGCCTGGACGCCGCTGGCCGAGGACCCGCTGTCGGTGACGCTGCCGGCCGCCCATCCGCTGGCCGGCCGGGCGTCGCTGGACCTGACCGAGCTGGCCGAGCAGCCATGGGTGATCGGCTGCTCCAAGACGGAGGCGTTCCTGCGCGGGTACGCCGCCGCGGCCGGGTTCGAGCTGCGGGTCACCGGCTCCACCACCGACTACCACCTGGCGCAGGCGCTCACCGCGGCCGGGCTGGGCGTCAGCCTGGTGCCGTCCATCTGCCTGGCGCGCGACACGCCCGGCCTGGCCGTCGTGCCGCTGAACCCGCCGCGCCCGGCCCGCTACCTCGGGGTCGCCACCGCCCCGCGGCGCGACCACCCGCTGGTGCCGACGCTGGTCGAGTGGCTGCGCGAGGAGGCGGCGGCACTGGGACGGCAGCGGACCGATCCTGTCCGCCGGTGATGTCACAGTGTTCCCGGTAACCTCTTCCGCCACCGAACGGAGCGATTCCTATGAGCCGCCAGGTCCAGATCACCTTCGACGCCCACGATCCCAAGGCGCTGTCGACCTTCTGGCGTGAGGCGCTGGGCTACGTCCATCCCGGCCCGCCCGGGGTAGAGCTGCCGCAGGGCGCCGACCCGCTGGCCGCCTGGGACGACTTCCTGGCCAGGGTGGGCGTCCCCGAGGAGGAGCGCGACGCCCGGTCGGCCATCGAGGACCCCGACGGCCGGGGGCCCCGGGTGTTCTTCCAGCGGGTGCCGGAGGGCCGGACCGCCAAGAACCGGGTGCACCTCGACGTCCGGGCGGCTCCCGGGCTGCGCGGCGAGGAGCGCATGGCGGCGCTGGAGGCCGAGTGCGAGCGGCTGGCCGGGCTGGGCGCGACGCGGGTGCGGCGGCACGAGCCCGAGCCGCCGTTCGCCGCCGGCCACATCGTGATGACCGACCCCGAGGGCAACGAGTTCTGCCTCGACTAGCGTCAGTCGTCGGCACACCTGCACGGCACGATGACCAGCGTGCCCGCTTCGATGTGGGTCACCTTCTTCGAGCCGAGGCAGAAGCGGCAGCCGAGCATCTGGGCGATCCACGGGTCCGACCACACCTGGTGCCGCCAGGCCGGCGGCGGCCCGTCCGGGGGCGGTTCCGCGCCGCGCTCGGCGGGCTCGTCGTCGCCCCCCACCTGGCCGAGGCCGCCACAGAACGTGCAGGCGAGAAACAGCTCGCCGAGCTGCACGCCGCGGCGCCCCTGGCATTCGGGGCAGGTGATCGGGTCCGTCACCTGCGGCCGGTCCCGCTGCAGGACTCGCACGACACCCATGTGGACTGCTTCCTCGAGTCGCCGTTCTGGTTGATCCACTCCCCGCCGGCGCCCATGCAGATGCCGCACACCGGACGCTCTTCCTGCTCGTCGTCGTTCGCCATACTGCGCACGGTAGCCGAGCGTGCGCGGACTGTCTGCCGCCTGCCGGATCAGGTCGGACTCGGCCGGGTGCTGCGAGAATGGCCGCATGGCCAAGCTGACCGGACTGCAGATCGCACAGGAAGGGCCGGCGGGGTGGGCGTACCTGCTCGGCAGCCTGCACACCCGCCTCCACACCGGCACGTTCGCGGCCGGGCTCGCGCTCGTCGACGCCATCGGGGCGGTGGCCGAGGAGATGGACCACCATCCCGACCTCGACCTGCGCTACACCCATGTCGACGTGCGGCTGTCCAGCCACGACGCGGGCGGCGTCACCGAGCGCGACGTGCGGCTGGCGCGCGCGGTCTCGACGCTCGCCGCCGACGCCGGGGTGCGCCTCGACCCGGCGTCGGTCTCCGTGCTCGAACTCGGCCTCGACACCCCCGCGCGGGACACGGTCCGGCCGTTCTGGGCGGCGGTGCTGGCGATGTCCGCCGACGACCGGGGCGACCTGCAGGACCCGGCCGGCGCGCTGCCCGGCGTGTGGTTCCAGCCGTCCGGCGACGAGGAGCCCCGCCAGCGCTGGCACCTCGACGTGTGGGTGGAGCCCGCGCAGGTCCAGCCCCGGATCGACGCGGCGCTGGCGGCGGGCGGGCGGCTGGTGCACACCGACGAGGCGCCGCGGTTCTGGGTGCTGGCCGACCCCGAGGGCAACCACGCCTGCCTGTGCACCTGGCAGGAGCGCGACTGAGCCGCGGCGGCGGTCAGCGGGGGCGCCCGTCGGGCAGCCCGGCCCGTGGTCAGCGGGGCCCGTCGGGCAGCCCGGCCCGTGGTCAGCGGGGCCCGTCGGGCAGCCCTGCCCGTGGTCAGCGGGGCCCGTCGGGCAGTCCGGCCCGTGCCTGGGCCAGCAGCTCGCGGGTGCGCGGCAGGCCGGCCAGGCGGGCGGCCAGCGCGTCCAGCGTGACGGCCAGCACCCGGGCCGGCACGCCGCGCGCCGTCAGCACGTGCGCCATCCAGCTGACGAAGGACGTGAACAGGCCGGGGTCGTCCACGTAGGCGGCGGCCTTGAGGTAGTCGACGACGTAGGCGACGTCCTCGGCGGTGTGGCCGGTCGGCTCCTCGCCCTCGGTGACCGGCACGTGCTCGTCCAGCTCCTGCATGACGCCTCTGACCAGCTCGGGGGCCCGGTCGGTGAGCGCCGTGTACTCGGGGCCGGCCAGGTGCGGCGGCCGGCCCGGGCTCAGCCCGGTCGCGGCCCGGCGCGGCGGCCCGGCGTCGAGCAGGTCGGCGGCGGCCCGCGCGTCGGGCGCCCAGGCGTCGGCCCCGAGCAGGCGGGCGTAGCGGCCGTCGGGCCCGAAGGCAGCGCCGCCCACGAGCACGGGCGCGCCCGCCGCCTGGCAGGCGCTGATGGCCGCGTGCGCGGCGGGCAGCCGGGTGGCGATCGACCCGGACAGCGCGACCGCGGCGGGCGCGGTCCTGTGCACGTGCACGACCAGGTGCGCGGTCGGTACGTGCGCCCCCAGGTAGTCCACTTGCCAGCCGCGCAGCCGGAGCACCTCGGCCAGCAGCCGGGCCGGGAAGGTGTGCCACTCGCCGTCCACGCACGCCACGCTCACCCGCCCCCTGGCCGGCCCGGTACGGTGACCGCGCGCGGCCGGCTCGTGGGCCAGCACGGCCAGCACCCGCTCGTGGACGGCGGTCGCCGTGTGCTCCTGGGCCACGGTGAGCCGGTTGGCCGCCCAGTCCAGGCCCACGCGGGCCTGCGCGACGGCGACGACGTCCAGGAGCATGGTCTCCAGGGGCACGCCGGCGTCGAGACCGGCCCGCGCGGCGTCGATCGCGGCGTACTCGTCGCCGGACGTCGCCGCCGTCCGCAGCGCCTCGACGCAGCGCTCGATCTCGTCCCGCGGACCGGAGGCGCTCACGCCGGAAGACCTCCGTCCGGACCGTCGGGGCCGTCGGGGCCGTCGGCGCCGTCGGGGGCCTCGCGCGGCGCGCCGATGGCGACGATGGCGATGTCGTCGCGCTCCCGTTCGCCCGCCCACTGGGAGGCGAGCATCTGGACGCGTTCGGCCAGCGCCGCGGCCGGCATGCCGACGCACTGCCGCAGCTCCTCGCGCAGCCGGTCGTCGCCGAACATCTCGTCGCCCAGCGGGCCGCCCCTGGCCTCGATGACGCCGTCGCTGTAGAGCAGGCACGTCTCGCCGGGGGCCAGGAGCACCGTCTCGGTGACGCTGGTGATCTGGTCGAGCAGGCCGATCAGGGTGCCGCGGGTGCGGGCGTCCTCCACCCGGCCGTCGTTGCGGACGATCATCGGCGGCGGATGGCCGGCGCTGGTCAGCCGCAGCTCCAGCCGGTGGCCGCGGCGCTCGACCCCGGCCAGCACCAGCGTGACGTAACGCGGGCTGGACCCGGCGAGCAGCACCTCGTTGAGCCGTTCCAGCACGCGCTGGTGGTCGTCGGCCAGCGGCAGCAGGGCGCGCAGCGTGTTGCGGATCTTGCCGGTCAGGACGGCGGCCTCCAGCCCCTTGCCGGAGACGTCGCCGAGCACCACCAGGGCCGCCCCGCCCGATCCGGCGACCGGGTGCACGTCGTAGAAGTCCCCGCCGACCAGCGCGCCGTGGCCCGCCGCCCGGTAGCGGGCCGCCACGTCGGCGACGTCGAGGTACGGCGTCATCGGCGGCAGCAGGTCGGCCATCAGCGTCTCGGCGATGGCCCCCTGCTCGGCGTACACGCGGGCGATGGAGATCGCGGTGCCGGCCCGGGCCACGAACAGCCGGGCGAACACCTCTTCCGCCGCGGAGAAGCCCTCCGTGGAGCGCAGCAGGATCAGCGCGCCCGCGGGCAGGCCGTAGCCGGGCAGCGAGATCACCGCCACGGACCGCGTGTCGTCCCGCCCCTCGCCCAGCACCCAGCCGGGCGCCCGCCCGGGGTCCACCCAGCGGGCGGGCACCGGCGGGAAGGCCCGCAGCGCCGCGGCCAGCCCCGGCATGGAGCGCGGATCGATGTCCAGGTTCCGGCGCACGGCCTGTCCGCCGGCCTCGTGGTAGGCGACCTCGAAGCGGCGCGGGCCCAGCGGCACGACGACCCGGGCGGCCTGGGCAAGGTGCTTCACGGCCAGGCGGGCGACCGCCTCCAGGCAGCGGTCGAGGTTGAGCGAGGACAGCAGCTCGGTGGCCGCCGCCACCATGGACGCGGCCGAGTCCCGCTCGGCCCGCAGCACCTCCATGGCCTGCTCCCGCACGCTGACGTCGACCAGCCACCAGGTGACCCGGTCGCGCCCGGCGCGCACGGGATGAGCCTCGAAGACCCGCTCCCCGACCGGCCCCCGCGCGGGCTCGGGCATGCTCCCGGCGGCGGGCGACGCGGCCAGGCGGGCGCACAGGTCGCGGTGGGCGCGGGCCAGCCAGTCCGGCGCGATCCGCCGCGCGTCGCCCAGCAACGACCGGGCGGCGGCGTTCGCCCGCTCGACGGCGCCCGACGCGTCGGCGACCAGCATCGGGTACGGCGTCTCCTCCCCCAGCATGCCGATCGCGCCCCGTTCGTGAACACCTACGAGATTTTCACTCTACTGACGTGACCTGCACGGCTTTCCCGACGCCGAATCGTCTTTGTCGCATTTTTAGCCGCGTGACCTTCGCGGCACGCCCCCGGCCCCCGGCCGCGGACGCGTGTGCCGGAGCGGTGGCCGGGTGGTCTACCGTCTGATCGTGCTCGCCTCACACCATGTCCCCCGCCCGGCCGCGCACGGCGGGGGCACGCCATGAGAAACCTGCGGCTGACGGGCGCCTTCCTGTCCCGGTTCCACCATCCGGCGCAGGTCATCGCGACCGGGTTCGCGGCCCTCATCCTGACCGGCACGGCCCTGCTGACCTCGCCCATGGCCACGGCCACGGGCGAGTCGGCCGGCTGGCTGACCGCGCTGTTCACCGCGACGTCCGCGGCCTGCGTGACCGGCCTGGTCGTGGTGGACACCGCCACCCACTGGTCGGTGGCCGGGGAGGTGGTGATCGCCCTGCTGGCCCAGGTGGGCGGGCTGGGCATCATGACGATGGCGACGCTGTTCACCGTCCTGGTCGCGGGCCGGCTGGGGCTGCGCGCCCGCATGTTCGCCCAGGCCGAGACCAAGACGCTGAGCATGTCCGACGTCCGGCGCGTGGTGCGCAACGTGGTCATCTTCAGCCTGGTCTCCGAGCTGATCGTCGGCGCCGTGCTCACCGTGCGCTTCGTCACGGGCTACGGCGAGCCGCTGGGCCGGGCGATGTACCTGGGCTGGTTCCACGCGGTGTCGGCGTTCAACAACGCCGGGTTCGCGCTGTGGCCGGACAACCTGATGCGCTTCGTCACCGACGCGTGGATCTGCCTCCCGATCGCGATCGCGGTGATCGTGGGCGGGCTGGGCTTCCCGGTGGTGTTCGAGCTGGCCCGCGCCTGGCGCCGGCCCAGCCGCTGGTCGGTGCTCACCCGGGTCACCGTCGGGGTGACGCTCGTCCTGCTCGCGGTGGGGACGCTGGTCTTTCTGGTGACCGAGTGGCGCAACCCCAGGACGCTCGGCGGGCTCGACGACTCCGGCAAGCTGCTGGCCGCGTTCTTCACCGGGGTCATGCCGCGGTCGGGCGGGTTCAACAGCCTCGACATCGGCCAGCTCTACCCGAGCAGCCTGCTCGCCACCGACCTGCTGATGTTCATCGGCGGCGGCAGCGCCGGCACGGCGGGCGGCATCAAGGTCACCACGTTCGGGCTGCTGGCGTTCATCATCTGGGCCGAGCTGCGGGGCGAGCCGCGGGTGAACATCGGCCACCGGCGCCTGGCCGAGTCCGCGCAGCGCCAGGTCATCTCGATCACCATGATCGGCGTCGTGCTGGTCGCCGTCTCCACCTACCTGCTGCTCGCCATCACGCCCCACAGCCTGGACCAGGTGCTGTTCGAGGTGGTCTCGGCGTTCGGCACGAACGGGCTGTCCACCGGCATCACCGCCGACGCCACGCCCGCCGGGCACCTGCTGCTGGCGGCGCTGATGTTCATCGGGCGCATCGGCCCGCTCACGCTGGGTTCCGCGCTCGCCCTGAAGGAGCGCACCCGTCGCTACGAACTACCCGAGGAACGTGTCATCGTTGGCTGACAAGAAGACAGACCCCGTCGTGGTCATCGGCCTGGGCCGGTTCGGCACCTCGCTCGCCCTGGAGCTCACCCGGCGCGGCACCGAGGTCCTGGCCATCGACAACCGGCCGAAGGTCGCCCAGAGCCTGGCCGGGCAGATCACGCACATCGCCACCGCCGACTCCACCGACCTGGAGACGCTGCGCCAGCTCGGCGTGCCCGACTTCTACCGGGCGGTGGTGGCCATCGGCGGCGACCTGGAGGCCAGCATCCTGACCACGTCGCTGCTGATCGAGCTGGAGATCGACGACATCTGGGCCAAGGCCGTCAGCCGCCAGCACGGCCGGATCCTCGGGCGCATCGGCGCTCATCACGTCGTCTTCCCCGAGCACGACATGGGCGAGCGGGTGGCCCACATGGTGACCGGCCGGATGCTGGACTTCATGCAGGTGGACGAGAACTTCGCGATGGCCAAGACCCGGCCGCCCAAGGAGTACATCGGGGTGCCGCTCGGCCGGTCCAACCTGCGCCGCAAGCACGGCGTCACCGTGGTGGCGGTCAAGAGCGCGGAGGAGGAGTTCACCTACGCCGGCTCCGACACCGAGCTGGGGTACGGCGACGTGATCATCGTCTCCGGCCGCACCGAGGACGTCGAACGCTTCGCCGACCTCACCTAGTCCGGCGGTCGTCGGCGGGGCCCAACGAGGCGGGCCGATGTTGGCCGGGGCGACAGGCCCGTCCGCGTCGTGGTTGACGAGGATGGGCGGTCCGTCCGACCGGAGGCAGCCACCATGACACCACGCCGTACCCCGTCCGACCGGGCCCGCGAGGCCGCGATGAGCGCCGACATCGAGCGGCTCGTACGCTGCGAGTCGCCGTCCGGCGACCTGGCCGCGGTCGCCCGCAGCGCCACGGCGGTCGCCGAGCTGGGCGCCGCCCACCTGGGGGCCGCGGCCGAGCGGATCGTCATCGACGGGCGCACCCACCTGCGGTGGCGGTTCGGCGGCGAGCCGCGCGTGCTGCTGCTCGGCCACCACGACACGGTGTGGCCGGTCGGCTCGCTGGAGCGGCACCCGTTCGAGGTGCGCGACGGGGTGCTGCGCGGGCCGGGCTGCTTCGACATGAAGGCCGGGCTGGCGATGGCCTTCCACGCGCTGGCGGCGCTGGAGGACCTGGACGGCGTGACCGTCCTGGTCACCGGCGACGAGGAGCCCGGGTCGCCCACTTCGCGGCGGCTGGTCGAGGACGAGGCGCGCGGCTGCGCGGCGGCGCTGGTCCTGGAGGCCGCCGGTCCCGGCGGGGCGCTCAAGACCGAGCGCAAGGGCGTCTCCCGGTACGAGGTGCTGGTGCGGGGCCGGGCCGCGCACGCCGGGCTGGAGCCCGAACGCGGCGTGAACGCGACGGTCGAGGTGACCCACCAGGTCGCGGCCGTGGCGGCGCTGGCCGATCCCGCGCTGGGCACCACCGTCACCCCGACCCGCCTGGAGTCGGGCACCACGGTCAACACGGTGCCCGCGCGGGCCCGCTTCGACGTGGACGTCCGGGTCAGGGACGCCCGCGAGCAGGACCGGGTGGACGCAGAGATGCGCGGGCTGCGGCCGGTGCTGCCCGGCGCGGGCGTCACGGTCGGCGGCGGGCCGAACCGGCCGCCGCTCCCGGCCTCGGCGTCGAAGGAGCTGTTCGAGCGGGCGTGCCGGCTCGCCGACGCCCTCGGGATCGGGCCGCTGACCTCGGTCGCCGTGGGCGGGGCCTCCGACGGCAACTTCACCGCGGGGACGGGCACCCCCACCCTGGACGGCCTGGGCGCGGTCGGCGGCGGCGCGCACGCCGACGACGAGCACGTGCTGGTCGCGCAGCTGCCGGGCCGCACCCGGCTGCTGACGGCCCTGGTCGCCGACCTGCTGGCCACGACGCGGTGACCGCCGCTCGCAGGGACGCTGTTGTCCGGGCGGACGAACGGGACGCCGCCGCCCGGTGCTCGCCGACCAGCTACGGGACGGAGGCGGCTGCGACCATGACCGGCGTGACCGATCTCATCCGTGACCGTCGCGACTCCCGGCCCGTCGAGGCCGCGTGCGCCGCGGCGCAGGCCGCCGCCGACGACGCGGGCATCGACATCCGCCCCCTGGACAGCGTCGGCGAGCTGGAAGCCGTGCGCCGCCTGTACGAGCACATCTGGCGCACCGGCGAGAACAACCCTCCGGTGACGGCCGACATGTTGCGCGCGTTGTCGAAGGCGGGCAGTTACGTGAGCGGCGCCTTCGACGGCGACCGGATGGTGGGCGCCTGCTTCGGCTTCTTCTCCCCGCCGGCGCGCGCCGCCCTGCACAGTCACATCGCCGGCGTGCTGGCGGGCATGCAGGGCCGCAACGTCGGGTTCGCCATGAAGCTGCACCAGCGGGCCTGGGCGATGCTGCGCGGCGTCGGCGAGATCTGCTGGACCTATGACCCGCTGGTCCGCCGCAACGCCTACTTCAACCTGGCCAAGCTGGGCGCGGACCCGGCCGAGTACCTGCCGGACTTCTACGGCCCCATGGACGACGACATCAACCGCGCCGACGCCACCGACCGCGTCCTGGTCCGCTGGCGGCTGGAGACGCCCGCCGTCGAGGCGGCCTGCGCGGGCCGCCCGGCCGTGGCGGACGCGGCGGCGGCCAGGGCGGCGGGCGCGGCCGTGGCGCTGGAGGCGTCGGCGGCGGGCGGGCCGCTGGTCCGGTACGCCGGCTCGGACACCGTCCTGGTCGGCGTGCCGGGCGACGTCGAGGCGATGCGCGAGAGCGACCCGGCCCGCGCCGCCGACTGGCGCAGGGCGCTGCGGGACGTGCTGGGCGAGCTGCTCGGACAGGGCGGCCGGGTACGCGGCTTCGACCGGACAGGCTGGTACATCGTGGACAGAGTGGACAGACAGGAGATGGAGTGAAGATCACCGGGGTGGAGGTCCGCACGGTCGAGATGCCGCTCGTGACGCCGTTCCGCACGTCGTTCGGCACCGAGACGGTACGGCGGGCGGTGCTGGTGCGGGTCGTCACCGAGGAGGCCGAGGGCTGGGGCGAGTGCGGCGCGGGAACGGCGCCCCTGTACTCCTCGGAGTACACCGACGCCGCCGCCGACGTGCTGGCCCGGTTCCTGGTCCCGGCGCTGGCCGGCGTGGCGGACCTGGACGCGCACAAGGTCGCCCCGGCGCTGTCGGCGTTCAAGGGGCACCGGATGGCCAAGGCCGCGCTGGAGACGGCCGTCCTGGACGCGGACCTGCGCGCCCGCGGCGTCCCACTGGCCCACGCGCTCGGGGCGGTGCGCGACAGCGTGCCGTGCGGGGTGTCGGTGGGCATCACCGGGTCGATCCCCGCCCTGCTCGACGCCGTCGCCGAGTACCTGGACGTGGGCTACCTGCGGATCAAGCTGAAGATCGAGCCCGGCTGGGACGTCGAGCCGGTCCGGGCCGTGCGCGAGCGGTTCGGCGACGTCCCGCTGCAGGTGGACGCCAACACCGCCTACGGGCGCGGCGACGCCCGGCACCTGGCGGAGCTGGACCCGTTCGGCCTGCTGCTGATCGAGCAGCCGTTCGCGCAGGACGACCTGCTCGGGCACGCCCGGCTGGCCGAGCGGATCACGACGCCGATCTGCCTGGACGAGTCGATCGTCTCGGCCCGCGCCGCCGCCGACGCGATCGCGCTCGGGGCCTGCCAGGTGGTCAACATCAAGCCGGGCCGGGTCGGCGGCCATCTGGAGGCGCGGCGCATCCACGACGTGTGCGCCGCGCACGACGTCCCGGTGTGGTGCGGCGGCATGCTGGAGACCGGCGTGGGCCGGGCCGCCAACGTGGCGCTCGCCGCGCTGCCCGGGTTCCTGCTGCCCGGCGACACCTCGGCCTCCGACCGCTACTACCGGACCGACCTGACGCCGCCGTTCCGCCTGCTGGACGGCCATCTCGCCGTGCCGACCGGCCCGGGGATCGGCGTAGCCCCGATCCCGGAGGTGCTGGAGGAGGTCACCGTCGCCAGCACGTGGGTGCCGATGCCGTCCTGAGCCGTTGGTCCGTTCCGACAGATCACCCGGTGGCATTTCGTCGTCCGGGACGAACGACGTGCCACCGGGGCGGCGCTAGCTTCGGAAGCGTGCTTGTCCCCATGACCGGCCTCCCGCGTGCCAGCCTGGGCCGCGTCCTGGAGGAACTCGGAACCACCCTGCTCCAGGTCGTCTGCGGCGACGCCGGGCTCGCCCGCGACATCGGCGGCGTCGTCATCCACGACCCGCTCGA
Source organism: Nonomuraea sp. NPDC049624 (assembly GCF_040675255.1). Classification (NCBI taxonomy): domain Bacteria; kingdom Bacillati; phylum Actinomycetota; class Actinomycetes; order Streptosporangiales; family Streptosporangiaceae; genus Nonomuraea; species Nonomuraea sp. NPDC049624. The sequence continues at coordinate 674,304 of NZ_JBFAOR010000003.1, read as the reverse complement.
CGAGCCCGAGCTGCCCGCCGACGCGCTGGTCCTCGGCGTCGGCCTGCACGACCCGGCCGAGATCGCGCAGGTCGTGACCCGGCTCGGGCGGCACGGCGCCGCCGCGCTGGTCGTCCGGGCGCCCGTCGTCGCCGACGAGGGGCTCGTCGCGGCGGCGGGCCGGGCGGGCGTGGCGGTGCTGGCCTTCGCCCGCGGCGCGTCCTGGACGCACCTGGCCGGCATGCTGCGCGAGCTGACCTCCGACGGCGGCCGGCTCGGCCCCGCCGACGCCCACGCCTCGGGCCGGATCGGGTCCGGCGACCTGTTCGCCGTGGCCAACGCCATAGCCGCGCTGCTGGACGCGCCCGTCACCATCGAGGACCGCCACTCGCGGCTGCTGGCCTTCTCCAGCCGCCAGGAGGACACCGACACCTCCCGCGTGCGGACGATCCTGGGCCGCCAGGTCCCGGAGCAGTACACCCGCATCCTGGAGGAACGCGGCGTCTTCCAGGCGATCTACCGCAGCGACCGGCCCGTCTTCGTGGCGCCCCTGCCCGACCCCGAGGGCCGGCAGCCGCCCGCGCTGCCCCGGGTGGCGATCGCGGTGCGGGCCGGCGACGAGATCCTCGGCACGATCTGGGTCGTCGTCCCCGAGCCGCTGGGCGAGGAGCGCAGCCAGGCGCTCTACGAGGCGTCCAAGCTGGTCGCGATGCACATGGTGTGGCAGCGCGCGGACGCCGACATGGAACGGCGGCTGCGGGCCGAGCTGCTGGGCACCGCGCTGGAGAGCGGGCCAGGCTCCCTGGAGGCCGCCCGCCGCCTGGGGCTGAAGGACGAGCCCGCGGTCGTCCTCGCGCTGACCGTCGTCGGCCCGGCGGGCGAGAGCCCGCTGCCCGCCCAGCTCGCGGCCGAGCGCAAGCGGCTCGCCGACGCCTTCGCCATGCACCTGTCGGCCGTGCATCCGCGGGCCGCCGCCGCGCTGGTCGGCGACGTCGCCTACGGCATCCTGCCGCTGCCGCAGAACCGGCAGGACGCCGACGAGCGCGCGGTCCTGGTGGCCACCGAGTTCCTGGCCCGGGTCGGCTCCCGCTTGCGCCCGCTGGTCGGGGTGGGCCGGCCGGCCGGGGACAACTCGGCCCTGTCCCGCTCGCGTTCCGGCGCCGACCGGGCGCTGCGCGTGCTGCGGTCGGGGTCCGCCGGACGGCAGGTGGCCCGCCTGGACGACGTGCACGTGGACGCGCTGCTGCTGGAGCTGGCCGACCTCGTGCCGCGCGGCGACGTCCCCAGCGGGCCGATCGCCCGGGTCGTCGCCTACGACAGGGAGCACCAGACGAGCCTGGTCGAGACGCTGGACGCCTGGCTCGACGCCTTCGGCGACGTCTCGGTGGCCGCCGCCGCGATGTTCGTGCACCCCAACACGTTCCGCTACCGGCTGCGGCGCGCGGCCGAGGTGGGCGGGATCGACCTCGGCTCCCCGGACGCGCGCCTGTCGGCCATGCTGCAGCTGCGCCTGATGTCGATCAGGTCCGCTCCGGACGACTGAGCGGGCCGCGCAGGCCGAGCGTGCCGATGAGGAAGGCCAGCCATTCGGCGTCCTGGGCGACCGCCACGTCATGGGGGGTGGCCGCGCCGTGCCCGGCGTCGTCGAAGACGTGCAACAGGACGGGCTCGTCCCCCTGCTGGGCCGCCTGGAGGCGGGCGGCGAACTTGCGCGCGTGCCAGGGGCGGCAGCGCGGGTCCGTCGCCCCGGCCTGGAGGTAGACCGCGGGGAAGACGCCGGGGCGCACCAGCTCGTACGGCGACATCCGCAGCAGCCGCCGGACCTCCTCGGGATCGTCCGGGTCGGCCCACGCCTTGCGGATGACGAAGTCGAGGTACGGGTCGCGGGTGCCGCCGATCAGGTCCAGCAGCGGCGCCCGCGGCAGGACGGCCCGCCACAGCTCGGGCCGGGTGGTGACGGCGATCCCGCACATGAGCCCGCCGTCGGAGCCGCCGGTCAGCGCGAGCCGGTCGGCGGCCGTGACGCCTTCGGCGATCAGGTGCTCGGCGACGGCCACCAGGTCGGAGTCGCGGACGTGCCGCCGCTCCCGGTGCGCGGCCCGGTACCAGTCCCCGCCGAACTCGCCGCCCCCGCGCAGGTACGCCTGCACCAGCACGCCCCCGGCGGCGACGAAGGCGGCCAGGTCCGGCTGGTACTGGGGAAGCAGGGGCACGTTGGCCGCGCCGTACGCCGAGATGAGCACCGGCGCCGGCCGCGCCGGGTCCAGACCGGCCGGGCGCACCACGTGGTAGGGCACCGCGACGCCGTCGGCCGCCACCGCCCGCCCCTCCGCCACCTCGGCGTCGAGCGTGACCGCCGGGGCCGACAGGGTGTGCGGCGCGCCCTGGCCGGGCCGGTGCCGGTAGACGCCCCAGGAGCTGGTCAGCGTGGAGAAGGCGAAGACGAAGTCGGCCGCGGGCACGCCGGCGGCCAGGGCGGTCAGGGCGAAGAACGGGGCGGCGAGCGCGCCCCGGCCGGGCAGCGGCATCTCCCCGGCGACGGCGCCCGCGCGGTCGAGGATCCGGACCCGGGCGAACGTGCGGTCGAACTCGCTGAGGTACAGGTGCTCGCCGACCGGGGTGAGCGAGCGCAGCACGGTCTCGCCCTCGGGCACCAGCTCGGCCCATCCGGACGGGTCGTCCGGGTCGGCGGCGTCGAGCGGGATGGCGACCACCCGGCCGCGCGGCGCGCCGACGTCGGTCACCGCCACGTAGCGGTCGCCGACGACGTGGCCGGCGACCGTGCCGGCGCAGCGGGTGACGAAGGGCCGCCACGCGGACCCGGGCACGGACAGGTCGCGGACGGCGCACGGGATCGGGCTGCCCACCCGGTGCGCGGCCACGGCCCAGCGGCCGTCCGGGGAGAACTGGACGAGCGTGTACTCCCGCGAGCCCGCCGGGACCGGGATCGGCTCCACGACGGTCTCCCCCGGCGTCCCGAGGCGGTGGCTGAACACCGCCTGCCGGAACTCCTCCGGCGGGCCGGTGAGCGCGAGGAAGGAGAAGCCGCCGCTGTCGGGCGTCCAGGAGACGCCGCCGGCCCACGCGCTGTGCAGGACGTGGCCGGGGGCGTCGAGCGTGCGGCCGGTGTGCACCTCGACGAGCCGGATGGTGTTGTGCTCGCTGCCGTCGGTGCACACGCCGAGGGCCAGGACGCGGCCGTCCGGGGAGGGCGCGAGCCAGGACAGCACCGCGTCCTGGCTGCCGCCGAACTGCGCCAGGTCGGCCACCGTCCTGCCGGGGCCGTAGGGCTCGTCGGCGACGACCACGGTGGACGCCGTCCCGCCGGGCGGGGTGACCGGGCGGAACCAGCGGCCGGCCGCGTACCTGGGCAGGGCCGGGCGGGACCCGGTGTCGAAGGCCAGGATCAGGTCCCGGACGGCCGCCGGGTCCTGCCCCTCGTAGGCGACGGCGGCGGCCAGCTCGGCCTGCCGCCGCTGCCACCGCCGCACCTCGCGCGTCTCCTCCTCCAGCCACCGGTACGGATCGGGCACGCGGACGCCCGCGACGTCCTGGACGACCTCGACGGTGCGCGCGGGCGGATAGGAAAGGGTCACGACGACTCCGGCGATTCAGGATGGGCAGGACGGGCGGCGGCGAACTCGGCCTGGAGCCGTTCGAACGCGCCGGGGACCCGGCTGACCCGGCGGACGTGGATCAGGGCGTCGTAGGCGGCCGGGAAGTCGTCCACCGGGTCGAGGCCGCCGCTCGCGAGCGTCCCGTCGATCCCGTCGAACAGCTCGCCCGGCGCGCGGCGCAGGTCGACGACGGTCACGGGCGGGCCGAGCCGGTCGAGCGGCGCCTCTACGCAGTTCGGCGGCAGGGTGCGCGCCTCCAGCGAGACGTCGCAGTCGAACGGGCGCGGGGAGCGCTGCGTGAAGCGCACCTCCGGGCCGGAGCCGTAGGTCGTGCCGACGACGACCAGGCCGTCTCCCAGGGACGCGGCGAGCAGGCCGCCCAGCGTCGGCCGTCCGTGGAAGGGCGAGCGCCGGACGTGGGAGTTGTGGGCGCTGACGACGATCCGCTGCTCCCGTTCGAGCACCCATTCCACGGTCTCGGCCATGAACCGGTCCCGGGGGTAGGGCATGCCCATCGGCACGGCCTCCCCCGCCTCGGCCTCGTCGGCGAACGCCTGGAGGGAGGCCGCGCACCGGCGCAGCACCGGGTCCGCCGTCCGCAGCGCGCGCCCGGCCAGCTCGCGCAGCCCCGCGAGCAGGCGGGCCCGGCCGGCCGCGGGCATGGCCGCGTACCGGACCGCCGCCTCGGTACGGCCGCCCAGGTCGCTCAGGATCAGCAGCTCCTCGTCGCCCGGCCCGGCCGGCATGCGGTCCAGGCACGCGCGCACCGCCGGGCCGGGCGAGGTGGACGAGCCGGGCAGGTCCATGCCGTAGAAGGAGACCTGCGCCGGGCCCGCCGAGTTGCGGCGGCGCATCCAGCGCAGTTGCCGCCGCATCGGCTCGCACTCGCCGAACCGGTAGGTGATGCCGTCACGGGCGACCGTCGCGGCCGCGCCGGGCCCGCCGTGGACCCAGGCGTCCACGGCCAGCCCCTCGGCGAACCCGGACTCCATCACGAACGCCGAGAACCCCAGCTCGCGCACGAGGATGCGGAACAGCCGGTCCTTGAGCCGGTAGAACTCGGTGACGTTGTGCGCCCCCTCGCCGACGGCCACCACGCGGGCGTCGCCGACCAGCTCGCGCAGCGTGCGGGCGTCCGCGACGGCGGCGGCGGCCGGGTCGAGGTGGCGCAGCGGCCGGGCGAAGGCGTCGCGCGTCATGCGTGGAAGTACCAGAGCTCGGGCGTGTACAGGTAGCTGAGCAGGGCCCGGAACGACGACTGCGGGCCGGACAGCGTGTCCTTCCACACGACCAGGGTGTGCGGGGTCGGGAAGAACAGCACGGGCAGCTCCTGGGCGATCTTGGTCACCTCGGCCGACAGGGCCCCGGCGTCGGCGCCGAAGGTGGAGGCGTCGATGAGCCGGTCCACCTCGTCGTCGCGGTAGCCGCCCAGGTTGAAGCTGCCCTTGGCGTTGAAGACCGTGTTGCTGCTGGGGTAGCCGGCCGCCAGGTAGAGCGGCCCGTAGTCCTGCATCGCCCACTCGTTCTTGTTCGCGGGCGCGAAGGTGTTGCCGTAGTTGGCGTACATGTAGGTGAGGGACTTGGTGACGATCTTGACCTCGACGCCGAGCTTCTTGGCCGCCGAGGCGAAGGCGACGTCCCGGGCGCCGACGTAGGCGGGGGTGTTCGCGGAGGCCAGGGTGAAGCTGATCTTCTGGCCGCGCGGGATGCCGGCGCCGCACTCGCCCGGCCCGGTGCCGGGCCGCACGCAGGTGGTGGCGCCGTTCGGGACCACCTCCCAGCCGTTGTCGGTGAGCAGCTTGGCCGCCGCCGCCGGGTCGTGCGGGTACGGCGGCGCGTCGCCGAACGCCGGCGGGTACGGCGAGCCGCTGCCCGCGGTGCTGTAGTTGGGCGAGCCGGCGCCGTTGTAGATGCCCCGGCCGGCGATGTAGCCCGGCTGGTCGATCAGGCGCTGGAGGGCCTGCCGCACGTACGGCTGGGCGATGATCTTGTCGAAGCCGTTCACGGTGTTGCCGAAGTTGATGGTCAGCGAGTCGAAGCGGGCGGGCGCGGGCGCGCCGTAGACGTTGAACCCCTTGGCCTTCAGCGCGCCGATCTGCGTGATGAAGCTGGAGTCGAGCGTGCCGACGGTCAGGTTCCCCGCCTTGAACTGGTTGAGCACCGCGGCGGCCGAGGTGAACGCCTTGAAGTCGACCTGGTCGAGCCGTGAGTCGCCGGGCCCGCTGTAGGACTCGTTGGGGGCCAGCGAGAACGAGCCGGTCGTCGGGTCGAAGCTCTTGAGCCGGTACGGGCCGTTGACCACCTGCCACAGCGGGTTGGTGGCGAACGTGGACTGCGACTCCGACTCCTTGGTCAGGTACTTGTAGATCGCCGTGGCGTTCTTCGGCTTGGTGTAGTCGAGGTGCGGGCCGCCCGCGCGGTCGATGTCCCACGCCTTGGACGGCATCACGTACAGCAGCGTCAGCATCGACATCAGGTACGACGGGTTGTACGCCGTCTCCAGTTCGAGGGTCAGCGTGTCGGGCGCGGCGGCCTTGGCGGTGACCCCGTCGGGGAACTGGCCCGGGGTGTAGAAGCTCCAGTTGGCCGGGCTCTCCGCGAGCGCCGCCTTGAGCAGCGTCAGGGAGAAGACGACGTCACCGGCGGTGACCGGGTTGCCGTCGGACCACTTGTAGTCCTTCATCTTGATGGTCACGGTCTTGCGGTCGGCGCTGTAGGCGGGCGGCTCGGCCAGGCTCAGCTCGGCGTCGGCCACCTGGTCGCCCTCGCCGCTGGGCCGGTAGAGGGAGCGCCACATCAGGCCGCGGGCGATGACGGTCCCGTTGGCGGCGGCCGGCGGGTAGGGGTAGATGTAGTTCGGGCTGAGGCCGGGGGTCAGCGCGACGGTGACCGTGCCGCCGTCCTTGGGCTTGCCCGACTGCGCCGGCTGGCTGGCGTACCCCGCGGCGGGGTCCTTCGCGGCGCCCCCGCCGCCGGTGCACGCTGTGGCGAGCACCGCCACCGCGGCGGCGAGCGCCACCGCCAGGCGTGCTCGCTGCTTTCCGGACACGTGCGTCATTGCAGGCTCCCTACATGTGGGGGTGGAGATGTCAGTCGGCGTTCATCGGTCGGCGTGCGTCAGTCGGCCCGGCGCCCGACGGCGTCGCGCAGGGCGTCGGCGAGCAGGTTGAGCGCCAGCACCGTCAGGACGATGCAGCCCCCGACCGGGTAGATCAGCCACCAGTAGTCGGCCGAGATGTAGGCGACGCCGCCGGCGAGCTGGCTGCCCCAGTCCTCGGTCGGGTACGTCAGCCCGAACCCGAGGAAGCCCAGCGCCGCCACGACCAGGATCGCGTCGGCGACCTGGAACGTGATGTTGACGATGATCACGCCGAGCGCGTTCGGGATCAGGTGGGTGAGGATGAGCCGCCGGCGCGAGGCGCCCATCACCCGCGCGGCCAGCACGAACTCCCGCACCCGCAGCGTCAGCACCTCGCCGCGCACCAGCCGGGCGGAGACCAGCCAGGAGAACCCGCCGATGACCAGGCTCAGCGACAGCGCGTCGGCGTGGAAGCGGGCCGACAGGATCAGCACGAAGAACAGGAACGGCACCGAGAGCATGACGTCGACCAGCCGCATGAGGAACCCGTCCACGACGCCGCCGGCCAGGCCGGCGACCGCGCCGTACAGGGTGCCGATCGCGGTGGCGAACAGGGCGGCGAGCAGGCCGATCTGCAGCGACAGGCGGCCGCCGGCCATCAGCCGGCCGAGCACGTCGAAGCCGTTGGCGTCCGTGCCGAGCGGATGACCGGGGCCGGGCGGCAGGGCCGCGTTGACCAGGTCCACGTCGATCTGGTTGGTGCGGTGCAGCAGCGGCCCGAGGAAGCAGAACCCGGCGATCAGCAGCAGGAGCAGGCCGCCGGTCAGGCCGAGCGGGCTGCGCCGCAGCCCGCGCAGCACCGAGCGCCGGTTGCGCGCCGGGACGGCCTCGGCCTCGGGCCCGGCCTGCACGTTCTGTGTGGTCATTTCGTCAGCTCGATTCGGCGGTCGGCGGCGGCGACCACGAGGTCGGCGACGAAGTTGCCGGCCACGGTCAGGACGCCCCCGACGAGGGTGTAGGCGAGCAGCACCGGATAGTCCTCGCGTTGCAGGCTGTTGAGGAACAGCAGGCCGAGGCCGGGATAGTTGAACAGCGACTCGACGATCAGGTTGCCCGCCAGGAGCGTGGGGATGAGCGTGCCGACCAGGGTGACCAGCGGCAGGCAGGCGTTGCGCAGCAGGTGGCGCAGCAGGATCAGCCGCTCGGGCAGCCCCTTGGCCCGCGCCACCCGGATGTAGTCCTGGCCGAGCTGGTCCAGGGCCGCCGAGCGCTGGTACTGCGCGAAGACCGCGACGCTCGCCGCGGCCAGCGTGATGACCGGCAGCGCCATCGCCCGCGGATCGGTGAGGACGACCCAGGGCGAGTGCGACTGGGACGCCTCGGCCGGGAAGATCGGCAGCGCCTGGCTGAAGACGGCGATGAGGATCAGCCCGAGCAGGAACGACGGCGTCGCGTACAGCACGTACGAGACCGCCGTGAGCAGCCGGTCGGCGACGCTGTTGCGCCGGACCGCCTGCAGCACGCCGAGCGGCACGGCGATCACCAGCGCCACCGCCAGGCCGGCTGCCGAGAGCATCGCGCTGCGGCCGGCGTTCTGCCCGAGCAGGGTGGCCACGTTCTCGTTCAGCTTGTACGACCTGCCCAGGTCTCCCCGGGCGAGCTGGCCCAGGTAGCCGACGTACTGGGCGAGGACCGGGCGGTCGTACCCGTGCTGCCGGTTGAAGTCGGCGACCGCCTCGGGCGAGGCGCGCTGCCCCAGGACCACCCGCCCCGGGCTGTCCGAGACGAGGTGCAGCAGCAGGAACACCACCGCGGAGATGCCGAGCAGGACGACGACCGAGATCGCCAGGCGCCGGACGACGTACCAGGTCATGACCGGGAGGCTCCCTTCAGCGGGGTGGCCGCGGGTTCGAGCGGCTGGAGCGGGTGGTGGCAGGCGACCTGGTGGCTGCCGGTGACCGGCCGCGGGAGGGGTTCGGCCTGGGCGCACAGGTCGTCGGCCAGGGCGCAGCGGGTGCGGAAGCGGCAGCCGCTGGGCGGGTCGATCGGGCTCGGCAGCTCGCCGCGTACGCGTTCGCCGCGCGGCTGCGGGGCCTGCGGGTCCGCGTCGGGGACGGCGGCCAGCAGGCCGGCGGTGTAGGGGTGGGCGGGGGCGCCGTACACCTCTTCGGTGGTGCCGGTCTCGACCAGTTTGCCCAGGTACATGACGCCGACCCGGTCGGCCAGGTACCGGACGACGGCGAGGTCGTGCGAGATCACCACGCTGCTGAGGCCGCGTTCGAGCTGGACGGCGCGCATGAGGTTGAGCACCTGGGAGCGGATGGACACGTCCAGGGCGCTGACCGGCTCGTCGGCGACCAGCACCGCCGGGTCCAGGGCCAGGGCGCGGGCCAGGTTCACCCGCTGCCGCTGCCCGCCGGACAGCTCGTGGGGGTAGCGCTCCATGACGCCCGCGGGAAGGCCGACGTCCCGCAGCAGCTCGCGGGCGCGGGCCGTGCGGTGGGCGCGGTCGCCCGCGCCCTGGATCGCCAGCGGCTCGCGCAGGATCGTGCCGATGCGCATGCGGGGGTCGAGGGCGGCGCCGGAGTCCTGGAACATCATCTGCAGCCGGCTCCGGCGCGGTCCGAGCGCCCGCGCGCCCATCCGGCTGACCGGCTCGCCGTCGAAGATCACCTCGCCGGAGGCGGGCCGGTCGAGGGCGACGAGCATCCTGCCCAGCGTGGACTTCCCGCACCCCGACTCGCCGACCAGCCCGAACGTCTCCCCCGCCGCCACCTCGAAGCTCACGCCGGAGACCGCCTTGAGGGTGCGGCGGGCGCCGAACAGGCCCCTGCCGCCGACCGGGTACTCGCGCCTGAGGTCGACGACGCGCAGCCGCGGCGCGGGCTCAGGGGACGCCGCGGGCTCCACCGGACGGGTGCGGAAGCGGCTGCGGACCCGGTCGGCCGGTCCGGTGGCCGGGTGGTGGCAGGCGTGGACGTGCCCGCCGTCCTCGGCCACGGGGGCCGGACGCTCCTCGCGGCACCGGTCGGTGGCGGCTTCGCAGCGCGGCGCGAACGGGCAGCCAGGGCCGGCCGCGGTCAGGTCGGGCGGCGCGCCGGGGATGCTGAACAGCCGCTCGTCCCGGTCGTGGGTGAGCGAGGGGATCGAGGCCAGCAGCGCGTGCGTGTAGCGGTGCCGGGTCCGGGCGAAGAGCACGGGGGTGGGGGCGGTCTCGGCCAGGCGGCCGGCGTACATGACGCCGACGCGGTCGGCGTGCCGGGCGATGACGCCCATGTCGTGGGTGATGAGGATCATCGACATGCCGAGCCGGGACCGCAGGCCGTCCAGGAGGTCGAGGATCTCGGCCTGGATGGTGACGTCGAGCGCGGTGGTGGGCTCGTCGGCGATGACCACCCGCGGCTCGCAGGCCAGCGCCATCGCGATCATCACGCGCTGCCGCATGCCGCCGGAGAGCTGGTGGGGGTAGTCGTCCATGCGCTCGGCCGGGCGGGGCAGGCCGACCAGGGCGAGCACCTCGGCGGCGCGTTCGCGGGCGGCCCGCCTGGAGGCGCCGTGGTGCAGCCGGACCGGCTCGGCGACCTGCTCGCCGATGCGCCGGGTCGGGTTCAGCGCCGTCAGCGAGTCCTGGAACACCATCGCGATCTCGTTGCCGCGCAGGGCCCGGTAGCGCGCGGCGGGCAGGCCGACCAGTTCCTGGCCGCCGAAGTCGATCGAGCCGCCGGTCACCCGGCCGCCGGCCGGCAGCATGCCCATGATCGCGAGACCGGTCATGGACTTGCCGGACCCGGTCTCGCCGACGATCCCCAGGGTCTCGCCGCGGTTCAGCACCAGACTGACGTCCGAGACCGGGCGGACGACCCTGTCGCCGCGCCGGATCTCGACCGACAGATCCCGGATCGCCAGCACGCGATCGCTCTCCAAATCCATCCGACGATAGTGGGACCCGCGTCCCCGGCGGTGTTCGTCGCGGACATCGAACGTTGGGGCGGGGGTTCGTCCGGGCGTACCAACTGATCAGCGAGGTGCGGCGGCGGTTCGGCGGGCATGGCGACGGCCCGCCCGGCGCTCGGCGCGGGCGGGCCGTTCTCGGCGGGGTCAGCCGGACGTGCGGCGGTCGGCGCGGCCGTCGTGCAGGTAGACGGCGCGGCCGGTCCCGTCGTCGCCGAGGAAGGCGATCGGGGCGTGCGCGCCGCGCTCGGGTTCGAGGGGGATGAGCACGTCGTCGCGCCAGGCGGCCAGCTCGGTGCGGTACGGCACCTCGTCCAGGTCGGCGGTGATGCCCACGGGCGTCCGGCTCAGCCACAGCCGTCCGGCGCCGTCCACGGTCACCTCCGTCTCGCAGGTGCTCGACGTGTAGGTGCCGGCGTACCGGGCGGCGTTCGCGGGCGGGACGGGGGCCGGGCCGGGCGCCGGGGGCGCGGGCAGCTCGACCCCGCCCAGCTCGTCCAGCACGCGGCCGGTGATCTCGGCGAACACGGGCCGCGTCCGGCCGCCGTTGGCGACGACGACCACGGCCACGTCGCGCTCCGGCGCCACGCGCAGGCACGCCGCCTGGCCGACGGTGCTGCCGTCGTGGCCGAAGACCGCGCCGCCGGGCCGGTCGAAGAGCTCCCAGCCCAGGCCCCAGGCCGTGCCCTGGTCGAAGTCGGGCAGCCTGACCTGCGGCCGCCGCATCTCCGCGACGCTCCGCGCGCTCAGCACGCGGGCGCCGTGCGGGCCGACGCCGCCGGCGAGGTGCATGCGGGCGAAGGCCAGCAGGCCACGCGGCGGCATCGCCAGCATCGAGCCGGCGGGGGCGTTCGAGCGGGCCAGCGCCCACACCGGGGTCGGCTCGTAGGGGCCGTCCGGGGTGCGCTGGACGTGGCCGACCGCCGTGCGGTGCACGATCGCCTCGTACGGGTCGCAGGCGGCGTGGGTCATGCCGAGCGGCGTGAGCAGGTGGTCGCGCAGGCACGCGTCGAACGGCTTGCCCCGCACGACCTCGATGATCCGGCCCAGCACGCAGTAGCCGGCGTTGTTGTAGGAGAACATCTCGCCGGGCTCGAACAGCTGCGGCACGTCGTGCAGGACGTCCAGGAACCGTTCGACGCAGTCGTCGCCCTTGCCGGTGTCGGTGAAGACGTCCCCTTCGAAGCCCGCGACGTGGCACATGAGCTGGCGCGGGGTGATCCGCCGGGCGGCCCGCTCGTCGCCGATCCGGAACCCAGGGAGGCGGTCGCGCACGGGCGCGTCGAGGTCGAGCAGGCCCTCGTCGGCCAGTTGCATGGCCAGCGTCGCGGTCAGCACCTTGGTGATCGAGCCGATCTGGAACAGGGAGCCGGGGGTCGCCTCGACGCCCGTCGCCGTGCTCAGCGTGCCGGCCGCGACCTCGATCGTCCGGCCGCCCGCGTGGACCGCCACGGCGGCCCCGGGCACCTGGTTCGCGGCGAGCAGTCCACCCAGCCGGTGACGCAGCCACGCATCGATCTCCTCCAGCTCCGGCACCGGTGTCCCCCCTGGTCGACTTCGCCCGACCCTAGAACCGGCGGGGACCGTCCGGTTCGTCCACCGCCACTATGACGGCCTCGCTTCTTCGTCGGAACGACCCAGACCGATGTGATCTATGACAGATATTTCAGTATTGCCTGACTGGCTGTCATATGCGATGTTCCGCTCACAAGCCGCATGAGCGCAGCTCATGTCACCCCCGGAGAAAGGCGTTTCCATGCGTCGAATCTCAACCCTGTTAGCCCTGGCCTCCGGCGTCTGCCTGGCAATGTCCGGCTGGGCCACCGCCGCCGAGGCCAACTCCCCGGCCGCCGCCGACCAGCAGCGCTACATCGTCCAGCTCTCTGGCGTGTCGCGGGCGCAGGTGGCGAACGAGGCGCAGCAGCAGGTCACGGCGCACAAGGGCGTACTGGTGGGAACCTACCGGTACGCCTTCAACGGCTACTCGGCCCTCCTCACCCCCGAGGAGGCCGCCAAGCTGAAGGGCGAGCCCGGTGTGCTCACCGTCGAGCCCGACCACGAGGTGCACGCCTTCGCGCAGACCGTACCGAGCGGCATCAAGCGCATCTTCGCCGACCAGAACATCAACCTCGACATCGACGGCACCGATGACGTCCGCGTCGACGTGGACGCGGCGGTCGTGGACACCGGCGTCGACCTCGACCACCCCGACCTGAACGTGGTGGCCAGCACCAACTGCACCAGCGGCGTCTGCTCGGGCACCGGCGACGACGACAACGGGCACGGCAGCCACGTGGCCGGCACGATCGGCGCCATCGACAACTCCGTCGGCGCGGTCGGCGTCGCCCCCGGCGCCCGCATCCACGCCGTCAAGGTGCTCAACTCGGCGGGCTCGGGCACGCTGGCCGGCATCGCCGCCGGTCTCGACTGGGTCGTGGCCAGGGCGAGCACCATCGAGGTCATCAACCTGAGCCTCGGCTGCCAGGGCTGCAGCAGCTCCGCGATCAGCAACGCGATCACGAACGCCACCAACGCGGGCATCGTCGTCGTCGTGGCCGCCGGCAACAGCTCTGCCGACGCCTCCGGCTTCTTCCCCGCCAACCACCCCGACGTCGTCACCGTCTCGGCCGTGACCGACTTCGACGGCCAGCCCGGCGGCCTGGCCGGCACGATCACCGTGCCGTGCCGCACCGACGGCGCGACCGACACCGACGACACCCTCGCCTGGTTCTCCAACTACGGCACCACGGTCGAGGTCGCCGCCCCCGGCACCTGCATCTACTCCACGTGGATGAACGGCGGCTACAACACCATCAGCGGCACCTCCATGGCCAGCCCGCACGTCGCGGGCGCCGCGGCCGTGCTGACCAGCGGCTCGAACAAGCCCACCACCCGGGCGGGGGCGCTGGCCGTACGGGACAAGCTCAAGGCCACGGGCAACCTCAACTGGACCGACGACGCCAGTGACGGGGTCAAGGAGCCCCTGCTCGACGTGCACGACGCCACGCAGTACCCGCCCACGACCGGCGGCAACCAGTCGCCGGTGGCGAGCTTCACCCAGTCGTGCGACAACACCACGCGGGCGTGCTCGTTCAACGGCTCCGGCTCCAGCGACCCGGACGGGACCATCGCCTCCTACGCGTGGACCTTCGGCGACGGCTCCACCGGCAGCGGCGCGACCGTGTCGCACACCTACGCCGCCGCGGGCACGTACACCGTGGCCCTCACCGTGACCGACAACGGCGGGGCCACGAACACCACCAGCAAGAGCATCACGGTCGGGACCACCCCCGGGAACTGCACCGGCTACCAGACGCCGTTCTCCGGCAACCTGACCAGCGGGCAGAACGTGTACTACCCGAACAGCTCCGGCTACACGGCCGCCGCCGGGACGCACCGGGCATGCCTCGACGGGCCCTCCGGCGTGGACTTCGACCTGTACCTGCAGAAGCAGGGCATCCTCGGCTGGACCACGGTGGCCAGCAGCGCGGGCAGCGGGCCTGACGAGTCGCTGACCTACAACGGCACGGCCGGCACCTACCGCATCCGCGTGTACGCGTACAGCGGGTCCGGCGCCTACACGGGCGGCTACACCAAGCCGTAACCACCCACCCCCGCGACCCCGTGCCCCACACGGGGTCGCTCCCCTTTCCGGCCTCCCACGCTCTTTCACACAGGGTCGCTCTCCGCTCCCGCGTTCTGTCACACGGGTCGCTCTCCACTCCCCGGCCTGTCGCGCTCTGCGGCCCGGCCCCATCCGCGTCCGGCCCGATGGCGGTACGCCGCGTCCGGGGCCCGCCAGGGCGGCGCACGAGACTGGCGCGCCGGGATCGTCAGGGTCGCGGGACCGCGTCCACCCTCGCCGTGAGCCTGGGTTCGAGCTCGGGGAAGGAGCCGTCGCCGAACAGGATCCGCGCTGCCAGCGCCCGGCCGGCACGGGTGCGCAGGACGGTCACCGCGGCCTCCGCGGCGACCGGCGACCGGATCCCCGCCAACAGCCGCCGCAACAACAACCGCCCCCGGAACCGGGCCCGCAACGAGGCCCCGTCGTACCGCTTCAGCACCTCCCGGTCACCGGTACGCAGATAGTCGGCGATCACCGCCGCGGCCAGCTCGGACATCCGCAGGCAAGGGTCCAGCCCACCGGCCGTCAGGGGCGACACCGCGCCCGCCGCGTCCCCGACCAGCAGCCCGTCCGGGCACGCCAGCCGCCGCAGCACGCCCCCGACCGGGATCGGGCCTCCCCGGCGCTCGACCGGCCCGGCGGGCGCCGCGCGACCGGGCGCGTCGGCGGCGAAGGCGTCCAGCAGACGGCGGACGCCGGCCCGCATCGCCCCCGGCTCCCCCGCGACACCCACGTGGGCGTGCCGCCCGTCGTCCACCACCCACCCGAGGTATCCCGGAGCCACCCGGGGATCCAGCACGCAGTGGAACGCCGGAACGCCCGACCCGGGCGCGACCGCATGGACGATCTCGGCGCCGACGAGAAAGCGCCGGTTGACGTCGAGACCGAGATCACGCGCCACCCGCGACCGCGCCCCATCCGCCCCCACGACAAACCTGACCCCCACCACCTCCACCCCCGCAACGCCGTCCACGCCGTCCGCGCCGTCCGCGCCGTCCGCGCCCTCGGCACCCTCTGCGCCGTCCCCGCTCTCAGCGCCGCTTGTGCGCTCCAGTCGTACGAGGCCCGATGAGCTGCCTACGTACCGGACGCCCAGCAGGACGCGGGCGCCGGCCGACTCCGCCGCGCGGCGGGCGTGCTCGTAGACGGCGGCCATGTCGGCCACCCGGAACTCGTCCCGGTCGCTGGTGAGCCGGATCGGCGAGCGCCGCGACGGCGGATACAGCAGGACGTCCCGGACACCGGGCCCGAGCAGGTGGCTGGGCAGGTCGAAGTCGTCGAGCGTGCGACGTACGAAGATCCCGGTGGTCCGCACGCCGGCCGACAACGACCTGCGGCGGTCGACGACCATGACGTTCAGCCCGCGCCGGGCGAGCAGCCGGGCCGTGCTCAACCCGGCCAGCCCCGCCCCCACCACCAGGACATCCACTGTCTGCATATTCCAGGACGTTAGGCCCGAACCCCGGCCCAAGGGCCGGTCTGCACGGCACCCGCTCCCAACCTTCACACCCCCACCACACCCCCGGCGGCACCTGCACTCAGGACCCGAGACCGACAGTAGGGCCGCACACCGCGCACAGCAGGCCAAGGCCACCAGCACCCCCCGCACAGCGGGCCAGGGCCGTCAGCACATCGCGCACAGCAGGCCAAGGCCGTCAACGCACCGCGCCCACGACCGCCTTGCCCTCGCGGGCCGCCGCCGCGTAGAACGGCGCCAGCGCCTCCAGCCCTTCGTACGCTCCGCCCGCGTGACCGGCGCCGAACCCCCACCCCTCCTCGCCCAGGCCCCGCGCGACCGCCGCCACCTGAGCGGGAGCCAGCACGAACGGCGGACCGTAGCCGACTTCGCACCCGGCCACGTCGTTAGCGCCGTCCTCGCCGGTGGCCGCCGCCAGCCAGGGGAAGCACCGCCTCCATCGCGCGGTGCCGTGCTCGGTCTCGGCCCGCCCCTCGGCGATGGCGGTGAGCGAGCGGTGGTCGTCCGCGAACACCTCCGTCTCCAGAGGGAGACCACCCGACCGGCCCTCCAGGACGGCCCCGATGAGGGCGGGGTCGGCCCGTACGGACTCCAGCAACGCGGCCTCGATCTTCGCGAGGCTCAACCTCATCGACATGATCAGGAATCGTACGCGGCGCCCGGCCCGTCCGGACGTTCCTGAAACGCGGCGAACCACCCCCGATCCACCACGATCACCTTGTCGCCCGCGTACCCGTCCAGGTCCGCGGCGTTCCAGCTCTCACCTGGCCTGATCCGGTGGAAGCGGAACGTCGCGCTGGTCTCGTTCGCGCTCACGACGCAGCGCACCGGGACGGGCGGGTGCAGGGCGCGGGCGAGCCGGCCCACCTCCAGGGCGAGCGCGACGCCGTGCAGCAGCAGCACGCGCTGGCCCTCGTCGCCGATCACGGGCACGTGGCCGACGGTGACGACCTGGACCGGGACGAAGTCCTCCAGGTGCAGGGAACTCCGGTCGCACTCCCAGCCGGTGAGGTCGTGGAAGGGCGCGGGGGCACGCTCGGCGCCGTCCGTCGAGGCGGCCCAGCCGAGCACCGCACCCCGCCGGACGAGCCCCTGGGCCACCCGTTCCCGCAGGCCGGGAGCGAGGCCGCCCGGCGGCGCCGGCAGGCCCGAGCCGCCCGGCATGCCGAGCAGGCCGGCCGCGGAATCGTTCATCGTCACGCGCAGCACGCCGTCCATGATCCCGCTCACGGCGCCCACGCGAGCGGCCGGGTGCCCGAAGGGCTGAGGGCCCGGTAGGGGCCGACGGCGGCCGAGGGCCCCAGGTCAGGGAGCCGGGGGCCGGGGGACCGAGGTCAGGGAAGCAGGTGGAGGAGTTCTGTCTCTTCGTCGGGGGTGAGGCCGGCGCGGGTCACCTCGTGGCCGGAGTCGCGCAGCCAGGCCAGCGTGTCGCGGGCCGTGTCGGCGACCGGGCGGATGCGCAGACCGGCGGCCAGCGTGGCGGAGGTGTCCCGGGCCATGAACCCGGCGTATTCCGGCAACGGCAACCACAGCGGCAGCGAACGCGGCCCGGCCCACGGCTCGACCTTGTGCCCGGTGAGGAACGCCTGACCCGCCCAGACGAGCTCCGGCGCCACCGCCAGCCCCTCGGCGATGCCCGCCAGCAGCTCGCCCCTGGTGAAGGGCATGGAGATGCCGTCGTAGGGGCCGGTCAGGCCGGCCTGCGCCGCGTCGAGCGTCCAGGCCGCGAGATCGCGTACGTCGACGAGCTGCACCAGATCGCCGGGCGAGCCGGGAGCCAGCACGCGGCCGCCGCGCGCCAGCCGCTCGACCCAGTAGGTGAACCGGTCGGACTGGTCCTCGGGGCCGACGATCAGCCCGGCCCGTACGTGCAGCGCGCCGTCGCCGAGGATCTGCTCGCACGCCACCTTGGCCGGCCCGTAGTTCGCTGGGTCGCTCTCGTCGGCGCCGGCGGGCAGCGGGTCGTGCAGGACCTGGCTGACCCGGGTCGCGTCGGAGTAGACGCTGCACGACGACACGAACGTGTAGTGACCGGCCCGGCCCGCCAGCTCGGTGACGGCACGCCGCACCTGGCTGGGCAGCCTGGCGACGTCGACGACCAGGTCGAACGCCCCCTTCAGCGGCGCGAGCCCGCCGTCTTCGGCCCGGTCGACCCGGACGAACTCCACGCCCGGGGGCGGCTGGCCGGCCACGCCGCGGGCCGCGCACACCACCTCGTGCCCGCGATCGCGGGCCTGCCGCGCGATCTCCCTGGACAGAAATCTCGTGCCGCCAAGAACAAGTGTCCGCATGCCTGCCGTCCTGGCCCACCCGGCCCGTCCGGACCCCCGCCCTTCACTTCCAGCGCAACACTCCCCCGGCGGCTGGGCGGCTGGGCCGCAAAGGGATGGATCACATCGAACGGTCATGTATCCACGTAGCGGCGGACATGCTCGTGTAGACGTACGCTTCCTGCCGCTGGCCGGCGCGGGCTTCTTCGGCAACCCGGCCGCCCGGACGGTTCTTCGCGCTCGGGTGCACCGGGCTGATCGTCACGGGCGCCGCCGCCGCGTGGCTGGGCGCTGCCCAGCCGCGGGCCCCCGGCTCTGGGAGCCCACGCGCGACCCGGCCCTCCAGGCCATGGGACGTGAGACCGCGGCCGCCCTGCTGGCCGGGGACTCCGCACGGGCGATCCGCGACCATGGCGCTCTGCGCGACCTGTGCGCGGTCACGGGCAGGCTGCCCTCCTGATCACTCCTCCTCCGCGGGCGGCAGCCGCAGGGCGATGACGGCGATGTCGTCGAGGCCGGTGCTGGGCAGGCCGCTGAGCACCTGGTCGCAGAAGCTGTCCAGCGGCTCGGCGGCCAGCGACTCCGCCACCCGGCGCAGCCGGCCGAGACCGAGGTCCAGGTGCTCGCCCGACCGTTCGATGAGCCCGTCGGTGTAGAGCAGCAGCGTGCTGCCCGGCGGCAGCGGCTCGGTCCAGGAGGCGCGGGTCTCGCCGTCGGAGAAGCCGAGCAGCGGGCTGACGGCTTCCTCCAGGAAACGTCCGTGGCCCTGGGCGGTGACCAGCAGGGGCGGCGGATGCCCGGCCACCGCGAACCGCAGCCGGTGGCCGCCGTTCTCCCCCTCGACGCGGGCGAACACGCACGTGGCCGTGACCTCGGAGGACAACGACTCCATCGCGATGTTGAGCCGGGTCAGGATCTCGCCGGGCGGTTCGCAGCGGTCCATCGCCAGCGCCCGGAGCATGTTGCGCAACTGGCTCATCAGGACGGCCGCCGACAGGTCGTGCCCCGCCACGTCGCCGATGACCAGCGCCGGGACGCCGTCGGGCAGGACGAAGGAGTCGTACCAGTCGCCGCCCACCTCGGCGGCGCTGGGGCTGGCCCGGTAGCGGGCCACGATCCGCAGGCCGGGCAGGCGCGGCGGCTCGGCGAGCAGGCTGTACTGCAGGGCCAGCGCGACCTGCTGGGTGCGCTGGAAGCGGATGGCCCGGCTCAGGGCGTCGTGGGCGTGGCCGAACATGTTGCCCAGCAGCGTGATGTCGGCCCGGTTGATCGCCGGACGGTCCCCGCACGTCACCACCCCGACCACGGCGGGCACCGCGCCGTCGACCACGACCGGCAGGACCAGCATGCTGTTGGCGCCGCTGGCGGCCAGCCACGCGCGGGTGCCGGCCGGCGCCAGGTCGGGCGGCGGGCACCCGGCGGGGAACGTCTGCAGCACGGGCCGCCGCCGGCGGACGACCGCCACGAAGGCGTTGCCGTCGTCGAGCTGCTCCTCGCTGTACGGCGACAGCGGCACCATGCCCTCGCCGACCGCGCTGGCCAGCCGCTCGACGACGAACGGCGCCTCGCCGCGCCGATCGCCGGTGAGGTCGGTGATGAGGTAGACGCTGCAGCCGTCGGCCAGCTCGGGCACGATGACGTCGGACAGCGCCCCGAGCATCTCCTCCAGGCTGCCGAGCTGGGCCGTGGCCGCCGCGGCGCGGTCGAGCAGGCGCTGCCGCCGCTGCTCCTGCCACTGCTCCTCGATGTCGCTGCACGACCCCACCCACTCCACGACCTCGCCGTGCTCGCAGATGGGCACGGCGCGCATCTCGAAGTGCCGGTAGGAGCCGTCGGCGGTGTGCAGCCGGTAGACGTGCTCCCAGGTCTCGGTGGCCCTGCTGACCGCCCGGGACCACGACCTGATCGTGTCCTGGCGGTCGTCGGGATGGACCATCTTCAGCCAGCCCTGGCCGCGGTGCCCCTCCCACGGCTGGCCGGTGACCCGCTCCCAGCTCGGGCTGGGCTCCTTGACGTAGCCGTCGCGGGTGGTCACCCAGACGATCTCCGCGCTGACCTTGATCAGGCTCTCGTAGCGGCGCAGGATGCGGCGGCGCTCCTCGGCCAGCGCCTCGATCCGGCGGGCCGCGGTGACCTGCTCGGTCACGTCCATCACCACTTCGAGCACGCCGTAGTCGCCCGGCCCGAAGACCACGCGCGACAGGCTGGAGGTGAAGACCCGCCGTTCCTCGCACTGCGGCCCGACGACGTACTCCGGCTCCGCCGTGGTGACGAACGGCTCGCCGGTGGCGTAGACGTGGTCGAACTGCGCGCGGAAGTGCACCTGGACGAACTCCGCGAACGCCTCCTCGATCGGCAGCCCGGTGCGGCTGTCGGCGAACAGGGAGCGGTAGGCGGCGTTGGTGTAGACCAGGCGATGGTCGGGGCCGCGCGCGACCGCCACGCCGACCGGCGCCGGTTCCAGCACCTCGAACGCCAGCCCGCTGCCCGCGGGCTCGCCCTCAGCCCCCATCGTGACCTCCCCCGACGGCCACAGCCTCCCTCCCCCCTACCCGCGCTCCCTCCGCCCCGAACGCGCGCCGCGGGGCCGGTCAGCCGCCGGCGCCCGGCGGGACCAGGCCCGACTGCTCCTCCAGGTAGGCGATCGCCCCGACGCCCTCCTCGGCGAAGAACACCAGCTCGGTGAGGGGCAACGGCAGGAAACCCTCCGCCTCCATGCGCTGGAACTGCTGCTTCAGCCCGTCGTAGAAGCCCGCGGTGTTCAGCAGCACGACCGGCTTGCTGTGCAGGCCGTGCTTGCGCAGCTCCAGGATCTCGGTGGCCTCGTCGAGCGTGCCGCTGCCGCCCACCATGATGACGAAGCCGTCGGCGCGGGACAGGAGCTGCGCCTTGCGCTCGGCCAGGTCGCGGGTGATCAGCATCTCGTCGGCGCCCGGCCGTGCCTTGTGCGCCAGGAACTCGACCGAGACGCCCACCAGGCGGCCGCCGGCCTGCTGCACGCCGTCGGCCATGACCTTCATCAGGCCGCTGTCGGAGCCGCCCCACACCAGGGTGTGCCCGCCCTTGCCGATGAGCTCGGCGAACTCGCGGGCGGGGCGGGTGTAGCGCTCGTCGAGGTCGGCGGCGGAGCAGAAGACGCAGATGTTCACGCCGCAACTGTAGGCGAACCTGCCCAGGCCAGGGCACCTGGGAAGGATCTGCCCAAGATCCGTCGAGCCCGGTGCCCGTCCGTCGCGGCAGGGGTACGTCCTGGTCCATGAAGAAAGCCATCAACGTCTGCTTCGGCGTGGACGTGGACGCCGTGGCGGGCTGGATCGGCTCGTACGGCGGCCAGGACTCGCCCAACGACATCCAGCGGGGCGTCTTCGCCGCCGAGGTCGGGACCCCGAGGCTGCTGCGCCTGTTCGCCCGCGAGGGGATCAGGACGAGCTGGTTCGTCCCCGGACATTCGGCGGAGTCGTTCCCCGACCAGATGCGGCGGATCGTCGAGGCCGGGCACGACGTCGGCGCGCACGGCTACATGCACGAGAACCCGGTCGCGATGTCCGCCCAGCAGGAGGAGGACGTCCTGGCGCGCAGCCTGGAGGTGCTGGACAAGGTGCTCGGCGTCCGGCCGCGGGGTTATGTGGCGCCGTGGTGGGAGATGTCCGCGCGGACCGTCGAGCTGCTGCTGCGCTACGGCTTCGGCTACGACCACTCGCAGTCCTACCGCGACTTCCAGCCCTTCTACGCCCGCAAGGGCGAGCAGTGGACGCACATCGACTACGAGCAGGCCGCCTCCACCTGGATGAAGCCGCTCGTGCCCGGCCAGGAGGTGGACCTGGTGGAGTTCTCGGCCAACTGGTACCTCGACGACCTGCCGCCGATGATGTTCATCAAGAGCTCGCCGAACAGCCACGGCTTCGTCAATCCGCGCGACCTCGAACAGCAGTGGCGCGACCAGTTCGACTGGGTCTACCGCGAGCTGGACTACGCGGTCTTCCCCGTCACGCTGCATCCCGACGTCAGCGGGCGTCCCCAGGTGCTGCTGATGCTGGAGCGGCTCATCGCGTACATGCGCGGGCACAAGGGGGTCACGTTCATGTCGATGGCCGAGGCCGAGATCGACTTCCGCGCCCGCTTCCCCTTCGACGGGCGGGCGCGCCCGGCCGACATGCACTGAGCCGTCCCCGGCCAGGGGCCGGGGACGGCTCGGGCCCCCGTCTATGCCAGGGGCGGCACGACGGCCCAGCTCACGTCCGCCGCCCAGGAGGCGGTGTTGTCGAAGGCGTGCGAGCCGCCGTTGCTCGCGATGTAGACGGTGTTGTCGTAGTGGCGCAGGAACCGGTCGGGGAAGTTCGCGGCGGCGAACGACGTGCCCTGGCCGCTCCTGCCGGCCTGCGGGCAGAAGGTGGCGTCGGCGGCGAACAGCGCGCTGCCGTCGTCGTGCTGCCGGTAGAGCTGGTAGTTACGGTGCCGCAGGTAGTCACCGGGGTAGTTCCGCGACTCGAACGACACGCACGAGCCGCCGGCCAGCCCGCTGCGGACGATCCACGTGGCGTCGCTCCTGTCCAGCGACGAGCTGCCGGAACCGATCACCGATGTGACGACCTGGTCGTTCTGGTGGCGCAGGTAGCGGGTGGTGCAGCAGGCCGTTGTCGCACGCAGCGAGACGGACGCGCCGGGGGTGAGCGTCCCGTCCGCGCCGCCGCCCGTGGTGGTGTAGCCGGCGGCGACGATGTTCGCCTGCACGGCGTTCTCCGTGGCGTTCGAGGGGTAGCCCGCGGTCATCACGCCCTCGTAGAAGGTGCCCGCGGAGCCGTTGCTGTTGTCGCCGCCGATCCCCAGGATGATCGCGCCCTCCTTCTTCATGGGGTTGTAGCCCGGGGCGTTGGGACGGGGACCGTCGTAGTAGGTGGACAGGCCGCCGGACTGGGCGTTGCCGGCGCGGATCGCCCAGTGGTTCGGCTCGCCCTTGACGACGGCGGTCAGGTAGCGGTGGCTGACGCTGGGGTCGCCCGGGTTGTAGCCCGGGTTCACGCCGGAGAACAGGCCGTTCTCCAGGTCGGCCATGACCCAGGGGCCGTTGCCGGCGCCGTAGCCCCAGACCTTGATGTCGCCGAAGTAGATGGCCTCCATGGTGCCGTTGCCGTTGTCGCGGCTGTTGGTCTCGGCGTTGCCGTAGTCGAAGCAGCAGCCGCCGTTGTGGTGGGTGCCGTCGAAGACGGCGTACATGCCTTCGGGCTGGTCGCCCTTGGCGATGCCGTTGGTGGAGTTGTCGCGGTAGCCGGTGCCGGGGGTGACGCGCACGCCGTACGCCTTGTGGCCGTTGACCATGGTCGGGGCCGCGGTCGCGATCGCCAGGTTGTCGTACCCGCCGGGCGCCGGGCCGGGGAAGCCGCCGGGGGGCGCCTGGGTGAGGTGGTTGCCCCGTCCGGACTGGTCGTAGAGCACCGTGATGAGGCAGGTCGTGCCGGCGCAGAACGTGTCCTGGGCGGCGGCGTCGGCGTAACCGCCCGCGGCGAGCAGGCCGACGTCGCGGGTGGCGTTGTCGGAGGAGCGGCGGACCTGATAGAGCGGGCCGTTGTAGGCGGCGTACAGGGCGCGGGTCGTGCTGTGGGCCGCCACGCAGGGGGTGCCGCCGGCGGCGTAGATGTCGCACGCCTGCTGGGCGGCGGCCCGCGCCGCCGAGGGGGCGCCGGCGAGCAGCCCGGCGACGAGCACGACGGCGGCTCCCGCCTTTTCGAGAATGCTTGATGCGGACCGGGACCTCATCACTCGACCTCCGCTTCTCCAGGAAATTCCAGGCACGGGAACGCGCACTCACGCGCACGCCACAAATGCCCTCCGACCTGCCGCGTCACCGGGATTGTCGCGGCGATGTTATCGCTAACATAATTAGCGGCGAGAACCTCCGGACAGGGATAAGAGACTTGACCGGCCCACTATGAAACGAAATCCCGCAACCCGTCAAGCTCTGCTCTGCCCGTGTTCAGCGGCACCCGCTCACGCCGTTTCACCCAGCCGCACCACGACGAGCGCTCCGGACGTCCGCCTGCATCCGGTAGGCGTGCCGGCGTTCCACAGCGAGCCGACGGTGAGTGACGTGCCCGCCCGCGCTGGTCGGGGAGCACTACGGGTGAGCGAGGCCGGCAGGGCTCGCTCACTCGTGGGGCCTCTGCCGTGACCGGAATGCCCGCCCACACGTCGCGACAGGTACCGCCTTCCTGCGGCACCTGGCCCAAGCCCCACGGGAGACGGCCCGGCCGGCGCCGGCCGAGACGTCTCCCGTCAGCCGACGTCCCCGTCGCGAGGTGTGACGTCACTCTCGCCGGCACCGGAGGAGTGTCGCCACTCAAGGGCGGTGAGCACACTCCCGACGACTGCCAGAACGGATCCGCCGATCAGGAGCGGGACCGCCCAGGACTTCGGGTCGGACAGCATGGTGGCGACGATGAGGGTGGCGGCGCTCCAGAAGGAGAACGCGGACGCCATCACCACCACCCTGCGAAGCATTCGTATTCCACGCCCCGACGTCGGCCTACTGCGATCCAATATTCAGTTCCTTGACCATCGGTACGAACAATCCGGACTGCTGATCATAGTACGTGCCCGTTTTGAACTTGAACCAGATCCCGTTCCCCTTGTTGTGGTTCAGGATCACCGCTGCCGCCACGCCGAGGATTCCGGCCGCCGCCCCGCAGATAAGTCCCAGCGGTATGCCGATGATTGTAGTGGCGCTTAGCGCGCACAATGCCTCCCCGAACGTGCTGATCGCACCGAGGCCGGCTGCGAGGAGGTTGGCGGCGGAGTTGCTCAGGTAGTAGACGCAGTCGCCGCCCTTCGCATTGCATTTCTTCCCGGTGAAGCCGCCCCCTTGCGTGCAGGGCTGCTCCCCCTTCATCTTCTTCGCGCACTCCAGATAGACGTCGTCGACCCAGTTGCAGTCCTTGACGCGGTCCGTCTTCATGCACGTCATCTGCGAGTCGTACGCGGTGTTGCAGAACTGCGCCGAATGGTTGCCGTACTGTTTGGAGGACATGCAGTCGGAATAGCTGCCGGCGAAGTCTTTGCAGTCGTTGTGATTGGCGTCCTTCGCCTGATCCCGGCATTTGACGTAGTAATCACTCTCCGCGGCGCAGACGGGCTGGCTGGTTTTGTTGCCGTAACGGCAGCCGCGATACATCTCCGAAGCGTTGCCGCACATCTCCTTGGAGTTGGGATGGCCGGCCCGGCAGGTTCGATAGTTGCCGGCATCCTCGACGCAGACTTTCCTCGTGCTTCCTTCGGCGCGACAGGCGATGTAGTTGTCCTTGGCGTCGAGACAGGTCGGCCGATCGATCACCGCGGCCCGGCACTCCGCGTACGTCGAGGCCGCGTCCCTGCACGACCCCGGGCTGCCGCCCTTCGAGACCACTCCCATGTGGGACTTCGCATCGGCGCGGCAGTCCCCGTAGACGTCCTTGGTCGCGCTGCAGTAGCTCTTGCCGTTCTCCTTGCGGCAGGTCGTGTACTCCTTCTCGGACTCCTTGCAGTACGACTTTCCGTAGTCCTTGACGCACCGGTTGTGGTCGGAGATGATCTCTCCGCACGTCTTGCTCTTCTTCTTCTGCCCCTTGCATTCCTCGTAGGTGTCGACCGGGTTCTTCTTCGGCTTGCTCTTGTGCCCGTCCAGGTCGACGTTGGTGAGGGGGTTGTTGTTGGCGTAGGCGTAGCGGTTGAGCTGGACCGACGGGTCGGGGTTCTGCGTGAGGGTGTCGCGCGAGACGAAGCTGCCGGTGGTCGGCTGGTACCAGCGGGCCGCCATGTTGATCATGCGGGTCGTGGGGTCGGTGTAGCCGCCCTGATAACCGAGCGCGTGCTCGGGGCCGGTGCGCGTGATGACCTCGCCGAAGGGGTCGTAGGCCACCGAATCAGCCAGGGCGGTCGCGTTGGCGGCGAAGGCCCCGATCAGGTCGCCGCGTAGGTCGGAGAAGGCCAGCTGGGCGCCGGTGCCGTCGTTGATGCCGAGAGTGCGGCCGAGCGCGTCGCGGCCGAAGGTGGCCCGCTTGGCGCCGTTGGCGTCGGTGACGGCCACCAGGTTGTTGCTGACCCCCTCGTAGGCGAAGGACAAGGTCTGCCCGCTCTGTGTGCGGGTCTCCACACGATCGAGAGCGTCGTAGCCGTAGGTGACGGCGTCGTCATTGATGAGCCGGTCGAAGGCGTCGAACTTGGTGCGCCGGACGATCCCGGCCGAATCCTCCAGCAGGGTGCCGCGTGCGGTGTACGTGTAGGTGTGCCCGTCGCCCGAGGTCAGGCGGTTGCGTTCGTCGTAGGTGAAGGTCTTGTCGCCGGCCTTGACCCGGTTGCCCGAGGCGTCCCACTCGTAGGCGGTCTTCGTGCCGCCCGGCGCGGTCCATGAGATGAGCCGGTTGGACTGGTCGTAGGCGTAGGTGTTGGTGCCGGCCCCGGCCGTGCCGGTGGTGGTCTTGGAGGTGAGGTTGTCGTTGAGGTCGTAGCCGTACTCGATGGAGGCCATCGCGCCACCCGCGGCAGTGGTGAGCTGGTCCTTGGTCAGCCGGTTCAGCGCGTCGTAGGTGTAGCTGCGCCGCGCGCCCGAGGTCCCGTAGGCCATGGACGTCAGCCGGTTGGCCTTGTCGTAGCCGTAGTCGATGGCGGTGTTGCTGACCGGGTCGATCGACTGGGTCAGCCGGTTGGCCCCGTCCCAGGTGAAGGTGGACGTGCCGGTCACGTCGACGCGCTGGGCCAGGCGGCCGTCGGCGTCGTAGGCGTAGGCGTTGAGGTCGCCGCCCGCGCCTGCCGTCTTGAGCAGCAGGCCGCGGTCGTTGAGGGTGAAGTTGAGATCATCGGCGGCGGTCAGGCGGCCCGCCGCGTCGTAGCCGAACGTCTTGTCCTCGGTGTTCGCCTCGGCGCCGGTGCCGGTCTGCTTCACCAGGCGGTTCAGCTCGTCGAAGATCCGGTCTACGCGCACTCCGCCGGGTAGGAGGCTGGTCACCGAGTTGCCGCCGGCGTCGTAGAGAGTGGTCCAGGTCCGGTCCGCGGGGTCGGGGTGGGCGGCGGTGCTCGGCTCGATCATCGACTCGAGGAGGCCCAGGCTGTTGTAGGTGGCGTAGGTGGCGTTCCCGCGGCCGTCGGTCGAGCGGGTCTGCGCACCCGCGGCGTCGTAGCCGAACGTGGTGGTGATCTTCTCGGTCGCCGAGACCGGTTCGCGCTGTTCGATCAGCCGGTTCGCGGCGTCGAACACCCGCTCGGTGATGTGCCCCTCACCGGAGGTCTGACTGGTGGCGTTGCCCGCCAGGTCGTAGCCGATGGTGTGGGTGCGCAGCACCGCACCGGCGTCGTCCAGTTCCTGGATCCGGGTCTTGCGGCCGGCCAGGTCGTAGCCGGCCTTGCTGGTCAGGCCCAGCGCGTTGGTGGTCGTCGTCGGGCGGCCGGCGAGGTCGTAGCCGAACGTCGTGGTGTTGCCCAGCGCGTCGGTCTGCCCGGCCAGCGCGCCGGTGGCGTCGTACGTGCGGATGGAGGTGTCGCCGGTCGGCCGGGTCGTCTTGGTCACCCGGCCGGCGTCGTCATACTCCATCTTCGTCACGTACACCGCCTGCGACGGCTTGCGCTCGATCGTGGTCAAGGTGATCTGCCGGCCGAGATCATCGTACGTGGACTCCGCACGCGCCCCGGTCGGATCCGTCGTCCACAGCGCCTCGCCCAGCAGGTCATAGCCGTAGTTCCACACTCCGGCCGCGGCCGAGCCCGCCCTGGGCGCGGTGACCTGCACCTTGCGACCGAGCCCGTCGTAGACCGCGGTCGTGGTCTGGCCGCGTGGGTCGGTCACGCTGACCGCATCACCGGCGGCGTTGTAGACGGTGGTGGCCTTGGGCGAGACCGGCTGTCCGCCGGGAGGCGTGTAGGTGGGGAGCTTCTGCTCCACGACCCGCCCGACCCGGTCCAGGGTCGAGCTGACGAGCCGGCCCTCAGGGTCGACCTGCTGCGTGAGCTCGCCGAAGGTGTTGTAGCCGATCTTGGCCGTGGGCCGCTGCGTCGCCGGAGCGGCGCCCGCCCGCTCCACCTGCACCGACGGCAGTCGTACCTGCGTCTTCTGGCCCCTGCTGTCGTAGGTGACGTCGGTGGTGTAGGCGGCCGGGTCGGCCCCGGCGGCGTTGCCGCGCGGGTCGGTCGTCGCCGTGACCAGGCCGCGGTCGTCCACGGTGAGCGTGGTCACCAGGTCCTGCCCGTCGTTGTGCACGGTTTGCCGGACGGGGTGGTCGCCTGCGTCGTAGGCGTACTCGACGGACTCGACGCGGTCGGTGCCCGCCGCGGACAGGCTGATCTTGGTGATGTTGCCGTTGGCGTCGTAGACGGGTGTGGTGACCCGGTTCAGCTTGCCCGGGTCCACGGTTTGGGAGACGACCCGTCCGGCCGCGTCGTAGGCGGCCTCCACCCGCAGTGTGCCGTTGCCGGTGGTCTGGCGGATGAGGTGGTTCGCGGCGTCATATACCTTCGAGTCCACCACCACGTCCCGCACGGCATCCGACCCGTTCAACCTGGCGCCCTTGGCCGTCGTCTCCGCCGGCAGGTTGTCGGCGTAGTAGGTGTAGGCGGTGGTGCGGCCCATGACGTCGGTCTGCGAGGCCAGCCGTCCAGCCGGGTCGTAGGCGTTCGAGGTCAGCACGACGTCCGTGGCCGCCTGCGGCGCGGTGGGGCTGCCGGTCCAGCCCTTCAGCACCGTCGTGGCCGGCTCGCCACGCGGGGTGTAGGTGTACGCCATCGTCGTGCCCCGTGCGTCGGTGGCGGAGATCTTCTGGCCCTTGTGGTCGTAGGCGAACGTCTCCACGCTCCCCTCGGGCCCGGTGATCGTCGCCTGCCTGCCGAAGGCGTCGTAAGTGTAGACGGTCCTGCGCGGCGCGTCCCCTCCGGTCAGGTCCTCATTGGTCTCCGTCATCGGCAGGCCGTCCTCGTTGTAACCCGCCGACCAGCGCAGCGTGTGCGTCTTGCCGTCCACCTCGTTCTTGACGGCAGGGCCGGTCCTGGACAGCACTCGTCCCATCCCGTCGTAGGCGACCGTGGTCGTGACCCCCTCGGGGAACGCCTCGGAGATCTCCGTCGTGGCGGTCACCCTCCCCAGGGCGTCATGGGTGTACTTCTTGACCAGCCCGGACGGCAGCGTCTCCGTCGCGAGGTCGCCGGCGGCGGTGAAGGCGTACGTGGTCTCGTAGCCCTTGTAGTCCTTGTCGGACTTCACCATGCCCGCGGGGGTCGTGCCGCCGCCGACGGCCGGCTCGGTGCCGTCGGTGTAGGTCTTGACCGTGCTGCGCCCGGCCGGGAAGTCCGCCGTCGCCGGAGTCGTGGTCCTGGTCTCCTCTCCGAACGAGTTGTACGTCCACGAGGTCATGTAGGTCTCGTCGGCGGCCGAGGCGGACCGGCCGTCCCGCTCACCGATCTTCACGTCGTTGCGGGCGTCGAACGGCTTGTCGACGTCGACGAAGTAGTCGTAGTACTCGGTCGAGCAGTTCGCGCCCGCCGTTCTGCAGGTCTTCTTCGCCAGCAGGTTCCCACGGGCGTTGAACGCCAGCTCGACCACGTTGCCGTTCGGGTCGATCACCTTGGCCGGGTATCCGCCCACGTCATAGGCCCACTTCGTGGTCGCTCCGACCTGGTCGGTCACCGACACCTGCCGGTAGCCACGCTGCGCGTCGGCGACGTAGGTGACGACGCCGTCGTGCGGGTCGGTCACCGTCACGGTCGCGAACGTGGAGAGGGTGGTCTGCTTGGTGTACACCGGGTCCGACAGCTTCCAGGTGCCGCCGTTGGAGTCGGTGTGCGTCACCAGCCGGCCGCCGTCCGGGTTGTAGACGTTGACCGCCCACACGCGGCCCGACGGCTGGGTCACCTTGGTGAGCTGCGGCTGCGGCTTGCCCGCCGCGAAGTGCCGCTGCACGGCCGCCTTGCTCAGGGGCCTGCCGTAGACCGCGACCTCGTCGATGTCGCCGTTGAACGGGAACGGCGCGGTGCTGGTGGTGCTCGACGGCCAGGCCGGGGAGCCGTACCCGGACCCGATCCGGGTCTCCGCCATCTCGTCGTGCTGGACCTCGCCGGCCAGCGTGCCCACCGCGGCGCCGTCCAGGTAGAGGGTCTGCGTGTGTTCGGCGGGGCTCGTGCTCGAGGCGGGCCTGGTCTCCACCGACGACAGCACCGCATGGTGCCAGTTGCCGTCGTTCACCGCACCGGTGGAGGTGATCGGGGTGTGCGCGGTGGTGGAAGTGCCGGTGCCGAACTGGCCGCGCAGCTTGCCGTCGGTGCCCACGTACATCACCGGCACGAACGACGGAGGCGTGCCGTTGTCCGCGCCCTGCATCCCGATGACCGTGCCGGACGTGGTGGTCCTGAACCACGCCTCCACCGCCGGCTCGCCGCCCTGACCGCTGATCGCATCGGCCGGGAGCTGCACGTACGTCGAGGTCGCCGCGCCCTTGAAACGCATCGCGGTGTCCGGCGAGCCGGCCAGCGCGCCCGGCACCCGCGCGCCGAGGTCCGCCGGGGTGGTCCCGTTCAGCTTGGCCTGCTGCTCGGTGATGTTCCAGCCCGCTGCGCTGGCGACGACGGTGCCGGTACGGGTCTCGCCCTCGTTCAGCCGGTAGTAGTACTTCGGCCCGGAGTCGGTGACCACGCTCTTGTACCGCGAGCCTGTCCCGTAGTCGTAGGTCGTGCAGGCCGTCGCCGAGGTCGGCGGGCACACCTTGACCAGCAGGTCGCCCTCGTAGGCGTAGGTCCAGGTGAGCGGGTTGCCGTCCACCGGGTCGGTGGAGACGCTCGCGACGTGGTTGCCGGCCCAGGTGAACGTCAGCGACCTGCCGCCCGTCGCGGTCACCTTGGCCAGCTTGCCGTCGGCGCCGCGGGTCAGCTCCTGCGCCCGCCCCCGGTGATCGGTGATCTTCGAGAGGAGGCCGGAGGCGTCGAACCAGTAGGAGGTGGCCGACTTGTCCATCAGGCGCCAGCCACCGGTCTGCTCGGCGGCCATCGTCGCGAACGTCCCAGCGGGCGGCGCGTAGGCGCCGTTGCCCATGGACGCGAACCGCAGCTGCTCGCCGCCCGGATAGGTCACCAGCAGGCTCCCGGTCGGCTCCTCCTCGATGCGCATGTCCCAGCGGGTCGTCCAGCCGGCGCCGAAGATGCCGTCGGTCCGCGGGTCCAGGCTGTTGTACGTACGGTTCACCGACAGCGGCGGCCCCACCGTCGTCACCGAGGCGTCCGTCGCCGTGGACGCGTAGTTGCCCGAGACATGGTTGAACTCGCGACCTTGCGTGCCGGCGGCCAGCAGGCCGTTGATGTTGCCCTGCTCGGGAACGGGGGTGAAGGTCCGCCACGACGAGGTGACCGTGGTGTACGTGGTGGCGGCCTTCGCCATCCACGAGTACGTCTCGCCCCACTTCAGCCGGGCGTCGACCACCTGCCAGACGCCTTCCTTGGTCCAGTCCTCGGTCTTCTCCGCCGAGTCCTTGCACCAGCGCCAGTTGGGCGCGCTGCCGGCGCAGAGCTGGAACCAGTACTTGACCTCGCCCTTGTTGTAGGGGCGGGCGTTGGCCGACAGCACCGGCGTCAGGGTGCCGACCTGGCTGTTGTGGGCCGGGGAGAACGACTCGAACGGCAGGGCCGTCACGGTCGCGTACACCCAGTCCGACCACGGCCCGGAGACGCCGGAGGCGGTGGTGGCGCGGGCGCGCCAGCGGATCTGCCAGCCGTCGGTCAGCTTGTCAGCCGGGACGGCCGCCCAGGCGCTGGTGCCGGAGGCGTACTCCTTGTCGGACGTGCCGGTCCAGATCAGGCCGGTGCCCTGCTCGTTCTTGGCCGGGTCGTGCTCGACCTCCACGTTCAGCCTGCTGGGCCGGTTGTCCGGGTCGGTCACCCTGGCGTACATCGACGGAGTGAGCGACTCGGCGGTCCAGGAGGTGGTGCCGCGGATGGCCGGGTCCATGCCCAGGCCGTCCACGCTGGGCTTGCGCAGGTCCACGGTGGCGGCCTGCCACGCCGACCACTCGCCTTCTGCGCCCGCGGTGGTGACGCCGCGGACCCGCCAGCGGATCTTCATGCCGTCGGTCAGCTTGCCGGCCGGCACCTGCACCCAGGCGTTGCCGCCGGAGGCGTAGCTCGTGGCGCCCTTGCCGGACCAGATCACGCCGGTGCCCTGGCCGGTCGCGGGGTTGTGCTCGATCTCCGCGCCGAGCACCAGCTTCGAGCCGCCGGCGTCGGTCACCTTCGCGTACAGCCATGGGGTGGCCGAGGAGAGCGTCCACGTGTCGCTGCCGCGCGTGGCCGGGACGGCGCCCAGGCCGTTCCCCGCGGTGCCGCTCACCTGGACCGTCGCCGTCTGCCACTCCGACCACGGACTGGCCACGCCGGACGAGATCGACGCCCGGACGCGCCAGCGGACCAGCCAGCCGTCCTTGAGTTTCCCGGACGTCACGGTGGGGGTCTGCAGGGAGCACCTGCTCCACGTCGAGCACGAACCGCTCGACACCTGACCGCTGTCGGACCAGATCAGCCCCGAACCCTGAGCGGGAACCGACGGGTCGTGCTCGATCTCGGCGTCCAGCTTCAACGACCGCGTCTCGGGGTCGGCGCCGTAGGCCGAGAAATAGGGGGTCGTGGACGACAACGTCCACAACCCGGAGGCGAGCTGCCCCGTCGAGACGGACAGGTCCGACACGACCGGCTTGGAGGTGTCCACCCGCGCCATCTGCCACTCCGACCACGGTCCCGCCACGTTGGCCGAGGTGGAGACGCGGACGCGCCAGCGGACCAGCCACCCGTCCTTGAGTTTCCCGGCCGGGATGGCGGGGGTCTGCAGCGAGCAGCGGCTCCAGGTCGAGCAGGAACCGCTCGACACCTGCCCGCTGTCGCTCCAGATCAGCCCGGTGCGCTGCCCGGCGGCGGACGGGTCATGCTCGACCTGCGCCTCCAGCTTCAACGACCGCGACTCCGGATCGGCGCCGTAGGCCGAGAAGTTCGGAGTCGTGGACGACAACGTCCACAACCCGGAGGCCAGCTGCCCCGTCGAGACGGACAGGTCCGACACCACCGGCTTGGAGATGTCCACCCGGGCGGCCTGCCACTCCGACCACGGGCTCGCCACACCGGCCGAGGTGGCGACGCGGACGCGCCAGCGAATCAACCAGCCGTCCTTCAGCTTCGCGGCCGTGACGGCGGGGGTCTGCAACGAGCAGCGGCTCCAGGTCGAGCACGAACCGCTCGACACCTGCCCGCTGTCGCTCCAGATCAGGCCGGTGCCCTGCCCGGCGGCGGACGGGTCATGCTCGACCTGCGCCTCCAGCTTCAACGACCGCGACTCCGGATCGGCGCCGTAGGCCGAGAAGTTCGGGGTCGTGGACGACAACGTCCACAACCCGGAGGCCAGCTGCCCCGTCGAGACGGACAGGTCCGACACGACCGGCTTGGAGGTGTCCACCCGCGCCATCTGCCACTCCGACCACGGTCCCGCCACGTTGGCAGAGGTGGAGACGCGGACGCGCCAGCGGACCAGCCACCCGTCCTTCAGCTTGCCCTCTGTCACGGCAGGGGTCTGCAGCGAGCAGGCGCTCCAGGTCGGGCACGAACCGCTCGACATCGAGCCGTTTCCGGACCAGATCAGCCCGCTCCCCTGGGCGGTGGCCGACGGGTCGTGCTCGACCTGCGCCTCCAGCTTCAACGACCGCGTCTGAGGGTCGGTGCCGTAGGCGGAGAAGTACGGGGTCGTGGACGACAACGTCCACAACCCGGAGGTGAGCTGGCCCGTCGAGGCCGACATCCTCGTCACGAGCGGCTTGGAGGTGTCCACCCGCGCCAGTTGCCAGCCCGACCACGGCCCGGCCACCACCGCGCCGGGAGAAGCGGTGGACTGCACCACGGCCCGCACGCGCCAGCGGATCGACCAGCCGTTCCGGACGCCTTCCACCGACGGGGAGGTGTGCGAGGCGGAGCAGGCCTGGCCGGTGAAGCAGGTCTCCCCGAACGTGGTGCTCTGCCCCGACCAGATCAGCCCGCTGCCCTGCCCCGGCACGGCCGGATCATGCTCGACCTCGGCCTCCAGCACACCAGGCCGACGATCAGCATCGGAGATCGCCGCCGTGAACACCGGATACTCACTCGGCAACGTCCACACACCCGACACCGACTGACCCAGCGAAGGCGCCATCTGGCTCACCACCGGACCGGGCGGAACCGTCCGGAACACCGTCGTGTCCACCCGCGCCGACACCCACGCCGACCACGGACCCGACACCCCGGACACCGTCGTCGCCCGCGCCCGCCACCGAACCTGCCAGCCATCGGACAACTTCCCCGACGGCACCCCCACCCAGGCGATCGTCCCCGTCGCATAATCCTTCGACGACGAACCCGCCCAGATCAGCCCCGTCCCCTGAGCCGCGGCAGCCGGATCATGCTCCACCTCCACACTCAGCTTGCTCGACCGGTTGTCCGGATCACTCACCTTCGCGAACAGCCACGGCGTCACCGACCCCGCCGTCCACGACGCCGAACCCGGCAGCGCCGGATCCATGCCCAGCGATTCGACCACCGGCTTGCCGAGGTCGATGCGTGCCTGCACCCAGTCGGTCCAGGCTCCCGTGATGCCCTTGACGGTTTCGCCGCGGGCGCGCCAGCGGATCTTCATGCCGTCGGTCAGCTTCGCCGCCGGCACCTGCACCCAGGCGTTCTCGCCGGAGTGGGACGGCTGCGCGCTCGTGCCGGACCAGATCAGGCCGGCCCCTTGACCGGTGGCGGCCGGGTCGTGCTCGATCTCGACCGCGAGCCGGGAGTCGCCGTTCTCCGGGTCGGTGACCTTGGCGTAGAGCCAGGGCGTCGCCGCGGCCGCGGTCCATGCTCCGGCGTCCCAGGTCGCCGGGGTCATCGACAAGCCCGCCACGGACGGCTTGCGCAGGTCGATGACGGTGGCGGACCAGTCCGACCACGGGCCGACCACGCCCGTGGCGGTCTCTCCGCGCACCCGCCAGCGCACCTTCATGCCGTCGGCCAGCTTGCCCGCCGGGACCTGCACCCAGGCGTTGCCGCCGGAGGCGTAGGTCGTGGCGCCCTTGCCGGACCAGATGACGCCCGTGCCCTGCCCGGTCGCGGTGGGATCGTGCTCGATCTCCGCCTCCAGCTTCGAGGCGCGCGAGTCCGGATCGGTGACCTTGGCATAGACCCACGGCGTCGTCGAGGACGCCGTCCACGACAACGCGCCCCTGGTCGCCGGCGTCCACCCGCCGTCCGACACCGCGGGCTTGCCCACATCGACCGTCGCCGACTGCCACGCCGACCACTCACCCTCGACGCCCGCGGTCGTGACACCCCGAACCCGCCAGCGCACCTTCATACCGTCGGTCAGCTTCGCCGCCGGCACCTGCACCCAGGCGAGGCCGCCCGAGGCGTAGCTCGTGGCGCCCTTGCCCGCCCAGATCACGCCCGT
Source organism: Nonomuraea sp. NPDC049624 (assembly GCF_040675255.1). NCBI lineage: Bacteria > Bacillati > Actinomycetota > Actinomycetes > Streptosporangiales > Streptosporangiaceae > Nonomuraea > Nonomuraea sp. NPDC049624. The sequence continues at coordinate 638,869 of NZ_JBFAOR010000003.1, read as the reverse complement.
GCCCTGAGCCGGCACGGCCGGATCGTGCTCGACCTCCGCGCCCAGCACCAGCCTCGCCCCACCGGCGTCGGACACCTTCCCGAACAACCACGGCGTGACCGACGCCAACGTCCACGCATCAGTGCCCCGCGTCGCCGGAACGGCGCCCAGACCGTTGCCCGCCGTGCCGCTGACCTGGACCGTGGCCGTCTGCCACTCGGACCACGGGCCTGACACCTGCCCCGAGGTGGACGCCCGGACCCGCCACCGGACCAGCCAGCCGTCCTTCAACTTCCCCGCCGTCACGGTGGGGGTCTGCAGGGAACACCTGCTCCACGTCGAGCACGAACCGCTCGACACCTGACCGCTGTCGGACCAGATCAGCCCCGACCCCTGAACGGGAACCGACGGATCGTGCTCGACCTCGGCGTCCAGCTTCAACGACCGCGACTCCGGATCAGCGCCGTAGGCCGAGAAGGACGGCGTCGTGGACGACAACCGCCACAACCCCGACGACAACTGACCCACCGACACCGACAGATCCGACACCACCGGCTTGGAGATGTCGATCCGCGCCGACTGCCACTCCGACCACGGGCTCGACACCTGCCCAGAGGTGGACGCCCGGACCCGCCAGCGAACCAGCCAGCCGTCCTTCAACTTCCCCGCCGTCACGGTGGGCGTCTGCAGGGAACACCTGCTCCACGTCGAGCACGAACCGCTCGACACCTGACCGCTGTCGGACCAGATCAGCCCCGACCCCTGAACGGGAACCGACGGATCGTGCTCGACCTCGGCGTCCAGCTTCAACGACCGCGACTCCGGATCAGCGCCGTAGGCCGAGAAGGACGGCGTCGTGGACGACAACCGCCACAACCCCGACGACAACTGACCCACCGACACCGACAGATCCGACACCACCGGCTTGGAGGCGTCGATCCGCGCCGACTGCCACTCCGACCACGGGCTCGACACCTGCCCCGAGGTGGACGCGCGCACCCGCCACCGGACCAGCCAGCCGTCCTTCAACTCGCCCGCCGCCACTGTCGGCGTCTGCAACGAGCAGGGGCTCCAGGTGGAGCACGATCCGCTCGACACCCCACCGGCGGCCCACCAGATCAGCCCGCTGCCCTGCACGGCGGCCGACGGGTCGTGCTCGATCTGCGCCTCCAGCCGCAGCGACCGCGACTCCGGGTCCGCGCCGTAGGCGGAGAAGGACGGCTGCGTCGACGACAGCGTCCACAGCCCCGACACCGACTGGCCCGGAGAGACCGATGCCCCGGACACGATCGGCTTGGAGGTGTCCACCTGCGCGGACTGCCACTCCGACCACGGTCCCGCCACCTGCCCAGAGGTGGACGCCCGGACCCGCCAGCGGACCAGCCAGCCGTCCTTCAGCTTGCCCTCTGTCACGGCAGGGGTCTGCAACGAGCAGCGGCTCCAGGTCGAGCACGATCCGCTCGACACCTGGCCGCTGTCCGACCAGATCAGGCCGCTGCCCTGCCCGGCGGCGGACGGGTCGTGCTCGACCTGCGCCTCCAGCTTCAACGACCGCGACTCCGGATCGGCGCCGTAGGCGGAGAACGACGGCTGCGTGGACGGCAGCGTCCACAGTTTCGACGCGAGCTGGCCCGCCGACACCGACAGATCCGACACCACCGGCTTGGAGGTGTCCACCCGCGCGAGCTGCCAGCCCGACCACGGCCCCGCGACCAGCGCACCGGAGGCATCCGTCGACTGCACCACGGCCCGCACGCGCCAGCGGATCGACCAGCCGTTCTGGATCCCCTCCGCCGCGGGTGCCGTGTGCGAGGCCGCACACGGCTGGCCCGTGAAGCAGGTCTCCCCGAACGTCGTGCTCTGCCCCGACCAGATCAGCCCGCTGCCCTGACCCGGCACGGCCGGATCATGCTCGACCTCGGCCTCCAGCACACCAGGCCGACGATCAGCATCGGAGATCGCCGCCGTGAACACCGGAGACTCACTCGGCAACGTCCACACACCCGACACCGACTGCCCCAGCGAAGGCGCCATCTGGCTCACCACCGGACCGGGCGGAACCGTCCGGAACACCGTCGTGTCCACCCGCGCCGACACCCACGCCGACCACGGACCCGACACCCCGGACACCGTCGTCGCCCGCGCCCGCCACCGAACCTGCCAGCCATCGGACAACTTCCCCGACGGCACCCCCACCCAGGCGATCGTCCCCGTCGCATAATCCTTCGACGACGAACCCGCCCAGATCAGCCCCGTCCCCTGAGCCGCGGCAGCCGGATCATGCTCCACCTCCACACTCAGCTTGCTCGACCGGTTGTCCGGATCACTCACCTTCGCATACAGCCACGGCGTCACCGACCCCGCCGTCCACGACGCCGAACCCGGCAGCGCCGGATCCATGCCCAGCGACTCCACGGACGGCTTGCGCAGGTCGATGACGGTGGCGGACCAGTCCGACCACGGGCCGACCACGTTCGTGGTGGTCTCGCCGCGCACCCGCCAGCGGATCTTCATGCCGTCGGTCAGCTTCGCGGCCGGCACCTGCACCCAGGCGTTCGCCCCTGACTGGGCGGCGGCGGTGCCCTTGCCCTCCCAGATCACCCCGGAGCCCTGTTCGGCCGCGTCGTGCTCGATCTGCACCCACAACCGCGAGGCGCGCGAGTCCGGATCGGTGACCTTGGCATAGACCCATGGCGTGGTCGAGGACGCCGTCCACGACAACGCGCCCCTGGTCGCCGGCGTCCACCCGCCGTCCGACACCGCGGGCTTGCCCACATCGACCGTCGCCGACTGCCACGCCGACCAGTCACCCTCGACGCCCGCGGTCGTGACGCCCCGAACCCGCCAGCGCACCTTCATACCGTCGGTCAGCTTCGCCGCCGGCACCTGCACCCAGGCGTTGCCACCGGAGGCGTAGCTCGTGGCGCCCTTGCCCGCCCAGATCACGCCCGTGCCCTGAGCCGGCACGGCCGGATCGTGCTCGACCTCCGCGCCCAGCACCAGCCTCGCCCCGCCGGCGTCGGACACCTTCCCGAACAACCACGGCGTGACCGACGCCAACGTCCACGCATCGGTGCCCCGCGTCGCCGGAACGGCGCCCAGACCGTTGCCCGCCGTGCCGCTGACCTGGACCGTGGCCGTCTGCCACTCGGACCACGGGCCTGACACCTGCCCCGAGGTGGACGCCCGGACGCGCCACCGGACCAGCCAGCCGTCCTTGAGCATGCCGGCCGTCACGGTGGCGGTCTGCAGGGAGCACTTGCTCCGTGTCGAGCACGAACCGCTCGACACCTGGCCGCTGTCGGACCAGATCAGCCCCGCGCCCTGGGCGGGAACCGACGGATCGTGCTCGACCTCGGCGTCCAGCTTCAACGACCGCGACTCCGGATCAGCACCCGACGCGGCGAAATACGGCGTCGTCGACGACAACGTCCACAACCCCGACGACAACTGACCCGCCGACACCGACAGATCCGACACCACCGGCTTGGAGATGTCGATCCGCGCCGACTGCCACTCCGACCACGGGCTCGACACCTGCCCCGAGGTGGACGCGCGCACCCGCCAGCGGACCAGCCAGCCGTCCTTGAGCTTGCCGGCCGTCACGGTGGGCGTCTGCAGGGAGCACTTGCTCCAGGACGAGCACGAACCGCTCGACACCTGACCGCTGTCGGACCAGATCAGCCCCGAACCCTGAACGGGAACCGACGGATCGTGCTCGACCTCGGCGTCCAGCTTCAACGACCGCGACTCCGGATCAGCACCCGACGCGGCGAAATACGGCGTCGTGGACGACAACGTCCACAACCCCGACGACAACTGACCCGCCGACACCGACAGGTCGGACAGCACCGGCTTGGCGAGATCCACCCGCGCGGCCTGCCACTGCGTCCATGCCCCCACCACGCCGGACGAGGTCGACGCCCGCACGCGCCAGCGCACCAGCCAGCCGTCCTTCAACTCGCCCGCCCCCACGGTGGGGCTCTGCAGGGAGCACTTGCTCCAGGACGAGCACGAACCGCTCGACACCTGACCGCTGTCGGACCAGATCAGCCCCGACCCCTGAACGGGAACCGACGGGTCATGCTCGACCTGCGCCTCCAGCTTCAACGACCGCGACTCCGGATCAGCACCCGACGCCGCGAAATACGGCGTCGTCGACGACAACGTCCACAACCCCGACGACAACTGACCCGCCGACACCGACAGGTCCGACACCACGGGAAGTGCGGCGGCGGCGACGGCCGACACGGTCCGCGCCCTGGGGACAGCCGTCTCGGCGGCCATCGCCCCGCTCCCCTGACGTCCGTCGAGCGCCGTCGGAGATGCCTTGCCGACGCCCGCCCCCTCGGCGCTTCCGCGGGAGGGGCGGCCGTCGTTCGTCGCCGGCCGCGACGGGGTGTCGGCGGGAGCCGGTTCCCACTTCAGCGGCGGCGGGCTGTTCAGCCCGTCCGTGGCCGGCTCGTCCGGCAGCTCGCGCGGCTTCTCCACCGGCAGCGAGCCCTTGGGGCGCTTGACGTCGTCCGTGGCCTTGCCCTTGCTCCGCGGCTGAGTGGCGGCCGGATCGACGAGGTGCGGCAGGTTCTCCGCCGATCCGGCGCGCTGCACGGGGGCCTTGCCGGCGTTGCCGGAGGAGGGAGAGCCGGGAATGTCCAGCCGCGTTGGAGAGGGTGCGACAACGGCCGCCTGCGCCTCCAGGGTGAGAATCCCCGGCAGGAGAGCCACGGTCGCGGCCAGCGCGAGGCGGCTGACCCACTTCGACGGCGCACCCCGTCCGAGCCATAACCCGCTCTGCCCCAGCACTTTCGCACTTTTCTGAGCACGCCGCACAGTCACGCCCACACTCCCCGTGGAAACAGAAAACACAAGGGCATCCGGGCGCACCCCTGTAAGCTCCCCATAAATAACGCCTCAGATATACACAGCCAGCGCGACCAGGAATAGATCTTGACAAGGCGGCCCACGATGGAGCAGGAGGCATGAAATTGAGCCGACTTCAGAGGTCGGGGCAGCTCACTCGGTTTCCGCGCAAGCGACCGGCCGCGGCGGTGTGACGTGATTCACACAGGAAGACTTTATTACCAGAATTGCGGCGCGGGCTTCGCCGTCGCGCAGCCGACCGGGCCCACCACAGACGTTTCGGCGCGTTCCGTAGTCGGCTGCTCACCGGCGCCGCAAACGTTTATCGGGCTGTTATTGAAATATGGGCCGACAGGTTCTTCGAAGGTGTAATCATTATCCGGCGTCCCGGACGTTGTTCTCCGATTTCCCGATGTTCGCGCCGACCAGTTCTTCGACGGCTGCCTGCGCGGGCAGCTCGACGGCTCATCGATCCGGTACCGCGCCGGGATCGCGGCTCCCGCTCGGGGTGAGGAGGATGCCGACGGCTGCGCCGAGGATGAGGATGGCCAAATCCGCGATCCGGTCCATCCAGAAGGCGACCGTGTTGTCCACGGCCAGGAACTGGACCGAGATGCCGCCGTTGTCGCGCACCCACCGCACGGACCGCAGAGACGCCGACTCGACGTCCGGGGCGGGGTCGGAGAGCGTGATGCCGTCGTTGTACTCGCGGTACCGGATCTCGCCGGCGACGGGGGTGGCGCCTTTCGCCGGGTCGACGAAGTCCAGGTCCGGATACTCCTCCCGGAACCCGTACAGCGAGTCCTCGATCTCCAGGAAGATCTTGTTCTCGCCCCAGTGCTGGTGATACCGGACGGTGCTCACCGGGAAGTCGAAGGCGACCGTCAGCATGTACTCGCCGGCCCGCTGGTGCCTGACCGCTGTTTCCGGCGAAATGATGGCCCATGAGCGCACATAGGCAGGGGTGTCCGAACAAATGATTCGATGAGGAGATCCACCATGGGAACCGCCCGTGGATGACGAGCGGTCGGCCAAGTTCGAGGCCGCCTACAACCGGGCCTACGGCCAGATCACCGCCTACGCCGTACGCCGGTGCGACTCGCCTCAGGACGCCGCCGACGTGGTGGCCGAGACCTTCACCGTCGCCTGGCGGCGGGTGGACGAGCTGCCGGAGGGCCCGGAGGCCACCCTCTGGCTGTACGGCGTGGCGCGCAAGGTCCTGGCCAACCACTTCCGGAGCGGCAACCGCCGCCGGGAGCGCACGGCCGAGCTCGACGCCGAACTGGCCGACCGGTACGGCCACTCGCCCGACACCCAGGTCGAGCTGGACGCGATCGGCCGGGCGTTCCGGAGCCTGTCCGACGACGACCGGGAGCTGCTGTCCCTGGTCGCCTGGGAGGGGCTGGAGCGCGACGAGATCGCGAAGGCGCTGGGGCTGTCCCGCAACGCCGTACGCATCAGGCTGCACCGCGCCCGCAGACGCCTGTCGCGCGCTTTGGCGTCGGCGGGCGTGCACGTCACCGCAGAGAGCCGGCTGGTCCCGGCGGAGACGCCGTTGGGGGGAGCGCTGTGAAGCACACCGCGAAGGACACTGCGAACGACACCGCGAACGACACTGTGAAGCACACTGCGAAGAGCGTCGACGAGATCGCGGCGATCAGGGCGCTGGCCCGGGTCGCGCCGGGCGAGCGGGGAGGTGAGCCGTCCGGCGCGGGGGCGCGGGCGTTGCTGGCCGCGATCATCGCCGAAGAGCCGGGCACGGATCCGGGCACGGAGCCCGGCACGGCATCGGGCACGGCTCGGCGGACGCGGCGCGGCGTCAGGCCGAGGCGGCGCGGCGTCAGGCCGAGGCGGCTGGCGTTCGGGCTGGCCGCCGCGGTCGCGCTGGCCGCGGGTGTGGTGACGGTCCCGATCGCGCTGAAGGACGGCACACCGGCCTCGTGGGCCGTCAACCTGGACGACGGGATGGTGACGATCCAGATCCGCGACTTCGACGACGCCCCGGAGCTGGAGCGGCGGCTGAAGGAGCTGGGCGTGCCCGCGACGGTGGACTACGTGCCCAAGGACATGACGTGCCGCGAACCGCGCGGGAAGGTCGTGGAGAACATCCCGCGCGGCATCTACAGCCTGCCGGAGAACATCCCGGGCGAGTCGCAGGGCGTGCAGATGCGCATCAACACCAAGCTGTTCGGCCCGGGTCAGACGTTCGTCTGGATCCTCAGAGGCAAGGGCGGCCTGACCACCACGCGGCTGTTGGAAGGCCCGGTGGCGCCCTGCGAGCCCGTGCCCATGCCCACGGTCGAGCAGGAGGAACCGGAGTTCCACGGTATGAGCACCCGCGAGCTGGGAGGTCTGCGGGTGGACGAGAAGACCGTCGGCGAGGTGCTGCCCGAGCTGAGGAAGCTCGGACGGAAGGTGATCTTCGCGGTCATCACCGTCCCGCCCGGCAACCCGGGAGGGTTCGCCATCGACCGCACCCAGAGCACGCCCGTCGGCGACCACTGGGTGGTCTGGGAGGCGGAGCAGAACGCCAAGGGGGTGATCCAGCTGCTCGTCACGGAGGAGCGCCTGGACAAGAACCCGGTCTACGGCGGCCCCCGCGACGCGGTCATCAAGGACTGACCGGCGGGCCCGCGGGCCGCCCCCGGGGGGGGGCCGGGGGGGGGGCCCCGGGGGGGGGCCCGCCGCCGGGGAGGGTCCCCCCGGGGGGGCGGGCGGGGCCACCCGGGGCCCGCGGTAGATG
>NZ_JBFAOR010000003.1:201027-631277 GCF_040675255.1 Nonomuraea sp. NPDC049624 | reverse complement strand
TCGGCGCGCGTGCACACGACCCGGGTCTCCGGCGCCCCCCGCGAGGGGGTCATCACGTCCGGCCCGGGGGGCCCCCGCGCCCCCGGCGGGAGGCGCGCGGGTCGGTCACCAGGCGAGGGGCCCCTCGGCGTCGAAGTAGCCGCCGGTGGGGCCGTCCGGTCCCACCTGGGCCATGCGTACGATGATCTCGGCGCCCTGCTCGACGGTCTGCAGGCCGGTGTTGCCGTTCAGGTCGGTACGGGTGAAGCCGGGTTCGACCGCGTTGATCCGCATCTGCGGGAACGCCTTCGCGTACTGGACGGTGACCATGTTGACGGCCGCCTTCGAGGCCGGGTAGGCGACGCCCGGGTACGCATGGCCGACCATGCCGGGGTCGGTCATCCGGGACAGCGAGGCGAGGCCGCTGCTCACGTTGACGACGACCGGCGCGCCGGATCGCCGCAGCAGCGGCAGGAACGCGTGGAGCACGCGAACCATGCCGATCACGTTCGTCTCGAACGTGCGCCGCATCATCTCGGCGGTCAGCTCCGCCGCCCCGGCCACCCGGCCGTCCTCCATCTCCACCTGGATGCCGGCGTTGTTGACCAGGACGTCCAGCCCTCCGTCCGCCTCGACGGCCCGCGCCGCCGCCGCCACGGACGCGTCGTCGGTGACGTCCAGCGCCACCGCCCGCGCGCCCAGCCGCTCGGCGGCCAGCCGTCCACGTCCGGCGTCCCGGCTCGCGACGTAGACGGTGTGCCCCGCGCCGACGAGCCGCCGGGCGGTCTCGAACCCGAGGCCCTTGTTGGCCCCTGTGATCAGTGTTGTCGTCATGGGCGGGACGCTAGGAATTCGAGCGCGCTCGAAGTCAATTCGTCCTGGCGTTCCCGGCATCGGCGCACCAGCGGCCCTCAACCCGCGCCGAACCCGATGACCTTCCAGGGGGCGTCGTCCGACTGCCGGCCCGTGAGGAACATGTACGGCCAGTGCCTGTCGTCGTTCGGCGGGTCCTCATCGCACCGGCGCACCTCGATGACGACGGCGACGCTTCGTACCTGCCGATAGCCGCCGGGGCCGTACTCGTCGGGTGTCGGCTCGCCGACCTCGGAGACCTGCACGTCGGCCCAGGTGTCCAGCGGGTCGTCGGGCCAGCTGTGGACGCGCCGGTAATGAGCCGGCGCCGACAGAAGACGAACCGCTTCGTCGTCACGGGCGGCGACGGCCGCCAGATAGGCGCGCACCACCACATCGGCGGCCGCGTCCGGCTTCGGCAGGGTGACCGGCGGCCCCTGTGTGACGGGCAGGTGGAACAGCCCGTACCGACGCACACCACGAGCAGGGTGACCAGCGTCGCGAGCAGCTTTCTCGTCGTCAACCCCGTCATCCTTCACGCTCGTACGGCCGAATACGGAAAGAGGGCGTCAAGGTGGCGATTCCCGGCGCCAGGGTAGCGGACGTCGGCGTTGCAGCCGTGCTCGTGCAGGGTCCTGGTCAGCCCGTCCCTGAGCAGGAGCCCCTCCCCGGCCCGCGCCGGAGCCGGGCGCGGTTGGCCCTGGCCGGACATCTCTGCCAAGATCACCGTGTTTCGCCCCGCCTTGCACCGAGGAGCCCTGTGGACAGGAGACGTTTTCTCACCCTGACCGGAGTCGCCGGACTGGCGGCCGCCGCAGTGCCCGCCACGGTGCCCGCCGGGCCCGCCTTCGCGGCGGCCTATCCGTCCGCGGACGCCGGGCTGACCGCCGAGGCGCACGCCAAGCTGGCCGAGCTGGCTCCCTACGGCGTCACGGCGCTCGCCTTCACGCCGTCCGGCGGCTGGGTCATGGTCACGCAGGACGGGCGGTACTTCGCCCGGGGCATCCCCGACGCCTGCTTCACGGAGCTGGGGGCGCTGGTCAAGGCCGGCCGGAAGGTCAACGCCGTCGCCTTCCCACCGGAGGGCGGCGACCGCTGGGTGATCACCACCGACAAGGGCGTGTCGTCCCGCGGCCTGCCCGCGGCGTGCCTCAGCCGAATCAAGGCGTACTACACCGCCGGGCAGCAGGTCGTGGACGTGGCCTTCCCGCCCGCCGGGGGCGACCGCTGGGCGGTCGTCTCGTCCGCCGCCTTCCAGGCCAACGGCGTGGACGACGAGTGCTACCAGATGATGCGCAACCTGACCCAGGGCGGCCGCCGGCTGACCCGCGTCGCCTTCCCCAAGGCCGGCGGCTGGGCCCTGGTCGCGCAGGACGAGTTCCACGCCCGCGGCATCGACGACGCCTGCTTCGCGAAGATGAAGAGCCTGGCCGGCGGCGGCTGGCAGCTGCACAACGTGGCCTTCCGGCCGGGCGGCGGCTGGGCGCTGTGTTCCCGGGGCAAGGCGCCCGCGCTGCCCGCCGACCGGGTGCGCCAGTTCGAGAACGCGGTCGGCGGCTCGACCATCTGGCAGCGGATGAGCGCGTACAAGACGCCGGGCGTGGCGGTCGCGGTGGTCGTCGGCAACAAGATCGCCTGGTCCACCGGCTACGGGCGGCTCGCCGCCGGCGGTGCCCCCGCCGCGCATCCGGAGAGCGCGTTCCAGGCCGCCTCCATCAGCAAGGCCGTGGCCGCGGTGGGCGTGCTGCGGCTGCTCCAGACGCGCAAGATCGCGCTCACCGCCGACGTGCGCCCGCATCTCGGCTGGACGCTGCCGGCCCGTCCGTGCGTGTCGCCGACGGCGGCGCCGACCGTCGAGCAGCTGCTGACGCACCGGGCCGGGGTCGTCGGGCGCGGCTCCACCTCGCCCGCCGGGGCCTGCTCCGGCTTCGACGCCGGCGGCGGCGGCTTCGCCGGGTACGGCGCCGCGGCCACGGTCCCGTCCCTGCTCCAGATCATGAACGGCGAGGGCAACTCCCCCAGGATCGAGCTGTCCACCGAGCCGGGCGCCGAGTACCACTACTCCGGCGCCGGGTACGTGCTGCTGCAGCGCATGGTGGAGGAGCTGACCGGCAGGTCGCTGGCCGACTACATGGGCCAGGAGGTGTTCGCCCCGCTGGGCATGGCGGGCAGCTCGTACGCGCTCTCCCCCGCCTTCGAGCTGGCCTCCGGCCACACCTCGACCGGGACGGTGATCCCGGGCGGCCACAACCGGTATCCCGAGTCCGCCGCCGCCGGCCTCTACACGAACGTGCTCGACCTGTGCCGCCTGGTGTCGTACCTCAACCGGGCCTGGACCGCCACCGGCGACATCGCCGGGCCGCTCACCCGCGCGTCGGTGCGCTCGCTGCTCACCGAGGGCCCGCAGCCCGGGATGGGCCGCGGCCTGTTCGTCGCCGGCTCCGGCACCCGGAACTTCTCCTACACCCACGACGGCTCCAACTACGGCTTCAGGTCGGTGTTCAAGGGCTATCCGGAGCTCGGCGCGGGCTACGCCGTGCTGGCCAACGGCAACGACACGGCGCTGGTCAACGAGGTCGCCGCGGCCGTCAGGTCGGTCTACGGCTGGGCGTAGGGCCCGGCGGGGTCAGGCCGGGCCCTTCTCCAGCTCGGCCAGGCGGCCGACCAGCTGGGCGGCGGTCGGCCGCAGGGCGGGGTCCTTGGCGAGGGCGTCGCTCAGCAGCGGGCGCAGCAACACGGGGGCCGACTCCACGTCGGCGTTGCCCTCCACGATGTTGAAGAACACCTTCTCCAGCGAGCCCTCGCCGAAGGGCTGCCGGCCGATGGCCGCGAAGAGCAGCGTGGCCCCCCAGGCGTGCACGTCGGCCGGCGGCCCCACTTTCTGCCCCGAGATGATCTCGGGAGAGAGGTAGCCGGGGGTGCCGACGAACATGCCCGTCATGGTGAGCCTGGTGGAGTCGACGGCCTGGGCGATGCCCAGGTCGATCACGACGGGGTCGCCGTCCGCCAGCAGCACGTTGCTCGGCTTCAGGTCGCGGTGGACGACCCCCGCCGCGTGCATGGCGGCCAGCGCCTTCGCCATGCCCCTCCCCACGCGGATCAGGGCGGCGACCTCCAGCGGCCCGTGGCGGCCGACCAGCTCGTTCAGGGGCACGCCGGGCACGTACCGGGTCACGATGTAGGGCGGGTCGCCGGTCACGTCCGCGTCGACGACCTCCGCCACGTGGTCGTCGCGGACCAGCCGCATCGCCTCGACCTCCCGGGCCAGGCGCCGCCGGGCGAGGGCGTCGCCGGCCACTTCGGGACGCAGCACCTTGATCGCCACCTGCCCGCCGCCCGGCTCGACGGCCAGGTGCACCACGCCGGTGCCGCCCTCGCCCAGCCTGCGAAGCAGCCGGTAGGGGCCGAGGCGTTCACCGCGCGGACCGTCGTGGAGGCCGAGACGTTCACCGCGCGGGCCGTCGTGGAGGCCGAGGCGTCCACCGCGCGGGCTGTCGGCGGGCGCGCCCGGCTGCTCGTCCTCCAGGCGCATCCAGCGCGACCGGCCGAGGGTGACGGTGGTGCCGGGCCGGATCGTCACCGGCTCGTCCGGCGGAAGGTCGTGGGCGGCGGCCTCGCCGGGGATCCGCAGCCGGGTGCCGTGGGCCGAGCCCAGGTCGATCACGTTGACGTCCCAGCCGTCGGGCTTGACCCGCAGGTGGTGGCGGGAGACCGTGCTCTCGGGGTCGGCCAGCTTGACCGGGCGGGCCCGGCCCGCGACCACCTCGGGGGCCGTCTCCGGGGAGCGGCCGAGCAGGTAGGTGGCGTCGAGCCGGAGCCTCGTCCCGTCGTCGAGGACGAGCGTCCCGAGCGGCGGCCGGCGGCCCTTGTGCGGCACCAGCGTGGGCTTGAGCGCGCGGCCGCACACCGCGCAGGCGGCCACGCGGGGATCGTTGAAGTGCCCCTTCTTGCAGTCGACGCCGTACACCTGCACGTCGTCCTGGGCGACGTCCGGCAGCGGGACGGTCCACTCCTCCGGCCGCCGGACGGGGCAGGGCGTGTCCGGCAGATGGAGCGCCCGGCCCTCGGGGGTGCCGGCCAGGGCGGCCAGCAGGTCGGCGGGGTGCTGGAAGCGGTCCTCCGGCCGGCTCGCCGTCGCCCTGGCGATGATCTCCCGCAGGTGCGGCAGGCCGGTCAGCGCCGACAGGTCGACCCGTCCGCCCAGGATCGCCGCGATGACCGCGGGGATGCTGCTCTCGCCCGGGTACGGCGACTGCCCGGTCAGCGAGAAGTACAGGAGCACGCCGAGCGAGTAGAGGTCGGACCTGACGTCCACCACCTCGTTCCGCACGGCCTCGGGCGACATGTACGCGGGCGTCCCGACGATGGCGTCGCCGGGGCTGGTGATCTCGGCCGCCCCCCTGCTCTTGGCGATGCCGAAGTCGACGATGACGGCGTCCTTCGACGGTTTCATCATGATGTTCGACGGCTTGAGGTCGATGCGAGTGACCCGGCGGCCGTCCAGGTAGGTGAGCGCCTCGGCGATCTGGACGCCCAGGCGGACCGCGTCGGCGGGGCTCAGCGGGCCCTGCTGGCGCACGATCTCACTGAGCGTGCGCCCTTCGACCAGCTCCATCACCAGGATCGGCCGGCCTTCGTCGTCGAGGGCGACGTCGTAGGTGCGGACGATCCTGGGGTGGTCGAGCTGGATGGCGATGGCGGCCTCCCTGCGCAGCCGCGCCTCCCCGTCGGGGTTGCCGGACGGGAAGCGCCGCGGCACCTTCACCGCCACGTCCCGGGCCAGCACGATGTCCCGGCCCCGGTAGACGGTGCTCTGGCCGCCCTCGCCGATGAACTCGACCAGCTCGTACCGGGCGCCGACCGTGCGCAGCACCGACTCGACCCCGGCCGGCTCCGGGCTCGCCTGCTGCGTGGGGACCACCGTGACGTCGCGGGCCGGGACGCGCAGGAACAGGTCGAGCGCGGCCCGTTCGCCCTCGTTGCCGAGGGCGATGCCGAGCAGGGTGTGCTTCAGCCCGTCGGCGAGCTTGTACGACACCAGCCGCGCGTCGGCGTCGCCGCCGTAGTTCGTCGCGTCCGGCCTGCCGGGGTCGCGGACCACGGTCAGCACGCCGTGCACCTCCAGGTGCAGCAGCAGCCGGTCGACGCCGGCCCGGCCGACGTGCAGCAGCGGGTCGAGCTCGGGCTGCTCGGCCGAGCCGACGATGTCGAGTGCGGTGAACGTGTCGCCCTGCCTGCGCAGGATCCAGTCCACGATGTAGTAGCCGGTGAGCCGCCACCGGTCCTCGTCGATCGGCACCCGGAAGAGCCGGTCCTGGCCGCTCTCCCGGAAGAAGAGCTCCAGCAGCTCCTCCAGCCGGGCGTAGAACGCGACGCGCTGCTCGTCCTGGTCGCCGATGACCAGGAACGGCCGCTCGCCCTCCCACCTGACCAGCTCGCCGAACTCCTGGAGCAGCCGGCGGGGGATGCCGCGCGCCTTGAAGCGGAGGTAGCGGGCCAGTTGCTCGAACTCGGCCGGCCGCTCGTCGAGCATCGCCTCCAGGAGGCGGCCGGGCGCCTCCCAGGAGCAGGGGACGTAACAGCGCCAGGCGAAGACGCTCTCGTAGACGCTGTTGCCGCGGCCGGTGTCCCTGACGACGTGGTCGTGCAGGTCGGGGCCGGCCACCACGAGGAAGTGCGCGCCCTGCGTGGTGAGCGTGTTCTTCAGGCTGCCCAGCAGCCGTTCGATCTCGTCGAGGCCGGAGGGGCTCGCGGTGAGCTTGTCCACCTCGTCCAGGACGATGATCAGATGGACCCGCCGCGGCCCGCGGGACCACCGGCGCCATCCGCGCCGCCGCGCCGGCTGCCGGGCCAGCAGGTTGATGATGCGCGCCAGATCGTGCTCGACGTCGGTCTCGGAGTAGGTGAGGTAGGAGGCCTCCAGCCCGAGGGCGTGGGTGCGTTTGCCGGACAGGCTGCCGCTGGGGCTCAGCCAGCCGGCCGGCCCGGTCAGCTTCTTGGCGGCCGGGCCCATGCCGACGTTGAACGTCGCCGTGCGCTCGGAGGAGTCCGACTGCGTCTGCTTGAGCCCGAACGAGGTGCGCACGTGCGCGAGCAGCAACGCGCGCCGCGCCCCCGCGTCGAGGCGTTGCAGCACCCGCCGGTCCTGCAGCGTCTCGTAGGTCCGCCTGACCACGGCGAAGAGCAGCTGGTCGGGCGTCATGGGACGGGCGACGTTCAGCGAGACGGGCACGACGAGCTCGTCTCGGGGACGTCCGGCGGCGATCTCCGCCACCGCGCGCATGACGACCGTGCTCTTGCCCACGCCGCGGAACCCGGTGATGAGGAACGTGCCTCCGCGCGACCAGCGCAGCCGCTGGTTCAGCTCGTCGACGAGCTCGGCGTTCCCCAGCAGCGGCATCGACTGCTCGTCGTGGCGCAGCGGCTCGTGGATGTAGCGGAAGGAGCCCTTGAGAGGAACCCTCAGCATTCTCACCCCTCGTTCGGCGGAGCAGATCCCCTGGGACAAACGAGGACGCCGGAGCCCCGGTTCCCCCGCGAGTACCGTACGCGCCGGTCGCGCCGTCCGCCGCCGGATGCCGCGGTATGCCGCCGCCGGATCATGGTCGCCGCCGGGCCGTCGCACGGTCGTCGCACGGTCGGCGCGTCTGAGCTGCGGGGACGCGGGTAGGGCCCCTGGCATGGACAACGAGCGGAGAACGGCGGGGGCCGTCATCGTCGTGGGGGCCGGGATGGCGGGGCTGGCCTGCGCGGTGCGGCTGCACGAGGCCGGCGTGCCGGTACGGGTGCTGGAGGCGTCCGACGGGGTGGGCGGCCGGGTGCGCACCGACGTCGTGGACGGGTTCCGGCTGGACCGCGGCTACCAGGTGTTCAACACCGCCTACCCCGAGGCCCGCCGGATGCTCGACCTGGACGCGCTCGACCTGCGCCCGTTCGCCTCGGGCATGATCGTCCAGGGGAGGCGGGCCAGGGCCAGGGTGATGCTGCCGTGGCGGCATCCCCGGCACGCGCTGAGCGGGCTGCTGACCGGCCTCGGCACGCCGCGCGACGACGCCGTGCTCGCCGCCCTCACGGCACGCGACCTGGTGCTGCCGGCGTCCCGGCTGCGCGGCGGGCCCGACCGGCGCACCGACGACGAGCTGCGCGCCTGGGGCATGTCGGAGAGGATGATCGACTGCCTGATGCGTCCCTTCCTGGCCGGGGTGCTCCTGGAACGCGACCTGGAGACCTCCAGCCGGATCTTCCACCTGTTCTGGCGGTCGTTCGCGCGCGGCACCATCGGGGTGCCCGCCCTCGGCATGGGCGAGATCCCGCGCCGGCTCGCCGACCGGCTGCCGCCGGGCACCGTCACGCTCGGCGCCCAAGTCACCGAGGTGAGCCCCGGCGGCGTGCGGCTCGCCGACGGCGCCACGGTCGGGGGCCGGGCCGTGGTGGTGGCCGCCGACCCGCGGGCCGCGGGCCGCCTGCTGAGCGAGATCGAGACGCCGGAGATGCGCGCGGTGACCACCTTCTACCACGCCGCGCCCCGATCCCCGATGCGCGAGCCGATCCAGATCGTGGACGCCACCGGGGCCGTCACGGACACCCTGGTGCTCACCGACGCGGCCCCGGGGTACTCCGCCGACGGGCGGGCCCTGGTGTCCACGTCGGTCCTGGGCCTGGCCGACGACGAACGCCCGGTGCGCCGCCGCCTGACCGAGATCTACGGCGACACCTCCGGCTGGGAGCACGTGGCGACGTACCAGGTGCCGGCGGCGCTGCCGGCGATGCGGCCGCCGTACCCGCTGCGCAGGCCGGTGCGGCTGCGCGCCGGCCTGTACGTGTGCGGCGACCACCGCGACACCGGCTCCCTGCAGGGGGCGCTGGTGTCCGGCCGGCGCGCGGCCGACGCCGTGCTCGGCGACCTCCCGTCGCTGCGCGCGGCCGACCTGACCGCCATCGACCGGGCGACCGTCTAGCGGCCCGGCCCGCCCGGCACGCCCGGCACGCGCTCACAGCGCTCACAGCGCTCACAGCGCGCGCAGAGCGCTCCGGGGGCCCGCTCATGGCTGGCGCAGGCCGTTGCGGGGCCCGCGGTCACAGTTCGCGCAGCGCCTGCATGGCCTCCCGTTCGATGCGGGCGAGGTCGTGCAGGACGGTTCCGGCCTGCTCCAGGTACGCCGCCTCGCGCCCCTCGCCGGCCTTGGCGATCAGGGCGGCCACCTCCGTCCACAGGGCGGCGGCCTCGGCGTACAGGCGGTGGCCGGCCCGCAGGCGGTCGTCGTCGACGAATGCGGCGCACTCGCCGAGGAAGTCCCGGTAGAGGGCCCGGAACAGGCCGCCGCCGGTGCCGCCCTTCTCCATGAGGAGGGCGGCCAGCGACAGGTCACGCGCGGGCTCCGCCACGCGGTCCAGCCACGTGGGCACCAGGCGGGCGGCCTTGTCGATGCCGCGGTGGCCCAGGTTGGCGATGGGCGCGGCGAGGAACGCCTCGGCGCACGCCCTGATCGCCGGGACGGCCCGCTCCCGCCAGGCGGGCGGACCGGCCGGCAGCGTGAGGGTGAAGGAACGGTTCCTGGCGGTCATCGGGCCGCGTTCGGCCCGCGCCGCCGCCAGGCTGTCCCGGCTCGTCCGCACCGCGCCGCCCTGTTGCGCGGTGTCCACCAGGTACGCCTGCCGCTCGTCGTAGCCGTACATCGCGACGACGTGGCCGCCGAAGTGCACCTTCGAGCCGAAGTAGTCCAGGTGGTAGCTGTCGAGCTGGAGGCCGACCGGCAGGCCGCCGTCGATGCGGGCGGCCACGTTCTCCCAGGCCCTGCGGGCCGAGCCGGTCTCGGCCACGTCCAGGGTCAGCCCGAGCCTTTCGGCCAGGTTCCTGGTGAGCTCGAACGGCTTGACCCGGCCGCCCAGGAACGGGACGTCCATGCCCTTGGCGTCCCAGTAGACGAAGGACAGGCCCGAGCCGAGCCCGAACAGCATGGGCTCGGACAGGTCGAGCCCCTGGTGGCGCAGCAGCACCCCCAGCGCCGTCGTCTCGCAGTGCTCCATGCCGCGAGCCTCGATGCCTTCCACGATGGTCATGCGCCGCTCTCCTCTGGCCGGTTCGATCATCGGACGCGGGGCCGCCGGCCGGTACGGCTCCGTCAGGCAGCCTGCCGCCTCCCACGGGGGGAGAGTCCATCGTCCCGCTCCCGCCGCGCGACGGCGGCGGCGGCCCGGCCGGGCGGCCCTCAACCGCCGGTGCGGCCCCGCCGGTCAGCTGTAGGCGCGGATCGTCCGGTCCAGCCAGTCCGCGTACGCCGGCACGCTGGTGTACAGACCGGGGCCTTCCGCGCAGGACGGGCTCTTGGCGCCGGGCCCCGAGGTGACCCCGATGAGCTCCCACCGGCCGTTCCTGCCCCGCTGCAGCTGCGGCGAGCCGGAGTCGCCGTTGCACGCCATCGCCTTGGGCACCCTGCTGACCGTGCACAGGCGGGTGCCGCTCGCGTATCCGGGCCCGCACTCGGACGGGGCGCCCCGGCGCGTGTCGAGCTGGTTGAGCCGCGGGGACATCTTCCAGTCGGCCGGGTCGGGCTTGGACTCGGTGACGCCGAAGCCGATGATCCGGGTCGGGGTGCCGGGCCGTCCCGGCCGCGCGGCGATCGGGACGGGCGCCTGGGTGACGGGACGGTCCAGGCGGACCAGGGCGATGTCGTTCCTGTTGGGGGTGTTCTGGGAATAGCGGGGGTGCGGCACGGCCTGGGCGATCTTGCGCACCTCCCCGCCCGACGTGCGCTGGTCGCTGCCGACGCGGACCGTGCCCTGCGGGATCGACCCGATCTCCATGTCCAGGCAGTGGGCGGCGGTCACCACCCACTGCGGCGCGATCAGGGCCGCTCCGCACACGCCGTCCGTGAGTCCCATGGCCGGGGCCGAGATCGGGATCGAGGCCATGAACGGGTACGCCTCCGTGGCCTTCCCGCCGTTGACGATCGCTCCGGCGCCGCCGGCGGTGACGGCGAGACAGGCGGCCCCCGCCACGGCGACGACGGCGGAACGGCCCAGGAGACGGCCAAGCGATTGACGACTAAACACCGGATTTATCCATTTCAGTGCGTGATTACGATGAAATCACGCTATCTGCGAAGAATTCGCCTCCATCAGTACGCCAGCACGCCAACCCGCGGTAGGGACAACCCCACTCCCCACGCGCTGCGGTTTTCCGCAGCAGGACTGGGCGGAGCACCGCATTCCGCCGTACGGCCGATCTTCCTAACGTTGACCGCATGATGCAGACGATGATGAACGTGCTGGTGGCGGCCACGATGGCGGCGGGCGGCCAGGGCGCCGGAGTAGGGCAGGAGCTGGCCGCGATCGTGGCGGGACAGGGCGCGACGGCGGCCCTCGCCCGGGTCACCGACGAGCGCGGCACCTGGACGGGCTCGGCGGGCGTCCGCGACGTCGAGCGCGGCGGACGCCCCTCGCCGGGCGGCTACTTCCGGATCGGCAGCGTGACCAAGACCTTCGTCGCCACCGTGGTGCTCCAGCTCGTGGACGAGGGAAAGCTGAACCTGGACGACCCGATCGCCGGCCACCTGCCCGGCCTGGTCCCCGGCGGCGACCGGATCACGGTCCGCGGCCTCCTCGACCACACCAGCCACCTGTACGACTACATGAGCGAGCCCGGCTACTCCACCAACCGCTGGCGCGGCGAGGCCCGCTTCCGCTCCTACCGGCCGGGCGAGCTGCTCAAGGTGGCCTTCGCCAAGAAGCTCCCCGACGACGGCAGATGGCACTACTCCAACACCAACTACGTGGTGCTCGGCCTGCTGGTGGAGAAGCTGACCGGGCACACGTACGGCGAGGAGGTCGCCCGCCGGATCCTGCGCCCGCTGGGCCTGCGCCACACGCTGGTCCCCGGCGACCGGGCGGGCCTGCCGTCCCCCCACGCCAAGGGGTACGAGCCGATGCCCGGCCTCGTGGACGCCACCCGGATGAACCCCTCGCTGGACTGGGCCGCGGGAGAGATGATCTCGACCGCCGCGGACCTGGAGCGGTTCATGTCGGCCCTGCTGGGCGGCAGGCTCACCAGCGCCGCCTCCCTGAAGGCCATGCGCACGACCGTCGAGACCGGCGCCGGGTTCCGCTACGGGCTCGGGCTGCAGGCGTACGCGCTGCCGTGCGGCACGGTGTGGGGGCACAGCGGGGAGCTGATCGGCTACCTGACGTTCGCGTTCCGCTCGGACTCGGGCAAGTCGCTGACCCTGTCGCTCAACCCCTCGACCAGGAACCCGTCCACGGCGGAGATCATGGGCATGGCCGTCAAGGTATTCTGCGGGACCTCGGGCTGAGCCGGCCCCTGACAGCACGAGGAGGTTCCGTGACCACTCCGACGGACGGCGGGACGGGCGAGCCGCCGCTCGCGGGCGCCTTCCGGCTCCCGGACGGCTCCTGGATCCGCGGCCGGGGCCTGCGCCACCCGCTGCCGGACGGCCCGGCGCCCGGCTTCGGCCTCTACCTCGGCTCGGCGCGGCTGACCCGCCGTCACGAGGACGCCCTGCGCTGGCCGCACGCGTGGATCGAGTGGCCCGACTTCCTGCTGCCCCGCGACCGTGACGCGGCCGTGGAGCGGATCCGCGACCTGCACCGGCGGGCGCGGGCGGGCGAGGCGGTCGAGGTGGCGTGCGGGGGCGGCGTGGGCCGCACCGGCACGGTCGTCGCCTGCCTCGCCGTCCTGGCGGGCCTCGACCCGGCCGACGCCGTCGCCTGGACGCGCGAGCACCACCACCCCCGGGCGGTCGAGACCCCGTGGCAACGCCGCTGGATCCTGCGCTTCCCTGGCCCGGCCCGGCGTTAGGCCGGTCCGCGCGGCCCTTCGCCGGCTCAGATCTCGGTGAGCAGGCCCTCTTCGAGGACCACGTCGAGCTGGAGCTCGCGGTATCCGGCGTCCTCGAACAGGACCGTCAGGCGGTCCTCGCCGCGCTGGATGACCTGGCCGGGCCCCCACGCGCGGTGTTCCACCCGGGCGTGCAGCGGGAAGGGGCCGCCCTCCCGGGGGGCCTGCTCGGCGGTCCCGGCGCGGCAGGTGTCGCAGTTGCCGCAGTTGTCGGCGAGCTCCTCGCCGAAGTAGCCGAGCAGGAAACGCCGGCGGCAGTCGGTGGTCTCGGCGTAGCGGCGCATCATCTCCAGCCGGCTGCGGTCGACGTCCCGGCGGCGCTCGGCCAGCTCCCTGGCGCGGCTCGCCGCCGCGCGGGGATCGAGGCCGGGCACGGGATCGACCTTGCGGGTGCCGAGCCGTACCGCGCCGGCTCTCTCCAGGAGGTCCAGCAGCGCGGTCAGGCGTCGCGCCGACAGTCCGGCGCGTTCGGCCAGGCCCTTGCGGTCGCTGCCGGGGCCGGACTCGGCGACCGCTTCGGCGACCCGCGCCAGCCGCTCCTCGTCGGGCGTCCCGCCGGTGAAGAAGCGCTGCAGCCCCAGGTCCTCGGGCCGGTAGAAGAGCACGGCTTCGGCCGGGTCGCCGTCCCGGCCCGCCCGGCCGATCTCCTGGTAGTACGCGTCCGGCGAACCGGGGATCTCGGCGTGCAGGACGAAACGCACGTCCGGTTTGTCGATGCCCATGCCGAAGGCGTTGGTCGCGACCACGACGTCCAGGTCACCGGTCATGAACCGGTCGTGCACGGCGTCCCGTTCGGCCCGGCGCAGCCCGGCGTGGTAGGCGGCGGCCCGTACGCCGGCCTCGGCCAGCAGCCCGCTCAGCCGGCCGGTCTGCCGGCGCGAGTTCGTGTAGACGATGCCGGGCTTCTTCGCCGCCGCGACGGTCGTGACGATGTCGTCGGCGGGGTCGTCGAGCGCCCGGCGCACCTCCAGCGAGATGTTCGGCCGGTCGAACCCCTGGACAATCTCCACCGGCTTGCGCATGCCCAGCCGCTCGGCGATCTCCGCCCGTACCGGCGGGGCGGCGGTCGCCGTCAGGGCCGCGACGACCGGACGGCCGAGCGCGTCGGCCACCGCGCCGAGCCGCAGGTAGTCGGGGCGGAAGTCGTGCCCCCAGGCCGAGACGCAGTGGGCCTCGTCCACCACCATGAGCGAGGGGCCCGCGGCGGCCAGCTCGCGCAGGACGTCGGGACGGGCGAGCTGCTCGGGCGCGCAGAACAGGAACTCCGTCTCCCCCGCCCGCAGCGCCTGGAACGTCTCCGCCCGCTCGGCGGCCCGCGTTCCGGCGTCCAGGCTGACGGCCTCCTCGTCGCGGTCGCGCAGGGCTTCGACCTGGTCGCGCTGCAGGGCGATGAGCGGCGAGACCACCAGGGTCGGGCCGCGCAGCAGCAACGCCGGCACCTGGTAGATCGCCGACTTGCCGCTCCCGGTGGGCATCACCACCAGCGTGTCCCTGCCCTCGGCCAGGGCCGTCATGGCCCGGAGCTGGCCGGGCCGCAGGTCGGTCAGGCCGAGCGCCTGCCTGGCCACCCGCTCGCATTCCGCCGCCGTGTCGCCCATCCGGTCCTCTCTGGTCGGGAAGACCGTTCCTCCTGCCCCGCCGGCCGGCCGGCATGTCAGCCGCCGGCCGTGATCTGGGTCATGGCCTGTTTCCGGCGTTCCGTCCCGGGCACCGGGCTTCACATGCGCAACCTCATGAAGGGCGCCGCGGGCGGCGCCGTGGCGACCGCGGCGATGAGCGTGGTGATGCTCGCCGGCAGCCGGGCGGGCCTGATGGAGGACCAGCCGCCGAAACGCATCGCGCGGGCGGTGCTGCCCGGCCACCGGCACCGGCCCAAACCGGGCGAGGGCGTCGTGGGGGCGCTGGCCCACCTGGGGTTCGGCGTCACCGCCGGAGCCCTGTACGGCCTGCTCACCCGCGGGCGCCGCACCCCGTCCGCGCTGGGCGTCGGGTACGCGCTGACGATCTGGATCGCCAGTTACGAGGGCTGGATCCCGAGCCTGGACATCCTGCCGCCGGTCTCCCGCGACCGGCCCGGCCGCCCCGCGGTGATGGCCCTCGGGCACGTCGTCTACGGATCGGCCCTCGCGGCGACCCTGAACCGGCTCAACGCCCGGACAGACCTCCGATGAGCGGTCGCGCCCGTCGGCCGCGGCGAGCGCGAAGAAGCGCCGGTAGAGGCGGCGGGCCAGGCCGCCGCCGCGCAGGCGTGGCGCGACGCCGACGAAGTGCACGTAGGCGAGGCCGGGCGTCGAGGGCGACAGGATCCCGACGAGGAACCCGGCCAGGCCGTCGCCGTCCTCGGCCACCAGGCTGGTGCGGTGGAAGTGGTCGAGGAACAGGCGCGGCAGCCCGGCGCTGATCGGCCGTCCCCACCAGCCGTCCAGCACGGCGACGATGCGGCCGTGGTCGTCGGGCTCGGCCGGCCGCAGGCGCGCCTGTCCGGGGTCGTTCAGGTTCATGATCACGTATCGTCCCGGCGCCACCGCGCGGCTGTCCAGACGCCGGGGTGAGGGCCGTCCGCACCTCCGATGTCTCCTCCGGGCCGAGTTAGTAAAGTTTCCTAAAGTTGGAGCGTTCCAAGATCTACAACTTGTTGACGGGCGTGACTCGCTGTGGGAACACGATGAAAAGCCGCTCACCCCCCAGGAGCCACCCGATGAACTCGTGGAAGCCCCGGTTATGCGTCCTCGCGCTGGTCGCGGGCGCGCTGGCCGTGCCCGCCGGACCCGCCGACGCCGCCCCCACCCGGTACGAGGCCGAGAACGCGACGCTCTCGCAGGGAGCCGTCGAGTCCAACCACACCGGCTACTCCGGCAGCGGCTTCGTGAACGGCGACAACGTCGCCGGCTCCTACACGGAGTGGACCGTCAACGCGCCCGGCGCCGGGACCGCCACGCTGGCCCTGCGTTACGCCAACGGCACCACCGGCGACCGGCCCGCCGACCTGGCCGTCAACGGCTCGGTCGTGGCCGCCTCCCGCGCCTTCGCCCCCACCGCGAACTGGGACACCTGGGCCACGGTCACGCTGACCGCCCAGGTCAAGGCGGGCCCCAACACGATCAGGGCCACCGCCGCCACCGCCGGCGGCAACCCCAACTGGGACTACCTCGACGCCGACGTCCAGGTCAGCGGCTTCACCGACTACCAGGCCGAGACCGCCACGATCGCGCGGGGCGTCGTGGAGTCCAACCACGCCGGCTACACCGGCTCCGGCTTCGTCAACTACGACAACGTGACCGGCTCGTACATCGAGTTCCAGGTCAGCGCGGCGGCCACCGGCCCGCAGAGCCTGACCTTCCGCTACGCCAACGGCACGACGATCGACCGGCCGCTGAGCGTCTCGGTGAACGGCGCCGCGAGCACCCGGTCCTTCCCCGGCACCGGCGCGTGGACCACCTGGAACGAGGTCACGCTCAACGCCACCCTGAACGCGGGCGCCAACACCGTACGCGCCACCGCGACCACCGCGGACGGCGGCCCCAACCTCGACCGGCTGCGCGTCAGCGGACCGGCCGACACCCAGAAGCCGACCGCGCCCGGCCAGCCGGTGTGCGGCGAGATCACCCACAACAGCCTGAAGCTGGACTGGCCGCCCGCCACGGACGACATCGGCGTCGTGGCCTACGACATCTACCAGCAGGGCCAGCTCATCGCCACCGCCCCCGCGCCGCCGGCGACGTTGACCGGGCTGACCCCGGACTTCGGCTACCAGCTGTCGGTGTTCGCCCGGGACGCCTCCGGCAACGTCTCGCTGAGCAGCCCCGAGGCCGCCTGCCACACCCTGCCCGCGCCGCCGGACGACCCGCCCTCGCCGCCCGGCCGGCCCGCGGTCAGCGGCGTGCAGCCCACGTCGGCGACCGTCACCTGGGCCGCCTCCACCGACGACGGCGGCGTGCGCGCCTACCTGGTCCGCGACCACGCCTCCGGCGCCGTGCTGGCCACCGTCACCGGCGCGCCGCCCGCCACCAGCACGAGCGTGCCGCTGGAGTGCGCGCGCACCTACCAGCTCGACGTCGTCGCCCGCGACACCGCCGGCCAGCTCTCCGCGCCGAGCCCGGCGTCGGCCTCGTTCACCACGGGCGCTTGCGGGACCGTGCCGCAGACGCCGACCTCCGTCGCGGGCGGCTGGGACGTGCCCTGGGACGCGTCCTGGACGCCGGACGGCTCGTTCGCGCTGGTCACCGAGCGGGACACGTTCAAGGTGTTCAAGGTGACACCGTCGGGCACGAAGACGCAGGTCGGGACCGTGCCGAACGTGCAGACCACCGACGGCGAGGGCGGCCTGATGGGCCTGGACCTCTCCCCCACCTGGAACGGCACGACCGACCAGGAGGTGTTCTTCATGCACACCGCCGCCGAGGGCAACCGCATCGCGAGGATGAACTTCAACGGCAGCACGCTCAGCGGCTACACCACGATCCTCCAGGGCATCGACAAGAACCGCTACCACAACGGCGGCCGCATCCGCTTCGGCCCCGACGGCTACCTGTACGCCACCACCGGCGACGCCCAGCAGTCGGCCAACGCGCCCAACCTGAACTCGCTCAACGGCAAGATCCTGCGCCTGACCAGGACCGGCGCCGCCGCGCCCGGCAACCCGTTCGGCACCCGCGTCTACAGCTACGGCCACCGCAACCCGCAGGGCCTGGCCTGGGACTCCGCCGGCCGGCTGTGGTCGTCGGAGCTGGGCAACTCCGCGCGCGACGAGCTCAACCTGATCCAGCCCGGCAAGAACTACGGCTGGCCCACCTGCGAGGGCACCTGCACCACCTCTGGCATGACCAACCCCAAGTACACCTGGGGCGTCGCCGAGGCCTCGCCGAGCGGCATCGCGATCGTCGGCAACACGGTCTTCATGGCGGCGCTGCGCGGGCAGCGGCTGTGGCGCATCGTCCTGAACGGCGAGAACGTCTCGACGGTCAACTCCTACTTCAACGGCACGTACGGCAGGCTGCGCCTGGTCGAGAAGGTACCGGGCGCCGCCGCCATCTGGTTCGGCTCGACCAACTCCGACAACAACGGCGACGGCAGCGCCGACACGATCCGCCGCTCCGCCATCCAGTAGCCCCCCACCCCCCGAGGGAGTGACCGTGCCCGCAACCCGCTTACGCACCCTCGTCCCGGTCGCCGCCGCGTGCCTGGCCGTCTCCGCGCTCGTGGCGCTGCCCGCGCGCGCGGCGACCGTGCGCTACGAGGCCGAGAACGCCACCAACGTCCAGGGCGCCGTCGAGGCAAACCACGCCGGGTTCTCCGGCACCGGCTTCGTCAACAGCGTCAACGCGGCCGGCCCGTACACCGAATGGACCGTCAACGCCCCGGCGGCCGGCACCGCCACGCTGGCCATCAGGTACGCCAACGGCACCGGCTCCGCCCGCGTCGCCGACGTCTCGGTCAACGGCACGGTCGTGTCCGCCGGGCGTTCGTTCGGCGCGACCGCGAACTGGGACACCTGGGCGACCTCCACCCTCACCGCCGCCCTGAACCGGGGCGACAACAAGATCCGGGTCACCGCCGCGTCCGCGGGCGGCAACCCCAACCTCGACTTCCTGGAGGCCACGACCGCCGACGCCCCGGCCACCGAGTACCAGGCCGAGGCGGCGACGCTGACGGGGGCGAGCGTGGCCACCAACCACGCCGGCTACACCGGCGCCGGGTTCGTCGACTACGTCAACGCCCCCGGCGGCTCGATCGAGTGGTCGGTCAACGTCGCCGAGGCCGGCAGCCACACGCTGACCTTCCGCTACGCCAACGGCACCGCCGCCGGCCGCCCGATGGACGTCGCCGTCAACGGCGTCACCGCGGTGACCGGCCTGGCCTTCCCCGGCACCGGCAGCTGGGACACCTGGGCCGACGTCCGCGCCACGGTGACGCTGAACGCGGGCGTCAACACCGTCCGCGCGACCGGGACCGGCGCCGAGGGCGGCCCGAACGTGGACAGGCTGTCGGTCAGCGGCGCCGGCGGCGCCGACGGCCAGGCGCCCACGGTGCCGGCGAGCCCGCGGGTGACCGGCGTCTCGGCCACCGGCATCTCCCTGGCCTGGACGGACTCCACCGACAACGTGGGCGTCACCGGCTACCGCGTCTACGAGGGCACGACCGTGGTGGCGACCTCGCCCACCGCGAGCGCCACGGTGGCGGGGCTGGCCGCCGGGTCCACGCACACGTACACGATCACGGCGGTGGACGCGGCGGGCAACGAGTCCGGGCACAGCGCCGCGGTCACCGGCACCACGACCGGCGGCGCCGGCGGGCCCACCGCCGACCAGCTGCTCGCCAAGGTCACCACGTGCGCCCAGATCTCCAACGGCAAGTACAAGACCGACTCCGACGTCTCCTCCGGGACCGTCGCGGTGTGCGGCAAGACCGGCGGCGTGTTCTGGAAGGGCGACCTGGACATCGACTGCGACGGCGTGCGGACCGCGCAGTGCAACGAGAACACCGACTGCTGCTTCCAGGCCGAGACGTTCTGCCACACCACCTCGGACACGCCGCTCAACGCCGCGCAGCTCCCGTACGTGGTGGTGCCGAGCCCCAGCTCGATCTGGGACTACCGGACCAAGGGCATCGGCTGCGGGACGGTGGTGGCGGTCATCTACAACGGCCAGGTCGAGTACGCGGTCACGGGCGACACGGGCCCGTCGGGGATCATCGGTGAGGCCTCCTACCGCACCGCCGCCGACCTGGGCATCAATCCCGACCCGAGCAACGGCGGCACCGACTCCGGCGTCACGTACATCGTGTTCACCGGCTCCGGGACGAAGGTGGCGGCCATCGAGAACCACGACCAGGCCGTGACGCTGGGCCGGACCCTCGCCCAGCGGTTCATCGACCAGAACTGACCCACCCCGCCATGCCCCGATTCGTCCGCGATAAAACGGCAGCTAGCTGGACAGAACAGGGGTTATGGCAAGATCTGCGCTGGTCGTCATCGACATGCTGAACCCGTACGAGCACCAGGACGCCGAGCGGCTCGCCCGGCAGGTGGAGCCGATCGTCGAGCCGCTCGCGGACCTGGTGGCGCGGGCCCGCGAGCGGGACGACGTCGAGCTGGTGTACGTCAACGACAACTACGGCGACTTCGCCGCCGACCGGCGGGAGATCGAGGAGCGGGCGATGAAGGGCCGGCGGCCCGACCTGGTGCAGCCGGTCCTGCCGCCGTCGGGGTGCGCGTTCCTGCCCAAGGTGCGGCACAGCGCCTTCTTCGGCACGGCGCTGGAGTACCTGCTGTCGCAGAGCGGGGTGGAGCGGGTCGTCCTGGCCGGGCAGGTGACGGAGCAGTGCGTGTTGTACAGCGCGCTGGACGCGTACGTGCGGCACTACGAGCTGACCGTGCCGCCCGACTGCGTGGCGGCCATCCACCACGATCTCGGGCAGGCTGCGCTGAACATGATGGAACGCAACATGTCCGCCCGGCTCACCCCGTCCGGCGAATGCTTCACCCGATGAGCCGGGCCGTGCGGTCGGCGACGAGCTGCGGCTGCTCGGCCTGGACCAGATGGCCCGAGAGGACGTCCTCGTGGCGTCCGTCGGGCAGGCTGTCGGCGTAGCGGCGCTGGTGCTCGCGGTTGGCGGCGTGCTGACGCTCCCGCCCTCGCGCGGCGCGGGTCACCGACAACACGATCGTCGGGCAGCTCGGCGGCCGAGGCGGTCGCGCCCGGAACTCCGGGATGGCGGCGGCCACGGCCCGGATCTCCTGGCGCGTCCGGGCGATGCCGGCGGGGGTGAAGTCCTCGGCGAGCATGGTCCGGTAGGTGTCGGCGGGGAACAGCCGCCGGACGTTCCCGCTGAACAGCCGCGCCGGCGGACGGAACCGGCTGGGCAACACCCCGGCCCCCGGCCGCGCCCCCTACCTGCTCAGCGCGATCCTGTTCCCCTCCGGCGAGCCGCCCGCGCACGGAACCGGCCGGTAGCCCGAGGTCGTCCTCATCCCGGGCAGGCGCGGCACGCCTTTCGGAGCGGTTTCACGGAATATCCGGCCGAATGTCGTATCAGGGTGCTTAGGATTTGCGGCGGGGGGGCCGGTACCGGCCAACGGGATGAATCAGGCGGTGACCATGGGCGAGTCCTTCGGGCTGCACGTGCCGATCGGTACGAACCTGGGTCACCTGCGGCGCCTGGTGGGCGAGTTCGCCCTGGAGTCGGGGCTCGACAGGCAGCGGGTGGAACGGCTGGTGCTGGCGGTCAGCGAGGCGGCCGGCAACGTCCTGGAACACGCCCGGGCGCCCGGCACGGTGAGCGCCCGCAGCGACGAGGACGGCGTGACCGTGCACGTGATCGACGAGCGCGGCACCCTGACGAACGCCCACCTCAACCGCGTCCCGGCCTGGCCGCCGCAGCGCGGCATGGGGTTGTGGATGATACAGCGCGTGTGCGACCGGGTGACGCTCGACCATCCGGACGGCCGGTCCCGGCTGGAGCTGTTCATGCGCCGCGTCCCCGCCGACCAGGACGGCCAGCCGTGAACCCGCGCCCTCGCCCGGCTCCAGCGGCACCGCCGTGCTGCGGAAGCGGTGGCCGCCGGCCTGCGGGGCTGGTCATGCGACCAGGTCGGCACGCGGAAAATCGGGTGCGCCACGGCGGCGGCCGGTGTTGCATGTCCGGATGATCGACGAACCGCTGGACCGCCTCCGCGCCGCCGCACGACGTACCCGCGAACTGGCCCTGGAACGGGGGGCCACCGGCGTCGGCCACGAGGACGCCGACGACGACGCCGGCACCGTCGCCACCGACGGCGCGCTCGGCTTCGACCCGTTCCCCCTGCTCGAAGCCCTGCACCGGCATCGCGTCCGGGCCGTGGTGATCGGGCAGGTCGCCGGCATCATGCACGGCTCGGCCGAGCTGACCGGCGACCTCGACCTGCTCTGGGACGGCCGCCCCGCCCAGGCCCCGGCCCTGGCCGCCGCCTTCGCCTCGGTCGGCGCCCGGCTCGCCGACGAGACGGGCGGCCCGCTGCCCGTGCACCCGGACTCCCTGCTGCGCCCGAAGACGCGATTCACCTCCCCCGGAGCCGGCGGCGACTGCTGCACCCCGGCGCTGCCCTGGGGCGGGCTTCGGGTCGGCGAGTGCCTGGACCGCGCGGTGACCGCGACCGGCCCCGGCGGCCTGGAGGTCCACTACGTCTCGCGGGAGGACCTGATCCGGATGCGCCGCGCCCTGGGCCGGCCCAAAGACCTGCGCCGGGCGGCCGAACTGGAGGCGTGAGCGGCGGCGTCCCGGCCGGAAAACGAGTCGTCGGGCCGGCGGCGGTGGAGTAGGTTCGCCGTTCATGACCCCCACTCTGCGCACCGAGCGGCTGCTGCTGGAGCCGTACGTCCCCGCCGACGAGGACGCGTTCGTCGCCATGTTCCAGGATCCGCGGGTCACGCGCTGGATGGGGGACGGCACCGCCACCGAGGCCGAGGACCGCGCGCTGTTCGGCCGCATCTTCAGCAAGGTCTACGCCCAGGACCTGTTCGCCGTCTGGGCCGTCCGCCGGGACGGCGAGCTGGTCGGGCACGCCGAGATCAAGCCGACCGACACCGTGTCGGGCCACGAGCTCATCTACGCGCTGGTCCCCGCGGTGTGGGGGGCGGGCCTGGGCCGGGAGCTGGCCGAGGCGATCGTCGGCCACGGCTTCGACGCCCTCGGCCTGACCGAGGTGCACGCCACCGTCGCGGCGGACAACCTCGCCTCGCTGGCCGTGCTGCGCAAGCTCGGCTTCGAGCACGTACGCGACATCACCGAGGACGACGGCGGCACCACCCGCGTGCTGACCCGCCGCCGTCCGCCGGTCACTCCACCGCGCCCGTCCGCGTGAGCAGGTCCTGGTACCAGGGGTCGTACGGATGGTTGGTGGCCGGGTAGTTCGCCGGCGGATCGGTCGCCTGGCCCGCCGAGTCGAAGTCCCAGCCGCGGACGAGCCGGCCCGCCCGCCGCGCCTCGGTGATGAACGACGACTGCCCGGCGGGCGCGGCGTAGAACAGCGCGTCCTGCCGCAGCTCCGCGCTGTCGCCCTGCTGGAACTCGGCGAAGGCGACCTGCCGGTGGCGGATGCGGTCGCCGGTGAACGCGCCGGTGTCCACCCGCAGGGTCCGCGACGGGGTCGGGCCGTCGGCGCCGGTCCACACGTGCACGCGGGGCGCGCCGCCGTAGGAGGTGGTCTTGTCGTGGCGGGCGTCGGAGGTCCTGGCGTTGCCGCTCCACGTGACGCTCGCCGCGCCGGCGTCGAGCGTGCCGGACCACTCCCAGTTCTGGCTGTTGCTCTGGCTGCGGTGGATCTCCCGGAGCCGGGTCCCGTTCGCGTCGGTGAAGCGGATCGTCGGCAGCACGCCGTTGTCGTACTGGCGGCTGGCGGACCAGGTGATCTCGCCGGCGGCGTCCAGGCGTCCCACGCGGTACCAGAGCGTGGTGGCGTTCTGCGACTGGTGGACCTCGACCAGGTCGCCGTCGTCGTTGAGGGCGACGGCGGGGGTGACGCCGCTGTCGTACCTGCCGTGGCGCAGCCAGGTCACCCGGCCGTCGGCGCCGTACACGCCGGTCCAGTACCACAGCGCTCCGGCGCCCGAGTCGTGCACCTCCACGACCTGGCCGCGGGTGTTGGCCGCGACGGCCGGGTTGGCGCCGAGGTCGCGCTTGTACAGCGTGCGGGTCGTGCCGTCGCCGGAGATCACGGCGAGCACGCGGCCGCGCAACGCGTCCACGGCAGGCGGGCCGGCCGGGTAGTCCTCGGCCCGCAGCAGCCGCGGCCCGAAGGCGGCGACGAGCTCGTCGTTCAGCGCGGCCGGGTTGCCCGCGGCGTAGGACGGGTTGTCGGTCAGGTCGTCCTTGAGGTCGAGGGCGACGACGATCGGCGCGGCCGTGGGATGCGCCGCCGACCAGCCGGCGATCACCGCGAGCCAGTCGCCGAGGAGGTTGGAGGCCGGGTTGCCCGCGTGGTCCACCTCGTCGCCGGGGGCGTCGTGGCCGACGGAGTAGTCGCGGGCGGTGGCGTACCCGTTGTCGTGCACGTCCAGCTCGACGAAGCGCACGCCGTGGTCGAGCTGGTAGGCGATCGAGTTCCTGGCGCCGGCGAGGTTGCCCGAGTAGCTGTTGTGCGTGGCGCGGAAGACCGCCGAGGGTAACGGCACGTCCGCCGCCGCCTCGGCCGATCCGCCGGCCGCCAGGACCGAGACCGCGGCGGCGAGGGCTGACAGGACGGCTCTCGAACGTGGCATGCGCTGATCCTCACGTCGGAGGGCGATTGCTCCCAGGCAATACGATCAGGGCCCGCCGGCCAACCCCGCCGGACGAACCGGCGGGGCGGCACGGAGTGACCTGGCCTGGCGCGGCGCGTCGGAGGTCAGCGGTCCTCGTGGACGCGGCCGAACTCGACCGCGGGCGCGCTGCCGGCGAAGTTGCGGTCCACCTCGGCCCGCTCGGCCCCGCTGGGGGTGGCGTTCGTGCAGCTCACGGGCGCGCTGGAGCCGGACATCAGGTCGCCGCAGAGCCCGGTGCGCCGGTCCGGCAGGCCGAGGATGTGGCCGATCTCGTGGGTGGCGATACGCAGCGGGTAGTAGCCCTGGTCGACCGCCTGGCGGCCCATCCAGATCGTGCCGCGGCCGAGGCTGGTGGGCAGCGTCCTGGGCCAGTTGTTGTCGGCCAGGACGACGAAGCTCGCGGGCGTGCCCCGCATGAGCCGGACGTTCACCACGTTCGCGTTCCAGACCTGGGCGGCCTGGTCGATCACGGTGACGAACTCCGCCGACCGGGAGGCGTCGTACCGCAGCACCCGGACCAGCACGGCGGCCTGGGCCGGGGAGGTGACCAGCAGGAAGGAGAGGGCGAGGACGACGGAGAGCGTGACACGGAGAGACCTTGACACGGATCCTCCTCCAGAAGTTGGGGGGTCCTGTCACGGTAGGCGCGCAGCGAGGGGTCGGAAAAGTAGCTATTAGTGCATATTGCCGCGATATGCCGACGACAGCCGAGGCTCGCCGATCCGGGCGATACTGAGCGGTTTGCGAGCATAAAAGGAAGATTGTCCTGAGTTGATCAGGGCAGTGGGGCCGGGATGTCCACCCCCGATCTCGTCCTGGCCCTCGGCGGCGCCGCCGCGCTGCTCGCCGCCGTCCTGCCCGGCCTGCTCGCCCGCCGGGCCTTCTCCCCTCCCCTGGTCTACCTGCTCGGCGGCATGGGGCTGTACCTGCTGCCGATCGGGCTGCCCGAGCCCGATCCCGTCGCCCGCCGGGCGGCCGTCGAGCACATCACCGAGATCTGCGTGCTGGTCTCGCTCATGGGCGCGGGGCTGGCGCTCAACCGGCGGATCGGGTTACGGAGCTGGTCGACGACCTGGCGGCTGCTCGGCTGGGCGATGCCGCTGACCGTCGCCGGGGTCACGGCGGCGGCGACCGGCGTGCTGGGCTGGCCCCTCGCCGCCGCGCTGCTGCTCGGGGCGGTGCTCGCGCCGACCGACCCGGTGCTCGCCTCCGACGTCAGCGTGGGCGAGCCGGCCGACGCCGAGAACGCCGACGACGAGGTCCGCTTCGCCCTCACCTCGGAGGCGGGCCTGAACGACGGCCTGGCCTTCCCCTTCGTGTACGCCGCCATCGCCCTGGCCACCGCCGGCGGCCTGGGCTGGACGGGCGAGTGGGCGCTGACGGACGTGCTCTACCGGATCGTCGCCGGGGTCGTCTGCGGCCTGCTGATCGGCCGCCTGCTCGGCCGGCTGTTCTTCCACTCCCCCGCCGAGGAGCTGCGCCTGGCCGAGCGCCGCGACGGCTTCGTGGCCCTGGGCGCCACCCTGCTCGCCTACGGCGTCACCGAGCTGGTCAGCGGCTACGGCTTCATCGCCGTGTTCGTCGCCGCCTGCGCCATCCGCCGGGTCGAGCACGGCCACGGCTACAACAACGTCCTGCACGGCTTCGTCGAGCAGCTCGAACGGCTCTTCACCTCCTGGCTGCTGCTCCTGCTCGGCGGATTCGTCGCCGCCGGCGGCCTGGCCCCGCTCACCTGGCGCGGCGCCCTCGTCGGGGCGCTGCTGATCCTGGTCATCCGCCCGCTGGCGGGCTGGCTCTCCCAGGTCCGGGGCCCGGCCGGCCCCCGCGAGCGCCGGGTCATCTCGCTGTTCGGCATCCGGGGAGTGGGTTCGCTGTTCTACCTGGCGTACGCGCTGGGTCACGCCGACTTCGGCGTGCCGCCCGAGGAGCTGTGGGCGGTGACGGCCTTCACCGTGGTGCTCTCGGTCGTCCTGCACGGCATCACCGCGACCCCGGCCATGACCCGCCTCGACGCCCTCCGCGAGCGCCTGACCTCGGGCGCCCGGGGGTAGGACGCGGCCTCGCGGAGAGGGGGCCGCGAGGCCGCGTCACCATCCGGCTACCGCAGGACGGACGTCCACCCCGGGCGGCCGGGCAGCGGGCTCGGGCTCGGGACCCGCCTGAGCGACAACTCGCCCGGCGGTACGGCCGGGCAGCGGGCGCCCCTGGCGGGCAGCTCACGGGAGACCAGGTAGCGGTCGAAGGCGGCCGTCGTGCACTCGCCGCGCCCGTAGATGCCGTGCCCCCAGCCTTCGTAGGTCAGCAGGCGGGCCTGCCGGCCGGCCTGCAGCGCCGTGGAGGCCGCCCACACGTACGGCGTGGCCGGGTCGTGCAGGGCGTTGCCGAGCAGGAGCGCCGGCGAGCCGTCCACCCTGAGCCGGTGCTGCCGGTTGGGCGTGGCCGTGCCCTGGCAGGCCAGCGCGAGCGGGTGCGCCGCGGCGCTGACCAGCATGTCCGGCGCGAGGGCCGCCGACCTGCGCAGCAGCCGGTCCCAGTCGCGGTAGCCGCGGACGGGCAGCGCGTAGTCCTGGCAGAAGACGAAGCTCGCGTCGTTGACCGTCTCCCCGGCGGCCCGGACGGGCGGCGCGAGGAGCGGGCTGACCGGGCCGGCGCCGCTCTCCATGGCGGCCAGCAGCTCGGCGAGCTGGCTCCAGGCCGGGCCGTAGAACGCGCCGAAGGCCAGGCCGATGAGGTCGAGCCTGCGCAGCTTGACGTCCGGCTGCCCGGGGAAGGTCAGCTCGCCCCGCTCCGCCCTGGCCAGCAGCTCGTGCCACACCGCGCGGACGTCCCTGCCGTGCAGCGCGCACGAGTCGGTCCGGCCGCACCAGGCCACGAACTCGTCGAAGGAGTCCTGGGAGGTCCAGGCCTCGGTGTCCAGGAACGCCTGGGTGCCCAGGCTGTGGTCCATGTTGCTGTCCAGCGCGAGGGCGCGGACGCGGCGCGGGTAGCGCTCGGCGTAGAGCTGGCCGATCAGGGTGCCGTACGAGACGCCGTAGTAGGTCAGCTTGTCGTCGCCGAGCGCGGCGCGCAGGGCGTCGAGGTCGCGGATCACGTACCCGGTGTGGACGTTGTCGAACAGCGGGCCGGTGCGCCGGCGGCAGTCCTCGCTGTAGCGCCGGTTGAAGGCGAGCAGGGCGTCCCAACCGGCCTGGTCCTTGATCGACAGCGGGTCGGGCGCCTGCTGGGCCAGCTCCAGCGAGCAGGTGACGGGATGGCTGCGGCCCACGCCGCGCGGGTCGAAGCCGACCACGTCGAAGCGGCTGGTGATCTCGGGGGTGAAGCCGAGCCAGTTGTTCACCACGGCGTCCACGCCGGAGCCGCCGGGGCCGCCGGGGTTGATCACCAGCGACCCCATGCGGGCGGCCGGGTCGCTCGCCCGGCGCCGGGCCAGGGCCAGCTCGAACGTCCCGGCGCGCGGATCGTTCCAGTCGACCGGCACGGTCAGCGTCCCGCAGTCGGCCGCGGGATCCTCCGCGCACGGCGTCCACCGCACGGCCGGGGCGGTGGTGGCGGCCGCTGCCGCGGGGACCGGCGCGAGCGGCGCCGCGAGGGCCGATAAGAGGGTGAGGATCAGGACTGGTCTTCGCATCGCGACTCCAATCGTCGGGGACCTGATCATCGGTCAGTTCCTCCGACAAGACCATCCGACTGGAGGAGGAGACCGGAGTCATCCCTGAGTACCTTCCGCCCGGCGTCCCCTCAGTGGCGGTTCGCCGTCGACGCGTCCGTCCACGGCCGTCGCGATCGGCTTGCACGCGGGCCTGGCGTCAGGTCACCACGACCACATGCCGACGCGTACGTCCACGCCCGGAGAGGCGTGCAGGAGGGGCGGGCCGGCCGGGTCGGGCAGGCCGGCCGCCCGCAGCAGGTCCTGGTCGAGGCCGCTCAGCTCGACGTGCTGCAGCGGCCACGGCGGGTGCTCGACCTCGGCGGCGGCCAGCCGGCCCGCCACTCTGGTGAACAGGCGGTGGCGGGCGGTCAGGAAGTGCGCGAGCTCGTCCTGCTCGTGCTCCCGCAGGACGCCGCCCACCTCCGCCTCGGCGTCGCACCGCACGCCCGGCGTCCCCGGCCACCGCCGGCGGCAGCGGTAGCGGCGGCGCCGCCGGTCGATCCGGACCGACATGTCGGACCAGTGGTAGGGCAGCCCGTAGCCGGAGCGGCCGCCGAGCACGGCCAGCAGCCGTCCCGCGTCCAGCGACAGGAACCAGACGCCGGAACGGCCGCGCGCGTCCCGCACGTACGTGCGGCAGTTGGTCTCCGGGAACGCCGACAACCACGGCACGGCGGGCAGGCCGGGCACCCGTACGTCCTCCATGAGGAACGGCGTCACCCCCACCCACGCCGACCCGTCCATGGTCTCGACGGCGAGCTCGTCCGGCACCAGCTCGCGGACCGCCTCGACGGGGTAGCGCCAGTGCACGAACGTGATGTGCGCCCACCGGTGGCACATCACCGG
Organism: Nonomuraea sp. NPDC049624; assembly: GCF_040675255.1. Taxonomy (NCBI): domain Bacteria; kingdom Bacillati; phylum Actinomycetota; class Actinomycetes; order Streptosporangiales; family Streptosporangiaceae; genus Nonomuraea; species Nonomuraea sp. NPDC049624. The sequence continues at coordinate 602,821 of NZ_JBFAOR010000003.1, read as the reverse complement.
CAGCGCCACGCGCGGCGACGGCGGCGCCTTCACGCGGTGCGGCGGTGCTCGGCGAGGACCCGGCCGTCGCGCCGGATCCGGGCGGCCCGGTAGGGCGGGGCCGGGCAGGTGACGCACGCGCGCGCGGCCGACTCGGCCTCCGCCTGGTCGATCCCCCAGCCGATGGTGTGCCAGCGTTCGCCGGACGCGTCCAGGGCGGTGATCTCGTAGAGCTGTCGCGCCGGACGCGGGGTGCAAGAGGTGTGGCGGTGCTCCATCCAAGTCTCCTCACGACGGGGGCGGAACGCCGCCTGCCCTACCCGGGGCGTTCCACCCCAATCCCCGCCTCCGGAACGCGTGACGGGAAGGACACAGGCAAGAGAACCTGGGGACGAGGACGCGGAGAGGGATCGGTGCACATGCCTGAGTGGCTGGAAGCGGGGGCATGGGGGCTGGTCGCCGGAGGCGCGCTGGTCCTCGGCGCGGCCGTGGCGATGCTGGTGCGGGTCCCGGCGCGGGTGATCGCCGCCGTCATGGCCTTCGGCGCCGGGGTGCTGATCTCGGCGCTCTCCTTCGAGCTGCTGGACGAGGCCGAACGGTCGGGCGGCCTGCTGCCCACCGCCGTCGGCTTCCTGGCCGGAGCCTGCGCGTACGTGGCGGCCAACGCGATCCTGGCGCGGCACGGCGCCCGCCACCGCAAGCGCTCCGGCGACCAGCAGCCCAGCGAGGCCGACGCGCAGGGCAGCGGCGCCGCCATCGCCGTCGGCGCGCTGCTCGACGGCATCCCCGAGTCGGTGGTGCTCGGGCTGTCCCTGCTGTACGGCGGCGAGATCGGCCTCGCCGTCGTGGCGGCGGTGTTCGTCTCCAACGTCCCCGAGGGCCTGTCCAGCGCCGCCGGCATGCGACGGGCCGGGCGCAGCCCCGCGTACGTGTTCGGCGTCTGGGGCGGCATCGCGGTGATCAGCGGCGTGGCGGCCCTGGCCGGCTACCTGACCCTCCGGTCGGCCTCCCCCGAGGCGATCGCGCTGATCACGGCGATCGCGGCCGGCGCCATCCTGGCCATGGTGGCCGACACCATGATCCCGGAGGCGTTCGAGCAGGCGCACGTCCTCACCGGGCTGATCACGACCGTGGGCTTCCTGTCCGCCTTCGCCATCGAGCGCCTGGCCTCCTGACGGCGGGCGGAGCTCACGGCGTCCGGGGGCCCGGAGGAAGGTGGACCGTCATGATCATGTCGCAGGCGCCGTCGCCCTCGCCCCGGTAGCCGTGCGGGGCGTCGCCGTCGAAGGTGGCGGTCTGGCCGGCCTCGACGGAGTGCTCGGCGCCGTCGAGGACGAGCGTCATCCGCCCGGAGACGACGCTGAGGGTCTCCACCACCCCGGCCTGATGGGGCTGGCTGGGGTACTCCTCGCCGGGTTCCAGCCGCCAGCGCCAGACCTCGACCGGGGCAGGGCCGGTGGTGGTCAGCATGAGCCGGGCCTGGCCGCCGCGCGGCCCGGTCCACAAGGGGGCCACGGCGTCGGCGGCCACCACGCGCAGGCGGCCCTCCGGCGGCCCCTGCATCAGGTCCGAGACCGGGATGCCCAGGGTGTCGGCCAGCCGGACCAGCGTGGCCAGGTTGGGGTTGCCCTGCGCCTTCTCCAGCGCCACCAGCGCGCCCTTGCTGACCTGGGCCCGCCGGCCCAGCTCCTCCAGGGACAGGCCGGCGCGGGTGCGGGCGGCCTTGACGTTGTGGGCGACCGTGCGCAGGGCGCGGGCCGGCTCGGCCATCTGTTCACCTTCCTCGCGGGACGGACCGGTGCAATGTACTGCGCGGTCGGTCCGTTGTCCTCCAGCGGTCAGTCTAATGTACTCTTTGGTCGTTCCGCTGATGGTCCGGGAGGTGTCGTGATCGCTCTGCTGCTGGCCCTGGGCAGCTCGCTCGCCTACGGCTGCGCCGACTTCCTCGGCGGCCTGGGCGCCCGCAAGGCCCACGTGCTGCGCACCGTGATGGTCGCGGCCCCGGCCAGCCTCGTGGTCGAGCTGCTGCTGTGGCCGATGCTCGGCGCGTCGTTCAGCCCCGCCGCGCTGGGCTGGGGCGCGGCCTCGGGCGTCGCCTCGGCGGCCGTGTTCGCCCTGCTCTACCGCACGCTGGCGATCGGCCCGATGAACGTGCTGTCGCCGGTGACCGCGCTGGTCTCGGCCGCGCTGCCCGTCGCCGTGGGGCTGCTCCAAGGCGAGCACCTGTCGGCCGCCGGGCTGGTGGGGCTGCCGCTCGCGCTGGTGGCGGTCGTCCTGGTCAGCGCGGGGCACGGCGCGGGGTCGGCGCGCCCGTCGCGGACGGCGCTGCTGCTGGCGTTCGGCGCCGGGTCGGCGATCGCCCTCCAGCTCGTCTTCCTGCACCAGGCGCCGTCCGACAGCGGGGTGGCGCCGTTGATCGTCGGCCGGGCGGTCTCCTCGGCCGTCACCCTGGCCGCGGCCGGGCTGCTGCGCCGCCGGCTGGGCCCCGAGCGGCCCGCGTACGTGCTGTCGGCCACCGCGGGCGTGCTCGACTCGGTGGCCAACCTGCTGTTCCTGCTCGCGGCCCGCAGCGGCGACCTGGCCGTGGTGGCCGTGGTCACCGCCCTCTACCCGGCCGGCACGGTGCTGCTGGCCCGCGGCGTGCTCGCCGAACGCATCCACCGCGGCCAGCTCGTTGGCCTGGGCACCGCAGCCCTCGCCGTCAGCCTCCTCGCCCTGCCCTGAGCCCTGCGCACGCCAGCAGGCTGCACCCGCGTGCACCTCTGGTCCTCACCGCACACAAGGGCCCCCCTCGCGTAAGCCCGCCGATTCCGTCCACACGACTATTCATTGAATGTATAGTCGTGATCATGTCAACCGGTCACGTGCTGCTCGGCTTCCTCGTCGAGCGGCCGAAGCACGGCTACGAGCTCAAGAAAGAGCATGATCACCGTCTCGCCGGCGCCAAGCCCCTGGCGTACGGGCAGGTCTACGCCACGCTGCAACGCCTGGAACGCGACGGACTGGCGGAGGTGGCCGAGACGCAGCAGGAGGGCGGTCCCGAGCGCACCCTGTTCGCGATCACCGATGCCGGCCGGGCGGAGCTGGAGCGGTGGCTGAACGCCGTCGAGCCGTCGGCGCCGTACGTCGCCAGTCCCCTGTTCGCCCGGGTCGCCGTCGCGGGGAAGGCCGCCGACGGCTACCTCCTGCGGCAACGCGAGGCCCACCTGGCCCGCATGCGGGAGCTGACCGCCGAGAAGGCGACCGGCTCGCCCGCGCAGGTGCTGGCGGCCGACTACGCGCTCCAGCACCTCGACGCCGACCTGCGCTGGATCGAGACCGCGCTCGCGCGGATGAAGGAGGACATCGATGCTTGAGGCCAGGGGCCTGGGCAAGTCGTTCGGCGGCACCAGGGCGCTGAACGGCGTCTCGGTCGCGATCGCAGAGGGCGAGATCGTCGCGGTCACCGGTCCGAGCGGCGCGGGCAAGTCGACCTTGCTGCACTGCCTGGCCGGGGTCGTCCGGCCGGAGTCCGGCGAGGTCGTCCTCGACGGCAGGCGCATCGACACGCTGCCCGAGGACGACCTGACCCGGCTGCGACGCGAGAGTTTCGGGATCGTCTTCCAGTCCGGCGAGCTGGTGCCCGAGCTGACCGCGGCGGAGAACGTCGCGCTGCCGCTGCTGTTCAACCGGCACGGCCGGCAGGAGGCGACGACCGCCGCGGCCGAGTGGCTGGCCCGGCTGGAGGTGGCCGACTGCGCCGGGCGGCGCACCGGCGAGCTGTCCGGCGGGCAACGGCAGCGGGTCGCCATCGCGCGGGCGCTGGTGACCGGCCCGCGTGTGGTGTTCGCCGACGAGCCCACCGGAGCCCTGGACACGCTCGGCGGCGAGCAGGTGATGGGCGCGCTGCTCGGCGCGGCCCGCGCCGGCCGGGCGGCCGTCGTCCTGGTCACCCACGACAACCGGGTGGCCGCCTACGCCGACCGCGAGATCCCGCTGCGCGACGGCGCCGTCCTGGTGGGGGCGGAAAGATGATCACCGTGCTCCGCATGCTGCACAGGGGACGCTCGCGGGCCGAACGCGTGCGCGCCCGGCTGGTCGCCGCCGGGGCGGCGGTGGCCACGTTCCTGGTCTGCACGGCCGTCGGCATGGCCGACTTCCAGGACGAGGACGGCTCGCTGACCGGGCTCGGCCTGGCCCTGCTGGCCGTGCCGGTCGCCGGCCTGGTCCACCAGGCCAATCGGCTGGCCTCGGCCACCAGGGAACGGCGGCTGGCCGCCCTGCGGCTGGCGGGCGCGACGCCGGGCGACGTACGGCGGCTGGGCGCGCTGGAGGGCGGCCTGCTGGCGCTGGCCGGTTCGCTGACCGGCGGCGCGCTCTACCTCGTCACCCACCTCGGCGGGCCGCTGCCGCAGATCCCCGTGGTCGTCGCCCTGGTGACGCTCGGCGGTGTCCTGTCGGGGGCCCGCGCCGGCCGGCACGTCGTCACCTCGCCGCTGGGCGTGACCCGCCGCGCCCGCGTGCGGGGGCCGCGGGCGCTGGACCTGGTCCTGTTCGCGGCGGGCGTGGGCCTGCTCGTCCTCGGGCTGTCGGTCAAGGGCCGCTTCCCCGTGGTCGGCAAGTACGGGACGGTGACCGCCATGGCGGCCGGGCTGGTCCTGCTGCTGATCGGCGCGACCCTGGCCACCACCTGGCTGATCAGGGCGTACGCCCGCCGGGCCGGCCGGCGGGCCCGGTCTCCGGAGACGCTGCTGGCCGCGCGGCTGGTCGAGGCGGACCCCCGGGCGTGGGCCAGGGCCCTGTCCGTGGTGAGCCTGACGGTCTTCTTCGGCGCGGGGGCCGGGGCCCAGCAGGCCTCCGTCGGCTACTCCCAGGGCCACGCCCTGGTGGACGTCGCGCTCCTGCTGGCCCTGACGACCTCGTCGATCGCGCTGGTGGTGCACCAGGCGGAGGAGCTGATCGACCATCGCCGCTCGTTCGCCGCGCTGGCCGCCGCCGGCGTGCCGGAGCGGGCGCTGGGCGGGGTGCTCGTGCGGCAGGCGGTCGTCGCGGCGCTGCCGGTCTGCGTGGTGGCGGCCGTCTCGGGGGTCGCCGTGGTGATCCTCACCCTGGTGAGCGTCTACCGCGTCGAGTCGCTGCCGTGGGCGCTGACCAGGGCCGTCCTCATGGCGGGCGTCGGGGTGCTGGCCGCCGTGCTCGTCGCCCTGGCGGCCCGCCCCCTGCTACGGGGCGCGCTGCGGTCCGGCGCACGGACGTGACCGGCGCCCGCTGACACCGCGCACCCCCGCGCACCCCGGCCCTCTACCGGTGAGCCGCCTCCTCCGGGCGGGCGGTGACCGGCTGCCTGAGCAGTGTCTTCGGGTCGGGGTCGGTGAACTCGGTCAGGTAGATCTCGTGGTGCAGCCCGTTGGGCACCAGCCCGTGCTCGGCCATGAACGCCTCCATCACCTCCAGCGACCTCTTCTCCTCGCTGTAGGGCCCCTCGTGCAGCAGCTCCACGCACTCGCCCTCGGTGAAGGTGACGACCTGGACCCGGTCGACGGCGGCCCCCGACGGGCGGGCCCGCTCACGCGCCGCCTCGGCCGCGCCCGGCTCGGGCATCCCGGGCAACGGCAGCAGCAGGTGCCACCGCCACTGGTCGCGAGGGGTCTCCAGCGGCGGCAGCGACGTGTCCTCCACCCACCACCGCCCCTCCAGCGGCCCGGCGGCGCCGCCCATCGCGGCGGCCACGGCGTACAGGGCGCCGATGGCCGACAGGTGTTCGGGGCCGCCGGGCTCTCCCATGCCCGTGACGTTGAGACAGGTGACGGGATGGCAATGGACCAGTCGCGGGGTCATGGATCCTCCGGGTAGATCTGGGTGGAATCCCCCATAGCGTGGGGTCTCCCCGTGGGGGAGAGTCCAATCAGCGTCATCCTCACCGACGCCGTCCACGCCTTCCGAGCGGTCTCCAGCAGCACAGATCCGGAGGATGTCCCATGACCACGCCGACCCCTCCCGCCGCGCTCCCCGGCTCCGGCCTGCACACGGCCGAAATCCTGGTCGCCGCCTACGCCGCGCTCAGCCTGCTGACCGTCGCGGCGATCGCCGTCCTGTCCGCCGTCGCGCCGTCGCTGGTCACCCCCGAGGCATGGGGGCGCGGCGTCATCGTGGCGGCGACGTCCGTCCTGACGTTCGTGTTCGCCCGGCGGGCCCAGCGGGGCGGCGACCGGGCGCTGCTGCGCCTGCGCATCGTGCTCGTCGTGATCCTGGTCGCGGTGGTGGGGGTGCTGCTGTTCCTGCCGTTGCCGGTCTGGATGGTCGCCGAGCAGGGCGTCTGCGGGGTGCTGCTGCTCTGCGCGGCGGTGCTCGCCTTCCGCTTCCGCGCCGCTCCGCCCGCCGCCCCGCCCGCCGGCTGACCCGCGCGGCGGGGCCCCTCCCTGGGGGTGTCCCGCACTCCGCTCTCTTATACACCGCGTATATACTCTCGGAGTACATTGCGGTGCATGATCAAGCACCTCAGAACGAACCGGGCCGGCGGGACCGCGGCCGTCGCCGGGCTCGCCGTCGTCCTGGCCGCCGGGCTGGTGCACGGCTCGCCGGCGGCGGCGTCCGTGGCGCCGGCTGCGTCGGCCGCGTCGGCATCGGCGGCGCCCGCGCCCGCGACGTACCTGCCTGCCCCCACCGGCTCCCGGCCGGTCGGCACCACGTCCCTGTACCTGAAGGACACCTCGCGCCCCGACCCGTGGGTCCCCTCGGTCAAGGCGCGCGAGCTCATGGTCTCCCTCTGGTACCCGGCCAGGTCGCCGGGCCGCCGGCGTGCCCCGTACATGACGGCCAAGGCGTCGGAGCTGCTGCTCAAGGACGGCGGGATCACTTACCTCCCGGCCGACACCCTGAGCAGGACCCGGACCAACGCCTTCACCGACGCCCGCCCCGCCGGACGCCCCCGCAGCCTGCCCCTCGTCGTCCTGTCCCCCGGGCACAGCAAGCCCCGCACCGAGCTCACGGCCCTGGCCGAGGAGCTGGCGAGCCACGGGTACGTGGTGGCCGCCATCGACCACACCTACGAGAACGTCGCCACCTCCTTCCCGGACGGCCGGGTCACCACCTGCGTCACCTGCGAGATCGACGACAAGGGCCCGGCCTGGTGGGCGAAGCTGGAGCAGAGCCGGGCGGCCGACGTGTCCTTCGTGCTCGACCGGCTCACCGGCGCGCACGCGTCGTGGAAGGGGTCCCGCCTGATCGACCCGTCCAGGATCGCCATGGCCGGGCACTCGGCGGGCGGCGCCGCCACCGTCGCGTCGATCGCGGCCGACACCCGGCTGCGCGCCGGCATCGACCTCGACGGCAGCGTGGAGACGACGCTCCCGGAGGCCGGGACGTCCCGGCCGTTCCTGTTCCTGGGCAAGCCCGCCACGTACACGCCGGGCAAGGGCGATCCGGCCGCCACGTGGGAGCGCGTCTGGGCGCGGCTGACCGGATGGAAGCGCTGGCTGCTGCTGACGGGGGCCGCGCACACGTCCTTCACCGACCTGGGCGTCCTGATGGACCAGCTCGGCATCGAGGACGGCGCCACCGTGCCGGGCGCCCGCGCGCTCGACGTCACCCGCGCCTACGTCACCGCCTTCTTCGACCGGCACCTGCGCGGGCAGCCCCGGCCCCTGCTGGACGAGCCGTCGGCCGACGTCCCCGAGGTGAAGTTCTGCAGTCCTGAGGCCAGGACCTGCGAGTGAGCCGGGGCCCTCTGTACGCGGGGCCGGCCCGGCGGGCATGATGAACAACCATCGGTCCGTCTCCTTGGAGGGCTGCTGACGTCGGTGTTCGAGGGCGAGCCGTACCGCCGCGGCAACGCGGCGCGGGTCGCCTGGCTCGCCGTGCTCGCGCTCGTCTCGGGAGCGGCCCAGGCGGTGCCCGCGCTCGCGGTGGCCGCGGTGCTCGACCGTGCCGGGGCGGGCGGGACGTTCGGGCCGCCGTCCGGGTTGTCGTGGTTGCCGTTCACGGGCGCGGCGCTGCTGGCGGCGCTGGCGTTGGCACTGCGGGCCGGACGCCGGGCCCGCGCCGACGTCGCACCTGTCACATAGTGTCGCGATCATGACGATTGAACTGCGTGCCGTCCGGGAGGACGACCTGGCGTTCCTGACCCGGCTGATCGGCGACCCGGACAGCAGCGGCGAGTACCAGTGGTACGGCTGGCAGGACCCCCACCGCCTGCGCCGCCTCTGGGACGACAACGGCATGCTCGGCGACGACGGCGGCATGCTCGTGATCGCCTCCGGCGAGGAGCGGGCGGGCCTCGTGTCGTGGCGCAGACAACTCACCTCACGGGTGTCGTACTGCTGGGAGATGGGCCTGATCGTGGCGCCCGGCTTCCGCGGCAAGGGGCACGGGACGCGGGCGCAGCGGCTGCTGGCGCGCTACCTGTTCGACCACTCGCCGGTCAACCGGGTGCAGGCGACCACCGAGCTCGGCAACGTGGCCGAGCAGCGGGCCCTGGAGAAGGCCGGTTTCACCCGGGAGGGCGTGCTGCGCGGCGGCGGCTTCCGCGCCGGCGAGTGGCGGGACGGCGTGATGTACGGCATCGTCCGCGCGGACCTGGACGGGACCCGGGAACCTCCGGGCGCCTGACCGGCGGCGGCGCGACCCGCGGCGGAGATCAACACGGGCTCAACGGATCCTCAACACCGGCCCCCCTAGGTTGCGATCACACGATTCCGCACCAAGGGGGGCCGCCGCGGCATGGTCTACCTGTACGAGGGCGGCGGCGTCTACCGCGGCCGGGACGTGTGGTGGGCATGGGGCACCAGCCTGCGCTCCGGCGACCGGATCTCCATCGACTGGACCGACGACGGGGGCCGCACCTACCACGCCTGCCACGCGGTCGTCAGGGGCGGCGGACGCCGCAGCGTCACGTCGTACGCGGTGGACGCCCCGAACGGCCGCAAGTTCCGGGCGTGCGTGAAGGCCGCGGGCAAGTGGTCGTGCACCCGCGGCTGGTGGGAGATCCGGTATTCCTGACCGGCCGGCGCACCGGGCAGGGGCGTGCGAGCTGCGGCGATACGACCCCGGCTGCTTGACATACCGGACAACCGGCACATAGTGTCCCGTCAATCGGCAGGCACAGACGAAGAGATCCCTGTCAGTGGTCTTCGTCTGTGCCTTTGTCGTACCCGGACCGCTGGCAAGGGATCACACCCCCCTGAAAGGCGGCTGGGCATGAGCGACGCCCCCGTGCAGAACACCTCGGTCACGCTGATCCGCAACGCCGGAGACGCGGCCGACGCCATCAACACCCTGACGAGGCTGGCCGGCCGGGCCAACTGGATCTGGTTCCTCGCCCTGGCGGGCCTGTTCCTGGACGCCTACTCCAACGCGGCCCTGGGCGCCGGCCTGTCCCCCATGGTCAAGCAGCTGGGCCTGTCGCCGGGCCAGGTGGGCGTGCTCACCGCCATGGCGCCGGCCATCGCCATCGTCTCCAACCCGTTCGGCGGCTGGCTGGCCGCCCGGATCGGCCGGGTCAAGCCGCTGCTGCTGACCAAGGTGGTGTTCGCGCTCGGCGCGCTGCTGACCGCGGCCGGCTCCGACTTCCAGACCGTCTTCGCCGGCCGCGGCCTGGTCGGCATCGCGTACGGCATCGACTTCGCGGTGGCCATGGCGCTGCTGGCCGAGTACACGCCGTCCGCGCTCAAGGGCAGGCTCAACTTCTGGCAAGGCGTCTGGTACACCGCCACCACCACGAACCTGCTGCTCACGCTGGTGTTCTACCGTTTCGACGTGGGCGCGGACATCTGGCGCTGGTCGGTGGGCTCCTCGGCCGTCTTCGCCGTCGTGCTGCTGGTCCTGCAACTCACGTTCCTGGTGGAGAGCCCGACGTGGCTGGCCGCCAAGGGACGGCTGCGCGAGTCCGCCGCGGCCCTGCGCCGCATGTACGGCTTCGCCGTCCAGGAGGACGCCGGGCGGGACGGCGTCGCGGCCGAGCAGGGCCGGCAGGTGGGGTTCGGTGACGCGGGCGTGCTGTTCCGCCGGCCGTACCTGCCGCGCACGGTGTTGTCCACGGTCATCTCGCTCACCCAGGCCATGCAGTACTTCGCGGTCGGCTGGTACCTGCCGGTGATCAGCCTGGAGCTGTTCGGCAAGGAGTTCGAGAAGGCCACGATCGGGTCGATGGCGTTCAACGCGGTCGGCATCGTCGGCGGCTGCCTGGCGGCCTACACCGGCCGCCGCCTCGGCCTGCGGGTCAGCTCGATGGCCGGGTACGCGGTGGTGTTCGTGGCGCTGCTGGTGATGGGCGCGACGTTCAAGGAACTGCCGGTCGCGCTGGCCGCGCTGCTGCCCGTGCTGTTCATCTTCTTCCACTCCGCCGGGCCCGGCCCGAACGGCAAGTCGATCGCCGCGCTGTCCTACCGCAGCGACATCCGCACCCTGGGCACCGGCGTGACCGGCATGCTAGGCAGCCTCGGCTCGGTCGCCGGCCTGTACCTGTTCCCGCAGTTGCAGGCGGGCATCGGGGTCGGCGCCAGCCTCATGGTGCTCTCGGTGGTGCCGCTGGCCGGCCTGGTCACCTGCCTGCTGATCAAGTGGGACCCCACCCGCGTGGCGGTCAACCTGGAGGAGGAGGAGATCGCGCTGCGGAACAGGGACGAGCGCCGATGACCGGCCGTACCCGGCGCGGGATCCTCAGCGTCGACGAGGGCACCACGGGCACGCGCGCCGCGGTCGTCCTGGACGACGGCTCGGCGGCCCCGCCCGCCTACCGGCCCATCTCGGTCCACTCCCCCGACCACCTGCGGGTCGAGCAGGACGCCATGGAGATCTGGGCGAAGACCGCCGAGGTCTGCGCGCAGGCCCTGGAGTGGGCGCGGGCGCACGACGTCGAGGTCACCGGCGTGTCGATCGCCACCCAGCGCGCCACCGTGCTGCTGTGGGACACCGTCACCGGCGAGCCGCTCACCCCCGCCGTGGTCTGGCAGGACCGCCGCTACGCCGCCCGGCTGCGCGAATGGGAGCCCGGCTGGGACGCCCGCCTGGTCGAGCACACCGGCCGGCCGGTCGGCTCGCGCGCCCCGCTGCTGTGGGCCGCCGACGTGCTGCACGACGACCCGGCCGTGCGCCGGGCGCACGAGGCGGGACGGGTGGCGTTCGGGTCGGTCGACACCTGGCTGGTGTGGCGGCTCACCGGCGGCGCGCGGCACGTCATGTCCGCCACCAACGCGGTCGCCGCCGGCGCCTACGACCTGCGCACCGGCGACTGGTACGAGCCGTGGCGGGACTTCCTCGGCTGCCCCCGCGACGTACTGCCGCAGATCCTGGACGAGGACGGCGACTACGGCCACACCGACCCGGACGTGCTCGGCGTGCGGCTGCCGGTGTTGTCGGTGATGGGCGACCAGCACGCCGCGATGATCGCGCTCGGCGCGCATCGGCCGGGCCAGGCGATGTGCGTGCACGGCACGGGAACGTTCCTGGACGCCGTGGCCGGCGACCGGCCGACCGCGCATCGCCGGGCGGTGCCGGGGGTGCTGACGCTGGTCGGCTGGCGTTCGCGCGGCGCGGCGGTGTTCAGCCTGGAGGGCTACGCCGCCACGACCGGCTCGGCGGTGCGCTGGTTGTGCGAGGAGATCGGGCTGTTCGACTCGCCCGCCCAGCTGACCGCGCTGGCCCGCGAGCATCCCGGGCCGAGCCGGGTGCGTTTCCTGCCCGCGCTGGCCGGGATACGCACCCCGGTCTGGTCACCCGAGGCCAGCGGCGTCCTGACCGGGCTCAGCCTGTCCACCACCCGGGCCGAGCTGGCCCGGGGCGTCCTGGAGGGCATCGCGCACTCGGTGTGCGACCTGCTGGACGGGGTGGAGCAGGCGCTCGGCGCGCCGGTCACCGATCTGTTCTGCGGCGGCGGCCTGGCCAGCAGCGACGTGCTGATGGCGAGCCAGGCCGACCTCGTCGGACGGCCGGTCCGCCGCGCCCGCGCCAACGAGACGGCCAGCCTGCGCGGCGCCGCCTACCTCGGGGGCGTGCGCGCGGGGCTCTGGCCCGACCTGCCCGCCGCCCTCGCCGGGCTCGGCGACGTCCCCGTCTTCGAGCCCACGTTGCCCGACGCCGCCCGCGAGGAGGCCCGCGCCGCCTGGCGTGACCTGCTCACCCGGCACATCTCGTACCAACAGGAGGAATCCCCCTCGTGATCCGGCTTCCAGAACGCAAGCCCAGATCGGAGACCAGGAGCGCCATCCGGCGCACCCCGCTGCGGCTGGACCGTCAGGCGCAGATCGAGCGGCTGGCCGCGCAGCCGGTGGACGTGCTCGTCGTCGGCGGCGGCGTGACCGGCTGCTACGCCGCGCTGGACGCCGCCACCCGCGGCCTGCGCGTGGCGCTGGTGGAACGCGACGACTTCGCCTCGGGCACCTCCTCCAAGTCCTCCAAGATGGTCCACGGCGGCCTGCGCTACATCGAGCAGGGCAACCTGCCGCTGGTGCGCCGCTCGCTGCTGGAGCGCCAGCGCTTCCGCCGCAACGCCCCCCACCTGGTGCGGCGGCTGCCGTTCGTGCTGCCGATCCTCGCCGAGGACGGCGTCTTCGACGCCCGCATCGCCAAGGCCTTCGAGGGCCTGCTGTGGACCTACGACCTGGCGGGCGGCTGGCGCATCGGCCGCCTGCACCAGCGGCTCAGCGTGGCCGAGGTGCTGGCCAGGGCGCCGCGGCTGCGCGCCGACCGGCTCAAGGGCGGCCTGCTCTACTACGACAGCCGCACCGACGACGCCCGCCTGACCCTGACCATCGCCAGGACCGCCGCCCACTTCGGCGCCACCGTGCTGAACGGCGCCACCTGCCGCGAGCTGGTCAAGGAGGGCGGCCGGGTGCGCGGCGCCCGCGTCGAGGTGGACGGCCGCACGGTCGAGGTGCGCGCCGGGGTCGTCGTCAACGCCACCGGCGTGTGGACCGACACCCTGGACGCGCTGTCGAACCCGGCGCACCGGCCGCGGGTGCGTCCGGCCAAGGGCGTGCACATCGTGGTGCCGTGGACGCGGCTGCCGGTGGACGGCACCGTGACCGTCCCGGTGCCCGGCCGGGCCCGCCGCGCCACCTGCACCCGCTGGGGCGACGTGGTCGTGGTCGGCACCACCGACACCGACTACGACGGCTCGCCGGACGAGGTGCTGTGCACCCGCGAGGAGATGCAGTACCTGCTCGACGGCGCCAACACCGCCTTCGACGCCGACCTCACCCCGGACGACGTGATCGGCTCGATCGCCGGCCTGCGCCCGCTGGTCGGCGAGAAGGAGGGCGCCACGCTCGACATGAGCCGCGACCACCGGATCATCACCGACGGCTTCGGCCTGGTCACGGTCACCGGCGGCAAGCTGACCACCAGCAGGCACATGGGCGAGCTGGCCGTGGACGAGGCGCTGAAGGTGCTCGGCCGCAAGGCCCGCTGCCGCACCGCGCGGCTGCCGCTGCTCGGCGGCGCGGGCTACGACGCCGAGGCGACCACCGCGACCGGCGGGCTCGGCGCCCACCTGGGCGAGCGGTACGGCACCGAGGCCCGGTTCGTCGCCGAGCTGATCACCGAGGACCCGTCGCTGGCCGAACCGGTCGTCGAGGGCAGCGAGTACCTGCGGGCCGAGGTGGTCTACGCGGCCCGCTGCGAGCTGGCCAGGAACGTGGACGACGTGTTGTCGCGGCGCACCCGGATGCGAGTGTTCGCCCGCGACCTGTCGGTCGAGGCGGCCCCCGAGGTGGGCCGGCTGCTCCAGCGCGAGCTCGGCCTCTCCGACGACGAGGTGGCCCGGCAGGTCGAGGACTACGTGCGCGGCGTGGACCGCGAGAAGAGCGTTCTGATGGAGGGACTTTCATGATCAGCAGGCAGACCGTCACGCACCCGTTCAACCGCGGCGACTACGTCGTGGGCGCGCCCACGCCGCCGCGCTGGGCCGCCGACTGCCCGCCGGGCAAGGGCCCGGCCAGCCTGCAGGGCCAGGTCGTGCCGGTCCCCGAGAGCGTGGTGGCGCAGCTGCGCGCGCTCGGCGCCGCCGTGCACACCGACCGGGACGAAGTGGTCCTGCGCACCCGCGACTGGTGGGCGGGCACCTCCATCGGCGAGACCGACGGCCGCCCGGCCACGCCGGAGGCGGTCGTCGTCGAGGTGGACGACGAGCAGCAGGTGGCCGCCGTGGTGCGGATCTGCCACGAGCACCGCATCCCGCTGACCGTCTCGGCCGGCCGCAGCAACGTGCTGGGCGCCGCGCTGCCCGTGCACGGCGGCGTCGTGCTGGACGTGTGCCGGCTCAACCGCATCCTGTCCTTCGACGCCGAATCCATGATCGTCGAGGTGCAGGCGGGCATGTTCGGCGACCTGTTCGAGAAGGAGCTGCAGGAGACGCACGGCGCCACCACCGGCCACTGGCCGTCGGCGTTCGCCATCTCCACCGTCGGCGGCTGGGCCGCCTGCCGCGGCGCGGGCCAGCTCTCCACCCGCTACGGCAAGATCGAGGACATGGTGGTCGGGCTGGACGTGGTGCTGCCCGACGGCACCACCGCCAGCTACGGCACCTACCCGCGCGCCGCGGTGGGCCCCGACCTGCGGCAGCTGTTCATCGGCTCGGAGGGCACGCTCGGCGTCATCACCCGGCTGCGGCTGCGTACGCACCGGCTGCCCGACTACGCGGTGGGCATCGCCTACGGCTTCGACACCTTCGCCGCCGGGCTCGACGCGTGCCGGGAGATCCTGCAGCGCGGCGCCACCCCGGCCGCGCTGCGCCTGTACGACGCGCACGAGAGCGGCACCCACTTCGGCGAGCCCGGCACCAACCTGCTGCTGGTCGCCGACGAGGGCGACCCGGTGCTGGTCGACGCCGTCATGAAGATCGCCGACGAGGTCTGCGCCGAACGCGCGTCGGTGAAACTGGACGGCGAGGCCGTCTTCGCCCGCTGGCTGGACGAGCGGATGATCGTCGGCAAGGCCGCCGACGGCTTCGTCCGGGGGCCGGGGTTCGTCTCCGACACCTGCGAGATCGCCGGGCCGTGGGCCGCGCTGCCCGCCCTGTACGACGAGGTCGTGGCCGCCATCGAGGCCGTCCCCGGCACGCTGCGCGCCTCGGCCCACCAGTCGCACGCCTACACCGACGGCGCCTGCCTGTACTTCTCGCTGCGCGGCGACGTCGAGCGCGACCAGCGGCGCACCTGGTACCGGGCCGCCTGGGACGCCGCCGCCGAGGTGCTCGTCAGGCACGGCGCGGCGATCAGCCACCACCACGGCGTCGGCCTGCTGCGCTCGCCGTACATGCGGGACGCGCTGGGCAGCGGCTACCCCACGCTCGTGGCGGTCAAGCAGGCGCTGGACCCGCGGGGCATCATGAACCCCGGCAAGCTGGGGCTGCCCGCGCCCTTCGAAAACACGGCGCACTAAGGTGGATGCGGTGAACTCTCGACACAAGGCCCCGCTGGATCAGCGTCTGCTCGCCGCGCTGGCCGAGCATCCCGTCGCCGCGTCGCTGGTGGGGGTGGAGATGGTCGAGCGGTTCACCTCCTCCCCCACGCCGATCGGCATCCTGGCCTCGATCCCGCTCGGCGACCTGGCGGCCACGGTCCAGCGCACGGTGGACGCCCGGAAGATCGGGTTCGTCAACATCGACTCCACCCCCGGCCTGGGGCACGATCCCGGGGCGCTGGCGTACCTGCAGGGCATCGGCGCGGTCGGGGTCGTCTCCACGCGGCAGGCGATGATCGAGCGGGCCACCGGGCTCGGGCTGCTGACCATGCAGAAGGTGTTCGTCACCGACCGGTCGAACCTGCGGCGCAGCCTGCAGTCCATCACCCGGTCGCGGCCCGACCTGGTGCAGCTCATGCCGGCCATGGTGTTGCGGCACGTCGAGCGGCAGGTGCGGGCGGTCGGCGTGCCGTGCCTGGCCGCGGGGTTCGTGCAGAGCGCGGACGACGTGGTGGAGGCGCTGCGGCACGGGGCCGTCGGCGTGTGCACCTCCGACGAGGAGCTGTGGGGGCTGCGCCGCTCGGCCCTGCGCGCCTCCTGATCCGTCTTCATCCGGAAGGACCTTGCGATGACGCCTGCCCGCGTGCGGGAGACCGCCGCCCCTGCGGCGCCCGTCCGGCGCGCCGGGAGGCGGTGGCCGGTGGCGCCCGGGGTGTTCGTCGTCCTGTGGAGCAGCGCGTTCATCGCGGGCATCCCGGGGGTCAGAGCGGCGCCGCCGTTGTTGCTGATGTTCGGCAGGTTCGCCGTCGCCGGGGTGCTGCTGGGGGCGTACGCGCTGGTCAGGCGGGTGCCGTGGCCCCGGGGGCGGGATCTGGCGCACGTGGCCGTGGCCGGGCTGCTGATCCAGGCCGTGCAGTTCGGCGCCTTCTACAGCGCGCTCGGCGAAGGGCTGCCGGCCGCAGTCGTGTCCCTCGTGCAGGGGCTCAACCCGGTGGTCATCCTGCTGGTCGGCCGGGTGCTGGGCGAGCGGGTCGGCGCCGGGCAGTGGGCCGGGTTCGCGCTCGGCCTGGCCGGGGTGGTCCTGGCGGTGGCCGACCGGATCAGCCTGTCCGCCTCCGGGGTCGCGCTGTGCCTGCTCGGGCTGGCCGGGCTCAGCGCGGGCACCCTCTACCAGCAGCGCTACGCCCCCCGCATGGACGCGCTGAGCGGCACCGCGGTGCAGCTGCTGGTCAGCGCCCCCGCCGCCGGGCTGGCCTGCCTGGCGCTCGGCCCGGTCCGGGTGTCGGACTGGACGGCGTTCGGGCTGTCGGTCGGCTGGATGGCGCTGGTCAACTCCATCGCGGCGTTCATCCTGCTCAACCGGATGTTGCTGCGCTCCCCCGCCAGCCGGGTGAGCACGGTGTTCTTCCTGACCCCGGCCGTGACCGCCGTCCTGGCCTGGTCGCTGGCCGGGCAGCCGCTGCCCCCGCTCGCCGTGGCCGGGCTCGTCCTGGGCGGCTGCGGGGTGCTGCTGGCCAACCTCTCGACACGAAGAAGGGCGAACTGATGCGCATTCGCGGCGCGGTCCTGGAGGAGATCGGCCGGTCCCGGCCCTACGCGCGGTCGCGGCCGCTGACGGTCTGCGACCTCGAACTCGATCCGCCGGGGCCGGGCGAGCTGCTGGTGCGGGTGGAGGTGGCCGGCGTGTGCCACTCCGACCTGTCGGTGGTGGACGGCAACCGGGTGCGTCCCGTGCCCATGCTGCTCGGCCACGAGGCGGCGGGCGTGGTGGAGCGGACCGGCCCCGGCGTCGACGACCTCGCCCCCGGGCGGCGCGTCGTGATGACCTTCCTGCCCAGGTGCGGCGGCTGCGCCGGCTGCGCCACCGAGGGCGTGACGCCCTGTGTGCCGGGCAGCGCCGCCAACAACGACGGCACCCTGCTGAGCGGCGCGGTCCGCCAGCACAGGGACGGCGCCCCGGTGCTGCACCACCTCGGGGTGTCGGCCTTCGCCACGCACGTGGTGGTCGACCGGCGCTCGGTCGTCCCGGTCGATCCCGACGTGCCGGCCGAGGTCGCCGCCCTGCTCGGCTGCGCCGTGCTGACCGGCGGCGGCGCCGTGCTCAACGCCGGCCGGCCGCGCCCCGGGCAGACGGTCACGGTCGTCGGGCTGGGCGGCGTCGGCATGGCGGCGCTGCTCACCGCGCTGGCCCTCGACGACGTCCGGGTGATCGGCGTGGACGCCAACCCGGCCAAGCTCGCCACCGCCCGCGAGCTGGGCGCGCACGAGGTGTACGGCCCGGACGACCTGCCATGCCAGGCGGACGTCGTGGTGGAGGCGGCGGGCAGCGCGCGGGCGTTCGAGACCGCGGTGACCGCGACGGCCCCCGGCGGCCGCACCGTCAGCGTGGGCCTGCCCGCGCCCGGCGCCCGCGCCTCGATCTCGCCGCTCGCCCTGGTGGCCGGCGGGCGCAGCATCATCGGCAGCTACCTGGGCTCGGCGCTGCCCGCCCGCGACATCCCGGTGTTCGCGCGGATGTGGCGCGAGGGCCGGCTGCCGGTGGAGCGGCTGGTCTCGGCCCGGATCGGCCTGGCGGCCGTCAACGAGGCGATGGACCAGCTCGCCGACGGCGCCGCCCTGCGCCAGCTGATCGTCTTCGACGGCTGACCGCCGGGGCGTGCCCCCATCCGCCGGGGCCGCGCAGCAGCTCCTTCGACCGGGCCACGGCACGGCCGCGCACGCCGACGATGCGTCCGTCCTTGACCGCGATGTCCATCGCGTCGCCGTTGGAGTGCAGGACGGACGCCGACTGGGCCCACGACTCGACGTCCTGCTCGGTCAGTCCCTCCTCCAGGCAGGCGTCCACCCGGACCGGCCAGCTCTCGGCGCTGCCGTCCTCGCGTGGCCCGTACGGCGTGCGCGAACCCCACGGATCGGCGATGCGGTCAGACATTCCGGCGGCTCCTTCCGGGGCGGGAGATCCGCACCGCATACCCGCACCGGGCCGTCCCATGCCTGCGCACCGTGGCGCGGCCGTCGAAAACGGGATGCGGCCGGCCCGCGTCCGGGGTGAGGATGGCCGCGCACGGCCGTCGGAGCCGTCCCCCGGACGAGGAGCATGCCATGAGCGCCGCCGGAACCGCTCATCCGCAGGTCACCGTGCGTACGGGCCGGCTGCGCGGCCGGATCGAGGGCGGCGTGGCCGTCTTCCGCGGCGTGCCCTACGCACGCCCGCCGGTGGGCGCCCTGCGGCTGGCCGCCCCGGCGCCGCCCGAGGCGTGGGACGGCGTGCGCGAGGCCGCCGCGTTCGGCCCGCCGCCGCCGCAGTCCAGGCTGCTGGGCGCCCCCGGCGGCGCCGGCCCGGACGGGAACTGGCTGACGGCCAACGTGTGGACCCCCGACCTGGGCGCGGCCCGGCTGCCGGTGATGGTGTGGATCCACGGCGGCGGCTACATGTACGGCTGGTCCGGCGACCCGCTCTTCGACGGCGGCGTGCTCGCCCGGGACGGCGTCGTCGTGGTCACCGTCAACTACCGGGTCTCCGCCGAGGGCTTCGGGCACTTCCGCGGCGCGCCCGCCAACCGCGGCCTGCTGGACCAGGTGGCCGCCCTGCGCTGGGTGCGCGAGAACGCGGCGGCCTTCGGCGGCGACCCCGACCGGGTCACCGTCTTCGGCGAGTCCGCCGGAGCCGGGAGCATCGCGGCGCTGATGACGATGCCCGCCGCGGCCGGCCTGTTCCACCGGGCGATCGCGCAGAGCGTGCCGGGCCTGTTCTTCACCCCCGAGCTGGCCGCCGATCTCGCCGCCGCGGTGGCCGCCGAGCTGGGGGCGGCCCCGCACGCGGGCCAGCTGGCGCGCCTGCCGCCGGAACGGCTGATCGAGGCCGGCGACGCGGTGGCGGCCGGGATGGGCGGCAGCCCGCGCTGGGGCCTGGCCGCGCACGTCCGCACGCCGTTCGCGCCGGTCGTGGACGGCGAGGTGCTGTCCGCGACGCCCTGGCGGTCACCGGCAGGCGGGGTGGACCTGCTCGTGGGGCACAACCGCGACGAGTACCGGCTGTTCATGGCGCTCGGCGGCGAGCTCGGCCAGGTCACCGCCGAGCAGGCGGCCGCCGCGCTGGGGGCGCTGGCCCCCGACCCGGCGGCCTACCGGGCCGCCCATCCGGAGGCCGGCGACGAGCGGCTGTACGAGCTGGTCCACTCCGACTGGCTGTTCCGGATGCCGTCCCTACGGCTGGCCGAGGCCCACGGCGGGCACGGCCGGGCCCACCTGTACGAGCTGACCTGGCCGGCCCCCGGAATGGGCGGGACGCTCGGCGCCTGCCACGGGCTGGGCCTGCCGCTGACGTTCGGCAACCTGACGGCGGGCGTGGCCGGGCTGATGCTCGGCCAGGAGCCGCCACCGGAGGCCGCCGAGCTGTCGGCCCGGGTGCGGGCGGCGTGGACCGCCTTCGCCGCGACCGGCGACCCGGGCTGGCCGGCGTACGAGCCGCGCGAGCGGCTGACCTGGATCATCGACGCCGAGCCGGGCACGGCGGCGTACCCGGAGGAGGCGTCGCGCCGGTTGTGGGCCGGGCACGCCTTCGACCCGCTCCCGCCGGCGGGCTGAGCGCCGTCGCCGCGGGCGGGCGGGGGTCAGTCGCAGGTCTGGGTGCTGACGGGGGTCGTGGCCGTGGCCGCCTGGCGGGCGTCGGGCGCGACCTCGCCGGCGGTCAGCGCGTAGCCGGTCTCCACCTGGCCGGCGACGGCGGCGAAGATCACGCCCAGCACGCGGCCGTCCACGGCCAGCAGCGGGCCGCCGGAGTTGCCCTGCTGGATCTTGCCCCGGACCAGGTAGACGTCCCTGGTCACCTGCGAGGCGTGGTAGATGTCGGGGCTGCCGGCCCGCTGCCGCTCGGCGACGCGGGCGGGCTCCGGGGTGAAGCCGCCGCCGTTCGGGTAGCCGGCGACCAGCGCGTCCTGGCCCTCCCTGGCCCGGGTGTCGAAGGAGAGCGCGGGCAGCCCGAGGCCGGGGACGTACAGGACCGCGACGTCCCGGCGGGGGTTGTACCAGACGACCTGCGCCGGGTGCGGCCGCTGCTGGTGGTCGACCACCTGCAGGTCCGTGTCCACCCCGGCCACGACGTGGGCGTTGGTCATGATGTGGTCGGGCGCGTACGTGAAGCCGGTGCCGGTGATGCGCTTGCCGCAGGAGGAGGCCGTCCCCTGGACCTGCAGGATGCCCGCCCTGGCCTGCCGCAGCGCCGGGCTGCGCAGCACGGCCACGTCCGGCGGCGGCACCCGGACGGGGCTCATCCCGGCGATCGTGTCGAGCACCGGCGGGAAGTCGGACCGGTCGATGAACCGCTTGAAGGGCCGCTGCCAGTTCCGCGCCGCCTCGGGCGCCGCCCCGTCGAGCGTGGACAGCAGCGCCGAGCCGCGGATCTGCTCCACCACCAGCGTCCACGGGCCGGACACCAGCAGGCTGCCCAGGAGCCAGGCGACCAGCAGCACGAACGTGGCGTTGACCAGCCCGCCGCCCAGGGAGTCCAGGATCCGGGCCGGTTCGCCGCGCAGGTACGTGCGTAACCGCACCCCCAGCGTGGACGCGGCGAACTGGCCGGCCAGCGCGACCAGGAACACGATGACGACCGCGAGGGCCGTCTGGGCGATGTCGCCGGTCACGAGCGCGTTCGTCACGGCGGGGGCGACGGCGATGCCCAGCACGCATCCGGCGACGAACCCGATCGAGCTCGTCACCCCGACGACGAACCCCTGCCGGAAGCCCGCCACGCCGAACCCGACCACCAGAACGACCAGGACGACGTCGAGCAGATCACCGGACACAAGCAAAGACAATCATCTTTTCCCCCACAAGGGAGGATCAAGTCCGGTACGCCGGATTTCCTTGATCGGCGCGGAGCCCCCCGGACGGGCGCCCCGAGCTCAGAGGCCGGCCGTGACGTCGGGGACGTACCCTCCGGGGCGGCGCGGCGGACGCCGGTAGCCGGTGGCGGGCGGTCGCGGCGGGATCTCCAGCGGCGCCCGCTCGACCCGCCGGTAGGGGATCGTGGACAGCAGGTGCGCGATCATGTTGATCCTGGCCCGCCGTTTGTCCTCGCTCTCCACCTCGTACCAGGGCGCCTCGGGGATGTCGGTGTGCACCAGCATCTCGTCCTTGGCCCGGGAGTACTCCTCCCACCTGGTGATCGACTCCAGGTCCATCGCCGACAACTTCCACCGGCGCATCGGGTCCGCCAGCCGGTCGCGGAAGCGCCGCTCCTGCTCGGCGTCGCTCACCGAGAACCAGTACTTGCGCAGCAGGATCCCGTCCTCGACCAGCAGCCTCTCGAAGATCGGGCACTGGTGCAGGAAGCGCGTGTACTCCTCCTGCGTGCAGAACCCCATCACCCGCTCGACCCCGGCCCGGTTGTACCAGCTCCGGTCGAACAGCACGATCTCCCCCGCGGCCGGCAGGTGCTCGACGTACCGCTGGAAGTACCACTGCGACCGCTGCCGGTCGGTCGGGACGGGCAGCGCCGCGATCCTGGCGACGCGCGGGTTCAGGTACTCGGCGACCCGCTTGATCGTGCTGCCCTTGCCCGCGGCGTCGCGTCCCTCGAAGATCACCACGACGCGCCGCCCCTCGGCCCGCACCCACTCCTGCACCTCCACCAGCTCCGCCTGGAGGCGGAGAAGTTCCTTCTCGTACGGTTTGCGGCGCAGCCTGTCAGTCCCCATGCCCGCGGATTCTAGAAGCCGGAAGGCCACGGAGTTCAGGACGTCCGGCGGTGTCGCCCAGCGGTCGCGCGCGTCAGTCTGGGACCAGGATCGTTCACGGGAAAGAGATGATGACCATGGTCCCGATCCGTTCCCTCCTCGCCGTCGCCATGGCGGTGACCGTCACCGGCGTGCCGGGCTCACCCGCGCTGGCCGCGCGGCAGGCCGCCGTCCCCGTCCTGGTCGGCATCCGGGCCGCGCACCTGCCCGGCCTGGACCGGCTGGTCTTCGAGTTCCGCGGCCCGGTCCCGGCCCGGCACGACGTGCGCTACGTCTCCCGGCTGATCGCCGACGGCTCCGGACGCACGGTCGGCGCGGTCGGCGACGCCCTCCTCCAGGTCCGCTTCGACCAGGCCGACGGCCACGACCGCCGGGGCCGGGTCACCTACGGCCCCACCCGCCGGACCTACGCGCTGCCCGGCGTCGTCCAGGTCGTCAACACCGGCGACTTCGAGGCCACGCTCACCTTCGGCGTCGGCCTGGCCAGACGCGTGCCCTACCAGGTGCGCACGCTCACCCGGCCGAGCCGGGTCGTCGTCGACCTCACCACGTCCTACCGGACCGTGCCCGTACGCGACCACTTCCTCGACGCCGGCAGCCGGAGCCCGCGCACGGCGGCGGTGACCCGCCCGGTGGCCGCGCCGGCGACCGCCTACGGCGCGCTGCAACGGCTGTTCGCCGGCCCGACCGAGGCCGAGCGGGCGCGCGGCCTGCGCTTCGTCAGCTCCGGGGCCACCGGCTTCGGCAGGCTGACCGTCGCGGACGGGATCGCCAGGGTCCACCTGACCGGCCCGGTCGACGGCGGCGGATCGGCCTTCACCGTCGCCGACCAGATCAGGCCGACGCTCAAGCAGTTCCCGGCCATCCGGTGGGTCAAGATCTATGACGCGGCGGGGCGTACCGGGCATCCCGCCGGGCCGTCGGACTCGATCCCCCGTTCGCTGGAGCCCGGCTGAGGCCGGCCGGGGTGTCTCTTGGCACGTCTTCCCAGGAGAACGGCCATGTTGATCTCTTGGTTCGTTCATGATGGCGGGGTGACCACGCCTTGTCCTCCGTGAGCCGAACGCGGGGCCGCCCCGGTCCGTCCTGACGACGCGGGACGAAGGTCCTCCCGTCAAGAGCCGCCCGCCCCTGCCGCCCCCCGCCGGGGCACCCGCACAGTGCTTCAAGGAGGTGCCCGTTGAAAGCGTTGATCGACCTGCTGGCCCGGCGCGTACGCCTGTACCGTCCCGACGGCAATCCCCTGCGCCGCCGTTCCGACCGGCTGGAGGCGCTCGCCGTGCTGGTGACCGGGCTCGTGGTGCTGGCGGGCGTCTGGCCCGCCGTCCTCGTGGGCCGGCTGGCCTACGAGGGCGCGCTGCACGAGGAGAGCGCGCACGCCGTGGGGCGGCACCAGGTCAGGGCGACGCTGCTGGCCGACGCGCCGGCCGCCCGCGTCGCCCTCACCGAGATGCCGGTGGGCGAGCAGCGGGCGATGGCGAGCTGGACCACGTCCTCGGGCGCGGCGCGCAGCGGGCAGGTGCCGGTCCCCGGCGTGGCCAGGGCCGGTTCGACGGTCCCGTTGTGGATCGACGCCGCCGGCCGGCCCGTGCCGCCGCCCACCCCCCGTACGGTCCTGCGGACGAGAGGCGTGGTGACCGGCCTCCTGCTCATGTCGGTGATCGCCCTGGCCGCCGCGGGCGGGTTCGCGGCGTTCCGGTGCTGGACGGATCGGCGGCGGTACCGGGAGTGGGAGGTCCAGTGGGCACGGGCCGGCGAGGACTGGGGACGGCGACGCAGCCCCTGACCACCCCGAGCTCCGTCACCGCGACGGGCTGGTCCCGGGGTCGTCGGCGGGGCGGATCACCGCGACCGGGCAGCGGGCGTGGTGCAGCACCCCTCGGCTGACCGAGCCGAGCAGCAGCGAGCCGAACGCGCCCCGGCCGCGGGAGCCGACCACCAGCAGGTCGCAGGGCGCGCCGGCGAGCGCCTCGACCGGGTGCGCGCTCTGCACGTCCTCCACGACCGTCACCTCGGGATGCCGCTCCCGCCATCCGGCCGTCCTGGTCCGGACCACCTCGCGCTGGGCGGCGCGGACCTCGTCCACGTCGTAGGCGATCTCCGGGGCGAAGGCGTGCACCGGAACCTGCCAGGCGTGGATCAATCGCAGCCGGGCGCCGCGCAGCCTCGCCTGCTCGAAGGCGTAGCCGATGGCCGGCTCGCAGACGTCGGAGTCGTCGATCCCGACGCCGATCTCGCCGACCCGCTCCGGCGGGTCCGCGCGCACCACCACCACGGCGCACCGCACCTGACCGGCCACCTGCATGGTCACCGACCCCAGCAGCGCGCCGGCGAACCCGCCCAGCCCCCGGTTGCCGATGACCAGCTCGTCCGCCCGCCGCGCCTGATCCTGCAGGACGGCCGCGGGCGTCCCCTCCACGATCTCGGCGTGCACCGGCACGGACGGCTGCCGCGCCCGGACGGCCGCCTCGGCCCGCTCCAGCACCCTGGACGCCGCCAGCAGCAGGTTGTTCCACTGCCCGAAGTCGGGAAACCTGCCGACGCTGTACGGCTGGCGGTCCAGGGCGTGCACGATGTGCAACTCCGCCCCCGTACGCGCCGCGTCGTCGGCGGCCCAGCCCAACGCGGCGTCCGACGGCGCGGACCCGTCCACGCCGACCATGATGCGTCCCGGCATGCTGCCTCCCGGCCGTGGATCTTCCTCGGCCCCGGCCTGCCCAAAGTCAGGAGCGGGCGAAGAAAGCCCAAGTTCGCGGGCCGGAAGCCGTGCGGAGCCGTCCCGGATCGCCTTCGCCGCCAGATTTCTCCAAGTTTTGGGGCTGGCGATCCTGTCCGCTCACCTCCCGGACGGCTGAATGAGTAAGGGAGGTAAGAGCGATGTCTGAGCTGGTCGTGGTGGGTGTCGACGGATCGCCGTCCGGGTTCGACGCCGTGGCGTGGGCTGCCGACGACGCCTTGCGGGCGGGGGCCGCGCTGCGGATCGTGTCCGTGGTGGAGACCTGGCCGTACCAGGTGCCGCAGATCGCCGCCGTCGAGTGGGAGAGCTCGATGACCGAACGCGCGCGGGGGATCCTGGCCGAGGCGCAGCAGATCGCCGGCGAACGTCGGCCCACGGTCGAGGTGAGCACCCGGGTCATGGCCGGGAAGGCGTCGGTCGTCCTGCGGGAGCAGGCGGCCGAGGCCGCCGAGCTGGTGGTGGGGCGCAAGGGGGCGGGCGGCTTCGCCGGCGCCGTGCTCGGCTCGGTCAGCATGAGCGTGGCCGGTCAGGCGCCCGGCCCGGTGGTCGTCGTCCGGGACGGGGACGCCGCCTCCCACGACGAGGTCGTCGTCGGCGTGGACGGCTCCCCCGCCTGCGAGCCGGCCCTCGACTACGCCTTCCGGCAGGCCGAGCTGCGCGGCGTCGGTCTGCGTGCGGTGCACGCCTGGCCGCTGCCGTTCGCGCTGGCGCCCGACTTCTCCTGCGACATCGAGGCTCTTCGGGAGAGCCACCTGCGCGTCACCAGGGAGCAGCTCACCCCGTGGCAGGACCGCCATCCCGGCGTCAGGGTGATCGCCGACGTCCAGTGCGGCCACCCCGTCAAGACGCTCGTCGCCGCGGGCGACCGGGCCGGCCTGCTGGTGCTCGGCTCGCAGGGCAGGAGCGGGCTGGGCTCGTTCGTGCTCGGCTCGGTCATGCGCGGCGTCCTGCACCACGCGCGCTGCACCGTCGCGGTGGTGCGCGAGCGCCCCTGAACCGGTGACTCCCGGCGCGTCACGCGGTGCGCGGCGTCACCAGGCCCGACTCGTAGGCCAGGACCACGAGCTGGGCGCGGTCGCGCACGCGCAGCTTGGCCATCGCCCGGTTGACGTGGGTCTTGGCGGTCATCGAGCTGATCGCCATGTGGGCGGCGATCTCGTCGTTGGACAGCCCGCGCGCGACCAGGGCGACGGCCTCGCGCTCGCGGTTGGTCAGCTCCCGCAGCTCCTCGCCGGCGGTGGCGGCGGGCGGCCGGGTGACGTACCGGTCGATCAGCATGCGGGTGATCGACGGCGCGAGCAGCGCGTCACCGCGGGCCGCGACGCGCACGGCGTGCAGGAAGTCCTCCGGCACGACGTCCTTGACGAGGAACCCGGCCGCGCCGGCGCGCAGCGCGTTGAAGACGTACTCGTCCAGGCCGTAGTTGGTCAGGATGACGACGCGCACGCCGGCCAGCGCCGGGTCGGCGGCGATGCGGCGGGTCGCCTCGATGCCGTCCACGACCGGCATCTGGATGTCGATGAGCGCGACGTCCGGCAGGTGCTCCCTGGCCAGGGCCAGGCCCTGCGCCCCGTCGGCGGCCTCGGCGACCACCTCGATGTCGTCCTCCAGGTCGAGCAGCGCGCGGAACCCGCCGCGCAGCAGCGGCTGGTCGTCCACCAGCAGGACCCGGATCACGGCGTGCGGTCCATCGGCAGCTCGGCCTGGACGGTGAAGCCGCCCGCGCCGCGCGGCGCCGCCCGCAGGCTGCCGCCGAGCGCGGTGACGCGTTCCCGCATCCCGATCAGGCCCACGCCGGGCACGGGGGCGGCGTCCGGCGTGGCCGTGCCGTCGTCGTCCACGCGGATCGCCAGCGCGTCGGGACGGTAGTCGATGCGGACCTGCGCGGTCGCGGCGGCGGCGTGCCGGGCGATGTTGGTCAGGGACTCCTGGACGATCCGGTACGCGGTCCGGTCCACCGCGGCCGGGACGTCCCGTCGTTGTCCCTCGATCGTCAGCGTCGCGTCGAGGCCGGTGGTCCGGGCCCGTTCCAGCAGCTCGGGGACCCGGTCGAGGCCGTGCGGCGCAGTCGTGTCGTCGCGCAGCGCCTCCAGGGTCGCGCGCAGCTCCCTGGTCGCCTCGCGTCCGGCCTCCTGGATCACCAGCAGCGCCTGCGGCACCTGCTCCCCCTTCCTGCGGGCCACGTGCACGGCCACCTCGGCCTGCACCTTGATGACCGAGATCTGGTGGGTGAGCGAATCGTGCAGGTCCCGCGCGATGCGCAGCCGCTCCTCGTCGGCACGCCGCCGCGCGGTCTCCTCCCGGGTGCGCTCGGCCTCCTCCGCCCGTCCCTCCGCCTGCCGCAACGCCTCACCGGCGGCGCCGGCCGCGACCAGCCAGGCCAGCTCCAGCGCGCCCCTGGCCTGCGCGAACGCCTCGCCCGTGTCGTGCAGACCGGAGGCCATCGCGGCCAGGGGCAGCAGGGCCAGCACGATCACACTCGCGGCCACGGTGACCAGCCGTCGCCCGGCCCGCATCGCCGCGTACACCGCGAACAGGTACGCCACCGCCGGCACGTCGAACCCGGCCGCCTGGTACCCCACCGCGCACAACCCCGTCACGGCCAGGACGGGCACCGGCGCCCGGCGGCGCGCGACCAGCGCCAGTCCGCCCGCCGCCAGCAGCGCGTAGCCGAGCGGCGCGAGACGGGTGGCGGACGGCTGGCCGGACAACCCGGTGACCACCAGCGCCGCCGCCACGCCGGCCGCGATCAGCCAGTCGATCACCCCGGCCCCGACGCCGAGCCGCCTTGTGCTCATACGCGCACCATAGCCGCATGTCCGGCCGTACGACTCCGGCCGGAGGATCACCCGCCGCCTACCGCGGACGCGGTACGTCCGCGCCCGCCTGCCGCCCGTGCGGTAGCCGGCTGCGGCGCCGGCGGCACCCCGACAAGCCCGCTCCCGCCGGACGACCGGCGGCGGGCCCGGCGGTCATGCTCTTCCACGTTGACGTCCAGCCGAAGGGAACCCAGCCATGTTCATCGACCACCTGCTCGCGGCCCAGGCCGACCCCGTCGCCGCGTACGCCATGACCACCGGCCGGATGTGGTCCCTGATCGCCGCCGGGCTGGGCCTGGCCGGCGTCGCCGCCGGCGGCCTGGCCCTGGCCCGCTCCACCGGCCGCCTCCGCCGCCGCGCCACCCCCGGCACTGGTACCGGCACCGGCACCGGCACGGGCACCGGGACCGTGGCCGGGACCGTGGCCGCTACCGGGAAGCGCGGGGCCGTCGTCGCCCTGGTCGCGGGGGTGACCAGCATCGTCATCGGCGGCTGGGTCATCGGCGCCGCCAAGGGCGGTCCGGGCACCGGCTACGGCATCGTCGGCGGCTACCTGGACCTGATCCTCGGCCTGGCCGCCGTCGTCCTCGGCGTCCTCGTGCTGAACCGCGCCCGCCGTCCGGCCTGACCGCCGGACGGCGCAAGTTCCGTGACGCGAAGGCTTCCCCGGCGTTGAGACGTGAGTCACCATGGATTCATGACCTTTGCGACGGAGACCAATGCCTGCTTGGAGTCGCACCTCATCGACCTGACGCAGGTGCCTCTGGACGCCTTGCGAGAGATCAGTGGGCTGGAGGGAGCCATCGCCACCCTGTGCGGCCGGCTGACCGACCACGCGACCCCGTTGTGCGAGAGCGGTATGGCGGCCCTGTGCGGAACCGTGCCCGTGACGGTGCCGAGCACGGCCATCACCGCTCTTGATCAGACCTGAGCCCTACCGGGTTCCGATTCCCACACTCGTGGCCGTGGCCACCGGCGACGTGAGCGCAGCCGATCTGGCCGTGCTCGAATCCGCGCAGCGCAGCCGGCTGCTCACGGCGCTCGCGGCCCTGCTGAAGCTCGGTCATGCCGCCCAGCCCAGGCCGCGGCGTGACGACATTCCGCCCACCCCGCTGACCGTGTCCTGGTCGGTGCTGACGGCAGCGCAACGCAGCTCGCCGGAGGCCGTGGAGGAGGTGCTGCGCGACCCCGCCGTCGGCGCCTGCGCCTTCCACCTGCTGCGGACGGTCGCGCAGGGCTCCGTGCCCGGTCCGGCGGAGACCGTCGCGGGGGCCTGCGCGAGACTGTTCGGCTCGATGGCCGCCGCCGCGGCCGTTCGCGCGGGCATGCGCTGCTCCTTACGGGTCCCGGCCAGGAGAGGACGGCTCTGGCTGCCCTCCCTGGGCCTCACGGGGGCGGTGGGACGTGGCGAATGGCCGGTCGTGGGCGTGGAGAGCCGCGCGCACGGCACGGTCGTCTTCGGCGACAGCGGATCGCTGCGGTTGCCCGACGACATGTCCCGTCCGGTGGAGGGCTGGTCACCGCTGCCGGTGGCCGAACCGGCGGACGGCGGGCGCCGCGTGGCCCTCGACCATCTCTCCCCCCACCGCGACTTCCGGGGCCTGCACGACCCGGCCCCGCTGGCCGCCGAGGACCTCGGCCGCTGGCGCGACCTGCTGCGGGCGGCCGTCGAGCTGCTGAAGGAGCGCCATCCCGGCGCGTACCGGGCGGTGACGGCGACCGTGCGCTCCCTGGTGCCCGTCGACGGGCCCAGCACGCTGCGCGTGGTCAGCGCGACGGTGCCGGACGCCTACGGGGCGGTCACGATGTCGCTGCCGGCCGACGCCGCCTCGCTCGCCGTCACGCTGGTGCACGAGGTGCGGCACCAGCTCCTCAGCACCGTCGACGAGCTGATGCCGCTGCTCGCTCCCGCCCCCGAAGGCCCCGAGCCGACCTATTTCGCCCCCTGGCGAGGGGACCCACGCCCGCTGCGGGGATTGCTCTACGGCGCGCACGCCTTCGCCGGCGTCACCGCCTTCTGGCAGGCCCGGCGGAAGCAGGACGGCGACCGCGCCGACTTCGAGTTCGCCTTCCACCGCTGGCAGCTGCGCACGGCACTGGCCGCGCTGGGCGGGGCCACCGGCCTGACCGAGGCAGGCGGCCGCATCGTCACCGCGCTCGCGGACGCGGCCCGCCCGCTGTGGGCCGAGCAGGTGAACGGCCCTGGCGCCCGGCTGGCGGAGTTGTGCTGCCGCGACCTGGTGGCCGGCTGGCGAGCGGCCCACCTGGTGGTGCGGCCGGGCGACGCCGACGAGTTGGCCCGCCGCTGGTCGGCCGGCCTGTCCCCGCCGGCACTGCCCGGTGTGCGCATGGGCGCGAGCCGCCCGAGCCTGCCGGGCAACGCGCGGATCTGGCTGGCCCGGTTGCGGTGCACGGACCAGCAGGCGTTCAAGCAGGCGTGCGCCGCGCTGGAGACGGGCGCGACCAGCCCCTTCGGGATAACCGACGCCACCCCCGCCGACGCGGCGCTGGTGTCGCAGGACACCGCCAAGGCCCGGCACCTCTACCGCCGCTCGACGCCGAGCCCGGAAGCCTGGATCGGGCTGGGCCTGGCGGCGGACTCGCGAACGTCGCTCCTGGTGGAACGCCCGGAACTGGTCCTGGCGCTGCACGCCGCGCTGCTGCGCCGCGGCGTGCAGCCGCCCGGGCCCGAGGAACTGGCCGAATGGCTCGGCTCATGAGCCGCGGGCCACGACCGCCTCAGATGCTGAGCAGGTCGATGTCGCAGTTGGCCCTGACGCCGTTCTCCATGTCGACCGTGGCGGGGTGTTCCGCGCCGTGGACCTTGTGGAACAACCTCAGCGTCTTGCTCTGCAGTTCCTTGGCCTCGTTGGTCAGGCCGAGGCTCTGCATGTCCAGGCCCAGGTTGGCCATGACGGCCAGGGTCGCGGAGTGCCGCTCCCCCCGCGCGCGGGTGCTCAGTTCCAGAACCTCGGTGTCGATGTCGTAGGCCTCCTGGAAGCGGCCCATCGCGAAATGGTCGCTGGCCAGGTTGGTCCGGGCCAGCAAGGTGCGCGGATGGTCGGCCCTCAGGACCTCGCCGAGGCCCTCGACGGCCGTGCTGTCCAGCTCGAACGCCTCGTCGAGCCGGCCGAGCAGCCGCAGCGTCACGGCGAGGTTCGTCTGGGTGGCGAACGTGTGGGGGTGCCGGGGGCCGAGCAGCGCGCCGCACTGCTCCATCGTCTCCCGGCCGAGCTCGGCCGCCCCCGCGAGGTCGCCGGTCTGGCGCAGGTCGGTGGCATGGTTCAGGGCCGCCCGGACCGTGTCGAGCGACCTGCCTCCCTGCACCTGCTGCAGGAGTTCGAGCACCTGGAGCGAGAGCTCGAACGCGCCTTGGTGGTCGCCCGTCTTGCGTCGCGTCACCGAGAGCTCGCGGGCGACCCAGATGGTCAGCGAGTGGTCTTCGCCCAGCAGCCGCACTGCCCGGTCACGCAGCTTCTCCTGTCCTTCCAGCGCCGCCTGGAAGCGGCCGAGCTCCTGCTGGTCGATGTGGAGGGAGTGCAGGCTGTTGAGCGTCTGCCGGTGGTCGTCGCCGAGCACCTCGACGAGCCGCTGGTGGGTGTCCTCGTCCAGCCGGTAGGCCTCCTCGAAGTCACCGGCCAGACGCAGGCTGACGGCGTAGTTGTGAGCCGCCTGCAGGGTGCCGGGGTCGTCGGCGTCGAACTCGCGCAGCGTGGTCTCGTAGGCGGCCTGGTCGAGCTCGCGGGCCCGGTAGAAGTCGCCGCGCAGGCGCAGCAGGATCGCCAGCACGCTCAGCGCGCGCTGGGTGTTCTCGTTGCGCTCGCCCAGCACCCGGCGGCAGCGCTCGACCAGTTCCGACTGGAGCTTGTAGGCGTCGCCGTGGCGGCCCTGCCAGCGCAGCGCCTCGGCGCGCACCTGGTCGACCTGGATCACGTGCTCGTGGTCGTCGCCGAGCACCCGCCGCCAGATCCTGGCGGCCTCCTCGGCCAGTTCGAGCGCCTCGGCGTAGTCGCTGCGGGCCAGCAGGAAGCGGGCCTCGTTGAGGACGAGCTGGCGGGTCCAGGGGTCCTCGCACTCCACCATGGTGGTGGCCCGCACGTGCGGCAGCAACGCGGAGTACCGGGCCCATTCGCTCGGCCGCTGCGGGTTCCTGGGGTCGGCGTTGGCCAGGATCTCGTGGGCGCAGTGCCGCATCTCCGCGCGTTCCTGCGGGTTCATCTGCTCGATGAGCACGCGCTGCACCAGGCGGTGCACCTGGATGGTGGAATTGCGATGGTCGATGCGGGCCAGGGCGTAACGGCCGATCTCGCGGACGGCCTGGGAGAGCTTGATCGGGTCGTCGAGCGCGGCCCGCAGCGCCGGCGGAGCGCTGATCCCGCGGACGGCCGAGAAGAAGTCGCGGTCGATCGGCTCGGGCGCGAAGAACGCGCAGCACTGCAGCAGTTGCAGCGCCGCCGGATAATCCTCCCGCAGCCGGTCGAGGGAGACGTTCCAGGCCGCCGCGACCGGCAGGTCGTAGTCGGCCGGCGGGGCCACCTCCAGCAGCTCGGCGCATTTGGTCTCGAAGAGTTCGAGATATTGGTGCGCGGGCATCCCCGTCTCGGCCAGCCACACCGCGGCCTGTTCGACGGCCAGTGGAAGGTCTCCCAGGGCCTCTGCCAAACTGTCGGCCGCTTCGTGCGGAATCTGCGGGCTGCGCCGCTTGATAAGCGAGATGCTCTCCGACCGGGAGAAAACATCAACCTCAAGAGAGCTGGCCATGGTCGACCATTGAGAGTTACGAGAGGTTACCATCACACGCCCGGGTCCGTCGTTGGGAAAGAATTTCCTGACCTCGCCCGGATTCTCGGCGTTGTCAAAGACCAGAAGCCAGTTGGAGTAGGGCCGGCCCACCCGCAAGGCTTCCAGCACCGCCGGAACGGCACTGCGGTCGGCTCCCGCCTGCAGTCCCATTTGCTCACCGAGCTCGATTAGGGACTGTACTATCGAGTTTGTCTGTTCCGCGGGAATCCACCAGATGAGCTGGTAATCTTTGCTGTTTCTGTATACGTATTCGATGGCGATCTGAGACTTCCCCACGCCGCCCATGCCGTGCAGCGCCTCGGGCAGGACCGCGGTGGTCGCCTCACTGGCGAGCCGCCGCCCGAGTTCGGTGAGCAACTCTTCCCGGCCGGTGAAGTTGCGATTGCGCAAGGGCAGATTAGAACCGATCCGCCGCGGCCCTTGTTGGGATTCTTCGTGATGAACCGGCGACGCAATCTTGGATGAACCAGACACAAGACCTCCCAGGGAAGCCGGAGATAGCTCTCCTTGATCAGACGGAGAAGAGCTAGGACTAAGAGTATCTGAACTATTACCTACCGTAGCCATCGCGGGCAGCCCGTCTTCATCCGGTACCGGTTCCGCCCGCGCTCGCTCCTCGGCCAGGAGGCCGCGCAGACGGTTGGCCCGGGCCAGGTAGGGTCCGGACAGCGCCGAAAGAGCCGTCCAGAGCGTCCGGATGAAGGGCTGGGTCCTCCCGGTGACGGGCGGGTCGGGGGCGTCGGTCTGCCAGGCGACCAGGGCGGCCCCGTTGGCGATCAGCGCCTCCAGGCGTGGCCCCAGACATCGCGACACCTCCTTGAGCACGCTGAGCGTCTCCGCCCGCGTGCTCTTCCCGAGCAGCTCCTCGCGGACCCCCTCGGGAAAGTCGAAGGTCACCTGTCCGGCGTCCTCCATGTCCGCGTCCCGGCCGGACCGGCGGAGCAGGCCGAACAGCATGATCTCCGCGAGGTTCCAGAGCTGGGCATGCGGGCTCATGGCCTGGATCACACGGAGGACGAACAGGTTGAGCGGGGCCGCGGCCAGCCTCTTGGCCAGTCCGGCCGCCGCGGGGGTGGCCCGCGACATGAACCGTTCGACCACCTGGCGGGCGTCGCCGTGCACGGGCGCGGCGACCGGATCGTGCGGGCCGGCGCGTCCGTTCAGGTCGCCCTGGGGGGAGGTGAGCAGCACGGCCATGTCATGGCGGCCGCCCTTGCCCACCAGCTTCGACCAGCGGCCGAGCGAGCCGGGCGTCAGCTCCATCAGCGGCACGGGCACGGGGGCGTGCGGCGGCACCCTGGACGGCTCGCTCAGCCACGAGGAGAAGGCCCTGATCTCGCGTATCTTGAGCAGACGGTTGGGCAGTGCCGGGCCGTGGGCGTCCAGCCCGGCCCCCACGGCGGTGGGGAAGGTGAACTCCCACACCTCCTGCGGCATCAGGCTGAGCGCGGCCGCCGGCGAGGTCACCGCGACGGAATGGAGGAAGGCCGCGGCGTCCCCGGTGCGCCAGCCTCTGGACAGGCCGTCGGTGAGCACCAGCACGAGCTGGTTCGGCCCCAGCTCGCCGACACCGCGCGGCGGGCCGCCGCGCCGCCGCGCCCGGGCGCCGGCCTCCGCGATGTCGAGGGAGATCGCGGTGATGTGGCGGAAGGCCGCCGTCTGCTCCATCAGCCCGCGGAACTGTCGGACCAGGTCCTCCCAGAGCACCATCGAGGGGTGGGCGTCCACGACGAGCACGAGGGACAGCAGCCGGTCGGCGGCGGGCCGGCACGCCGGCAGCCACAACCGGTCGGCGGCGACGCGTTCCGCCGTCGCCTCCTCGTCGAGCTCCCAGTCGTGGGGAGAGGGGCGCGACAACCTCAACGGCTTGAAGGCCAGCCCCAGCGCGTGGCCCCCCGGCAACGCGGTCCGGCCGCCCGTGGAGCGCCGGGGCGGCGTCCGGTCGGGCCCGGCGCCCTGTCCGAGCGGGGTTTCGTACGGCGGGTCGTCCGTGCCGGGCTCCCGGGTCTCCTCCGCGGCGTCGTCGCCGGGCGTCGTGGGGGAGGGAACGCGGGGCGGGTCCTCCCCTGCGGCCTCGTCCCGGGGTTTCCCGGCCGGCGGGGTGCTCGCGCCGCCGTCGGGCGCCGGGTCCGGACGGCGGGGCGCCGGGACGTCCCGGCGGCGGCTGGGCGCGGCGGCGTCCTGGTAGGCGGCCAGATACAGCGCGTCCCGGAGCTCCAACCACGACGGTCGGGTGGTTGATCGGCTGACGGGGTCATCGTGACCTCATTCCCACGCCCGCCCGTCCAATCGGTGCCACAACGAGTCCGCCATGTGGACGATGTCGTCCTGTTTGCCGTCGCGCCGCGAGGTCGCCAGGAACAGGGCGTTCAGCAACTGGTCGATGGACAGGCCCCCGCGCTCCCTGCTGCGCTCCAGGAAGCGGGAGATCAGCATGCCGCCCAGCTCGTCGGCCGTCTCCGGCCCGAAGTGCGCCGCGAGCATCCCGGCCAGGTCCTCGCGGGTGGGTTCGTGCAGATCGAGCAGCAGGCACCGGCGCAGGAACGCGGGCGGGAACTCGCGTTCGCTGTTGGACGTCATGATGACGATGGGGAACGCCTTGCACGTGATGCGCCCGCCGGAGATGTCGGCCTCGCCGTCCGGGTCGTCCGTGCGGACGCGCACCGTGGGATGCCTGCGCCGCGCCCGCAGCAGCTCGGGGATCGCGTACGCCCCCTCCTCGAAGACGCTGAGCAGGTCGTTGGCGAGATCGAGGTCGCTCTTGTCCAGCTCGTCGATCAGCAGCACGCGCGGCTCGGCGTAGGGCAGCAGGGCGGTCCCCAAGGGGCCGAGCTGGATGTACTCGCCGATCTCCGGTGGCGGCAGCAGGGCCTCGCCGCCGCCGTCGCGGTCGTCGGCCGTCCCGGCCCGCCACGCGGCGGTGTCCTGGACGCGGCCGATCGCGTCGTAGGCGTAGAGCCCGCCCTGCAGGGTCGAGCGGCTGGTGATGTGCCAGCGCAGCACCCGGCCGAGGCGTAACTCGCGGCTGATCCGGTAGGCGAGGCTGGACTTCCCGGTGCCGGGACGCCCGCTGACGAGCAACGGCCGGCGCAGCAGCAGCGCGGCGTTGACCATCTCCGCCTCGTGCCGCACCGCGTCGGACAGGATGCGTTCGGGCCATCGCGTGCCCAGCCGGCGCACGATCTCCGCGTCGTCCTCCGGAGGCGGCTGCAGCACGTCGCCGCCGGCGAAGGTGCGCCAGGGAGGCGGCGGCGGCAGCAACTCGCCCAGCCGGGTGTCGCGCAGCGGCTCGCCCGTGCCGCGGTAGATCCACCAGCGGGGGCGTACGCCGAGGGCGTCGGCGGCTCCGGACGGGGTGTCGGGGTGGATCATGCGCCCTCCACCTCTGAAGAGTCGGACGGACCCCCCGCTCCGGAGGCGACCGGCATCCGGGTCGGGTCGTCCCACAGCAGAGCGACGTGCCGGCCGATCAGCGCGTCATCGTGCGTTTGCGGCCCATTGGACGCTATCCGTAGCGCCTTGACAAGACTCGGCAGGTCGCGAGTACCCTCACGGTGCTCCAGCAGCGATCTGAGTGCGGCCCGGAACGTCGCGCTGTCGGCCCCGGTCCGCGCCCAGACGATCACGGGGACGCCCACGCGCAGGGCCTCGCCCAGTTCGTCCAGCGCCGGCCCCTCCGCCGCCGGTCTCCCGGTGACCTCGCCGGGCGCGACGCTGAGGACGACGACGGCGGGCGGCGGATCGGAGAGCAGGTGGGGGCGGCCGTCCTCGGGGAACCAGTGGACGCGCCCGGCCCGCTCCTCCGAGAACGCCTTCCACCGCCTCATCCACCGGCCGTGCAGGTCGAGCCGCTCCAGCCGCTCCATGCTGCGCACGACGACCTCGTGATCCTCCCCCAGGACGCCGACGGCTCCCTGGAAGGACTCCTTCCTCCACTGCTCCACCCGCAGGTGCAGCAGGTCGCGCGGCAGCACGAACTCCAGTGCCAGGTCGGACGTGGAACGGTGGGCCAGGTCGGACTCGATCTGCCTGATCAGTGTCCGCACCTCCTTCTCGGCGTGCCTCAGCGAGACGCGGCGGTCCGCGCCCCGGATCTGCCCGCCCGGATGGGTACGCTGCCAGTGGGACAGGATCGCGTCGCTGCCCTCGCCTCGTTCCAGCAGCGGACGGACCCTGATGATGAGGTAGTCAGAAGGGCTCCAGACGCTTCCCTTGACCACCGGTTCGTCGCCGGCCACCGGCTCGTCGCCGAGAGGCGCATGGGGGTCGTGCTCCGCGGCCCAGTCGAGGATCTCCAGCTGGCTGTCGGCCTCCGCGCCCATCGCCAGCAGGTCGCGCAGCACGTCGAAGCAGGGCAGGGCCGAACCGGGGCGGGCGTTCAGGGTGGCCGCGTGCAGGAACACCGTCCAGGGCTCGGTGCACCGCACGGGCGGCAGGGGCAGCCCGCACCTCTGGAGGAACAGGCAGTACTGGCGGTGGAGATCGGGGATGCGCACCCGGTCGAGCAGCGTGAAGAGCTGGTCCCACTCCTCGTTCTCCAGCAGCTCGACCTCCCAGGCGGCGGTGGCCACCCTGAGCCGCCGGATGGCCGCGGAACCGCCCTCCCACCGCTCCAGCGCCTCCACCAGCATGGCCAGGCCGGTCGGCTGCTCGGACAGCTCGTTCATCAGCTTGATGATCACGCCGCGCAGGGAGACGCCGCCCGCGACGTCGAAGCTTGCGCGGGTGCGGTCGGCGCCGAGGCTCTCGACGATGTTCCGCAGCGTCTCCGCATCCCGTAGACAGCTGACATCGGCCACCGCGTCGACCAGGTAGCGCGGGAGGACTCGCGTGGCCACCCTCATGCGTCCTCCTCCGGTCGGGGGCCGCCGGAACAGCACACCTCGTCGAGCACTCCCAGGGACCTCAGCGCCGAGTCCGACTCGCCGCCCACGTGCAGCACCGCCGCGCGCAGCGCCGCGCAGCCGTCCTGGTGGTCGACGCACGCCTGCACGATGGCCTGAACCTGCTGACGCGGCCACGGGTGCCTGCGGACGTCGCGGCGGATGGCCGCGGGCAGCGCCTCCCTGAGCATGTCGCCCGCGTCGTGATCGATCTGCGGCACCTCCAGCAGGGCGTCGGCGAGGCGGTAGCGGTCCTGCGGGGACGGCGGGCGGCACGCGGCGGGAGCGGCGCTGCGGACGGCGGCGGCCAGCGGCGGCCAGAGCCGCACCGCGGCCTCCACGGGCAGCATCCACGCGACCTTGGCCGCCCGGTCGGTGTGCGCGGCGGTGACCAGCCCGATCACCCGCCGGGCCGCGGGATCCCACACCGCGGCGCCGCTGAAGCCGCGCTCGACGGTGGGGCCGGTGGGCCGCAGCCCGTCGAGCTGGACCCAGTCGGGGCAGGGGCCGCCGGTGCCGACCAGGACGGCGGTGGCGATCAGGCCGGACATCGTGCCGCGGGGGTAGCCGATGATCGCCACCCTGCGTCCGTCGGGAGGGCCGCAGGGCAGCAGCGGCAGGGGGCCGCATCCGCGTGGCAGCGGCGGGTGCCCCGCGCGCAGGGTCAGCGCGGCGAAGTCGCCGTCGCCGTCCAGGGAGAGGCCGGACGGGGACTCCTGCAGCGGGGGCGGGGCCGACCACGCCTCCGGCGACGACCGGGCCACGGTGGTCCAGCCCCGGCCGTACAGGTCGACCGTCACCTCGCCAGGCGGTTCGCCGCCCGCGGCGGTGACCACGTGGGCGCAGGTGACGACGTGCAGACCGGCCGCGCCCACCATGGTGAGCACGCCCGCCCCCCAGAGCGCGCCGTCGGGCGACAACACGCGCACCTGTCCCCGTTCGGGCCCCACGACTCGCCTCCCTGCCCCTCGTCCACACCGTCGGGGCCGCACGGCGACGCCGCCCCTCGCACCGCCGGTCCGCACGGCGATCCCGCCTGCCGGGTGATCCGCGTCAGGCCGGATCGTCCGGCACCCGCCGCCAGGTCATGGACACCTTGAGATGGCCTTCGCCCTCGCTGTGCGCGATGACGGCGCCCACCTTCGCATTGAGCCGGACGCCGAATTCGACGTTGACTTCGTCAGGAGGGTGAGGCAAAGCTACAAGCCGGTCGAAGGTGGTGCGGGCCAGTCCGCGAATCTGGTCGAGACCGCCTTCCAAGGATCCGGCGGCCGCGGCGATCGACTCGCTCAGCCGGGACGCGGCGACGACTCCCGGTTCGTTGTCGTCGATCTCGACGTAAATATCCGCGCCATCCTCGGACTCGAAGCGGATTAACTGCATCAATGCCATCCTCTGCTGCCGCCCGCCGCCAAGGATGTCAAAGATACTCCTGCCTCAGGCGTGTCCGTAAGGAGGAAATGACGCGAACTACTGTTTTGCGCATTTTGTCGGACAGAGTCCCTCGCGGCAGAACCCAAACGTAACTACAGCACCTTTATGTCCGACTCGCACCAGTTTTATCCGTGAATGAGGGTGATCTCGCTTTTGTTGAGTCTCACTCCGAACAACCGGTTCAGTCATCGATAGGCGGTATTGCGGGCGCAGGCGTGATGGCCGGATGGTACGGAGTGTGCCCGGAGAGGGGCCCATGTCGGTTTTCGTTCAAGAGGTCAAGGTCAGGGCAGTTGCGAGTCATGGACGAACAGGACAAGCTGCCCGAGGACATGCCGCCCGCGGTCGGACGGGTCAACGGGGAGAGCGACACCACCGCCGCGCGGGCGGCGGTCGAAGTGCGGGACACTCCCCGGCCGATCCCCGCCGAGCCGGTCGAGCCGCCGCCCGACCCTGAGGAGAAGGTCGCCCAGGAGCGGCGCGAGGTGGCCGAGGAGTCCCGCGAGGACTCCGGCGCGGACTCCGGCGAGGAGGAACCGGGCACGGAGCCTACCGACTGACTCCCCCAGCCACCATCCGCCCGGCCTGCCGGATCGTCAGGAGGGCAGGAGGGCACGGGAGAGCTGGTCTGCGCTCCAGCTCTCCCACTGCGTGAGGAACGGACCGATGCCCGCACGCCGCACGGAGAGGGCATCGGCCGATCCTGACGGTCGTGAAGGGCTCCTTGAGCACGGCCGAAGGCCTTCACCGTCGGTTTCCGATCTTCAGGTTCAGACGCGGCGCTCGTCGACGCCCACGGCGCCGACGCCCGTGCCGAGCCGGCCGCAGACGCCCTGGGACTGGCCCGAACGACCGGGCGGGAGGTCGACCCAGTCGCCGACGACGTCGGGCGCCCAGCCGCAGGTGATCACGGCCCGGAACCGCCAGGTCTGGCCCGTCGGGTTGCTGCACATCGCGATGCCGAGGTAGTTGTCGTTGTTGTGGACGAAGGTGTCGCAGTCGAGGACCGTGGCGGCCGACGCCGGCGCGGTGAACCCCAGCGACAGCAGGGCGACGGACCCGGCGACGACCGCCGCGACATGCCTTGTCTTGCGCAATGCCCCTCCTGAACGAATGCTTGTCTGTCACTTACCGTCATGCAGCGTACGCAAGGAGTGGCGGAGACGGAAGGCGCGGTTTCGTCAGGAGTCGCTTCCCCGGGCGTCGGCGACAGGGAGGCGGGGTGCTCATGCCGTGTTGGTCGGCGAGGGCCACGATCCTCCGTTTCCCTGCCACGGCTGGTCGCCGAAGGCCGGGGTGAGCTCGTACAGCAGCCGTTGCGGGCCCTGGTAGAAGGCGGCCAGCAGCGGCGGCGCCGCCTCCAGCTCGGCGGCCAGGACGTCCAGCGCGGCGGGCAGGTCGACGTCCGCGGTCGCGACCGCGACGCAGGCGCAACCGGCCAGTTCGGCGGCCAGCGGCTGGATCGTCCCCGCGAACAGGCCGGCGATCGGGTGCGGCACCACCTCCTGGCGCAGTGCGTCCAGGACGAGGGCGGCGATGCTGTGCAGGTGCGGGAAGCGGGCCGCGGTGGCGATCATCGCCTCGTGCACCGGTCCGGCGTCGGGGCCGGGGCGGGCGACCACCCGCAGGTGCCGGGGCGTCAGGGGGAGCCAGGTCCAGTCGATGGTGTCGGCGTCGGCCACCACCACGTCGTCACGATCGTCGGTCAGCGCCCGCAACGCCAGGACGTCGGCCCCGCCGCACAGCAGAAGCGTCGCCGGGGGCAACATCCGCTCGACGGACGGGAACAGCGGCGGCGCCAGTGGCGGCGCAGGGGCGAGCCGCGGCCGCGCCACCTCCCCGAAAGCCGCACCACCGACCATCGCCCCGCCCGCCCCCTGACCGAAAGCTGAGACACCGGCCGCCCCCAACCGGCCCGCCTCCTGACCGAGAGCCGCGCCCCCGACCACCGACCGGCCCGCCTCCTGACCGATAGGCGTGACGTCGGCCGTCCCCGACCGGCTCGGCTCCTGATCGGCGTCCCCCGGACGGGCCGGGGCGGGCACGAGCCCGGCACCGGCCTGCGGCGACGTGCCCCGTTCCGCCGCTTCGCCGCGCCGGCCAAGCGCTGCGGGCCGGTCACGCTGGGCAAGCTCTGCGAATCCGTCAGGCGGGGCCGGTTCTGTGGGGTCGTCGCGCTGGGCGGGTTCTGCGGGTTCGTCGTGCCGCGGCGGTCCGATTCG
This sequence comes from Nonomuraea sp. NPDC049624, assembly GCF_040675255.1. Classification (NCBI taxonomy): domain Bacteria; kingdom Bacillati; phylum Actinomycetota; class Actinomycetes; order Streptosporangiales; family Streptosporangiaceae; genus Nonomuraea; species Nonomuraea sp. NPDC049624. The sequence continues at coordinate 561,832 of NZ_JBFAOR010000003.1, read as the reverse complement.
GTCGAGGAGCAGGGCAGGGCCGGCGTGCGGCGCCGGAGCCGAGGCAGGTGCGGAGCCGTTCGGTGCGGGGGTGTTCAGGGGGACGGCGGGGTGGAGCGGCTCGCCCGGCCGCCACGGGCCCCCGGCGGCGAGCGGGGACGCGGCGGTGGCGGCGGGGACGATGGCGCGGACCAGCGCGACCGCGTCCTCGCCCGCCCCGCACTCCAGGAAGACCTCCGCGCCGCGTGCGGCCAGCCCCCGGACGGCCTGGTGGAAGTGCACGGTGACGACCATGGCGTCGGCGGTGACGGCGACGGGGTCGTCGTCGGGGGTGAGCAGGCGTCCCAGCGTCGGGGAGAACAGCGGCCAGCGCGCCGGAGCCGTTCTGACGCCGGGCAGGCGGCCTCTCAGCTCGGCGGCCGCGGCGGCGACCGCGGGCGTGTGGGCGGGGTGCGGGACCTGGAGCGGGGCGCTCGTCCAGCCCAGGTGCCCGGCGATCCGGGCCGCCTGCGGCATCAGCTCGCGCGGCCCCGACAGGACGCACCGCCGCGGCGTGTCGTCGCAGCCGACCACGAGATGGGGATGATCGAGCAGCGCGACCAGGCGCCGGGCCTGCACGGCGGAGACGTCGAGGGACATCATCGTGCCCGGCCAGTCCAGGCCGGTCAGTGCGCGGCTGCGTGCGCAGGCCAGGCGCGCGCCGTCGCCCGCGCTCAGCACCCCGGCGGCGACCAGGGCCCACAGCTCCCCGAGGCCGTGGCCCACCAGCGCGTACGGCTGGAGCCCCTCCCGTACGAGGGTGTCGAAGGCGGCTAACGACACCGCCATCAGGGCCAGGTAGTGGCTCTCGGGGCCGGGCGGGCGGGGGGCGTCCGGGGTGAGGAGGTAGGCGCTGAGCGGGGGCGAGCCGTACTCGGCGGCGACGGCGTCGATCTCCGGCAGGAGCTCCTGGACGGCCGGCGTACGGGCGGCCAGGGGCGCCAGCACCCCGGCGGCGGGCATGGCTACGCTGCCCGGGAAGACCGCGACGACTTTGCTGCGCATGTAGTCCCTTCCTGGAGGCGGGGCTTTGCGGGACACGGGAAAGGACCGGCAAAGGACGCGTCTTCGCGAACTGTTCGCACCCGTCGCCGGTGTCCGTCCGGCCGAACGACTGATACCGCTCGCACACGATAAGTAGTCGTGTCATTGCGACACGTCACCCTATCGACGGAGAAACTCGCCTATAGCCGTCCGCACCTCTTGCGACGCAGGCCCTGAAGTGTGCACTCGCCTCGCACGATCACTGTGCGTGATTGGTTAGTCACTTATGGCGATCGGGATCCTGGGGAGCGCGCCCGTCCTGGTGATACGAACGGGTGGGTCAGTGCGACCCGGGGGGTGCGCGATGGAATTCTGCCCGGAAGAGCTCGGCGGCCACGGTGCCGACGGACGAGCCGGGCCCGCCGCCGGGCGCGGCGTGCTGCACGGCGCGTTCGCGGTGCTGGAGGAGCTCGCGCGGGTGGAGGAGGCCGGGCTGACGCAGCTCGCCGTGGCCACCGGCCTGCCCAAGGCGACCGCCCACCGGTTGTTGTGCCGGCTCACCGACCTCGGCCTGGTCCACCGCGAGGACGGCCGCTACCGCATCGGCACGCGGATGTTCCGCTGGGGTCAGCGCTGGTCACCGGCCCAGGTGCTGAGCACGGCCGCCGTGCGGCCGCTGCGCCGGCTGGCCGCCGCCGGATGCGCGGTGACCATCGCGGTCAGGGACGGCGACGACGTCATCGTCGTCTCGGGCATCGGCGACCCGGCCGTGGACGAGGTCTTTCGCATGCGTCCCGGCCTGGTGCTGCCGGCGGCCAGCGCCGCGGAGGTCGTACTGGCGGTGGGCAACCCGGCGTCGGGCCGCCGTCCTGACCCCGGCTGGAGCCTGCCGGAGGGGCACTCCCCCGCCGAGTGGGCGCGGCGGGTCGGCGACGCCCGCGAGCGGCGGGTGGCCTTCGACTTCGAGGCGGCCCTGCCGCCCCTGGGATGTGTGGCCGCCCCCGTCCGCGCGCCGACCGGGGCCGTGGTGGCCGCGGCGGCCGTCGTGGTGGTCGGCACGTCCCGGCTGCCCTTGCTGGCCGACGCCGTGCGCGAGACGGCGGCGTGCATCAGCGCCAATCTGGCCCGGGTGCCGGGAGCGGGCCGCGCCCTGAGCCTGCTGGCCGCCCCGGAAGCCCCGCCACGCGACCGGTGAGCCCCGGCCCATGGCCGGAAGTCCCGCCACGCGACCGGTGAGCCCCGCCCATAGGAGGCCGCCCGCCGTCCCAAGGCCGTCCGAAGGGGGGACCGGCGGCCGTCGCCGCCGGTCAGGGCCGGGCGGTCCGGGGAGGCGTCAGGCGTCGAAGTCGATGACCAGCCGCCCCAGCCGGGCCCGCAGCGGGACGCTGTCGGCGTGCGCGAGCCGCTCGCCCACCGGGATCCGCTGCGGCGCGCCACCCCCGGCCGCCTCGATGACGACCGTCTCGTCGGCGGTGCCGGGGTCGGTGCGGTAGCGTTCGCGCTCCTCCACCAGGAGGCGGTACTGCCAGACGATGTCCAGCACCGCCGGCGGGATCACCGCCGACCACTGGTAGCCGGTCTGGGCCGTGCCGCAGGTCAGTTCGGCTCTGATCGGCGTGTCCGTCCAGTCGAGCTCTTCGGCGCTGGTGAAGGGCCGCCGCTGGACGGTCGCGGTGACGCGGTGGCTCGCCGCGACTCCGGGCAGCCCGGCACCGGCCTGCGCGCCGAGCTCGGTGGCGGCGGCGGGCCCGGTGAGGACGACGCGCAATCCCCCGCCGGACACCTCCTCGACCGTCAGGGTCCGGCGCGGCACGAGCTGCGCGAACTCGGCCTGCACCACCGGCGACAGCTCCAGCCCCGTCAGCGCGTGCGGCTGGTAGCGGGCCAGGGCCAGGCGCAGGTACGGGAAGCAGGCCGACGCCTGCCCGGCCGCGCCCAGGTCCACGTCCATGTCGGCGAACCACAGGCGCTTGGCCGCGTCGTACGACGGCTCGTACGCCACGACCGCCCCGGTCAGCTCGCGGCCCTCCCCGGACTCGGCCAGCCGCAGCCCGACGGCGGTCACGGGGCCGGGGAAGTTGCCGGGTGCGGGCGGGGGCAGCACGGTCGCGTCCGACCAGACGGGATCGGTGCCCCACCGGGTCGCCAGCCGGCCGGGCAGCGCGTCGCCCCCGGGCGGGTCGAGCACGACCGCCAGCAACTCGTCGTCGCCGGAGGAGAACCACGGCCGGTCCAGGTGGACCCGGACGCCGGCCCCGTCGCGTACCGACACGAAGCGCCGCTCGCGGCGGTCCTGCTGCCGGCTCCACCGGAAGGTGGGCAGCAGGTACGACGGTTTCGGCGGCTCCGGCCGCCTGCTCGCGGGCACCGGCCAGCCCCGCCCGGACGGCCCTGCGCTCGGCTCGCCGGCGCTGGTGACCAGGCCCGGGTCGGCGGTGATCGACGGGTGGAAGTACTCGCGGAACCGGGTGGTGGCGGTCGGCCGGTAGGCGACGTTGCGGTGCAGCGTGTCGCCGAAGTCATGGCGGAGCGGGGTGGCCGAGTGCGGCAGGCGCACCTCGTCGCGGTCGGCGTAGGCCAGCTCGACCCGGCCGACGTGGGCGTGCTCCCTGATCCGGCGGGGGGCCGGTTCGGTGACGTCGTCGATCCAGCGCATCCAGGTGGCGTCGATGTCGACGTGCCCGGTGCTGCGCGGGTGCGCGCGCAGGGCGCCGCGCAGGTCGGCGAAGGTCTGTTCGGGGTCGCGGGCGAAGTCCAGCCCGGCGAGCGCGGGCGGCGACAACGGGCGTTCGACGGCGTGCACGAGGCGCAGCTCCGTGTACGGGGTGAGCAGCCAGTTCAGCCCGGCGACGGTCTCCTCGGCGATCAGCTCACGTTCGGCGTCGGTCAGGTCGCGCCAGAAGTCCGAGACGAGCAGGCGCTGCCAGACGGGCAGCAGGGCGAGGTCGGCCGCGGTGAGCCGGCAGCTGAGCCGTACGGTCGCCGTCTCGGCCTTGGGCAGGTGGACGGTGAGCCGGCGCGGGACGTCCTGCCATCGCGGCGGCCCGTCCCCCTCCTCGATCCGCAGGGTGAACGGCGCCGCGTCCGGCCAGGCGTCGTGGAAGCCGTCGTAGAAGGAGACGGGATGAAGGGGCGGCGCGCCCGGCAGTCCGTACAGCGTGACGCCCCTGGCCAGGACGTCGGGCAGGTACGGCAGGATCAGCTCGGCGGCGGTGTGCACGACGAACTCGCCCCGCTTCAGCCCGGCGCCGCGCGCCACGGGCAGCCGGGTGACCGGCTCGGGGTCGGCGGCGTCGTGCTTGGCGACCGCGATCTCGCCGAAGAACAGCAGGTCGCGGGTGCGGCGCGGGTCGTCGGCGTAGCTCACCACGGTGTCGAGGAACGTGCCGGACTCGCGCGCGGCGGCCGTGAAGAACCTTCTGCGCACCTCCTGCGGCCGGTCGCCGCCGATGGCGTCGTCGAAGCGGCCGTGCCGCTCGGCCATCTGCAGCGACGTCTTGGGCGGGGCGACGAACCGCTCGTCGTAGTAGACGTACCGGCGGCTCAGGCCGTCGGCGGCGGGCGGGTGGTCGGTGTGGCCGGGGACGTCCTGGCGGTCGAGGGCCCACTCCCAGGCGGGCACGTCGCGTCCGTCGGCCGTGACGGTGCTCCGGATGACCAGGCACTGGCTGGACTCGCCCTCGTTGAACGGCTTGCGCTCGACGATCACCGGCGGCGGCACCGGCTCCCACCGCGAGTACGTGATCGCCCGCGACAACGCGGACGCGGGCGCCTGCGCCTCCGGGGCCAGGGCGTTGCCCGCCAGGTCCACGACGCGGGCCCGCAGCCGGTAGGTGCGCCCGTACCGGAGCGCCGGCAGCGAGCCGGGCACCGGCGTGAACTTGGTGTCGAGCGGGAAGTTCGCGTCCACCTCCGGATCGGCGACGACCGGCCGGCCGAACCTGTCCAGCGTGCGGCCGGGCAGCGGGGCGGCCAGGCTCCAGCCGTCCCAGCCGAACAGCGCCTGGTGCACGTACAGCTCGTCGGTCCTGGTCGCGTCGCGGGTGACGGCGCTGGCCCGGACCGCGCCCTCGTCGTCGGCGATCCCCTCGATCCAGTACGGCGGCTGCCCGCCGCGGCGGATGAGGTAGGAGCCCCGGCGGCGGCACAGGGAGAGCCAGCCGGTGACCGCGCCGTCCGGGCCGACGACCCCGGCGTCCACGCGGAACCCGCGGACCAGGTGCCCGGCGTGCAGCTCGGGCACCTGGTCGGCCGATCCACGCTGGTGGGCGGCGTCGTCGCCGATCTGGGCGGCCAGCCAGGCGTCCCGTCCGCGGTGGAAGACGGTGAGCCCGGCGCCCTGGAGCGCCGTCGTGCCGGTGCCCAGGTGCTGGGCGCTCGGCTGGCCGCTCGGCCCGCTCAGCCCGTGCATGCGCTCGATCAGCGCGGTGAAGTCGGCCGCCTTGATGGCCGAGCCGTCGATGTCGGCGTCGGTGACCGTCCAGTCGTCGCCGCCCAGGCCGAGCCAGCCGCCCTGGACGGGGTGCCCCGGCGGCGACGCGGCGGTGAAGCGCTCCCCCGGCGCGAAGTCGTAGAGCGTCCACGGCCGCAGCCGGTCGGTGTCGAACGGCGGTGGCACGTCCTCGAACGCCACCCGCAGCCGTCCGGCGGCGGCGAGCCCCGGCGGCACGGGGACGACGAGGTCGAGGACGAGCCCGAGCCGGCGGCACAGCTCCGGATAGTCGGCCAGGAAGCCGCAGACGCCGTGGAACTCCACGTCGGGCGGCTCCGGCCGGGCCCCGCCGGCCGCCGCGCCCGCCGGGCCGCCGCCGTCGCCGGGGGGTTTGGGCCGGTCGTAGAACCTGACGGCCTCGGCCAGCGCGAACCTCGTCTCGTCGCTGCGGTAGGCCTCGCTCGTCCGGTCGAGGGTGGCCGGGCCGGAGTCGGCGGCGGCGCGGACGCCCCCGCCGATCATGCCGTCGATGGCCCGGTAGGCGGCCTGGGGGTCGCCGCTGAACCTGCTCATCTCGCCGACCACCGGGAGCTCGCGGACCAGACCGGTGTACGGCTGACGCCAGGGCCGTCGCAGGAGGCCGTCCCCGCGCCGGCCGAGGGCGGCCTCGCCGCTTCCCGGAGGCGTGAGGCGGTCGCTGATCACGGCCTGGCCGATCTGGTCGTACAGCGTGGCGATGCGCTCGTGGACCAGCGCGGCGGGGAACGACCGCAACACCCGCACGCCCGGCGAACCGGCCGCGACCGCCGCGCCGAGGGCGCCGGCGGCGGCCAGTGAGCGCGACCGCACCGGCGAGGCGGCCGGGAAGAGTCTGCCCCACAGGTCGGAGTCGGGGGCGGGGGATCGCGGGTCGGGGTGTGGGACGACCGGGGCCGCGTGGCCGTCCCACACGATTCGCAGGGCCGGCAGGACGGTCTCGCGCAACGTCCTCGGCCAGTCGGTGAACTCCGCGACGTCGTCGAGCCGGCCGCGCGGCGCCTCCAGCCGGGGCCCGACGGCCACCGACAACCGGACCTCGCCCGGTCCGGCCACCCCGGCCGGCAACGCCGTCCACAGAACCTTGAACGTGCCCATGCGCTCCCCCGTACTCTGTCCGGTCCGTTCGCTCATGTCAGGCCACCTCCGCGAAGGCGCCGCAGTACTCGGCGACCGGATCTCGTCGCGCGCCGGTGACCGGATCCCGGTACGGCGCCATCATCTGGGCGAAGGTGGCCGCGGAACCGGCCGTCTCGCCGCCGTCCATGACCGCTCCCGCGGTGAGCTCCGCGGCGGCGGTCAGTGACCGGGCGCCGCCGAACCGCTTCTCGCAGCTGATCTCGACGGACTCCTCGAAGAACCCGATCTCGATGGTGATCGTGATCCGCGCCCGGCCGACCGCGTCGCCGCCCTCGTACCCCAGCTCCAGGTAGAGCTCGATCGAGGCGGAGACCAGGCCGAGGACGTCCACCTCGCCGCGGGCGCGGAAGTAGCCGAACAGGACAGCCTGCCCGGTCGCGGCGTCGAGGTGGAAGTAGATCCCGGCCATCACCGACACGCTGCCGCTGGCCACCCCGAAGTCGACGGACGCCGCGGCCCCGAACTCCAGGCCGGCGTCCAGCGCGCGGACCCCGTCGGGCGACAGCACGATCCCGAACCAGCCGCCGCCGCCGAACAGCGAGACGGTGAGCCGGAACGGCGCGTCCCTGCGGCAGAACGCGAACCCGATCTCCAGCGGCCGGGTGCCCGCGAACGGCAGGTCCAGGTAGGCGTTGAGAGAGATGTTCGCCAGGCTGAAGACGCCGATCGCCAGGTTCGGCAGCGGCATCCCGTACCTGGCCAGCACGCCGCGCGGGGAGACGTCGAGCGTCGGCGGGTCGCTGAACCCGTCGAGCGGGATGATGCGGCGCAGCGTCTCGACGAACGACAGCGCCCCGATGAACTCGACGTCGCGGAACGCCACCTCGACGTCGGGCTTCTCGCCGGCCCGCATGGTGAACCTGATCCGCCGGAAGTCCAGCCGCATCGCCTCCAGCACGCCCGGCAGCAGCACCAGGTCGAACTCCTCCAGCGTGCAGGTCACGTCGGCGGCCGGAGGCGTGTCCGGCCGCAGCCCGGCGCGCAGGTCGACGACCACGGAGAAGCGGCCCTTGCGCGCCGGGTCGCCGTGGCCGTCGTGCGGGACGAAGATCGGCTGGTCGCCCTCGCGCAACGACCAGGGCTGGATGTCGGGCGTCCACTCCAGCCGGGCGGCGACGGACTCCGGCAGCCGCAGGCCGGCTCCGGCGCTCTCGATCGCCCGCCGCAGCGGCAGCACCCCGGCGGGGGCGTCGTCCCAGATGGCGAGGGCCTGTCGCAGGTGGCGGAGCAGGGTGACGACGGCGTGGTCCACGTCGGCGGGAAGGCCGGCGCCGAGCGCGTCGAGGGCGGCGCTGAAGTCGCGGAAGGCCGCGTCCACCCGGCCGAGGTCGGCCGTTCCCGCGATGAACGCCTCGACGGCGGCGGCGAGGGTCAGCGCGGTGGTCCGTACCCGCTCGGCCGCGGCGGCCACCGCCGGGAAGCGGGCGGCCACCTCGGTGAGCCGGCGTTCGGCGCGGCGCAGGTCGGTGAGGAAGGCGGTGGCGGCGTTGAGGGTCTGCGTGACGAACCGCGGCGCCTTCAGCTCCTCGTCCAGGCCGGCGGCCTTGACCAGGGCGGACAGCGGGATGACGCCGAACAGCTTCGCGCCGATCGCGTCGAAGAAGTCCGAGGGCCGGAAGGTGCCGTCGGCGACCGTGCCGAGCGGGTCGGTCGCCGCGGCGGGCGTTCCGGCGGGCGTTCCGGCGGGCGTTCCGGCGGGTGTTCTGGCGGCGCTGACCGGGCCGGTCAGCCGGGACAGGCCCGCGACGGTGAACGTGGGCGCGGCCAGGCCGCCGGCGCGGTCCCGCTGGTCGTCGAAGTCCATGACCAGCGGGGACGTGCCGCTGACCAGCTCCAGGAACACCTCGCCGGGGTTGACGGGGTCGCCGGGCCGGTCGGGCGTCCGGTCGAAGGCGGCCAGCCGGTAGCGCCGGGCGTACCGGACCGGGCGGGGCCCGGACGCGCCGGTGAGCCTGCTCACGGCCGGGACCACCGCCGACGCCCAGCGCAGCACCGGCAGGAAGCCGGGGATCCGCTGGTGGAGCTGGTCCTCACGGTCCGTCGGCAGGGCCGTCCCCCAGATGAGGGTCGCGGCCTCGACGGTGGTGTCGTCGGGCGCGGCGGGCGCGGCGACGGCGACCCGGGCGCCGTGCAGGTCGGCGCTCAGCCGGTCCGGCGGCGCCTCTGCCGGACCGGGGTCCAGGGCGTTGTACGCCGCTGCCGCCGCCACCAGGTCGGCGCCCTTGTTGAAGTTCTCGGTGAGGAACAGCAGCGGAGTGCTGAACTCGGTCACCCGTCCGGCCAGGTCGGTCGCGCGCACCTTGAACAGGAACGGGTCCTGGTCGCGGACGGCGGGGAAGAAGGCGTGCTGCCCTTCGCGCACCGGCAGGACGTCGGCGGGCGGCGAGAGGTCGGGGGTGACCAGGGTCAGCAGTTCGACCCGCCGGAACGGGAACTGGGCGTCGAGCCGTTCGCCGTCGGCGTCGCGGCGGGCCGTGCCGGGCGGGAAGTCCCTGACCGGTTCGCGGCAGGTGATGAAGATGCGCTGGGCCAGGTAGGCGGGATGTTCCGGGCGGTCGGGGTCGAACTTCCGCTCGGTCACCTTCACCAGGTCCGCGCGGTGCCCGAAGGGGCACAGGTAGCCCGAGTAGAGCACCCGTACGTAGTGGTCGCGGCCCATGGCCGCGCGGTGCCGCCACTGGCTGACGTTCGTGATCGCCGGGCGGGGGTCCCAGCTGCCGAGGGCGTCGAGCCAGCCGCCGAGGGCGGACAGGATCAGGTGGCCGACCTCGACGGGCACCGGCACGTACGGCTGGTGCCCCGGCTCGGTGAACAGCCCGCGGTCGCTGGTGAGGTGGACGAGCGCGGCCCGGTCGGCGGGCGTCAATGACGTGGGAAGCGGGTCGGGCGGCGGATCGACCGGCGTGTCGCCGGGGAAGTCCCTGGTCCACACGGCCCTGGCCCGTGTGTCGCGCAGCCGCGTGTGCCACAGCTCCACCCGGTCCGCCTCGTCGGCGGGGGCCGTGCGGTGCGTCCAGCGCACGTCGGGGGGCGGTGACAGCAGCAGCCGGTACGGCAGCTCGATCGCGGTCCGCGGATCCCCCTCCGGGTCGCGCAGCGGGTCGGCCGGGCCCTGGTCGCCCACCGTGCGCAGCGGCAGCCGTCTCATGGCCGCCAGCAGGCCCGCGGCGGTGTACGGCACCTCGTCCTCGGGCCCCACGACGAAGACGAGCGTGCTGCGCCCGCTGATCCGGGAGACGACGGGAGGCGCCGGATGGGGCCGCACCGGGACGGGGTCGGGCAGCCCGGCCCCGGCCGATTCGAAGAACGCCTGCTCCACGATGTGCTGGGCGGCGAACGTGACGACGATCAGCCCCTCGCGCTCCGGCACGGTCCTGACCAGGATCCGGCCGGCCGCCGGGCGCTTGAACGACAGGCCGGGAAAACCGAAGCGCAGATCCGCCAGGTCGGCGGTGCGGACCAGGCGGACCTGCTCCGGCTCCTCCGCGGGACCGGTCAAGGCTTCACCACCCTTTCCGCTCAGCCGACGAAGGGGGACGCGAAGGCGAACTGTTCCCGGTGGACCAGGTCGGTGACCTGGACGGAGCCCACGCCGCGGTCGAACTGGAAGGGGTTGTCGTCGGGGACGCTCCGCGTGCCGCAGAACGCGGTCTGCCCGTTCTGGAGGTGGATGGCGGTGCACCGGGCGTTGCCGGGGAGCGGGTCGAGCGTGGCGGTCAGGGTCTCGACCTCGACCGCGGAACCCGTGCCGTTGAAGACCTCGGTCTGGGCCTGCTTCCAGGAGGCGCCGGTGCCCCAGATGCAGGCCCGGGCCGACAGGCCGGGGAAGACCGCGCTGGAGACCCAGCTCCCGCAGGTCGGGTCGGCCGCGGCCCGGACGCTGCTCGCGTCGGCCGCACCGGGCGCCGTCACCGCCGCCCCCGCCACCGCCGTCGCGATGAGGGCCCGGGACAGGGCCCTCGCCGTTCTGTCGTTCATCGTGCTCGTCCTTCCGTGGGACGGTATGACCGCCCGAGCGTTTCGTCGCCCTGCGTGAGCGATCACTTACGTCGCGTCCATGCTGTTGGGCCGGAAGGGCGGCGGGCAACGTTCGGTCCACTCAGCGGACCGGCCGCCCGCGGCGCGTCGGCGCAGCTCGCGGGGTAGGGCCCCGGGCATGCCCGAAGGACATCTCATCCACCGGCACGCCGCCGGGCAGCACGCGGACCTGGCCGGCCGGACGGTGCTCGCCGCGGGACCGCAGGGGCGGTTCGACGCGCGGCCGTGGGACGGACGCGTGCTGACGGAGGTGGAGGCGCTCGGCAAGCACCTGCTGTACCACTTCGCGGACGCGCCGACGGTGCACGTCCACCTGGGCATGCGGGGGATCTTCCTGCGGTACGACGACCCCGGGACGTCGCCGCGGCCCGGCACCCGGTTGCGGCTGGCGACCGGCGAGGTGGCCTACGACCTGATCGCGGCCGTGCTGGACCAGAAGGTGTGGTCGGGCATCGGCAACGCGTGGCGGGCCGAGCTGCTGTTCCTCGTCGGCCTGCATCCGAACGCCCGCGGCGTCCGCGCCGAGACCGCCGGGCGGCTGTGGGACGCGGCGGTCAGGTATCTCGCCCTCGGCCGGGACGCCGGGCAGGTGGTGAGTGACCCGGAGGCCCCCTCCGAGGTGTACCGGCGCGAGCACTGCCGAAGCTGCGGCGCACCCGTGCTGACCTGGCAACTCGCGTCCCGGACCGCATATTCTTGCCCCATGGAACAGCCGGAGCGGCCGTGACCGGCCTCCTCGACGTCCGGCGCATCTACGCCGAGCCCGCGGCCGCCGCGCTGCCGCGCGGTCGGGAGATCCTCGCCAGGTTCCCCGGCGCCGAGATCGTCGAGGTCGAGAGCCACCACCGCATCCCCGAGCTGTACGGCGACGAGGCGAACGTGGCCCGCTGGGTGCGCATCAAGACCGAGGCGCTCGTGCTCGGCGTCAAGAAGTCGCTGACGGCCCGGCCCAACGGCCGCTCGGCCGACTTCATCGCGCCCTCCACGGCCAACGGCTGCGCGATGGCGTGCGCCTACTGCTACGTGCCCCGCCGCAAGGGGTACAGCAACCCGATCACGGTGTTCGCCAACATCGACCAGATCACCGGCTACCTGCGGCGGCACGCCGGCCGCCAGGGCGTCAAGCCCCGGCCCGACCAGGTCGATCCCCGCCTGTGGGTGTACGACATCGGCGAGAACTCCGACTGCTCGCTCGACGCCACGATCTGCGACAACGTCCGGGACCTGGTCGAGCTCTTCCGCGACCTGCCCAACGCCAAGGCCAGCTTCGCCACCAAGTACGTCAACCGCGACCTGCTCGGCTGGGACCCGCGGGGGCGTACGCGGGTGCGGTTCAGCCTCATGCCCGCCGCCGACTCCAAGCTCCTGGACATCCGCACCTCGCCGGTCGCCGAGCGCATCGACGCGATCAACGACTTCGTCGCGGCCGGTTACGAGGTCCACGTCAACCTGAGCCCGGTGGTGGTCCGGGACGGCTGGCTGGAGGACTGGGCCGAGCTGCTGGAGCGGCTCGACGACGCGCTGTCGCCCCAGGCCCGCGCCCAGCTCGCCGCCGAGGTGATCTTCCTGACCCACAACGACCGGCTCCACCAGGTCAACCTGGGCTGGCACCCGAAGGCCGAGGAGGTGTTGTGGCGGCCTGAGCTGCAGCAGGCCAAACGGTCGGAGACGGGCGGCTGGAACGTCCGCTACCGCAACGGCCACAAGGGCCGCTACGTCGCCGCCCTGACCGGGCTGATCGCCGCCAGGCTCCCCTACTGCCGCGTCCGCTACGCCTTCTGACGGCCCGCCCCGGCCCCCGGTCCGGGGAACCAGGCGCCGACCGCCTCCCGGCCCGCCACCGTCAGGCCGGGACGCCGACCGGCTCCCGTCCCGGCGGCGCCGTCAGGCCGGCGAGCCGACCTGCGGGGCGCGGCCGATGCTCGGCCGGCCGCGCGCCTCGCGGACGAAGGTCAGCGCCACCGCGCCCGCCACGGGCCCGGCGGCCAGGGTGGCGAACGCGGCGGAGAAGGAGCCGCTGGCCTGGTAGACCGCCCCCACGACGACCGGCACGGTCACGCTGCCCAGCTGCGCCACCGCGTTCGTCGCGCCCGCCGCCGAGCCGGCCAGCGCCGTCCCGGACAGGCCGGGCACCATGGCGATCAGCAACGGCGAGTACAGGTACGCGCCCAGCCCCGCGAACCCGGCCGTCACCAGGAACGCCGTCTCCGTCTCCATGCGGCCGAACAGCAGCAGGCAGCCGGCGAAGGCGACCAGCACGGCGACCGCCGGGCGTTTGCGTCCCCGTCCGGCCAGGTCGGTGGCCAGGCCGATGACCGGTTTGCCCACCGCGCCCGCCGCCGCGAACACCACGACGACCGTGCCCGCCGCCACCGGGTCGAGCCCGTGCCCCTTCACCATGAGGGTGTTGGACCAGGTCACGAAGCCGTACGTGCCCCACAGCCCGCCGAAGCCGGCCAGGCCGATCAGCAGCAGGTCCCGGTCGCGGGCCAGGCCGCGCAGCGGCGGGCGCGCGGCCGGCGCGGCCGCCGGCTCGCGCCGGTCGCGCAGCAGGGTCAGGCACACCAGCGCGAGCCCCATCGACACGATCCCGAACAGCTGGTACGAGGCCCGCCAGTCGTACCACTGGATCAGCCGGGGCACGAGCACGTTGGCGATCACCGTGCCGAGCGAGGACGCCATGGTGAACACGCCCATCGCCAGCCCGCGCTCCCGCTCGCCGAACCAGGACGCGATGAGCTTGACGCCCGCCGCGAAGTCGGCCCCCGCGCAGAGCCCGATCAGCGCCTGCACCGCGACCCCCGCCCCGGCGGACGGCACGGACCCGAACACGATCATGAAGCCGCCCGCCGTGAACAACGACCCCGACAACACGACCCGGCTGCCGATCCGGTCGCCGAGCAGCCCGCCGCCGATGTTGGACAGCACGTAGCCGACGTAGTACGCCGTCGCGAACGCCCCCAGCCCGGCCAGCGACACCCCCAGCGCCTCGCCCGCCTGCAGCGACGCGGGCCCCCAGGTGGAACAGTCGACGGAGGTCATGGTGAGCGAGGCCCAGCAGAGCAGCAGCACGACCCACCGCCGCGGGGACCGGAGCTCGACCGACGGTGACCCTGTGTAATCGCTCACGTGCGGTCACGCTACTGCTTCACACCACACCATGTGACTCTCTGTACTTGAGCTATAACAATCTGCTACTGTCGGCGGTCCTTCCAGACCACGTCGAGGGGACCTCGAGATGTTCAAGAGAAGACGCGGATCAGCCGGCCTCGCGATCGCCGCCGCCGTGGCCGGCGTGCTGACCTCCGCCGCGCTGGCCGGGCCGGCCCGCGCGGCCGCTCCCGTACCGCTGCCCCACCCCTACCCCGGCTTCGGCCCCGCCTGGCCGGCCCCGGCGGGCCCGGCCCACGTCCACGACCAGGCCGCCCGCGGCGGCCAGGGCCTGCTGAACAAGATCGCCTCCGGGGTGTCGTGACCCCCGCACCGGCGCAGGCGCCGGGCGTCGGCCTACGGCGACGCCCGGCCCGTCCACTCCGCCGGGAACCCCCCGCCTGACCACCCGCGGAGCCGACGCGGCACGCGGATCAGGCGCCGGGCGCTTCCCCGGGCTCGCCGGCGAAGTGCCGCAGAACCATCTCGGTCAGCGCGTCGACGTCGGCCTCGACCATCGGCTCGCCGGTCATGCCCATCCGGTGCAGCAAGGTGCCGACGACGATGTCGATGTAGAGCAGGACGCGCTGCTCCGGCTCGCCGAGCGCCTCCTGGAGCGCGAGCCGGTACGGATCCTGGAACCGGGTGGACAGGACCTCGCGCAGGGCCGGATCGCTGACGGCGTCGCTGAACACGCCCGCGAACGCGTCGCCCGTGCCCGGCTCGCTGATCTTCCCCGCGATCCAGCGGATGGTCGAGGACATGATCTCGGCCCGGCCGGCGCCCTCCAGCGGCGCCGGGCCGAACGCGTCGAGCAGGCAGTCGACGATCAGCTCGCCCTTCGTCGGCCAGCGCCGGTAGACCGTCGTCTTGGCCACGCCGGCCGCGGCGGCGATGCGCTCGACGGTGGCCCGCGCGTAGCCGAGCTCGTGGACGGTGCGCAACGTGGCGGCGAACACCTCGGCGTTGACGCCGGAGCGCGGGCGACCGGGCGGTCTGGCGGAAGTGCTCGCTCGGGTCATGCCTGAACGATAACTTATTGCGCTACCGTAAGTATCGATACTTCAGGTAGCGGAATTGGAGGACCCATGACCGGCAGCCGCGATCCGAGCCGGGAACACCGGCCCACCCCCGAGCCGCCCGGGTCACGCGCGGCCGTCCCCGTGCCGCCCGCGGCCGTCCCGCCGCCGGAACCGGGCACGGGCGGGCTGCTGCGGCCGCACGTGCCGGCGTTCGTCGCCGTCGTCGTGTCGCAGGTGATCGGCGCGGTCGCGGGCCTGGCGCCGCTGCTGGCGGTCGTCGAGGTGGGCCGCGTCCTGCTGTCGCCGGGCCCGGTGGACGCCGATCGTGTTCGGATCGCGGTGCTCGCGGGCGTGGCCGGGCTGTTCGTGCGGCTGCTGCTGACGGGCGTGTCGTCGGGGCTCGGGCACGTGCTCGACGGCCGGGTGCAGCTGTCGTTACGTCGGCGGCTGGCGGACCGGCTCGGGCGCGTGCCGCTCGGCTGGTTGTCCACCCGCCGCACCGGCGAGCTGGCCAAGGTGGTGGGCGAGGACGTCAGCGCGGTGCATCCGTTCATCGCCCACGCCCCCGGCGACCTGGCCGCGGCGTTCGTGGTGCCGGCGGTGTCGCTGGCCTACCTGCTGACCGTCGACTGGCGGCTCACCCTGATCACGCTGATCCCGGTGGCGCTGGCCCTGGCGCTGGTGCCGCTGATGATGCGGCCCGCGCGGCTGCGCGAGCAGGAGGAGTTCGACGCCGCCATGGGGCGCATCGCCAGTTCCGCCGTGGAGTTCGTGCAGGGCATCGCGGTGGTCAAGGCGTTCGGCGGCTCCGGGCGCGCCCACCGCGCCTTCCTGCGCGCCGCCGACGACTTCGCCGGCGTCTTCGGCCGGTGGGCGCGCGGCATGTCCCTGATCGCGGCGGGGATGCAGGTCGCGTTGTCGCCGCCGTTCGTGCTGCTGGTCGTGCTGGCCGGCGGTGCGGCCCTGATCACCGGCGGCGGCCTGGCCCCGGCCGACCTGCTGCCCTTCCTGCTGCTCGGGCTGGGCCTGACGGCCCCGGTCGCGGCGCTCGGCCACGGCTTCGACGATCTGCAGGCCGCCCGGCGCGCGGTCGGCCGGATCAAGGACGTGCTCGCGGTGCCGCCGCTGCCGGAGCCCGCCCGTCCGGTCGTGCCCCGGGGGCACCGCATCGAGCTGCGGGACGTGCGGTTCGGCTACGACGACGGCCGCGAGGTGCTGCGCGGGATCGACCTGGAGCTGGAGCCGGGCACGGTCACCGCGCTCGTCGGGCCGTCGGGCGGCGGCAAGTCCACGCTGGTGCGGCTGTTGCCGCGGTTCTTCGACCCGACGCACGGCTCGGTCGTCCTGGGCGGGGTCGATCTGCGCGAGATCGGCAGCCGGGAGCTCTACCGGCAGGTCTCCTTCGTCTTCCAGGACGTCCGGCTGCTGCGCGCGTCGGTCGCGGACAACATCGCGCTGGGCGTGCCGGACGCCGGCCGCGAGGAGATCGTGCGGGCCGCCCGGCTCGCGCACATCCACGACCGCGTCCTGGAACTGCCCCGCGGGTACGACACGGTGATCGGCGAGGACACCGGCCTGTCCGGCGGCGAGGCGCAGCGCATCTCGATCGCCCGCGCGCTGCTGGCCGCCACGCCCGTGCTGGTGCTGGACGAGGCCAC
Source organism: Nonomuraea sp. NPDC049624 (assembly GCF_040675255.1). Lineage (NCBI taxonomy): Bacteria > Bacillati > Actinomycetota > Actinomycetes > Streptosporangiales > Streptosporangiaceae > Nonomuraea > Nonomuraea sp. NPDC049624. The sequence goes on along the minus strand of NZ_JBFAOR010000003.1, from coordinate 545,354 downwards.
CGCCTTCGCCGACCCGCAGACCGAGCAGGCGGTGCGCCGCGCCCTGGCGACCTTGGACGGCGATCGGACGATCCTGGTCATCGCCCACCGCCTGGAGACCGTCATCGACGCCGACACCGTCGCCGTCCTGGAGAACGGGACGATCGTCGAGCGCGGCAGACCAGCCGACCTGCTGGCGCGGGACGGGCGGTTCGCCGCGTTCTGGCGCTCCCACCGATCGGCGCTCACCGACGAGACCGAGACCGGCGACGCCGTGCCGCAAGGAGGACGATCCCGATGATCCGCATGTTGCTGCGCGTGCTGGGACACCGCTACGCCGGACCGGCGCGCCGCACCGTGGCCCTGATGACGACGACCGCCGCGGCCGAGGGGCTGTCCTGCGCGCTGCTGGTGCCCGTGCTGCGGGCGTTGTTCGGCGGCGCGCCCGCGGACGCCTGGCCCTGGCTGGGCGCGTTCGGCGCCGCGGTCGCGGTGTACGCCGTGCTGCGCTACACCAGCGACCTGGCCGGCATGCGAGTGGGAACCTCGATGTTGCGCGGCATGTACCACCGGCTCGGCGAGCACCTGGCCCGGCTCCCCCTCGGCTGGTACGACACCGGCCGGGTGGGCGAGGTGTCCGTGATGGCCAGCCGCGGCCTGTTGCAGGCGATGAGCATCATCGCCCACCTGCTGGCGCCGTTCGTCTCCGCGCTGGTCACGCCGTTGACCATCGTGGCGGTGATGTTCACCGTCGACTGGCGGACGGGGCTGGCCGCGCTGGCCGCCGCGCCCGTCGTGGCGGCGGTCCAGCGCTGGACCGCCCGCTCGACGGCGGCGGCCGACGCCGAGCGCCACGAACGCGACAAGGAGGCCGCGGGACGCGTCGTCGAGTTCCTCCAGACCCAGCCGGTGCTGCGCGCCGCGGGCCGCACCGGCGAACGGTTCGCGCTGCTCGACGACTCGCTGCGCGAGGTGCGGCGCGCCTCCCGGCGTACGGTGGTCTCGACGTTGCCCGGCGTGGTGGGGCTGGCGCTGGTGGTACAGGCCGCGTTCAGCCTGATCCTGGCGCTGGGCGCCTACCTGGCGCTGGGCGGGGAGCTCGGCGTGGCGGAGGTCCTGGCGGTGCTCGTGCTGACCGCCCGCTGCGCGGACCCGCTGCTGTCGCTGTCGGAGGTCGGGGGCAAGCTGCGTGCCGCGCGTTCCGTGCTGGCTAGGCTGGACGCGGTGCTGCGCACCGAGCCGCTGCCCGAGCCGCGCGAGCCGGCCGAGCCGGTACGCCACGACCTGGCGTTCGAGTCCGTCGCCTTCCGGCACGGCGACCGCGCGGTGCTCGGCGACGTGTCGTTCTCCGTGGCCGAGGGGCAGCGGCTCGCCGTGGTCGGGCCGTCGGGGGCGGGCAAGAGCACGCTGCTGCAACTGCTGGCCCGCTTCCACGACGTGGACGCGGGCGCGGTCCGCGTGGGCGGCGTGGACGTGCGCGACATGAGCACCGAGGCGCTGATGAGCCGGATCTCCGTCGTCTTCCAGGACGTCTACCTGTTCGACGGCACGATCGAGGACAACGTGCGGCTCGGCCGTCCGGACGCCGGCGAGGCCGAGGTGCGGGCGGCGGCGACGGCGGCCCGGCTGGACGAGGTGGTCGAGCGGCTGCCCGGCGGCTGGGCGGCGAACGTCGGCGAGGGCGGGGCGCTGCTGTCCGGCGGCGAGCGCCAGCGCGTCTCGATCGCGCGGGCGCTGCTGAAGAACGCCCCCGTCGTGCTGCTGGACGAGGTGACCTCGGCGCTGGACCCGGTGAACGAGGCGGCCGTCCACGAGGGCGTCGAGCGGCTGCTGGCGGGGCGTACCGTGGTCATGGTCGCCCATCGCATGCGGACCGTCCAGCACGCCGACCACGTCGTCTTCCTCGACGGCGGCCGGATCGTGGAGGCCGGCTCCCACGACGAGCTGCTGCGCCGCGGCGGCCGGTACGCAAGCTTCTGGAACGCCTCGGCGGCCGTCCCCGGCTCGATAATGGAGTGAACCAGCTGGATCATGTGCGTACCGTGGCGAAGGTGGATCCAGCTGACTTCTACACCGGCCTGGTCGCAGAGCTCTACGGGCCGCTGAAATCCGTCTCCCAGGACCCGGAGCCCTATGCCGCCTTCGTCGGGCGTACCGGCGTCCCCGCGCTGGAGCTGGGCTGCGGGGACGGCGAGCCCCTGCTGGAGCTGCGCCGGCGCGGCCTGGACGTCGACGGCGTCGACTCCTCGGCGGACATGCTGGCCCGGCTCCGGCGCCGGGCCGGCGAGCTGGCCGTGACCGCCGTCACCGGGCCGGACGGCGACCCCGTCCCCGCCCCCTGACGCTGGGCCTGTTCGCCGACATGTGGGGGCGGCGCCGGACGCTGGTCGCCTGCGGCTGCCTGATGGCGGTGACCGGGGCCGTGTTCGCGCTCAGCGAGTCCTACCCCGTCCTGATCGCCGCCGCCTTCATCGGCACGATCTCGCCCTCCGCCAACGACAACACGCCCTTCTCCGGCGTGGAGCAGGCCATCCTCGCCCAGACCTGCCCCCAGGCCCGGCACACGTCCGTCTTCACCTGCTACAACGTCACCGCCCTGGCCTCCGGCGCGCTGGGCGCGCTGGCCGCCGCCGCGCTCGGGCTCCAGACCTGGACGTCGGCCCCCGACGCCGCCTTCGCCCTCTACGCGCTCCTGGCGGCCGGGACCGTGACCCTGTTCTGGAACCTGACGCCGCAGGCCGAGCCGCCCCGGACCGCGCCCGCCGGCCCGGAACGGCGTCACGGGCGGGTGCCCGGCCAGGTCCGGCTGCTGGCCGGACTGTCCGCCCTGGACGCCCTGGCCGGCGGGCTGGCCGTCCAGGCGGTGCTGGCCTGGTGGTTCGCCCATCGCTTCGGCGCGACGACCACCCAGCTGGGCCTGGTGTTCTTCGCCGCCAACCTGCTGCCGGCGCTGGCCCAGCTCACCGCGCCGGTGCTGGCCGCCCGGCGCGGCCTGCTGGCCACGATGCTCCTCCCGCACACCGTGGCCAACCTGCTGCTGGCCTGCATCCCGTTCGCCCCGGACCTGGCCACCGCCGTCGTCCTGCTGCTGCTCCGCCAGACGGTGTCCAAGATCGACGTACCGGCGCGGCAGGCGTTCACGGCCGCGGTCGTCCCGCCGGGGCAGCGTACGGCCGCCGCCGGCATGACCAGCCTGGCCCGCGGCGTCGCCGTCTCGGTCGCGCCGATCGCCGCCACCACCATGCTGACCGGCACGCTGGCCGCGCTGGGCGCTCCCCTGCTGCTCGGCGCGGCCCTGGGCCTGGGCTACGACCTGGCGCTCTGGCGCGCCTACCGCGGCGTGCCCCTGTCCTGAGCGGGACGCGGGTCAGCGCCGCAGCCTCGGGTCGCGGGTGGGGTCGGCGTACATGCGCGGGCAGCCGCGGCCGACGGCTTTCGGACGCAGTTCGTAGTGCCAGGGCTCGTTGCGGTAGATCTGGCACAGCCCGTACGCGGCGCCGTGCGCCGACAACCATCCGGCGGCGGCCGCCCCCAGGTCGACCGCGTCCCCGGACACGTGCAACGACCTGTCCGGGGAGGCGACCCATCGGGCGGCCTCCCGCGCCGAGCCGTACCGGGCGACCGCCTCGAGGCGCAGCCGCTCCTGGTAGGCCGGGGAACGCCGGCCGCTGTTGACGACGAACTCGACGCCGTCGCCCGCCGCCGCGGCCGCCGCCCGGCGCAGGGCCCGGAGCAGGTCGGCGTCGAGGCCGGCGACGGCCGGGACCCCGTCGTCGAAGACCGTCGCGCCGTCGGGCACGGCCCCCTCGGCCTCCTCGTACGCCGAGACGGCCGGGGACGTCGCCGCCTGATGCACGACGACGCCGGCGGCGAGCATCACACCGAGGACGACGAGCGCGGCCACCAGGGCCGGTCGGGCCAGGCGGGCTGCCGTTCGTGCTGGTCCGCTGGGTATCATGCCGCCAGTCAAGGCAGCGGGCCGTTGCCGGCCCGTATGGGATTTTTCATATGCCGGCGATAGGCCCCGGGCCGTACGGTCAGGGGCATGCGGGTACTGATCGTGGAGGACGAGCCCTATCTGGCGGAAGCCGTCCGCGACGGCCTGCGCCTGGAGGCGATCGCCGCCGACATCGCCGGCGACGGGAACACCGCCCTGGAGCTGCTGAGCGTCAACGCCTACGACATCGCCGTCCTCGACCGCGACATCCCGGGCCCTTCGGGCGACGAGATCGCCGGGCACATCGTCGCCTCCGGGAGCGGCATGCCCATCCTCATGCTCACCGCCGCCGACCGGCTCGACGACAAGGCCAGCGGCTTCGAACTCGGCGCCGACGACTACCTCACCAAGCCCTTCGAGCTGCGCGAACTCGTGCTCCGCCTCAGAGCGCTCGACCGCAGGCGGGCCCACAGCAGGCCGCCGGTGCGCGAGATCGCGGGCCTGCGCCTGGACCCGTTCCGCCGCGAGGTCTTCCGCGACGGCCGCTACGTCGCGCTCACCCGCAAGCAGTTCGCCGTGCTCGAAGTCCTCGTCGCGGCCGAGGGCGGGGTCGTCAGCGCCGAAGAGCTCCTGGAGCGGGCGTGGGACGAGAACGCCGACCCCTTCACCAACGCCGTCCGCATCACGGTCTCGTCCCTGCGCAAGCGCCTGGGCGAGCCCTGGGTGATCGCCACCGTGCCGGGGGTCGGCTACCGCATCGACACGGCGCCGGCGGCCGGGAGCGAGGGGGACGATCGTGGGTAGGGCCCCCGGGCTGAGCGTGCGGCTCAAGCTCACCCTGAGCTACGCCGGGTTCCTCGTGGTCGCGGGCCTCGTGCCGCTCGGCGCCGTCGGGGTGTACTACATGCGCGGTCTGCCCGACGACGCCATCTACTCCACCGGCGACTTCATGGTCAACCGCTCGGCCATCCTGCGGTCGTTCGCCCCGGTCGCGGCTCTCGTGCTGGTGTTCCTGATGGTGTTCGGCCTCGTGGGCGGGTGGCTGCTGGCCGGCCGGATGCTCGCGCCCCTGACCCGCATCACCGACGCCGCCCGCGCAGTCACCGGCGGCTCGCTCTCCCACCGCATCCGGCTGCCGGGCCGCGCGGACGAGCTGCGCGAGCTCGCCGACGCCTTCGACACCATGCTCGTACGGCTCGAGGCGCACGTCGCCGAGCAGCGCAGATTCGCCGCCAACGCCTCCCACGAGCTGCGCACCCCGCTCGCCGTCGCCCGGACGCTGCTCGACGTCGCCCGCACCGACCCCACCCGCGACCCCGCCGAGCTCGTCGACCGCCTCCATCTGGTCAACACCCGGGCGATCGACCTCACCGAGGCGTTGCTCCTGCTCAGCCGTGCCGACCAGCGGTCCTTCCCGCGCGAGCGCGTCGACCTGTCGCTGATCGCCGAGGAGGCCGTCGAGACGCTGCTGCCCCTCGCCGAGCGGCGCGGCCTCGCCGTCGAGACCGCCGGCGACCTGGCCCCCGCCACCGGCTCGCCCGCGCTGCTGCTGCAGATGACGACGAACCTCGTGCACAACGCGATCGTGCACAACCTCGCCGGGCAGGGCATGGTGTGGGTCACGACCGCCGTGCACGCCGGGACGGTGACCCTCACCGTCGAGAACACCGGCGACGAGCTGCACCCGGACGTGGTCCCCACGCTGGTGGAGCCGTTCCGGCGGGGCACCGACCGCGTCCGCGCCGATCACGCGGGGGTCGGGCTGGGCCTGGCGATCGTCGGCAGCATCGTCCGGGCGCACGACGGGACGCTCGACCTCGTCCCGCGCCCGTCCGGGGGCCTGCGCGTCACCGTGCGCCTCCCGGCGGGCGTCACGGAGGGCACCCCCCGTCGGCGCTCGCCCGCCGCCTGAACTCCGTGGGCGTCAGGCCGGTCGATTCGCCGAAGGCCCGGTAGAAGCTCGACCTCGTCCGGAAGCCGCTGGCGTGCGCGACCCTGTCCACGCCCCAGCCGGTGACCAGCAGCAACCGGCAGGCGTGGGCGACCCGCAGCCGGGTGACGTACTGCCAGAGGGGCATGCCGAGGGCGCGTTTGAAGGCCAGGGCCGCGTAGGTGGGGTGCACCCCGGCGGCTTCGGCGATCTCCTCGACCGTCAGCCGGTCGGTGTAGCGGCGGGCGACGACGGCCAGCATCCGCTCGGCCGATCCGGCCGCCGCCGCTTCGGCGGGCGCCGTCCCGCGCGGCCCGCCGGTCAGGCGGGCCAGCCGGGCGTGCATCTCCAGCAGGCAGACCTCGGCCACGGCGGGGGCCGGCTCGTGGCGCAGCTCCCGGTCCCAGCGGCTCATGAGGAAGCGGTCGTGCTCGCCCTCGGCGGCGGTGCCGTACAGGAACTCTCCCGACAGCGCCCGCTCGACCGCGCCGCGCAGCGGGTCGTGGCCGATGACGGCGCTCAGCGGGACGGTGGCCCACAGGAAGTCCACGCCTTCGGCCGTGAGCAGCCGGTGCGGGTAGCCGCCCCAGAAGACGGCGAGCCGGCCGGGCGGCAGGTCCACCTCGCCGCCGACGGTCGCGTACCTGGCGGTGCCCGACAGGACGAGGTTGAACTCGACCTCGGGGTGGAGGTGGGAGCGGGGCATGGGGCCCGACGTCACGTGGAACGCCTGCAGGCCGATGACCTGGGCGAGAGATCGCACACCTTGAGGATATGCGACATCTGCGATCTTCCGGGTGGATGACCAGAACGACCCCATCACGGCAGAGTGGCGGCATCTCACCACACCCCGGAGGTTCCACCATGTCCGAGCTGGACGACTTCCTGTTCGACCTCAACGGCTACCTCATCCTCAGGAACGCCGTGGACGCGGATCTGCTGCGGCGGCTCAACGAGGAGTTCGACGCCTTCCCCCGCCACCTGGCCAGGGGCGAGTGGTACCGGGGCGCCCAGCGCCGCGACTACACCCCCGAGACCGGCTTCGAGCTGCACCAGGCGGTGGCGGCGGGCCGGCCGTTCGAGGAGCTGGTCGACCACCCGAGCTGGTTCGGCCTGGTCAGGCACTACGCGGGCGAGGAGGACAGCTACATCCCGGGCGTCTTCGTCGACGAGACGATCGCCTCCATCCGCGAGTCGGGCGGGCACCACCCCGTGCACTCCGGCGGCTACCGCACCGCGCTGCGCTGCGGCTACCGCTACGACCACGGCGTCTTCCGGTGCGGCCAGGTCAACATCATCCTGGCGCTGACCGACATCGGCGCGGGCGACGGCGCGACGATGGTGGTGCCGGGCTCGCACAAGTCGAACTTCCGGCACCCGCTGGCCGGCGACTACGCCAGGGGGGACCGCATGGACACCCTGCCGGGCGCGATCCCCGTCCACCTGGACAAGGGCGACGCGCTGCTCTTCGTGGACGGGCTCATGCACGGCGGCTCCACCCGGACCAACCCCGGCGAGCGCCGCGTGGTCATCTACCGCTACGGCCCGGTATGGGCGGGCAGCAGGTACGGCTACGTCCACGACGAGTCCTGGCTCGGCGGCCTGACCGAGCAGCGTCGCAAGGTGCTCTGCCCGGTCCCGCCCGTCCGCGTCGGCGACCCCTGCCCCGCGGAGCCCGGCGACAGGTGAGCCCCGGCCACGCCCCGCGCGCGGGCGTGACCGGGCTCAGCGGCGGGGGCAGGCGAACTCGTCGTGCGGGCCCCAGGTGGTCTTCACGTCGCCGCCGTCGCGGCGGCCGCACTCCATGGCCACCACCGGCCCTTGGGAGGTGTCGCGGAGGATGAGGAACCTCTTGTCGGACGGCACGACGGTCACCGCGCCCGACGCGTTGCGGGGATCGCTCGGGTAGACGATCGTCCCCGTGGCGCCGCGCAGGCCGGCGTCGCCGCCGACGCCGAAGGAGGACAGCACCTGCACCGAGCCCCGCCCGCACCCCGCCGCCTTGTTGAGCTGGCAGACGGTGTTGACGGCCGTGGCCATGGTCATGAGGGCGTCGTAGGCGAGCGGCCCGCGCCAGTGGTCGTACCAGGCGTCGTGGCCGTAGGCGGCGGAGTAGCGGTCGAGGTACTCCTTGCCCATCTCGTTCGGCGGCCGGCTGGGCAGCGCGTGCGCCGAGTAGTAGAGCGTGACGCCGTCGAAGGACAGTTGCTGCGCGCGCGCCACCGTGGTGGTGACGTCGGCCCCGGCCAGCACGGTGAGCGCGCTCGGGCAGGCGTTCTTGCCCTTGACGGTCTGCAGGAAGTCGCGCAGCCGCTGGGCCCGTCCCGGCCAGACGACCAGGGTGCGCCGCGGGTCCTTGGCGACGATCGCGCACGTCTCGTCGGCCAGCGCCGACAGGCTGTAGACCGTCTTGCCGCCGGGCTGGGGGCTCTTGTTCGACGGCGAGAACCACAGCTGGGTGCTCGGCCGGAACTCGGCGGCGAGGTCGTCGCTGAGGGTCTTGCTGTAGTCGTCGTCGGGGTCGCCGAGGATGACGGCCGACGCGGCGGGGGCGCAGGTGCCGTCCTTGGCGGGGATGACGCCGGCGTTCCTGGCGAAGGCCGCGATGAGCCGGGCCTGCTCCGGGTTGTCGTAGGAGACCTGGTGATAGAGCGGGTGCGACTGGAAGGTCTCCGAGGTGGCGCCGATGCCCAGCATGGGCAGGCCGCCGTCGCCGAGGATCCGCTGGGCCTCGATCGTCTCCTTCCTGCTCTCGCCCAGCCCGATGACGCCGAGCACCTTGCGGTCCGGCTGGGCCGCGATCCTGCGCGCCATCTCGGGCGCCTTCGCGTACCCGGCGCCGGCCTCCTGGACGTTCACCCGCACGAAGACGTTGCCGTCGTAGTTGCGCCGGCTGTGCGGGGTGGTCTCGGCCATGTCGTTCATCTTCTGCTGGGCCAGCCGGATCCCGCGCAGTTCGGGGAGCACGCCGTTGTACTCGGGGTGCTCGAAGGTCACGACGCCGGAGCCGAGGTACACCACGGTCTTGACGGTGTACCCCTGCTTCTCCTTGGCCGCGACTCTGGCGTTCTCGGCCTCGATCCGCTGCTTGTCCGCGGCGTAGAGGCGCTGCGCCCCGGCGGCGTCCGGGACCGGGGAGGGCGGGCCCGCGGAGCCGGGCGCGGGCCGCGCGAGGCAGGAGGTGTCCGGCGGCCGGATCGGGGGCAGCCAGGGAATCGCGAGCACGACCGCCAGCCCGGCCACGGCCAGGCCCTGCGCCACGGCCTCCGTCGTGGCGAGCGCGGGGCTGCCGAGCCGTACGGGGATCCTGGTGCGGCCCGCCAGGGCGGCGGCGTCGAGGCCGTCGGTCCCCTGGATGACGCCCTCCGTCGTGGCAAGGGCCGTCGTGGCAAGGGCCGTCGTGGCGAGGGCCGTCCTGCCGTCGAGAGCGCTCGCCGTCCACCTGAGGTCCGGGCCCGGGGCCTCGGCGTCGGACGCCGGGGCGGCGATCACGATCGTGCGGCGTACGCGGGTGTCCCGTACGGCTTCGGCGACGCGGTCGGTGAGCGCGGCGTCGCCGGTGACGAAGAGCACGAACCTGCTGCGGCGACGCCGCCGCCACGGTGACAGCCTGGGGGTGAAGGCCGCCTCCAGGTCGCGCAGGAGCGCCCGGAGCAGGGCACCCTCCTGCTTCTCCCGGTCGGGGCCCCACATGAGCCGGCCGGCTTCGGGGAAGAAGTCGGCCTTGTCATGCCCGATGTGGCCGGGGAACCAGCCGCGGGTCCGGCGGCGCCACGACCAGCGGAAGACTCCCCGGATAGCCCAGCCCGCCACGATGAACAGCAGAACCTGGAAAAACAATGACAATCCGCCTACTTGGTTGGCGCTCCGGACGAAATAGGCGAGATTTGGGTGGAGGTCGTGAAAAGCCAGCTCTAGTGCACCGGTTGCCTGCTCACCTTCCTTTATCGCCTTCAACACCCGATAACGGGGAAAACGCACCGTGCCCCAGCCGCGTGGCGTCGTGTTCCCCAGCTGGACGACGATCCCGTCCAGGCCGGTGGCCGCGTCGACCTCGGCGTACGGGACGAGCGGCCGGTCGTCGGCCGTGCGCAGGCGGCGGGCGAGCGCCTTGACCACGACGCCGGGGGCGGCCGCCCGGGTGCCCTTATAGATCTTCACGACGAGCGCCGGAGCGGCCCTGCGTGCCGTGACTCTTTCGTCGATCATCGAGGCGAACGCGTCGAAGTCGCCGTTCGAGGGAGCCATGCACCCAGTATTGGGGGCGCGGGTAATTCGGCCCGCCCGCGATACGAAAGTGAAATCGAACGTTCGCGGCTATCGGCTTGCGCGCAGGAGCGACAGCAGCCCGGCGGTGTCGACGACGTGGGCCGTTCTCGGGAACACGCCGCCCATCAGCGTCCGGTGGAGGTGCGGGTCCGGGTCGGCGACCCCGTCCGACAGCACGTGCAGCCGGTAGTCGCGGTCGGCGGCGTCGGCGACGGTGGACAGGACGGCCCCGCCGGTGGTGAGCCCGGCGACGACCAGCGTGGTGATCCCGCGCTCCCGCAACCGCCGGTCGAGGTCCGTCGTGGACAGCGCGCCGACCCGGGTCTTGCGGACGACCAGGTCCCCGGGCTCGGGCGCGACCCGCGGGTGGAAGTCCGTGCCGGGATCCGCGTGGTGCAGCAGGCGTCCGCGCCCGATGAGCGAGAACGTCGGGTTGGCGGCCGGGATCGCCGCCCAGTCGGCCTCGGTGAAGCCGAGCCGCACGTGGACGACGGCGGCGCCGTGCGCGCGCAGGCCGGCGGCGGCGCCGGCCACCCGGGACAGCAGCGCCTCCTGCTCCTCCGGACCGGGCAGCGAGGCGAGCACGCCCTGCTGGAGGTCCAGGACGAGCAGCGCGGTCGTGCGGGGGTCGAGCTCGGGGGACGTGACGGTCATCGTTATCTCCTTGGTGATGAGGGGGATTCAGGCGTGGGACGCCGGCACCGGCTCGGGACGGGCCGCGGCGGCGCGCCGGGGAAGCAGCAGCGGGGTCGCCAGCAGGAGCACGCCGGCCAGGCCGATGGCCGTGCGGGGGCCGAGCAGCGCGCCCAGCACCCCCCATGCGGCCGTCAGCAGCGCGGTCGACGCCTTGGTCGTCACCGACCAGGCCGACAGCGTGCGGGTGATCCGGTCGTTCGCGGTGCGTTCGAGGCGGTAGGTGGCCGAGACGGGGTTGAAGACGCCGCAGCAGAGGATGAGCCCGAGTTCGACGCCCATCACCAGCAGCAGCCCGCCGGTGCCCGGCCCCACGAAGGCCAGCCCGACCGGCCACACCGCGCGCAGCGTCCCGGTCACGACCAGGACGCGGTGCTGCCCGAACCGGGTGACCAGCGGACGGGCCAGCCGCGCCCCGAGCAGCCCGCCGATCGCGGGCACGGCGAAGGCGAGACCGTACTGCCACGAGGCGAACCCCAGCCGGCCGAGCATCAGGACGGCCAGCAGCGCGTCGGCGGCCATCAGCAGCCCGTTGAACAGGGCGGTGTTGAGGAACAGCGGGCGCAGCGCGGCGTCGGCCAGGATGTAGCGCCAGCCGTCGAGCAGGTCGCCGGCGCGCATGCGGGCGGGATCCCGTCGTCCGGGGCGCGGCTCGGCGCCGCCCGCCGCGCGGACGCCCAGGGCCGACAGCAGGTAGCTGACCGCGTCGGCCACCACCGTCGCGACCGGGCCGAGCAGCGCGATCGCGGCGCCGCCCAGCGGCGGCCCGACGATCGTGGTCGTCCAGGTCGTGGACTCCAGGCGGGCGTTCGCGACGAGCAGGTGCTCGCCCGGCAGCAACGTCTTGAGGTACGCCCCGGAGGCGGCGCGGAAGGTGATGTCGGCCGCCGCCACCACGACCGAGACCAGCAGCAGCTGGACGAAGGTGAGCACGCCGAGCGCGAACGCGGCGGGGATCGTCAGCAGCGCCGCGAACCGCACGAGGTCCGCCGCGATCAGCACGGGCCGCTTGCGGCGGAACTCCACCCACGGGCCGAGCGGCACCGCCACGGCCGCGCCCACCGCCGCGCCCACCGCCGACAACGCCGCGACCTCCGCCGGCCCGGCGTGCAGCACCTGGACGGCGATCAGCGGGAACGCGCCGAAGGCGAGCCACGTGCCGAGCGCGCTGGTGCCGTACGCCGCCCACAACCATCCGAACCGGCGGCCCAGCCGGTGCCCTTCCCTCATGTCCGACGCTCCTCGTCCTTCGCCCGTACAACCGATATGCGATCGGGAGCATGCAATCGTGCCGGTGACCAGGAGATCAAACAACTGGATGCCCCGATCTGCACAACCAGTGGTTGTGTCCGTAAGGTGTGCGTATGGACCTCGACATCGTCCGGACCTTCGTCGCCGCCGCCGAGGCGGGGCAGTTCCAGGAGGCCGCCGCCGACCTGGCGGTCACCCAGCAGGCCGTCTCCAAGCGCATCGCCGCCCTGGAACGCGACCTCGGGGTGCGGCTGTTCACCCGCACCCCGCGCGGCACGAAGCTCACCATCGACGGGCAGGCGTTCCTGCCGCACGCCCGCGAGCTGCTGCGGGTCGCCGAGCGGGCGGTCGCGTCCGTACGGGCGGGCAGCCGTCCGCTGCGGGTCGACGTGCTGGCCTCGCGCGGCGTGGGGTCGAGCCTGATGCGCGGCTTCCATCACGCCCACCCCGGCATCGACCTCGACGTGGTGATGTTGTTCGACATCGACGCGGCCGTCTCCGCCATCCGGTCCGGCACGATCGACGCCTCCTTCCGCGCCGTCGCCATGCCCGGCCGGCCCCTTCCTGACGACGTCGAGTCCGCCTGGGTGGTCGACGAGGCCCTCCAGCTCCTCACCGGCCCCGGCCACGCGCTGGCCGACGCCCGCTCGGTGACCCTCGGCCGGCTCGCCGGACACCGGATCTGGATGCCCGGCCTCGCCCCCGGCACGGAGTGGACCGCCTTCTACGACGACCTGGCCGCCGAGTTCGGCCTCACCATCGAGGCGACCGGCCCCAACTTCGGCTCCGACGTGCTCCTCGACACCATCGCCGACACCCCGGCCCTGGCCACGTTCATGGGTGACCGGACCCGGCTCGTCTGGCCCGCCGGTCACGGGCTGCGCCGCATCCCGGTGACCGGCCCCACGCCCGTCTACCCCCACTCGCTCCTGTGGCGCCGCGACAACCCGCACCCGGCGCTGGCCACCCTGCGCGCCCACCTCGCCGCCGCGGCGGCCGAGCCCCAGGCCGGGACGTGGGCCCCGGCCTGGGCGCGGCGGAGGCACGGCCTGCCCGCGCCCTCGCCGGTCAGCCCTCCTGCGGGCCTTGGGTGACCCAGTAGTCCTGGAGCAGGGTGTTCTTGGGGCACCACTCCTCCGAGACGGACGTTCCTCCCACCATGGGCCCGGGGCGCTCCGGCTCGATCCCGCAGCGGATGTGCACCTGGTGCCAGTGCTGGTAGGTGCCGGGCAGGCAGACGGACCGCGCCCCGAACTGCTCGTACCTGATGACCGTGCCGCCGACGCGGTGGGTCTGCTCCGCCCGGCAGGGGCCGTCCGCCGCCGCCCGCGGGTGGGCGTCCGGCCCGGCGTGCGCCGGCCCGCCGGGCAGCGTCAGGGCGGCGGCGAGCGCGGCGGTGGTGAGTGCGCTGCGTGCGCGCATGGTGGTCTCCTTCGATCGGGGTCGGCGGAAGCGGCCGACGCGCTCCGGGGCGCATCGGGCGTGCCCGCCCGGCCGCGTCCGGTGGACGACAGCGAAGCCGCGCCGGCACGGTGTCCAACAGCATCTCGGCCGAACCCGCCCGGTGTGGGACGCCGGCCTCGACGGCTCTCAGGCCCGTCTGCGCCCCGATAGGGTCATCCGGGCATCTCCGGACAGAAGGACCCTCTCTGGTGAATCTGGGCATCGTCGGGCAGGCCGCGGGGCTGTTCGCCGTCACCAACATCGACGACATCCTGATCCTGGCGTTGTTCTTCGCCCAGGGCGCGGGCAGGCGGGGCGTCGCCGTCCGGGTCGTGGCGGGCCAGTACCTGGGGTTCCTCGCCCTCGTGGCGGTGGCCGTGGCGGCGGGCTTCGGGGCGACCTTCCTGCCCGGGTCGTTGATCCCGTACCTCGGGCTGCTGCCCCTCGCCCTGGGCGTCAAGGCCGCCTGGCAGGCGTGGCGGAGCCGCCGCGACGGCGACGACGGCGAACCGGACGCCGACCCGCCCGGCGGCCCGAGGACGCTGGAGGTCGCCGCGGTCACCTTCGCCAACGGCGGCGACAACATCGGCGTGTACGTGCCGGTCTTCGCCACCTCCGGTCCCGGCGCCACCGCCGGGTACGTCGTCGTGTTCCTCGTCCTGGTCGGCGTGTGGTGCGCGGCCGGACGGTTCTTCGCCGCCCGTCCCCTGGTCGCGCGCGCCCTGAGCCGGTGGGGGCACGTCCTGCTGCCCGTGGTCCTGATCGGGCTGGGCCTGCTCATCCTCGTCGAGGGCGGCGCCTTCGGGCTCTAGATCCGGTGAAACTTCGACGCGGCCCGAACCAAGGGCCGGGCGGGGGCGTCCAACAAGATCACGGCATCGGAAGGGGGCCCGGATGGTGATCCGCTCGGGCGGCGCCTCGGGGGCGCGGGCATGGTGAGGCGCGCACGCGCCGCCCGTCCGGCGCCGCGGATCGACGTGGCCCGCCTGCCCGAGGACGTCGTGGCGCTCATTGACGCCCTGGAACCCGGCGAGAGCCTGGTCCTCACGCGTGACGGCGCGTCGATCGCGACGATCTCCAGCACCGTCGACGTGGTCCAGGGCGCCGTCGTCGGCCGCGCGGCGCCGGACGAGCCCGCCGATCCGCCGCCGGTCGGCCACGACGGCGTGACGGTCGTGGCCACCGCGATGGAGTTGTCGAACGCCGCACGGGTCGCCCTGTCCGACCGGCTCGGGGCCGACTACGTGGTGCTCGACATGCACGCCGCCCCGGCGACGGCCGACGTGCTGCTGGTGCCCGCCGGAAGCCCGCAGCTGATCGCCGGGCTCCGGTCGATGTTCCCGAAGGCCCGCGTGGTCGTCACCGAGATCGAGGACCCGGAGCTCGGCGTCCGGTACCACGGCCCGGTCCGGCGGCTGCTCGACGCCGGCGCGGACGCGTACCTGCCGCCGGCGACCGTCCCGCTGCTGGCCAGGCAGCTCGGCCACGTCCTGGGCCCGGGGCGCGTGCTCACCGGCGAGGCCACGGCGCCCCTGCAGATCGCCCCGGCGGAGGATCGCGACCAGGACGAGCCGGCCTAGTTCGGCGGCCCCTGCGACGGCGGGCCGAACACGGTGGCGGTGTCGACGGTGGCGACGTCGCCCGAGCTCGTGGCGCTTGGGCCTGCCGTCGCCGCCGAAGAGCTCCCCGTCAACCGGACGATTGCTTGAAATGGATCATCGGGCGACGATTGGCGCATGCGTCTGAACTTCCAGGTGGGCGACCTCGCGGCCACCCGGTTCGTGGTCTCGCCCCTGACCCACGCGATCTTCGCGGCCTTCAGCGTCCACCATCCCGACCTGACCGAGAAGGGCTCGATCTGGCGGGACATCGCCAGGACCGTGCCGCGCCGGACGTTGCCGCTGCTCGACATCCTCAACCGCGGTGCCTCCCGCGTCACCCTGCACGAGGGGCTGGTCACCTCCGAGGTGGCCCCGCCGATCGAGACCGCGGCGCTCTCCGACGAGCTCGACGCGCTCGCCGCCCTGGACACCCCGCCCGAGGAGCGCGAGTTCGGCGGCGACCTGTGGCGCTTCAGCGGGGTGCCGGGACGGCCCGACCTGGACATGGATCCGGCGCGGTTCCGCCGGGCCCTGGCCGACAGCATGTACGTGCTCTTCCACCGTTTCCTCGCCCCGGAATGGCCCGGCATGCGCCGCCGGCTCGAAGCGCGCCTGGCCGCCTACCAGGAGACGGTGGCGCGGATCGGGCTCGGCTCCGCGCTCAGCACCCTCAGCCCGCGGCTGTCCTGGGACGGCGGCGGCATGGTCGTCGCGGGCGGGCCGCCGATCACCGTCGATCTCGGCGGACGCGGCCTGCTGCTGCATCCGATCTCCGGCGCCTCGCCCCGCTACCTGGGCATCGCGACCACCCGGGACCGGCGCAGCTCGGTGCTCACGGTCCCGATGCCCGACGGCGGCCGGCAGGTGCTGCCGTCACCGGCCTTCGACACGCTCGCCGCGCTGGTCGGGCGGGCGCGGGCGCGGGTGATGCGGGCCGTCGGCGGGCACGGCTGCCGTACGGACGAGCTGGCCGGGCGGCTCAGGATCAGCGCGTCCACCGCCTCCGAGCACGTCACCGTGCTGCGCAACGCCGGGCTGATCGCCACCCGCCGCAACGGCCGGGCCGTCCACCACCACCTGACCTCACTCGGCACCCGCCTGCTGGAGGCCAACGGCTGACCCGGTACGCGGCGGCCGTCCGACCGCTGGAGGCGCTGGCCGACGTGCACCGGGAGGCCGAGCGCGGTCTCGTCCGCGGCAAGGTCACGCTGACGACGGGCCGCTGACCACGGCCGATCCTCCCGTCACACGGGCTCAGGTCCGGGAGGCGTCCGGGGAGAGGAAGTCGCGGACGAGACGGTCGTAACGGGCGCGGTCGACGTTCCACGCCTTCCCCGGTGCTCGCATGTATACAGAGTAAACTATGGCCGTTTACGCCGTATACATCCTCGGCTCAGGCCGTTCCGGCCAGGAGGTCCGAGAGCCGGTGCAGCCCGCGGGAGATGCGGGCCTTGACGGTGCCGATGGGCACGCGCAGGTGGTCGGCGATCTCCCGCTGGGTCAGGTCGGCGAAGTAGGCCAGTTCGATGGCCTGCCGCTGGGCGTCCGACAGTTCGGCGAGCGCGCGGTCGATCTGGTCGCGGTCGCCGAGCGCGTCGGGCGCCGGCCGGGCGCGTCCGGGCAGATCGCCCGCCTCCTGCAGCGGCACGGTCAGCAACCGCCGCACCCGCAGATGGTCGACGGCGCGGCGGTGGGCGATGGCGAAGACCCACGCGGCCTGGCTGCGCCCGGGGTCGTACCGTCCGCGCGAGCGCCAGACGTCGGCGAAGACGACCTGCAGCAGGTCCTCCACCTCCTGGGCGGGTACGAACCGGCGCAGGTAGGCGCGCACGGAGGCAGCGTGCGTGCGGTAGCACTCGCCGAGCGCTTCCTCGTCACTGGTGTCCATGCGCCTGCCCCTCACCGCAAAAACCTATTCAAAACTTATTCATACCGAGGCGCGGCGGGCGGTCACAAGCTCATCGGGGGAAAGGGCGGCTCAAATCAAGGTCGACATGACGCATGCGACGGCGTCAGGCAGCGTCGACACCCTGACGACGCCCGCCGGGGCCCGGCCCTGCCAGCCGCGCCCGCCGATGACGATCCGGCAGGCCGGACGCACCTCGGGCAGGGCGGCGAGCGGAGCGGTGTCGCCGGTCTCCGCCCGCTGCGACCAGACGAACACGGCCGCGGGACCGAGCCGCCGCATCGCGTGCGCCAGCGCCGCGTAGGGGGTGCGGGCGCCGAGCACGCGGGTCTGCACGCCGCGTTCGGCGAGCGCGGCGGCCAGCGCGTGCACCGGAAGGCTGTGCTGCTCCTCCTCGGCACACGCCAGGACCACCGGCCGGTCCGGCCGGTCGGACTGCGGCGGCACGTCGCCGGCGAGCCGGTGCAGCGCCGCCTGGAGGTGGCCGGACAGCAGGTGCTCGGCGTCGATGCCGGACCCGGTCGCGTCCTGGCCCCGGCAGACGGCGTCGAGCGCGGGCAGGAAGAGGTGCTCCCACGTCCACACCACGCCCTGCGCGGCCAGCGTCTCCTCGACCAGGGCGGCGACGGCGCGGCCGTCGAGCATGATCGCGGCGCGGGCCAGCGCGGCGACGACCTGCAGCCGCGCGGGCCGCCCGCCGGGAGGCTGCGGCGTCCGCAGGCCGCCGGAGGGGACGGGCGTCGTCCGGGCGCCGGACGGCGGCGCGGCAGGGGTGTCGGGCAGGGCGAGGGCGAGCCGGGCCGCCTCGGCCGGCACCAGACCGGTGGCGATCAGGCGTTTCATCTCGGCCAGCCGCCGCACGTCGGCGGCGCCGTAGCGGCGGTGGCCGCCGGGGCTGCGGCGGCTGGGGCCCAGGCCGTAGCGCAGGTTCCAGGTGCGCAGGGTCGGCGCGGGGATGCCGAGACGCCGGGAGACGGCTCCGATGCCGAATCCCGCGTCCTCGCTGACCGGTGTGTCCTCGTCCATGGTGTTCCCGCTGCCGCTCGACGTGTCCGACTATCTTTTCGCGCTTGCGGGGTGCTTGGGCGCATGGCTGGGCGCGTCCGGCTTGATCCCGTTGTCCGGTGACGTGCAACCGGGCGCGCTCCCGGCACGAAAGCAGTTCATAGCGACAGAAGGAGCTGCGTGCATGGACACGGTGACCTCGCAGGCCGGGCACGTGCGTGGGACGGCCGCCCGATGAGCCCGGTTGTCGTCGTCGGGGCCGGGCTGGGCGGGCTGGCCGCGGCCGTCCACCTGGCGGCCGCCGGGCATCAGGTCACCGTGGTCGAGGCCCTCGACGAGCCCGGGGGCTGCTGCGGCACCGCCCGCCTCGGGCCGTTCCGCTTCGACACCGGACCCTCGGTGCTGACCATGCCGGGCGTGCTCGCGGAGGTGTTCGGCGCGGCCGGGCAGGAGCTGCGGCACTGGCTGCCGTTGCGCCGCCTGGACCCGTCGTACCGGATGGTCTTCGACGACGGGTCGCGGCTGGACGTCCTGCCCGAGCGCGAGGCAATGGCCGAGCAGGTGCGGACGGTGTGCGGGCCCGCCGAGGCGGCGCGCTACGACCGCTACCGGGCGCTGCTCGACGAGCTGTTCCGGGTGGAATGGCCGGCGTTCATCGACGCGGACGTGAGCCGGCTGCGCGCCCTGGCCCGGCCGGCCGCGCTGCTCCGGCTGGCCCGGCTGGGCGGCTTCCGCCGGCTGGACCGCCTGGCCGCCCGCCACCTGCGCGACCCCCGGCTGATCAAGGCGCACACCTTCCAGTCCCTCTACGTGGGGCTCGCGCCGCAGCGCGCGCTCGGCATCTACGCCGTCATCGCCCACATGGACACCGTCGGCGGCGTGTACTTCCCGCGGCGCGGCGGCATGCACGCCATCCCCTCGGCCATGGCGGCCCTGCTGGCGAAGCTGGGCGGCGACATCCGCTACGGCGTCCGCGCCGACCAGGTCGAGACGGACTCCGACGGCGTCACCGGGGTGCTGCTGGCGGGCGGCGAGCGGCTCACGGCGCGGCAGGTGGTCGTGGCCTGCGACCGCCTGGCCGCCCGGCGGCTGCTGCCCGGCCCGGCGGCCGACTGGCGGCTGCGCCGCCCCCACCACTCCCCCTCCTGCCTGGTGCTGCACGTCGGCCTGGACCGTCCCCTCGACGGCCAGGCCCACCACACCCTGCACTTCGGGCGCGTCTGGGAGGAGACCTTCACGGCGCTGGCGGCCGGCCGTCCGCAACCCGATCCCAGCCTGCTGATCACCCATCCCGAACCGGACGGCGAGGCGGCGCCCCTCGGGCAGGCCACGCTCAGCGTCCTGGAACCCGCGCCCAACCTGCGGACCGCCGACTGGGAGCGGTTGCGGCCGGAGCTGGAGGAGCGGCTGCTCGGCCGCCTGGCCGCGCTCGGCCACGGCGACCTGTCCGGCGCGCCCCGGCTGGTGCTCGACCCGCCCGCCTGGGCGGCGCGCGGGCACAGCGCGGGCACCCCGTTCGCGCTGGACCACCGCTTCACCCAGACGGCGTGGCTGCGGCCCTCGGCCGTCGCCCGGCGGGTGCCGGGACTGCACTTCGCCGGCATGTACACCGCGCCCGGCGTCGGGATCCCCCCGGTGCTGATCTCCGGCCGGCTCGCCGCCGAGCGCATCTTGAAGGAGGCCCGTTGACGCTCACCGCCAGCTACGAACGCTGCCGACAACTCCACGCCCGCTACGGCCGCTCCTACTACCTGGCCACCCGCCTGCTGCCGCAGTGGAAACGCCGGCACGTGCACGCCCTGTACGGCTTCGCCCGCTACGCCGACGAGATCGTCGACTCCTTCACCATGACCGGCGACCGCGCCCGCGCGCTCGACGACCTGGCCGCCAAGGTCGAGGCCGGGCTGGCCGGGGCGGCGACCGGCGATCCGATGCTGCCCGCGTTCCTGCACACCGTGCACTCCTTCGGCATCGAGCACGGCGACGTCCGCGCCTTCCTCGCCTCGATGCGCGCCGACCTGTCCGTGCGCCGGTACACGACCTACGACGACCTGCTGGGGTACATGTCGGGATCGGCCGCCGCGATCGGCACGATGATGCTGCCGGTGCTGGAGCCGGCGCCCGGCCACGAGGAGGCGGCCCGCGAGCCGGCCCGCCAGCTCGGGCTGGCCTTCCAGCTCACCAACTTCCTGCGCGACGTCGCCGAGGACTTCGCCCGCGGCCGCGTCTACCTGCCGATGGAGGACCTGGACAAGTTCGGCGTCGTGCCCGGCATGCTGGGCGAGCGGCGGACCCGGCGGGCGGTGCGCGACCTGCTGGCCTTCGAGGCCGGGCGGGCCCGCGAGCACTACCGGGCCGCCGACGAGGGCATCGGCCTGCTCGTCGCCTCCTCGCGGCCGTGCGTGCGCGCCGCCTTCGAGCTGTACGGCGGCATCCTGGCCGAGATCGAGCGGCGCGGCTTCGACGTCCTGGCCGGTCGGGTTCGGGTACCGCGCCGCCGCAAGGCCGCCGTCTTCGCCCGGCACCTGCTGGCCTCCGCGGAGTCGGGCCGGGCCGAGCGGCGCGTCCGCGTGGAGCTGCCGTGACCGGCGCGGCCCCCGTGGTGCTGGACGCGATGGGCGGCGACCACGGGCCCGCCGAGGTGGTCGCGGGCGCGGTGCTGGCCTGCCGCGAGCACGGCGTGCCCGTCGTCCTCGTCGGCCCGGCGCCGCGGCTGGCCGAGGAGCTGCGGCGGCACGGCGCCGCGGACGAGATCGCGGTGGCCCACGCCGAGGACGCCGTGCCCATGACCGAGCGGGGAGCGGGCGCGACCGCGCTGGCCGCCTCCAGCCTGGCGATCGGCTGCGACCTGGTCGGACGGGGCGAGGGCGGGGCGCTGGTGTCGGCCGGGGCCACCGGCGCGGTGGTCGCCTGCGCGGTGCGCGGCATCGGCCGGGCTACCGGCGTGCTGCGGCCCGCCCTGGCCGTGGCGCTCCCGTCGCTGCCGGGCGGGGCGAGCGTGCTGGTGGACGCCGGCGCGATCACCGATCCCCGCCCCGCCATGCTGGCCCAGTTCGCGCTGCTCGGCGTGGGGTACGCGCGGGCCGTGCTCGGCGTGGCCGACCCGGTGGTGGGGCTGCTGTCGATCGCGGCGGAGCCGGGCAAGGGCAACCGGCTGGCCCGGGAGGCCGAAGAGCTGCTGAGCGCGCTGCCGGTGCGCTTCCACGGCCCCGTCGAGGGGCACGACGTCCTGGCCGGCACGGTGGACGTGATCGTCACCGACGGCTTCACCGGCAACGTCGTGCTCAAGAACGTCGAGGGCTGCGTGCGCACGGCGCTGACCATGGTGGCCGACGCCGGCATCGCCGCCCCCGACCGGCTCGCCGAGGTGGCGCGCCGCTACGACCCGCAGACGCACGGCGGCGCCGTCCTGCTCGGCCTGCGCGGCACCGTCGTGGTCGCGCACGGCTCCTCGCGGGCGGCCACGATCGCCCGCGCCTGCGTGGTGGCCCACACGCTGGCGGAGCGGGATCCGGCGGCCGGGATCGCGGCGGCAGCCGTCACGGCGGCGGGATGAGGGGGTCAGCTCAGCGGGTCGCGCCCGTCCCAGCGGCCCTCGCTGGCATAGGGGACGAAGCGGGCGAACAGCTCTTCGGCGTACCAGTCGCGGGCCCGTACCTGCTCGATGACCCGCCGGTGGGCCTGGCCCCGGTAGGCGAAGTCCCGTACGGCCCGCCGGTCCCGCCACAGCGAGAAGGTGGCCTGCCGGGCGAGCGGCCACTCCCCCATGCCGACCGAGGCCAGGCAGCCGTCCTGCCGCCCCAGCAGCTCCTCGACCGGCGGGACCGACCGGTAGAAGGCGACCAGCCGGCCGGGCCGGACGGAGGCCCTGGTGAGCACCGCCACCGGGCCGGGCCCGCCGTCGTCGCGGGCCGGCACGCCGCCGAACGGGTCACGCCGGCCCCACGCGCCGCGCGAGGCGAGCGGGGCCAGCCGGGTCTGCCAGTACTCCGCGGCCTCCGTCCGCCAGCGGGCGGCGATCGGCGAGTCGCGCAGGAACTCCGCCAGGTCGCTCTCCCGCCGCCAGACGGCGAACAGGGCCCAGCGCCGCAGGTCGGCGCCCAGCGACATCGAGCGTCCCCGGCCGGTGCCGAGCAGCCGCCAGAAGAGCGGGCCGCCGGGGCGGCGCAGCAGCGGCCGGTCGAAGGCCATGTGCTTCATCGCCCCCCTGCCGCCGTACCGGACGAGGTGGAACGACGCGATGGTTGAGGTGCTCGGGTCGGTCGTCATCGGCTACCTGCTGGGGTCGGTGCCGGTCGCGGTCCTGACAGCGCGGGCGCACGGCGTCGATCCGCGCGACGTCGGGGACCGCAACCCGGGGTACTGGAACGTCAAGGAGCAGCTCGGGCGGTGGGCGGGCGTGCCGGTGTTCGCCGGAGACACGCTGAAGGGCGCTCTGGCCGCACTGGTCGCGCTGGCGATCGGCGGCGGCCACACCGCCGCCTTCGGCGTGGTGTCGGGGGCGAGCGTGGCGCCGGTGTACCTGGCGGTGGCGGCGGCCATGGCGGGGCACGCGTGGCCGCTGTTCGCCGGCTTCCGGGGCGGCCGGTGCGTGCTCACCTTCGCCGGCGGGGTCGCGGTCATCTGCCCGCCGGCGTTCGGGCTGGCCGTGGCGGCGCTGACGCTGGCGGCGCTGGCGACGCGGTCGTTCGCGGCGGGCGCGCGCCTGGCGGTGTTCGGGGTGCCGCTGCTGCAGCTGCTGTTCATGCCGGCCGAGCTGGTGGCGGCCACCGGGGGGCTGATGTGCCTCATCGGGCTGCGTTTCGGGCAGGCCGCGCTGGCCGGCCGCCGCCGCTCGTCCCCCCGCTGACGCCGCCGCCGGCCTCGCCGTCGATGGCGAGCCCGGCGTCGCCGTAGGTGCGGCCACGCCAGCTGCGCACCGGCCGTACGGTGGCCTGCGTCAGGCGGACCGCGGCGGCCGGGTCCAGCAGCGGCGACAGCGGCAGGCTCGCCCCGGGCCGCCGGTAGCTGCCCCGCAACGCCGCCGTCAGGGACAGCCGCAGCCCCAGCAGCGCCAGGTCCAGGCCGGTCGGGCGGCCCGCGGCCAGCCGCAGCACGGGCAGCGCCATCGTCAGCCAGATGACCGCCAGGTCGGCCGCCTGCCGGCCGGGGCCGGTCACGTCGGCCAGCGGCAGCGAACGGCCCCACTCCCGCCACAACTCACCCGCCGAGTCGTGCATGTCGACCTCCAGCAGGCCGCCGGCGTCCAGGAAGCCCACCGACCAGCCCTGTGCGGCCAGGCGGCGGGCCAGCGCCACGTCGTCGGTCATCCGGTCGCGGACGAGCGCGAAGCCGTCCGCCTCGGTCATCCGGGAGCGCCGGAAGGCCATGCACTGGCCGTTGGCGATCACCCGGTGCGGCGGCGGCGGGCTCGGCGGGCCGACGGGGCCGAAGCGGTAGACCAGCGTCGCCAGCATGGAGGCGTGCAGGGCCTGCTCCAGGACGCCGTCGCAGACGAACCGGGGGCCCGCGCTGACCAGGTCGTAGCTGTCCAGGGCCGCGGCCAGCGCCCCGAACAGGCCGGGCGCGGGCCGGACGTCGGCGTCCAGCGTGACCACCACCCCGGCGCGGGCGGCGGCCACCCCCTGCCGCAGCGCCCACTGCTTGCCGACCCAGCCGGGCGGCAGCGGATCGGCGGTGACGACGGTGGCGCCCAGCGCCGCCGCCAGCCTCGCCGTGCCGTCCCGGGAGCCGTCGTCCACGACGATCACCTCGCGGACGCCCGGAGCGGCCAGCGCGGCGCGCAGGCACGGGCCGATCCTGGCCTCCTCGTCACGGGCGGGGATCACCACGGAGACCGCCTCGCCCGCGACCGGACGGGCCCGCAGCGCGGGCAGCCGCCGCCGCCCCCGCGCCAGCCGGGCCACGACGACGGCCGCCGCCACGCCCTGCGCGACGCTCAGCGCCCTCATCGCGGACCGCCCGCGAGGTCCTGGGACACCAGGCCGGCGACGATGCGGGCGCCCAGCGTCACCATCGGCAGGCCCCCGCCGGGATGGGCCGAGCCGCCCACCAGGTACAGCCCGCGTCTCGGCCCCCGGTTGCCCGGGCGGGCGAAGGACGCCAGCCTGCCCCGGTAGGCGCTGCCGTAGATCGCGCCGCCCCAGGAGCCGTACCGGTCCCGCAGGTCCGCGGGGGTGAGGACGTCGACGAAGCGCAACCGGCCGGCCAGGTCGCAGCCGCGCCCGGCCAGCCGCTCCAGCACCAGGTCCCGGTACGCCTCGACCCCGATCCCCCACCGGGCCGGATCCCGGGCCGGCACGTTGACCAGCATCGTCCAGTTCTCCGCCCCGGCAGGGGCCTGGGAGGCGTCGTCCACCGCCGAGCAGCCGACGTAGACCGTCGGGTCGAGCGGCGGACGGCCCCGGTCGAAGATGTCGGCGAACTCGCGCTCGTAGTCGGCCGAGAACAGCACCGAATGGTGCGGCAGCCCCGGCGTGCGGCCCTCCACCCCGGCCAGCAGCAGGAAGGCCGAGGAGGAGGTGCCGAGCCGGGCGATCCGGCGCAGCCGCCGCCGGTCCGGCGACAGGCGGCCGTACAGGGCGGCGGCGTCGGTGCCGGCCACCACGACGTCGGCCCGCACCCTGCGCCCGCTCGCCAGCCGCACCCCGGTGACCTGGGACGCGTCGGCCTCGACGGCGGCGACGGGCTCGGACAGGAAGATCTCCACCCCGGCGGCCTTCAGCAGCAGCGTCAGGTCGTCGGCCAGGCGGGCCAGACCGCCGGGCGCGTACCAGACGCCCTGCCCGTGCTCCAGCGCCGGGACGCAGCCCAGCGCCGCCGGCGCCCGGTACGGGCTCGATCCGGCGTACGTGGCGTAGCGGCCGACGTACTGGCGGAGGCGGGGGTCACGGAAGTGGCGCCGGGCCAGCCCGGCCAGGGTGCGAGCGGGGGCCACCGCGGTCAGGTCCGACAGCCGCGGCCTTCCCTGGCGCCGGATCGGCGGCCCGGCGAACACGGTCCGCTCCGCCGCCCGCAGGCAGCCCTGCGCCCAGTGGTGGAAGGCCGTCCAGGCCCGGCCCTCGCCCGGCGCCAGCCGCTCGACCTCGGCGGCCATGCGCGCCGGGTCGCGGTGGGCGTCCAGGACGGTGCCGTCGGCGAAGCGGTACCGGCACAGCAGCGCGGGCTCGACCAGCTCGCGGTCCAGCCCGAGCTCGCGCAGCACGCGCGGCATGGTGAGCAGCGACGGGCCGAGGGAGAAGGTGAAACCGTCACGGCGATGCTCGGCCAGCTTGCCGCCCAGCCGCGGCAACTGCTCGTACAGCCGCACCTCGTGACCCTGGCGGGCCAGCAGCAGCGCGCACGCCATGCCGCCCATGCCGCCGCCGATCACCGTCACCTCGGCCATGACCGCCTCCATGCCGGCGCGGCGAACGCGCCCATCGTGATCCCTCCGGCGGCGGCGACCAGCAGGTCCGGCGGCTGGAACACCGCCGCGAAGCCCACCGTCTCCATCACCGCCATGACCGTGTAGAGCGCCAGCAGCCCGCGCGCCGGGGCGCCGGGGCGGACGATCCGCCCGACCACCACCATGACCAGCGCCGACACCAGCAGCCAGCCGGCGAAGTTGCTCAGCGGCACACCGCGGTAGAAGCCCTCCCGCGCCCAGGTCCACAGGCCGAGCCGGACCATCTGGGGGTCGAGGAACAGGTCCCACGCCGTCAGCGCGCCCGCGCCCGCGCACACCCGGGCCACCCCGCCGGACGGCACGAGAGCGACCGCCACCGCGTGGGCCGCCAGCCCCATGCCGCCCCACGCCAGCACCACCACCACGGGGACCCCGGCCACCTGCGGCCACAGCGCGTCGCTGTAGCCGTAGGAGCCGAACGGGAACCCGGTGAGCAGCCCCGCCAGCTCGGCCGCGTACCCGGTCAGCGCCGCCCCGGCGAAGGCGGCCGCCGCCCTGGCCGCGCCCCAGGCGTCCGCGGCGAAGGCCGCGGCGCACGCCGCCAGCAGCACGACGATCACCCCGGTGAGCCGCTCGGGCCGCGCGGCCAGCCCGGACGCCACCTGGCAGCCCATCATCGCCAGCACCGACAGTACGCCGAGCGCGCGGCCCGGCCGCAGCGCCGATCTCAGGGCCGATCTCAGGGCCGATCTCAGGGCCGATCTCAGGGCCGCGCCCGTCGCCTGCCGGTCCGGTGTGCGTTCCACATACCTGTGTTTCGCACGTGCCGCCCGCGGGGTTGCACGGGCCGCGAGCCGGTACGGGATGAAGAGGATCTTTGTCGCGTTCCCCGCACGCGACGGGCGCCCGCTTCGAAATGCTGGGATCGTGAGCCGGCGGACGAAGACATGGTGGTTCTGGGCGGGCGTGGCGGCCGGGATGGTCATGCTGGCGGCCGCCGCGCTGCGGCTGTGGACGCTCTATCCCGGCGACGTCGACCCGGTCGGCGCCGGGCTGGGGCTGGCCGGGACGGGCATCGCCGCGATCTCCTGGTGGCAGGCGCAGCGGCTGGCCGACACCGACGTGCAGGCGGCCGCCACGCTGCTGGCCGGGCGGGTGCTGGCCGAGGAGCGGGCCCAGCGGGCACAGCTGCTGGGCGGCAAGGGCAGCGACGCCGTCATCGACGTCGGCTTCTCCTTCCACCCCACCGGCGGCGCCGTCTCCGCGCCGCCGGCCGGCAACCTGAAGCAGGTGGCCGCCTACTTCCGCGAGCTGGGCGGGCCGGGGCGGCTGGTGATCACCGGGGTGGCGGGCTCGGGCAAGACCGTCCTCGCCATCGAGCTGATCCTCCGGCTGCTCGACGGCCGGCGGCCCGAGGACCGCGTCCCGGTGCGGATCTCCGCGGCGAGCCTGGATCCCGACGTGCCGGTGCGGGACATGCTCGCCCGGCACCTGACCGCCGCGTACGGCCTGAAGCCGGTGACCGCGCGCACGCTCGTGGCGGCGGAGCGCATCCTGCCCGTCGTGGACGGGCTCGACGAGATGGACGAGACCGACGAGCCGGGCTACGGGTCGCGGGCCGCGCGGGCGCTGCGCGCCCTGGAGGACTACGAGCACGGGCTTGACCGCTGCAGCATGGTCCTGACCTGCCGCACCGACCAGTACGACGCCCTGGCCGCCGACCGGGCCGTCCCCCGCGGGATCGTCCGGGTCGACGTGGGGAAGGTGGCCGGCGACCAGGCGTGGCGTTTCATCCAGGCCGTCACCGACCAGGAGGACCCCGACCGCTGGCGGCCGGTCCTCGACGCGCTGACCCGCGACGGCCATGTCCTGGCCGAGGCGCTGAGCACGCCGTGGCGGCTGACCCTGGCGGTCAGCGTCTACGAGCAACGCGACCCGGTCACCGGGCGCCACGTGCGCTCGCCCGAGGCCCTCACGCGCTTCGCCGACCAGCGGTCCGCACGGGAGCATCTCCTCGGCCTGTTCATCCCCGCCCGCCTGGCCGCGGCGGACCCGGCGGGCAAGGGGCCGGACGCCGGGCGCACGCACGCCTACCTGACCGTCCTGGCCGCTCATCTGCGCGCGAACACCGGCCGGCCGCCGCTCCACGGGCGCGTGTTGTCCGGCACGGACCTCGTGCTGCACCGGTTGTGGCCGCTGGCGGGCGACCGGGCGCGGTTCTTCGGCGCGCTGGTGGCGCTGGCGACCTGCCTTCCCGGGGTCGCCGCCGTCGTCGTCGCCGCCGTCGCGGTGTTCTCGCGGGTGGAGATCGTGGACGGCCGGATCTCGGGCGCGACGGTGATGGCCGTCGCCCTGCTCCTGCTGCCCGGCACGGTGGCGGTGCGCCTGCTGACCGAACCGGTCACGGCCTATCGGCAGGCGTGGTCCGCGGCGGACGAGGACGGCCTGCTCCGGTCCCGCGGCGGGCAGAGCCGCAGGCGGAGCGTCGTGGACGGCGTGCTGGCCGCCCTGTACGGCTGCCTGACGAGCGCGGCGGTCATCATGGAGTTCGGCGCCGCCCTGCCGCTGTGGGCGCCGATCGTCTTCGGCCTCCTGGTCGGCGTGGGGATGGCGAGCGGCAGAGACGTCCAGCGCGGATACGCCGGCTCCTGGGACGGCATCGACCCCAGGACGGTCATCCGCAACGACGTCGTCTCGACGCTCGTGGCCGCGCTCACCTTCGGCCCCGGATTCGGGTTCATGCTGGGCATCTGGTTCGTGAAGCTGCTGGCGGGGATCCCGGTCGTCGCGGCGGCCGCGGTGGGCGCGGTGTTCGGCATGTCCCTGGTGGCGTCCTGGTCGCCGCTGCTGGCCCGCCGCTACCTGGGGCTCCTGCTGGCCACGCGGGGCCGGCTGCCGTGGCGGCTGGGACGGTTCCTGCACGGCTGCTACGACGCCGGGCTGCTGCGGATCTCCGGGATCGCCTACCAGTTCCGGCACCGCGAGCTCCAGGACTACCTGGCCACGCACCCCCGTGCCGCCACGGCGTCCCCGGTCCCCTGCCTGGAGGGGGAGCCCTCATGACGACCTGTGCGAGCGCCACACGCCCACGATGAGCGCGAGCGCCGACGTCACGACGATCAGATCGAAGATCACCTGCACGATGACCACGGCCTTGGCCCCCTGGCCGAGGGGGACGACGTCGCCGTAGCCGACCGTGCCCAGGGTGATCACCGAGAAGTAGAGCGCGTCCACCCGGGTGCGCAGGCCGTGGAACTGCGCGGCCATCAGGAAGTACAGCGCCGCGAAGAAGACCACCACGACGGTGACGACGGTCAGCAGCATCGCCAGTTGTTCGGCCAGGGACCGTCCGGGCCGCAGCGCGCGCGCCACCTGCCGCCCCAGCAGCCAGGCCAGCGTGATCACCCCGGCCAGGCAGGCCAGGGCGCGCAGCTCGGGCGAGCCGTCCTGGAGTTTCTCGGTCGGCAGCGGCACGACGAAGTAGACGCCGGTGATCACGGCGGCCGCGGCCGCGCTCCGCACCCATGCCAGCACGCCGGCCGGAGAAGCACACATGAGAGGAACGTTCCTCGGACCGGCGGCCGCACCGCCGGAGATGCTCTTTCTTGAGGCTCTCCTTGCCCTCTTCGCAGACTGCCGAGGGCAGGACGCTCACATGGCAGACCTTCCCTTCCAGGACCGGGCGGACTTCGAGCAGGCCGATCGCGGCTTCGTCGCCAGGCTGACCCCCGGCGTGGTCAGGACGTCCGGGGGCGAGGTCGTCTGGGACAACGACGTCTACGACTTCCTGGCCGGCGACTGCCCGCCGACCGCCCATCCGAGCCTGTGGCGGCAGGCGCAACTGTGCACCCGGCAGGGCCTGTACGAGGTGACCGACGGCATCTACCAGGTGCGCGGCCTGGACCTGTCGAACATGACCCTGGTCGAGGGCGACACCGGCGTCGTCGTCATCGACCCGCTGGTCTCCGCCGAGTGCGCCGCCGCCGCGCTCGGGCTCTACCGCGGCCATCGCGGCGACCGGCCGGTCACCGGGGTCGTCTACACCCACAGCCACGTCGACCACTTCGGCGGCGTGCGCGTCGTCTTCCAGCTCACGCCGGGCGCCGAGACCCCCGCCGAGATGAACTTCCTCTTCCCCGACCACCGCGCCCTGTGCCTGGCCGAGAACGCCACGCACAACCTGCACAACGTGCTCACCCTGCGCGGCGCGGTGGTCCGCGACGCCCGGGTGTGGGCCCGCTACCTGACCGAGGCCGTCGAGCTCTTCGCCGACCGGGCCGACGTCGCCTTCGCCTCCCACCACTGGCCCACCTGGGGCCGGGACGACATCGTCACCTTCCTGTCCCAGCAGCGCGACCTGTACGCCTACCTGCACGACCAGACCCTCCGCCTGCTCAACCAGGGCCTGACCGGCCCCGAGATCGCCGAGGTCATGCAGGTGCCGCCCGCGCTGGAGCAGGTCTGGCACACCCACGGCTACTACGGCTCGGTCAGCCACAACGTCAAGGCCGTCTACCAGCGCTACCTCGGCTGGTTCGACGGCAACCCCGCCCACCTGTGGGAACACCCGCCCGTCGAGCTGGCCCGCCGCTACGTCGAGTCGTTCGGCGGCACCTCGGCCGTGGTGGCCCTGGCCGGCCGCTACGTCGAGGAGGGCGACCTGGCGCAACTTCTACCTCACCGGCGCGGCCGAGCTGAAGGACGGCCCCTCCCCCGGCGCCACCGACACCACCTCGCCGGACGTGCTCGCCGCGCTGTCCAGCGAGCAGATCTTCGACTCCCTGACCATCCGGGTGAACGGCCCGGACGCCTGGAACGAGCGCTTCGCCATCGACTGGCACCTCACCGACCTGGACGAACGCCACCGGACCACGATGTCCAACGGACTTCGCCATCGTCACCGCCTGAGCTCACGGCGAACGGATGAGGCCCCGCTTCGAGGCCGCCGCGACGGCCGCCGTGCGGGAGTCCACGTCCAGCTTGGTGTAGATGTGCGCCAGGTGGGTCTTGACCGTGGTCTCGCTGAGGAACATCGCCTTGCTGATCTGCCGGTTCGACAGACCGGCGGCGACGTGCCCGAGCACCTCCAGCTCGCGCGGGCTGAGCGTGGCGTCGGGGGCCCTGACCCGGCCCAGCAGGCGGGCGGCCACGCTCGGCGCCAGGGCGCTGGCTCCCGCGGCGGCCGACCGGACGGCGGCGTGCAGGTCCTCCGACGGGGCGTCCTTGAGCAGGTAGCCGGTCGCGCCGGACTCGATGGCGGCCACGATGTCGGCGTCGGTGTCGAACGTCGTGAGCACCAGGACGCGGGGACCGTCCAGGGCCACGATCCGGCGGGTCGCCTCGCTGCCGTGCATGCCCGTCCCCAGTTGCAGGTCCATCAGCACGACGTCGGGGGCGAGCGCGGCGGCCAGCCGCACGCCCTCCTGCCCGGTGGCGGCCTCGCCGACCAGGTCGAAGTCGGGCTGCCCGGCGAGCATGGCGCGCAGGCCGGAGCGGACCACGGGATGGTCGTCCACCAGGACGATCCGGATCACGGCCCCTCCAGCGGCGGCAGCGGCAGGGTCGCGACGACGGCCGTGCCTTCGCCGGGGGCCGACTCCACGGTGAGGCTGCCGCCCAGGGCGCTCACCCGTTCGCGCATCGCGCGCAGGCCGAAGCCGGCCGAACGTCCGGGGTCGAACCCCCGGCCGTCGTCGTAGACGTCCAGCATGACCACGTCGTCCAGGTAGGTGAGGGTCACCCCGGCGTGGGCGGCGCCGGAGTGGCGGCTGACGTTGCCCAGGGCGCCCTGGGCGACGCGGAGCAGCGTCGCGTCGTAGTCGGCGGGCAGCGGCGCCGGGGTGCCGGACACCTCGAAGCGCGCCTGGATGGGCGTGCCCGCCACGGCGGAGTCGCCGGCCCTGCGCAGCGCGGCGGCCAGCGACGAGTGCCGCAGCGCCGCGGGGGCCAGGCCGCGGACGAAGTTCCTGGCCTCCTCCAGGTTCTCCTTGGCCGCGTCCGCCGCCTCGGCGATGCGGCGCTCGGCGGCCGGGAGGTCGTCGGCCAGGTCCCGCCGGGCCGCCCGCAGGAGCAGGATGATGCTGGACATGCCCTGTGCCAGGGTGTCGTGGATCTCTCTGGCCAGGCGTTCCCGCTCGGCCAGCCGGACGGCGTCGCCCTCCGCCTGGAGCAGTCTCCCCCGCGTGCGGACCAGGTCGTCGATCAGCAGGCGGCGCTGCTCGCTCTCGGCGTGCAGCGCTTTGTAGACCATCGCCATCAGGGTGGCCACCGCCGCCCCGATCGTCGGGCCGATGACCAGGGCGGCGGTCAGCCGGCCCTCGTGCCAGGCGGCGGCCAGCACGGCCGCGACGGTCAGCGCCGCCACGCCCGGCAGCGCGACCGCCAGGGGCAGCAGGTGCAGGTAGGCGAAGAAGAGCGGGAAGGCCAGCCAGACGAACTGCGGCGCGGCCAGGGCGAGCAGCGCCCACCCGGCCGTGGTCAGCACCAGCCAGATCCGGCCCAGCAGCAGGTGCGTCGGCCCGCCGAAGTGCGGCAGCCGCGCCTCGATCGTGATGCCCGCCGCGTAGAGGGCGCCGAGGAGCGCTCCGCCCAGCGTCGGCGCGAGCCGTCCGGTCCCGGCGACGCCGGCCAGCGCGATCGCCAGGAGGGTCGCGAACGTGCCGTGCACGGTCCAGCGCAGCAGGCGGAGGGCAGGCGGGAACGGATAGTCAGACATCTCTCACCAAGCGTATGCGACGGCCCTGCGCCACAAATCGTCCGAAAGAAGTATTACGGGCGGACCGCATGCACGATGCGCGGCCGTTCCGGCGGCGCGCACGCTGGAGCACGTCAACGTGACCTTCAACCGCAACGGGGGACGCGCCGTGTTCGTGGCGCTCAGAGACCTGCGCTTCGCGAAGGGACGGTTCGCTCTCATGGGCGCCGTCGTCTTCCTCATCACCCTCCTGGTGACCATGTTGTCCGGCCTGACCGCCGGGCTGGCGCGGGAGAACATCTCGGCCGTGGAGGGCCTGCCCGCCGGGCACCTCGTCTTCGCCGGCGGCGGGAAACCGTCCTTCGCCGACAGCCGCGTCAGCGACCGGACCTGGCAGGAGTGGCGGCGGGCGACCGGCGACGCCGCCGAGCGGCTGGGCGTGTCCATGTCGAGGCTCGGCTACGGCGACGACGGGAGCGCGGGGGTGGCGCTCTTCGGCGTCCAGCCGGGCGGCGTCCTCGCCCAGGGGCGGCCGGTGGACGACGGGAAGGTCGTCCTCTCCGCGGCGCTCGCCGCCGACACCGGGGTGGGCGCCGGGGACACGGTGCGGATCGCGGGCCGGGACTTCACCGTCTCCGGGGTCGGCGGCCAGGCGTCCTACAGCCACACGCCCGTCGTCTGGCTCGGCATCGGCGACTGGGAGCAGATGGGCCGCCAGGCCGGCGCCGACAGCGTGGCGACCGTCCTGGCGCTGCCCGCCGGCGGCGCCGGGCTGCCCTCCGGCGGCACGGCCGGCCTGGCCGCGGCCGACGCGCGGCTCGGCACCACGACGGTCCCGCTGTCGCAGGCGCCCGCCGCGATCGGCTCGTTCTCCTCCGAGAACGGATCGCTGCAGCTCATGCGCGGGTTCCTGTTCGCGATCTCGGCCCTGGTCATCGGGGCCTTCTTCACCGTCTGGACGATCCAGCGGCGCGGCGACGTCGCCGTGCTGAAGGCCCTGGGCGCGAGCTCGGGCTACCTGCTGCGGGACGCGCTCGCCCAGGCGGTCATCGTGCTGCTGGGCGGCGCGGGCGCGGGCGGTCTGCTCGGCGCGGGCCTCGGCGCGCTGGCCGAGGGCACGGTGCCGTTCGTGTTGTCGGCGGCCACCACCGTGGCGCCGGTGGCCGTGCTCATCGTCCTCGGAGCCGCCGGGGCCGCGCTGGCCATCCGCAAGATCACCTCTGTCGACCCGCTGACCGCCCTGGGAGCCTCCCGATGACACTCGAGCTGACCGACATCGTCCTGACCTATCCCGACGGCGACCGCACGCTGACCGCGCTCGACCACGTCAGCCTGGCCGTCGCGGCGGGCGAGTTCGCCGCGGTGGTCGGCCCGTCCGGCTCGGGCAAGTCGAGCCTGCTCGCCGTCGCCGCCACCCTGATCACGCCCGCCACGGGCAGCGTGATCATCGCCGGGCAGGACGTCTCCGGAGCCGGCCAGGCGGCCCGCACCAGGGTCCGCCGCGACCACGTCGGCATCGTGTTCCAGCAGGCCAACCTGCTGCCCTCGCTCACCGCGCTGGACCAGCTGCTGGTGATGGCGCACCTGGCCGGCGAGTCCCCGCGCGCGGCCGGCCCGCGGGCGCGGGAACTGCTGCTGGCCGTCGATCTGGACGGCAAGGAGCACAAACGCCCGCACCAGCTGTCCGGCGGCGAGCGCCAGCGCGTCAACATCGCCCGCGCCCTGATGAACTCCCCCGAGGTGCTGCTGGTGGACGAGCCCACCAGCGCGCTCGACCACCACCGGGGCGAGCGGATCGTCTCCCTGCTGGCCGACCTCACCAGGAAGAACGACCTGGCCACCGTCATGGTCACGCACGACCTGGCCACCCTGGACCAGGTGGACACCGTCCTGTCCATGGACGACGGCAGGCTCGGCGAACGCGCCGCCACCCGGGTCGCCTGACCGGGCCCGCGCCGCGAGCACCGGCCGGGGTCAGCCGCGCGGGGTGAACTGGTCGAGGTCGTAGATGCCGAGCGCCTTCTCGATGTCGGCCACCTGCGCGACCACGCCGGTGAAGCCGGCCGCGCCGAATCGGCGGTGCTCCTCGTCCTCGAACGTCTCGGCCAGCTCGGCGAACTCCTTGGGCGGGATGACGGCCCGCATGGCGGGGAAGACCACGGTGTCCTCGCGCGCCTCGTGCGGCTCGTACATGCGGACGAAGGCGGCCAGGTCGGCGGTCAGGCCGCGGCGGACGCTCTGGGGAACGGGCCGCGCGGTGGCGTCCAGGATGCGGCCGGTCAGGACGCGTCCGCGCCGGTGCTGCCGGATCAGCACGGGCACGACGTCGGTGAGCCTGCCCGCCCCGACCAGGCGCGGGAAGACGTAACGCTCTTCCAGCCGCTCGTGGTAGTCCTCGATGAACGTGCGGATGATCCCGGCCCCGGCGTGCAGGGGGCCGACCGGCACCCGCTCCCCGGCGCCGATCCGCCGGACGCCCTCCCGGTAGACCAGCAGGACGCGCTTGAGGACCCCGTGCTCGCGCATGAGGTCCTCCGGCGGCGTGACCGGCGCCTCCCCGGCCCGCTCCGGGCCGGGGGCGGGGCTGGCCGTCGCGGCACTGCGGGCCGGCCGCGCGGTGTCGCAGCCGGTCAGCATCGCCGAGCCGCAGGCCAGGGCGACGGGCATGGCCAGCATCTCGCGACGGCGCACGCTCGCCGGCCCGCCGCCTGCTTCGTCCCGCATCGTCCGCCCCCGTTCCCGAGCCGCCCCTCCCAGGTGCTGCCCGTCGGCCGGCGGTCCGACGCGAAGGCGCGGGTAATCCTTGTGCCGGGAACGCGTCTACCTGCGGGCTACCACTCCTCGTTCCATGCCTCGTCAGGCATGGACCACTCCTGCGGGTGCGGGCAGGCGAAGGCCGATTTGTGGCAGACGTCGTGCCAGCCCGGGTGCTCCTCGCAGTGGTCCCAGTACGGATGCCCGCCGTGGCAGTGCTCCGGACGGGTCGGCGTGGGCTTCGGCGTCGGCGTCGGCGTGGGCTTCGGCGTGGGCGTCGGGGTCGGCGTGGGCGTGACGGTCGGCGGGACCGTGGGCGTCGGCGTGACCGTCGGGGTCGGGGTCACCGTCGGAGTGGGTGTCGGAGTGGGCGTGGGCGTGGGCGTCGGGGTCGGGGTCGGCGCGGGCGGGCGGTTGTAGACGGTGCAGCTGACGGCCGCGTCGCTGGGCACCTCGACCGTGAAGCCGAGGCCGCCGCTGTTGGTCACCGGCACCTCGACGTTGGTGTCGATCAGGCGGCAGACGGCGTTGCGCCCGTCCTGGGTGACCAGGGTGTGCCCGGGGTGCTGGGCCTCGGTGACGGTGACGTCGGCCGACGCGGTCTGGCTGAAGGTGAGGTCGAAGTTGACCGACCCCGTGCCGTCGCCGGTCGTCGACTCTGTGGCGGGCAGCCCGCCGATGCCCGGCGTGGTGGTCTCGGCGGTGAAGTCCCAGCCGGGGCCGGCCGGGGTGGCGCCGGTGACGTCCTCACCGGTGTTGCCGGACGGGACGAGCTGCTTGATCACCGACAGCGACCCCTCGCACTGGGCGCGGACGATCTCCCGCAACGCCTGCCCGGCGGCGGCGTAGTCGCTGGTCTGGAAGTAGTCGGCGGCGACCGCGTTGGAGCCGTCGAAGGCGGTCGTGCCGGAGATGGCGCGCAGGTTGAGCGCGGTCAGGCCGGTCACGCCGTTGCCGACGCCGACGGCCAGGACGCGGGTGCCCTCGGCCTTGACCGCGTTGGCGGAGAAGATCCCGGCCTCCACCTCGGCGATGCGGGTGTTGCTGCCGTCGCCGAGCAGGGTGTCGTAGTAGGTGGGGTTGCCGTCGGTGAGCACCACCAGCAGGTCGTAGCGCGGCGCGGCCTCGGCGACCGCCCACAGGCCGCGGTCCCAGTTGGTGCCGCTGCCGAGCTGCCAGTCGGCGTACTGGTTCTTGAACGCCTCGGCGCCCGCCTCGGTGGAGACCGGCATGAGGTCGGGGTTGTTCGTGGTGCCGGCGCTGGGCGAGTTGCGGTCGAAGGTGAACAGCGCCATCCGGGACGGGGTGCCGGTGAGCGCGTCGGTGAAGGTGTCGGCGGCCGCCTTTAGGTCGGGCAGCGCGCTGCCCACCGAGGCCGACAGGTCGAGCAGCAGCGCGACGTCGAGGCCGCAGGTGAGATCGGGCCGGGGGTTGACCCGTGACTGCTGCCAGATCCCGGTCGAGGCGGTGGCGTCCGCGCGGGTGTCGTTGATCATGAAGTCGCTGGTGGAGGAGTACGTGGTGCCGCTCTCCAGTGCGGGGGTCTGGAAGACGTACGGCGTGGCGACGGAGTTCGACCCGCTGCCGCGGCCGGTGCGCAGCTCGGGGTTGGTGTACCAGCCGCCGGGGGCGGAGATCTGCTTGACGTAGAAGCGGGCGCCGGCGTTGTCGCCGCCCGGCTCGGTGCCGGGGACGACGAAGCTGCAGTCGCCGTCGTCGTCCGAGACGCACACGCCCCAGTCGGCGTCGACCGGGACGGCCGCGTCGGGCGTGGCGAACAGGCCGAGCTCGACCCCGGCCAGCGGCCCCACGGTGGTGTCGCCGGTGCGGTCGCCGCCGGTGCGCACCGTCACGACCGAGGTGTCCGGCGACGGATCGGGCACGACCAGCGGGGACGACGGGACCGCGAGCAGCCCCGCGCACAACACTTTCGCCATCCTGCCGGCGACTACGCGAACACTCTTCATCTTCCCCCCAGAGCGATCTGATCACTACGGACTGTAACCAGGAGTGGATCAAAGGGCGCTTCCGCCGTCCCCGGCCGCGCGATCAATGCCGACCGCACCTTGGGACGCGCTTGACCTGGGACGGGCCCCCCGTCAGCCCGCCGTACGGTCAGTGATCCAGCGGGCGGCGAGCAGGCCGGAGACGGCGGTGAGGACGGCCCCCGCGACGACCGTGGCGCCGAGGCCGAGCACGTCGGCGAGCACCCCGGCGACCAGGGCTCCCGCCGCGTAGCCGACGTCGCGCCAGAAGCGGTAGGCGCCCAGGGCGTTGGCCCGCCAGGAGGGGTGGGCGCGGTCGGAGACCGAGGCGATGAGGGCGGGGTAGACCATGGCGGTGCCGAGCCCGAGGACGACGGCGGACAGGACTCCGGCGAGCAGGGCGTCGCCCAGCGGGGCGACGGCCAGGAGGAGCCCGCCGGCCTGGACGAGCATGCCGGTGACGATGAGAGGTTTGCGGCCGAGGCGGTCGGCGAGGTGCCCGGCGGGGATCTGGCCGACGCCCCACAGCAGCGGGTACAGGCCCTTGATCAGGCCGACGGCGGCCAGGCCCAGGCCGTGGTCGGTGAACAGGAGGGGGAAGACGCCCCAGGTGAGGCCGTCGTTGAGGTTGTTGACCAGGCCGGCCTGGCTGACGCCGCGCAGCGAGCGGTCGCGCCAGGACGTGCGGGCGAACGCGGCCGCCGGACCGATGTCCCCGCCGGCCGGCCGGGGGTGCCGGTCGAGTTCGAGGGCCACGTGGGCGGCGGTGTCGCGGACGGCCAGGGCCAGGG
This sequence comes from Nonomuraea sp. NPDC049624, assembly GCF_040675255.1. NCBI lineage: Bacteria > Bacillati > Actinomycetota > Actinomycetes > Streptosporangiales > Streptosporangiaceae > Nonomuraea > Nonomuraea sp. NPDC049624. The sequence continues at coordinate 507,729 of NZ_JBFAOR010000003.1, read as the reverse complement.
CCAGCCCGGCCGCGACGAAGACGACGCCGACGAGCTCGGGAAGGGGCCGCAGGCCGTGACGGGTGGCGAGGTAGCCGGTGAGCAGGGCGGTGGCGCCGACGGCGGTGTACCCGGCGGCCTCGTTGAGGCCGGTGGCCAGCCCCCGCCGAGCGGGCCCGACCAGGTCGATCTTCATGTTGACGGTCATCGACCAGGTCAGGCCCTGGTTGAGGCCGAGCAGGACGTTCGCGGCCACGATCCACCCCCAGGAGGGCGCCCAGGCCAGGACGAACGGGACGGGGATCCCGATCAGCCAGCCGGCCACCAGGAGCTGCTTGCGGCGGAACCGGGCCGTCAGCGCTCCGGCGGCCAGGTTGGTGACCGCCTTGGTGAGCCCGAAGGCGACGATGAAGGAGAAGACGGCGAGGTCGCTGGTCAGGCCGAAGGCGTGGGTGCCGATGAGCGGCACGGTGGTGCGTTCGAGGCCCACCAGGCCGCCGACGGCGACGTTGACGACGACCAGCAGCGAGAACTGCAGGGCGTTCGCCCGGAGCCCTAGGCGTACGGGAGGCCGACCGGCCGGGGCGGGAGCGGAGGTGTTCTGCACGACGGAGGTCCCTTCGCGCCTGGATTGCCGGGTGGATATGTCCAGGTCACCATACCCCCCCAGGTATTCTGGGCAATACCACGGGGGGTATTTGACATCCTCTCCGCGGAGAACCTACTGTCGGGTAGGCGATACCCCCCGGGGTATCAACCCCCTGGCCGCGTTCCTCACGAAGGGATTGCCGTGTTCTTCACCCAGTACTACCTGGACTGCCTCTCGCAGGCGTCGTACATGATCGCCGACGAGGGGACCGGTCGCGCGGTGGTCGTCGACCCCCGGCGGGACGTCTCCGAGTACCTGGCCGACGCCCGCGCGCACGGCCTGACCGTCGTCGGCGTCGTCAACACCCACTTCCACGCCGACTTCGTCGCCGGCCACCTGGAGCTGGCCGACAGCACCGGCGCCTGGATCGGCTACGGCCGCCGCGCCGAGACCGAATACCCCATCCGCAAGCTCGGCGACGGCGAGCGCATCTCCCTCGGCGACGTCACCCTGGAGATCATGGAGACGCCCGGCCACACCCCGGAGTCGATCAGCGTCCTGGTCTACGAGCACGCCGAGGACCCCGTCCCGTACGGGGTGCTGACCGGCGACGCCCTGTTCATCGGCGACGTCGGCCGCCCCGACCTGCTCGCCTCCGTCGGCGTCACCCCCGGGGAACTGGGCGCGATGTTGTACGACAGCGTGCAGAACAGGCTCATGGGCCTGCCCGACGCGGTGCGGGTCTTCCCCGCCCACGGCGCCGGCTCGGCCTGCGGCAAGAACCTCTCGGCCGAGAAGCAGTCGACCATCGGCGAGCAGCGGGCCACCAACTACGCGTGCGCGCCGATGGACCGCGAGACGTTCGTCGCGCTGGTCACCGCCGGGCAGCCCGCCGCCCCCGGTTACTTCGCCTACGACGCCGACCTCAACCGCAGGGACCGCGCCCGCTACGGCGCCTCGGCGGCGCCCGTGCCGCTGACCCTCGACGGGTTCACCGAACTGAGGGCCGCCGGCACGGTCGTGGTGGACGCCCGCGACCCGCAGGACTTCGCCGCCGGGCACCTGCGCGGCGCGGTGAACGTGCCCGCCGACGGGCGCTTCGCCGAGCAGGCGGGCACCGTGCTCGACCCGGCCGCCGAGCTGGTCGTCATGGCGCCGCAGAACCGCGAGGAGGAGGTCGTCACCCGCCTGGCCCGGATCGGCTTCGACCGCGTCGCGGGTTACCTGCGCAACCCCGACGACGCGCTGGTGGCCCTGGCCGCCGAGGTCGCCCCGGCCAGCCGCCTGACCGCCGCGCAACTGCGCGCCGCGCTCGCCGGCGACGCCCCGCCCGTCGTCGTGGACGTGCGCACCGCGGGCGAGCGCGAGGCGAACGGCTTCATCGACGCCGCGCTGCACATCCCGCTGAGCGAGCTGCCCGCCCGCAGCGGCGAGCTGCCCGCCGACCGGCCCGTCGTCCTGCACTGCGCGGGCGGTCACCGCTCCTCCGTCGCGGCGAGCCTGCTGCGGCACCGCGGCTTCCAGGACGTCTCCGACGTGCTCGGCGGCTACGCCGCGTGGGCCCTGTCGGCCGAGCCGGCCGGCGTCTGACCGGACCGTTCCCCGTCCCTGTCCTACACATATGTCTCCTCAATACCCCCCCCGGGTATCAGCGAAGGAAAGAACCATGAACACCTCCTCCGTCCTCACCCCCACCGTGCTGCAGCGGCTCGTCCAGGAAGGGCGGGCGCCGCGCCTGCTCGACGTGCGCACGCCCGGCGAGTTCCGCACGGCGCACATCCCCGGCTCGTACAACGTGCCGCTGAACACCCTGCGCGAGCACCGGGCCGAGCTGCTGGCCCACCTGGACGAGGACGTCGTGCTCGTCTGCCGCTCCGGGGCGCGGGCCGCGCAGGCCGGGCAGGCCCTCGCCGAGGCCGGGCTGCCGAACCTGCGCGTCCTGGAGGGCGGCATCGTCGCGTGGGAGACGGCCGGCGCGTCCCTGGAGCGGGGGCCCGAGCGGTGGGACATCGAGCGCCAGGTGCGGCTCGTGGCCGGTTCCGTCGTCCTGGTCACCGGTCTGGCCGGGATCTTCCTGCCCGGCGCGCACCTGATCGGCACCGCGATCGGCGCGGGCCTGACGTACGCGGCCGTCAGCAACTCCTGTGCCATGGGCGTCCTGCTGTCCCGGCTGCCCTACAACCGCGGGCCGCGCACCGACATCCGCACGGTGCTCGCGGAGCTGCGGAGCACCCCGTGACCGTGCTGATCGTCGCGGCGTCGCTGCTCGTCGGGGTCAGCCTCGGCGTGCTGGGCGGCGGCGGCTCGATCCTGACCGTGCCGATCCTGGTCTACCTGGCCGGGCAGGACACCAAGGAGGCGATCGCCACCTCGCTGTTCGTCGTCGGCGTCACCAGCCTGGCCGCGCTGGTCCCGCACGCGCGGGCCCGGCGGATCCGCTGGCGGACCGGGCTGCTCTTCGGCGCGTTCAGCATGGCCGGCGCGTACGGCGGCGGACGCCTGGCCGAGTACGTCCCCGGCACGGCGCTGCTCGTCGCCTTCGCCCTGATGATGCTGGCCACGGCGGTCGCGATGCTGCGCCGGCCCCGCAACCCCAGGAAGCGGGCGCGGCCCGCCCACGGCGACCTGCCGCTGCCGCACATCGCGGCGGAGGGCCTGGTCGTCGGGGCGGTGACGGGGCTGGTCGGCTCCGGCGGCGGTTTCCTCGTCGTCCCGGCGCTCGCCCTGCTGGGCGGGCTGCCGATGGGCGTCGCGGTCGGCACCTCGCTGCTCGTCATCGCGATGAAGTCGTTCGCCGGCCTCGCCGGGCACCTGGCGGGCGTCGCGATCGACTGGCGTCTCGCCCTGATCGTGACGGCGTCCGCGGTGATCGGCAGCCTGGCCGGCGGCCGGCTCGCGGGCCGCATCCCGCAGGACGCGCTGCGCACGGCGTTCGGCTGGTTCGTCGTCGTCATGGGCGTGTTCGTGCTCGTGCAGCAGGCCGGCGCCGCCGTCTGGAGCCATCCGGCCACGTGGGCGGGGGTCGTGGCCGTGCTGGCCGCCGTCCTCGCCGCCCGCCGGTGGCGCGCCTCAGGCGCCGGCTGACGGGCCCGAGGACGCCGGTTCGTCGCGCACCTGGGCGGCCGTGACCGCCACGGTGGTGACGATGTCGGCCACGGTGGCGCCCCTGGACAGGTCGTTGACCGGCCTGCGCAGCCCCTGCAGCACCGGCCCCACCGCGACCGCCCCCGCGCTGCGCTGGACGGCCTTGTACAGGTTGTTGCCGGTGTTCAGGTCGGGCACCACGAAGACGGTGGCGTGCCCGGCCACCTGGCTGCCGGGCATCTTGGCCCGCGCCACGGCCGGGTCCACCGCGGCGTCGTACTGGATCGGCCCTTCCACCTGGAGGTCCGGGCGGCGCTGACGGACCAGCTCGGTGGCGGCGCGCACCTTGTCGACCTCGGCGCCCGCGCCCGAGGTGCCCGTCGAGTACGACAACATCGCGATCCTGGGCTCGACGCCGAACATCGCCGCGGTGCCGGCCGAGGCGATCGCGATGTCGGCGAGCTGCTCGGCGGTGGGGTCGGGGTTGACCGCGCAGTCGCCGTAGACCAGGACCCGGTCGGCCAGGCACATGAAGAACACGCTGGAGACCAGCCCCAGCCGCAGGATCTCGAACGCCGGCCTGATCGTGTGCGCGGTGGTGTGCGTCGCGCCGGAGACCATGCCGTCGGCCAGGCCGGCGTGGACCATGAGCGTGCCGAAGTAGGAGACGTCGGTGACGGTGTCGCGGGCCAGCTCGACGGTCATCCCCCGGTGGGCCCGCGCCTCGGCGTAGGCGTGCGCGAACCGCTCGCGCAGCTCCGGGTCGAACGGGCTGAGCACCCTGGCCGCGGCCAGGTCGAGGCCGAGCTGGGCGGCCTGGACCCTGATGCGTTCGGCGTCGCCGAGCAGGGTGAGGTCGGCCACGTCGCGGCGCAGCAGGATGTCTGCCGCGCGCAGGATGCGCGGCTCCTCGCCCTCGGGCAGCACGATGTGCCTGCGCCGGGCGCGGGCCCGGTCCAGCAGCTCGTACTCGAACATCAGCGGCGTGACCACGTCGGTCTTGGCGATGTCCAGCCGTTCCAGCAGCAGCGGGCCGTCGACGTGCGCGGCGAACAGGCGCAGCGCCGCGTCGATCTTGCCGCCCGCCTCGGGCGTGAACCGCCCCTCCACGGCCGACAGCCGGGTCGCGGTGTCGAAGGTGTCGTGACCGGTGGCGATCACCGGCAGCGGGATCTCCATGCCGCGCAGCAGCCGTTCCACCGAGCCGGGCAGCTCCGTGCCGCCGGTGAGCACGACCGCCGACAGGGCCGGGAAGCCCGGCGAGGTGTGCGCGGCGATCAGGCCGGGCAGCAGCGCGGCGGCCCGGTCGGACGGGATGATCACCGCCGCGCCCTCGGTGAGCCGCTCCAGGATGCCGGGCAGCGACATCGCGCCCACCATCAGCGCGCTCGCCTCCCGGCCGAGCCCGTCGCGCTCGCCCAGGAAGAACCGGCCGTCGCAGGCGTCGAGCAGGTCGGCGACCGTCGGCGCGCGCAGCGAAGGGGTCTCCGGCAGCACGAACACGGGCGTCGCATGGCTGAACGTGAACGGCCCGCCGGTCGATCGGGTGACCACGACCGCGAGCTCCCGGGCGTGATGGTGGGCCAGCTCCCTGGCGGACACCTCGACCGCCGCGGCGGTGCGGGCGGCCGTCCGGCCCCTGCCGCTCACCACGTTGATCACCGGAGTGCCCAGGTCGGCGGCCAGCCGGGCGTTGAACCCGAACTCCGTCGGCGCGCCCACGTCGGTGTAGTCGGTGCCGACCACCACGACCGCGTCACAGCGCCGGGCCAGCGCGCGGAAGCGGGCCACGATGTCGCCGGCCGCCCGCTCGACGTCGGCGTGCACCTCGTCATACGTGACGCCCGCGCACGCCTCGTAGGGCAGGGCGAGTTGGAACCGGCTGCGGATGGTGTTGACCAGGCCGTCCTCGCGCCCGGCCCGTACCACGGGGCGGAACACGCCCACGCTTCCCACCTGCCGGGACAGCAGCTCGACCAGCCCGAGGGCGACGGTCCCCTTGTTGCTTCCCGCTTCGCCGGCGGCGACATACACAGCTCGTGTCATGCCCCTCATTCTCGACGCCCTCGCCGGGTCCGGAACGCCATCGGGCCCGGATCAGTGTCGTACGCCCCCGGGGGAGGTGACCAACGTCCCTGTCTTGGGGGAAGGGCAGGTGGGTAGCGTCCTCGGCGTGGGGAACCCGTGGACGCTCACCTACGAGGGCTTCGCGCCGAGCTCGGCCGGGCTGCGCGAGGCGCTGTGCACGCTCGGCAACGGCCGCTTCGCCACCCGCGGAGCCACGCCCGAGGGCCGCATCCGCACGCCCGGCACCTACCACGCGGGCTGCTACGACCGCCTGGCCTCGCAGGTGGGCGGCCGGACGGTCATCAACGAGGACCTGGTCAACCTGCCCGACTGGCTGCCGCTCGGCTTCGCCACGCCCGGCCAGGACTGGTTCAGCCCCGAGCTGGCCGAACTGCTCGGCTACACCCAGGAGCTCGACCTGCGCCACGGGGTGCTGCGGCGGGAGCTGCGCTGGCGCGACGCGCTCGGCCGGGTCACCCGGGTGCGGCAACGCCGCCTGGTCTCCATGGCCGATCCCGCCCTGGCCGCCCTGGAGACGACCTTCACCGCGGAGAACTGGTCGGGCCCGCTGCGCGTCCGCGCCGGGCTGGACGGGCGCGTCACCAACAGCGGCGTCGCACGCTACCGCGACCTGCGCGGCGACCACCTGACGGAGCACGCGACGGGCCACCGCGACGGGCTGACCTGGCTGACCGCGATCACCCGCTCCTCCCGCGTCACCGTCGCGCTGGCCGCCCGCGCCGACGCCCCCTCCCCCGGCTCGCCCGCCCTGGAGCCCGATCACGTCGGCAGCGAGCACGTGCTGGCGCTCGCCGAGGGCGCGCCGGTGACGTTCACCAAGGTCGTCGCGCTGCTGACCTCGCGCGATCCCGCCGTGCACGACCCGCTGTCGGCCGCGCTGCGGCGGGCGGCCACGGCCCCGGGCTTCGCCGAGCTGCTGGAGGCGCACGCCGCGGCCTGGGAGCGGCTGTGGGAGCGGGCCGAGCTGAACGTGGACGGGCCGGAGCTGTCGCAGATCGTCCACCTGCACATCTTCCACCTGCTCCAGACCCTGTCGCCGCACACCGCCGACCTCGACGCCGGGGTGCCGGCGCGGGGCCTGCACGGCGAGGCGTACCGGGGGCACGTGTTCTGGGACGAGCTGTTCGTCCTGCCCTGGCTCAACCTGCGCTTCCCCGAGATCTCCCGCGGCCTGCTGCGCTACCGGTGGCGCCGCCTGCCCGAGGCCCGCGCGGCCGCCCGGTCGGCCGGGTACGACGGCGCGATGTTCCCCTGGCAGAGCGGCAGCGACGGCCGGGAGGAGACCCAGACCTACCATCTCAACCCCGACTCGGGGCGCTGGCTGCCGGACGTCTCCCACCTGCAGCGCCACGTCGGCCTGGCCATCGCCTACAACGTGTGGCAGTACCGCCTGGCCACCGGCTCCATGCCGTCGTGGTGCGCCGACCTGCTGATCGGCATCGCGCGGTTCTTCGCCTCGCTGGCCGTGCTCGACCCCGTCTCCGGCCGGTACGAGATCCGCGGCGTCATGGGCCCGGACGAGTACCACACCGCCTACCCCGGCGCCGCCGAACCGGGCCTGGCCAACAACGCCTACACCAACGTCATGACCGTGTGGCTGCTGCGGCACGCCCTCCGGCTCGGCGTGGCCGGCGCGCGGGAGGCGGCGCGGTGGGAGGACATCACCCGCCGCATGCGGGTCGACTTCCACGACGGCGTCATCAGCCAGTTCACCGGGTACGCCGGGCTGGCCGAGCTCGACTGGGAGCGGTACGCGGGCGTCCGCCGCCTCGACCGCGCCCTGGAGGCCGACGGCGACGACGTGAACCGTTACAAGGCGTCCAAGCAGGCCGACACGCTGATGCTGTTCTACCTGCTCGGCGCCGACGAGCTGCTGGCGATCCTCGACGGGCTCGGCTACCCGGCCGAGCCCGGCCTGATCCCGCGGACGACCGCCTACTACCTCGACCGCACCAGTCACGGCTCCACGCTGAGCGCGGTCGTGCACGCCTGGGTGTTGTCGCGCTGCGACCGGGCGCGCTCCTGGCAGTTCTTCGCCGAGGCGCTGGTCGGGGACGTGTACGACGTCCAGGGCGGCACCACCGCCGAGGGCGTGCACCTGGGCGCGATGGCCGGGACCGTGGACATGCTGCAACGCTGCTACCTGGGCCTGGAGCCGAGGCCCGACGGCCTGTTCCTCGACCCGCTGCTGCCCGGACGGCTCGGCACGCTCTCGTTGCCGGTCCTGTTCCGCGGACGCCGGATCACCATCGAGGCCGGCCACGACGGCACGCGGGTCGACGGCGTCCCCGTGCCGGGCGGTGCGGGCCTCGTCCTCACGGAGAAGGAGATGATCATGACGAACAGCGGCGACTTCGGACGCCGGGTGGCCCACCACCGCGACCGGCTGGGCCTCACCGTCGACCAGCTGGCCGAGCGCGCCGACATGTCCCCCGGGTACGTCACGTACCTGGAGGGCCACCTCGGCATCCCGGACAGGAACACGGTGACCCGCCTGGCCACCGCGCTGGAGACGACCCCGCAGGACCTGCTGGGCGGTGGCCGCGACCGCCCGCCGGGCCCCGGCGCCGGCCCGGACGAGCCGGTCCTGGAGGTCCTCGATCCCGAGGAGTGCCTGCGTCTGGTCGCGCCGGGCGGGATCGGGCGGATCGCGTTCAACGGCTCGCACGGGCCCACGGTGCTGCCCGTCAACTACCGGCTGCACGAGGGCGCCGTGTTGTTCCGCACGTCCCGCGGCGGCCCCATGGACCAGGACCTGCGCACCGGCCTGGAGGGCGTGGACATCATGATCGGCTTCCAGGTGGACCGGATCGACGAGGTGCGCAAGGAGGGCTGGAGCGTGCTGATCCAGGGGCCCGCCCACCACGTGCCCGAGGACGAGGTCGCCAAGCTGGCCGACGCGGGCGTCACGCCCTGGGCGGGCGGGGAGCGCCATCTCTACATCCGCGTCGTGCCGCACCAGGTCACGGGCCGCCGCGTGCACGGCCTGTGAACCGTCCGCCGCCGTGGGCCCGCGTCACACGGGGGCGGCGGGCCGCAGCAGGGCCTGTTGCAGCGCCCTGCCCAGGTCGGCGTCGGTGATCATGCCGGTGACCTGGCCGCCCTCGACGACCACCGCCGACAGGCCGCCGACCCGCGACGGACGTTCCAGCAGGGCGGCCGCGTCGTCGTCCGGCGACAGCGCGCGCGGCGGCTTCTGGGCGGCGACCAGCGTCTCCACCCGGGTGTCCCCCCTGCGCTCGGCGGGCACGGCGAGCAGGGTCTCCAGCGAGACCACGCCGAGCGGCGCCCCGTCGAACCCCACGACGGGGAAGACGGACTGGTGTGAGCCGAGCACCACCGCGTCGACCAGCCCCTGCACGGTCAGCCACGCGGGAGCCAGGTCCGGTGTGGCCGTCATGACGTCCCGCACCAGCACTCCCCCGAGGCCGCGCCGGGCCGCCCTGCTCATGATCTCGCCGCGGGCCGCGCCCGCGATGTACCAGCCGGTGATCACCACCCACATCCCGCCCAGCGGGTTCCACACCCAGATCACGACGAACCCGATGAAGGTCAGCATCATGCCGATCGCGTAACCGGCCCGCGCGGCGCCGGCGTCGGCGCGGGCGCGGTCGCCGTGGCGGCTCCACATCAGGCCGTGCAGCACCCGCCCGCCGTCGAGCGGGCTGCCGGGCAGCAGGTTGAACACGCCCAGGATCAGGTTCATCATGGCCAGCCATGCCACGGCGGCCCTGGGCACCCCGGGCGGCAGCACGGCCGTGACGGCGAGGGCGAGACCGCCGAGCAGCAGGCTGGCGGCGGGGCCGGCGGCCGCCGTCACCACCTCGGCCCGTGGCGTGCGCGCCTCGTCGCGGAACTGGGTGACGCCGCCCAGCGCCCAGAGCGTGACGGACTCCACCTCCATGCCGCACCGCTTGGCCACCAGCGCGTGCGCCAGCTCGTGCGCGAGCAGGGACACCATGAGCAACAGCCCCGTGAGCGCGCCGGCGACCCAGTACGCCGTCCTGCCCGCGCCCGGGGCGGCGACGGCCAGGACCCCGGAGCCCAGACCCACCGCCACGAGCACGACGATGGCCAGCGCGGACCAGTGAGCGCCGACGGGAATCCCCGCCACCCGTCCGAAGCGCAGGGTTTGCCTCATAATTTCAGCTTGCATGCTTCTCGACCCTCCTGACCAGGGACGACCTCTAGGGACGGACCACCGCGACGGCGCAGCGGGCGTGGTGCAGCACCCCCCTGCTGACCGAGCCGAGCACCAGCGAGCCGAACGCGCCCCGCCCGTGGGAGCCGACCACGATCAGGTCGCAGGGCGCCCCGGTGAGCGCCTCGACCGGGTGCGCGCTCTGGACGTCCTCCACGACCGTCACCTCGGGACAGCTCTCCCGCCATCCGGCCGTCCTGGCGCGGACCGCCTCGTGCTGGGCGGCGCGGACCTCGTCCACGTCGTAGGCGATCTCCGGGGCGAAGGCGTGCACGGGGATCTGCCAGGCGCGGATCAGGCGCAGCCGGGCGCCGCGCAGCCTGGCCTGCTCGAAGGCGTAGCCGATGGCCGGCTCGCAGACGTCGGAGTCGCCGATCCCCACGCCGATCTCGCCGACCGGTCCGCCGCCCTCGGCGCGCACCACCACCACGGGACAGGCGGCGTGCCCGGCCACGTGCATGGTCACCGATCCCAGCAGCGCGCCGGCGAACCCGCCCAGCCCCCGGCTGCCGATGACCAGCTCGTCCGCCTGCCGCGCCTGATCCAGCAGGACGGCGGCGGGCGTGCCCTCGACGACCTGGGCGTGCAGCCGCAGCGACGGCTGCCGGGCGCGCGCGGTGACCTCGGCCGCCTCCAGCACCTTGGCCGCCGCCATCAGCAGGTAGTTGCCCTGGCCGTAGTCGGGGAACCTGGTGACGGCGTACGGCTGCCGGTCCAGAGCGTGCACGATCCGCAGCTCCGCGCCGGTCCGCGCGGCGTCGTCGGCGGCCCATCCGACCGCCGCGGCGCCGGGGGCCGAGCCGTCGGCTCCCACCACGATCACACCGGCCATGACGCCCCCTCCTCCGGCACTCCGAACCCCCCCGGTCCCGTCATGCCTGCTCCGCACGCGGCCGTACCACCGCGACCGGGCAGGCCGCGTGGTGCAGCACGCCGTGGCTCACCGAGCCGAGCACCGCGGAGGAGAAGCCGCCCCGCCCGCGCGAGCCGACCACGACCAGGTCCGCGGCGGCGGCCGCCTCGGTGAGCGCGGCCACCGGGTGCCCGCGCACCTGCTCGTCGGTGATCTCGACGTCGGGGTTCTCGCTCCGGCACGGGTTCACCCGCGCCCGGGCCGCCCTGGCCTCCTCCTGGAAGGAGTCGGCCAGCAGGTGGCTGTAGGCCGCCCAGTACGGCGAGACCGCCGGCGCCTGCCAGGCGTAGACCACGTGCAGACGGGCGCGCCGCGCACGGGCCTGCTCGACGGCGTACGCCATGGCCTGCCGCGACCCCGCCGAGCCGTCGTCGCCGGCCACTACCAGGTCGTGCCGGACGGCGACCACCCCGCGGACGACCACGACGGTCCCCGAGGCGTGCCCGGCCACCGCCCGGCCCACCGACCCCAGCACCATGCCGGCGAAGCCGCCCATGCCCCTGCTGCCCAGCACCAGGCTGTCGGCCGCGGCCGATTCGACGATCAGCGCGTCGATCACGTTGCCCGCCAGCATCTCGGTGGTGACCTCGACGCCGCCGCCGATCGCGCGGGCCCGGCCGGCGGCGGCCTCCAGCGCGCCCGCGCAGTGGCGGGCGCCGTCCACGCCGAGCACCCACTGTTCGCACACGTGCACGAGCCGGAGCGGCAGCCCTCTTCGCTGCGCGTCGCCGGCGGCCCATTCCACCGCGGCGGTCGATGACGCGGAGCCGTCCACCGCGGCCACGATCCGTCCGCGCATCCTGCCTCCTTCGCGCCTTCGACGTCCCCATACCCGCCAAAACGGATATAAGGGGCGTAAACCCACCAAAAGTCGCCGCTTTCCCCTCCAACTTCGGGACGCCGCTGCGTGACGGGCAAGCAGGCTAGGCCAAGAATCTCCGCGCCTGTGGGGCTCGTCCCGCCGCTCTCGGGCAGGCTCATCCGGCAGGTGACCGGACAGATCTCGCTCCCGGAGGCGGCAGTGATCGACGCACACGCGGGCCGGCCCGTGCTCGTCGGGTACGACGACTCGACCGAGAGCCGCCACGCGCTGCACTGGGCGGTCGCCGACGCGCGCCTGCGCGGGCTGCCCGTCCTGGTCTGCCACGCCCTGCACTGGCCCTACGCCCCCAGGCCCGTCGCCCAGGAGATCATGCGGCACGTCGAACCGGTGGCGCTCGGCGTCGTGGACGAGGGCGTCCGGCGGGCCAGGGAGCTGGCGCCGGAGCTGGACGTGCAGCCGCTCCTGGGCCGGGGCACCCCCTCGGCGGTGTTGCTGGAGGCCGCGCGCGAGGCGGAGCTGACGGTGCTCGGATCTCGCGGGCAGGGCGGGTTCGAGGGCCTTCAGGTGGGGTCGGCCGCCGTCCAGGTGCCCGCGCACAGCGTCACGCCGGTCGTGGTCGTCCGGCCGCCGCTCCGGCCGCCCGCCCGCCAGGACGTCAGGATCGTGGCAGGGCTGGACGGCTCACCCGCCAGCCTGGCCGCCTTCGACCTCGCCCTGGACGAGGCCGCCCTGCGCGAGGGCACCGTGACGGCCCTGTGCTGCTGGACCGACTGCGGGTCGTCGTCCTGGCAGGAGCCGCTGCCCTTCGTGGACTCGCACGCGCTGCGCAAGGGCGCGGAGAACCGCTTCCGCGAAGTCGTCTCCCACCTGGCCCGCAGACGTCCCGAGGTGACGGTGGTCACCGAGTTCCTGACCGAACGCCCCGCGCGCGTGCTGCTGGAGGCCTCCAAGGACGCCACGCTCCTCGTGCTCGGCAACCGGGGGAACGAGGCCCCTCCCTGCCTGCTGCTCGGAGCGGTGACGCAGGCCGCCCTGCTGGAGTCCGGGTGCCCGGTCGCGGTGACGCCCGCGGCCGTGCCGAACCCGCGGCTGCCGCCCGCGTCCGGGTGATCCGGGAGGTCTCAGGAGCTCTCGGGGGCGGTCGCCGGTACCACCGCGACAGGGCAGGGCGCGTGCTGCGGAAGGGAGCTCGCGGTGCCGAGATGCGCCGCCCGCGTCCGGCCGACCACGACCAGCGTCGCCCGCTCGCGGGGCTCACCCTGCTCCACCTGGACCTCCGGACGGCGAGCCGCCCACTCCCCCAGGTCGGCGGAGGCCGCGAGCGGCAGCCCGCGCATGGCCGCCTCGGCGAACGCGAACTCGACGGCCGCCGCGTCCGGCTCCCGCTCGGCCAGGACGACCGGGCCGGGCCGGGTGGCCTTGGGCAGCGGCCCCGGACCGCGTACGACGATCACCGGGCACTCGGCGTGCGCGGCGGCGTACCCGGCCACCGAGCCGACCACCACCCTGGGCAGCGCGCTCAGCCCCCGCGAGCCGACCACCACGAGCGTGGCGTCGGCGGACAGCTCCACCAGCCGCTGGGCGGCCGGGCCCTCGTACAGGTCGGTCTCCACGCGGACGCCCGAACTGGTGGAGCGGGCGCACTCGGCGCCGTGCCACAGGACGTGCTCGGCCGCCTTGCGCAGGTGGGCCTTGGCCTCCTCGTCCGCGTCCCCGTACGGCCATTGCCAGGCGTGGACGACGGTCAGCGGCAGGTTCCTGAGCTCGGCCTCGTCCAGCGCCCAGTCCAGGGCCTGGACGGAGAAGTCCGAGCCGTCGTAGCCGAGCACGATGCGATCCATGGCCCTGATCCCTTCAGACGTCGCTGGCATTCAGCCTCGGTCCCGCGAGGCCGGCCGCCCCTGGTGCAGCGGCCCTCCTTGACGGGACCTTGGCCCTCCTTTTCCGGCCGCGCGGGCCGGCGGTCCTTCGCGCGTCACCAGGTCCAGTCGCGGACGGCGGGGGCGTCCTCGCCGTGCTCGCGGGTGTGCGCGCGGGCCGCCAGCCGGGCGTCGGCCATGCGCTGGCGCAGGTGCGCCTGGGTGGCGCCGAGCCCGGGGACGCGGTCGATGACGTCGATGACCAGGTGGTAGCGGTCGATGTCGTTGAGCATGGCCATGTCGAACGGCGTGGTCGTGGTGCCCTCCTCCTTGTAGCCCCGCACGTGGATGTTGGGATGGCCGGTGCGGCGGTAGGTGAGGCGGTGGATGAGCGAGGGGTAGCCGTGGAAGTTGAAGATGATCGGCTTGCCGGTGGTGAACAGGGTGTCGAACTCGGCGTCGGGCATGCCGTGCGGGTGCTCCGAGGGCGGCTGAAGCCGCATCAGGTCCACCACGTTGACCACCCGCACCTTCAGCTCCGGCAGGTGCTCGCGCAGGATGGCCGCGGCGGCCAGCGTCTCCAGGGTGGGCACGTCGCCCGCGCAGGCCAGCACCACGTCCGGGTCGGCCCCCTCGTCCGAGGACGCCCAGGGCAGGACGCCGACGCCGCGGGTGCAGTGGGCGACCGCCTCGTCCATGGTGAACAGGTCCAGCACCGGCTGCTTGCCCGCGACGATCACGTTGACGTAGTCGCGGGAGCGGAGGCAGTGGTCGCCGACGGACAGCAGGGTGTTGGCGTCCGGCGGCAGGTAGACGCGTACGACCTCGGCCTTCTTGTTGACGACCACGTCCAGGAAGCCGGGGTCCTGGTGGCTGAAGCCGTTGTGGTCCTGCCGCCACACGTGGGACGACAGCAGGTAGTTGAGCGAGGCGACGGGCCGCCGCCACGGGATCCTCTTCGCCGACTGCAGCCATTTGGCGTGCTGGTTGAACATGGCGTCGATGATGTGGATGAACGCCTCGTAGCAGTTGAACAGGCCGTGCCGGCCGGTCAGCAGGTAGCCCTCCAGCCAGCCCTGGCACAGGTGCTCGCTCAGCACCTCCATGACCCGGCCGCCCGGGGCCAGGTGCTCGTCGGTGGGCTCGACCTCGGCGTTCCAGGCCCGCGTGGTCGTCTCGAAGACGGCCTGCAGCCGGTTGGACGCCGTCTCGTCGGGACCCATCAGCCGGAAGGTGTGCGGGTTGGCGTTGATCACGTCGCGCAGGAACGCGCCCAGCACGCGCGTGGGCTCGGTGGACTGGGTCGCGGGCGACTTGACCTCCACCGCGTGGTCGCGGAAGTCGGGCAACGCGAGCGGGCGCAGCAGCTCGCCGCCGTTGGCGTGCGGGCTCGCGCTCATCCGCAGCGGCCCCTCGGGAACCGTCCCCAGCAGGACGGGCGCCGGGCGGCCGTCGGCGTCGAACAGCTCCTCCGGCCGGTACGAGCGCATCCACTCCTCCAGCATGGCGAGGTGCTCGGGGTTCTCCCGGACCCCGGCCAACGGCACCTGGTGGGCCCGCCAGGTGCCCTCGACCGGCTTGCCGTCCACCTCGCGCGGGCCGGTCCAGCCTTTCGGCGTGCGCAGGATGATCATGGGGAGGCGTTCCAGGCGGCCTTCCTTGTAGGCGGCGATCTCGTCGAAGACGGTGTCGAGGGTGCGGGCCATCTCCTCGTGTGAAGGGCCGACCAGGTGCGGGCGGTAGCCGTACCCCTCCATGAGCTTGAGCAGCTCCTGCTCGGGGATGCGGGCCAGGACGGTCGGGTTGGCGATCTTGTAGCCGTTCAGGTGCAGGATCGGCAGGACGACGCCGTCGCGGTAGGGGTCGAGCAGCTTGTTGGAGTGCCAGCTCGCGGCCAGCGGCCCGGTCTCGGCCTCGCCGTCGCCGACGATGCAGGCCACCACCAGGCGCGGGTTGTCGAAGGCCGCGCCGAACGCGTGCGCGAGCGAGTAGCCGAGCTCGCCGCCCTCGTGGATGGAGCCGGGCGTCTCGGGCGCGACGTGGCTGGGGATGCCGCCGGGGAAGGAGAACTGGCGGAACAGCCGCCGCATGCCCTCGACGTCCTGCGAGACGTCCGGATAACGCTCGGTGTAGGAGCCCTCCAGCCAGGCATGGGCGACGGCGGCGGGCCCGCCGTGGCCGGGGCCGGCGATGTAGATCATCTCCTGGCGGCGCTCGGCGATGATCCGGTTGAGGTGGGCGAAGCAGAAGTTCAGCCCCGGGGTGGTGCCCCAATGGCCGAGCAGCCGCGGCTTGACGTGCTCCGGCCGCAGCGGCTCGGTCAGCAGCGGGTTGTCCAGCAGGTAGATCTGCCCGACGGACAGGTAGTTCGCCGCGCGCCAGTAAGCGTCGATGTGCTGCGTCGTCGTCATGATGACGATGATTTCCGGATGCGCGCCCGCGCCCTAGGGACCTTGGTCCCCTTCTCGGGGGGCGGAGGGCGGACGTCCGGCGGCGAGGGCGGCGGCCACCGTGCTGAACCGGTGGGCCCTGCGATGCGTCGGATGGGCGGCGGTGCGGCCGCCCCCGGCCAGGCTCTCCGGGGCGGCCCGGAAGAAGCGGCGCTTGGCCAGCTCGACGAGGGCCAGGTAGGCGACCACCATCAGGCCCAGCACCGCGAAGAACGGGCCGGGCAGCGGCTGGAAGCCCAGGGCGCCGGCGAGCGGGGTGACCGGGATGACCGCGCCGAGCACCACGACGCTCAGTGCGGCGACCGTCAGGGGCAGGCTCGGACGGCTGCGGAAGAACGGCACCCGCCTGGTCCTGATCGCGAAGACCACCAGTACCTGGGTGGCCAGGGACTCGACGAACCAGCCGGTGCGGAACAGCGGCGGCCCGGCGTGCAGGACACCGAGCATGACGGCGAAAGTGACGAAGTCGAACAGCGAGCTGACCGGCCCGAAGAACAACATGAACCGCCGGATCGACGACACGTCCCACCGGGACGGGCGCCGCAGCTGCTCGGGATCGACGTTGTCGGTGGGGATGGCGAGCTGGCTGGAGTCGTAGAGCAGGTCGTTGAGCAGGATCTGGGACGGCAGCATCGGCAGGAACGGCAGGAACGCCGAGGCCGCGGCGGCGGAGAACATGTTGCCGAAGTTGCTGGACGTCCCCATCAACACGTACTTCATGGTGTTGGCGAAGATCTGCCGGCCCTGGATGACGCCGTCGGCCAGGATGGCGAGGTCCTTCTCCAGCAGCAGCACGTCGGCGGCGTCCTTGGCGACGTCGGTGGCCGCGTCGACGGAGATGCCCACGTCGGCGGCGTGCAGCGCGAGCGCGTCGTTGACGCCGTCGCCGAGGAAGGCCACGTCCAGGCCGTTGCGCCGCTGGGCCCGCACGATGCGCGCCTTGTGCTCCGGGCTGACCCGGGCGAACACGACGGCCTGTTCGATGAGCGCGGCCAGCCGGGAGTCGTCGGCGGCCTCGACGTCCTGGCCGGTCAGCACCCGTCCGGCGGGCAGGCCCAGATCGGCGCACAGCTTGGCCGCGACCGCGGGGTTGTCCCCGGTGAGCACCTTGACGGTGATGCCGAGGCCGGCCAGGCGGCGCAGCGCCTGCTCGGCGCCGGCCTTGGGCGGGTCGAGGAAGACCAGCAGGCCGCGGAAGGCGAGGTCGTGCTCGTCGGCCTGGCTGAGGGTCGTCCGGCGGGCGGCGTCGCCGGTCAGCCGCCGGGTGGCCACGGCCACCACGCGGTTGCCGGCGGCGAACTCGGCCTCCAGCACGGCCCTGGCCTGGTCGGCGACGGGGGCGCAGCGCGCCAGCACGGCCTCCGGCGCGCCCTTGGTGACGATCATCCGGCCGTCGTCGTCCTCGACCAGGACCGAGGCGGTTCTGCGCTCGTGGTCGAAGGGCACGACGGCCAGCCGCCGGCCGGGCGGCCCGGGCCGGAGCGCGGCGGGCGCGTCCCACAGGGCGACGTCCAGGGGGTTGCCGCTCGCCGAGTGGCCCGGCTCCCCTGCCGGGCCAGCCGGTGGGTGCCGGCGGCCAGGCCGGTCGAGACCACGGCGGGCAGGAGCTGCGGGGAGATGCCGACGGCGATCGCGAGCGAGAACAGCAGCGCGTCCAGCACCGGGCGGTGCAGCACGAGGTTGACGACGAAGATCCCGGCGGTGAGCGCGGCGGCGACCCGCACCAGCAGCATGGAGAACCGGCGCAGCCCGATCTGGAACGCGGTGTCCGGATGGCGGTCGCCGAGCCGGAGCGCGATGCGCCCGAACTCGGTCCGTCCGGCGGTGGCCACCACCACGCCGGTGCCGGACCCGGCGTGCACGACGGTGCCCATCAGCGCGCAACTGGCCAGCTCGGCCAGCGGGCGGTCCGGGCCGACGGGCTCGACGGCCTTGGCCACGGGCATCGACTCGCCGGTCAGCACCGACTCCTCGCACTCCAGCCCCGCCGACGACACCAGCCGCAGATCGGCCGGGACGATGTCGCCCAGCCGCAGCGTGACGACGTCGCCCGGGACCAGCGTGACCACGTCCACCAGCCGGGGACCGCCGTCCCGCAGGGCCAGGCAGCGGTGCCGGATCTGGGAGTGCAACGCCTCGGCGGCCTTCTCCGCCCGGTACTCGTTGAAGAAGCCCAGCCCGACCGACACCGTCAGGATCACGCCGATGATGATCGCGCCCGTGGACTCGCCGAGGAAGAACGACGCGGCGGCGGTGACCGCCAGCAGGATCAGCAGGGGCGAGCGCAGCTGGCGGGCCAGCACCGCGACCCAGAGACCCGGCCTCCCGCCGTCCCCCGCAGAGCCGAAGGTCGGCCGGGCCAGGGCCGAAGGGCCTTCCCGCATGCCGTCCGGCGAGGGCGGGCGGCCTCGCCGGCGTCCCGCCGTCCGTCCCCGCGGCCTGCACCACGACCAGCCGCGTCCCGCGACGGGCCGCCTCGTCGGCGGCCCACAGCAGCGCGGCCGCGCAGTCCTCGGTGCCGTCGGTCCCGGCCACGATCAGGCGAATGCTCATACCTCCACGATCGGCCCGCGCGATGGGGGCGGAACAGTGCCGAAGGCCCCGCTTCCGGTGACTTTCGACCCTGCCGCCGTCCGGCCGGTCCCCGGAGGCTGGAGGGTGCACGTTTACCGCCCTGAGCAGGGCGAAGACTAGATCCTGAAGACACCTCGCAGCGACTCCGCCGGCCCGAGGGCCACGGC
The DNA here is from genome assembly GCF_040675255.1 of Nonomuraea sp. NPDC049624. Taxonomy (NCBI): domain Bacteria; kingdom Bacillati; phylum Actinomycetota; class Actinomycetes; order Streptosporangiales; family Streptosporangiaceae; genus Nonomuraea; species Nonomuraea sp. NPDC049624. The sequence continues at coordinate 489,002 of NZ_JBFAOR010000003.1, read as the reverse complement.
AGGAAGGACACCCACGTGACGCCCTCGTCCTCTGGCCTGTCGTCGGCGGAGGCAGCCGTCCGCCTGGAACGGGACGGCCCCAACCTGCTCCCGCGCAAACCGCCCACCCCGCTGTGGCGGCGCGTCGTCACCCAGCTCCGCGATCCGCTGATCATCGTGCTGCTGATCGCGGCGGCGCTGACCGTCGCCACCGGCGACTGGACCGACGCGGCCGTCATCGGCCTGGTGATCGTGGTCAACACGGCGGTCGGCGTGACGCAGGAGGTGCGCGCCGACCGCGCCATCACGGCCCTGGCCGAGCTGGCCACTCCTGACGCCCGTGTGGTGCGCGACGGCCACCAGCGGCAGGTCCCGGCGGGTGACGTCGTGGTCGGGGACCTGCTGGTGCTCGCCGAAGGGGACATCGTCCCGGCCGACGCCGAGGTGGTGGAGTCGGCGGCGCTGCTGGTCGACGAGTCGGCGCTGACGGGCGAGTCGGTCCCGGTGGACAAGGACGCGGGCGCGGCGGTCTCCTCGGGCACCGTCGTGGCCCGCGGCAGGGGCCGGGCGGTCGTCACCGCGATCGGCGCGGCGAGTGCGAGCGGGCGCATCGCCTCACTCATGGTCAAGGGCGCCGGTCTCACGCCGCTGCAACGCCGTCTGGTCGGGGTCGGCCGGCTGCTGGCCGGTGTCGCGGTGCTGCTGTCGGCGCTGGTGCTGGCCCTGGGCCTGGTCCGCGGCCAGCCGGTCGAGCTGATGGTGGTGACCGCGATCAGCCTGGTGGTCGCCGCCGTGCCCGAGTCGCTGCCCGCGGTCGTGACCCTGAGCCTGGCCCTGGGCGCCCGCCGGATGGCGGCCCGCGACGCGCTCGTCCGCAACCTGCCCGCCGTGGAGACGCTGGGCTCGGTGACCGTGCTGGCCACCGACAAGACGGGCACCCTCACCGAGGGCCGGATGGTCGCCCGGCACCTGTGGACCCCGGCGGCCGAGGCCGCGGTCACCGGCTCCGGCTACGCGCCCGACGGCAAGATCACCGGCGGGGACCCGGAGGAGTCCGCCGCGCTGCTGACCGCCGCGGCGTTGTGCAACGACGCCCGCCTGCGCCCGCCCCGGGACCCAGGTGGCGAGTGGACGGCGCTCGGCGACCCCACCGAGGCCGCGCTGCTGGCCGCCGCCGCCCGGCTCGGCCTCGACCGCGCGGGCCTGCAGGAACGGTTCCCCAGGGTCGCCGAGCTGCCCTTCGACAGCGACCGCAAGCGCATGAGCACGGTGCACCTGCTGCCGGGCGACGGCGTCCGCCTGATCTGCAAGGGCGCCCCCGAGGCGCTGCTGCGCCCGTCCGTGCTGACCGACGCCCCGGAGCTGCTCGCCGGCGCCGCCGAACGCGCCGACCGGTACGCCCGGGACGGCTACCGCGTCCTCGCGGTGGCGAGCACCGACCTGGACGCCGTCCCGCAGCCCGTACGGGAGGACGGGCTGAGGCTGCTCGGGCTCGTCGCGATCCTCGACCCGCCACGTGAGGCGGCGGCCGCGGCCGTGGCCGACTGTGCGCGGGCCGGCATCAGGACGGTCCTCATCACCGGCGACCATCCGGGCACCGCCCGCGCCGTGGCCGCCGACCTGGGCATCATCGGCGCCGCCGACCGGGTCGTCGACTGCCGCGAACCGGGCGCATTCGACAACGGCCCGGCCGGCGTCTACGCGCGGGCCACCGCCGAGCAGAAACTCGACATCATCGAGAGCCTGCGCACCCGGGGCGAGGTCCTGGCGATGACCGGCGACGGCGTCAACGACGGCCCCGCGCTGCGCCGCGCCGACATCGGCGTGGCCATGGGCAGGCGCGGCACCGAGGTCGCCCGGCAGGCCGCCGACCTCGTGCTCGCCGACGACAACCTGGACACCGTCGTCGCCGCCGTCGAGGAGGGCCGCCGGGTCTACGCCAACATCCGCCGGTTCCTGGTCTACGGCCTGTCGGGCGGCGCGGCCGAGATCGCCGTGATGGTGCTGGGCCCGTTCCTCGGATTGCCGCTGCCGCTGCTGCCCGCGCAGATCCTGTGGATCAACCTGCTCACCCACGGCCTGCCCGGCGTGGCCCTGGGCGGCGAGCCGACGGTGCCGGGAACCATGTCGCAGCCGCCGCGTCCGCCGGGTCAGAGCATCATGGGGGCGGGGTTGTGGCAGCGGGTCCTGCGCATCGCGGTCGTGCTCACCGCCGTCACGCTCGGCGTCGCCGTCTGGGGGTCGATGACCGGGCGGCCCTGGCAGAGCATGGCCTTCTTCGCCCTCGGCGCCACCCAGCTCGGCGTGGCGCTGGGCACCCGGACCCGCCCCGGCACCCTGGCCAACCCGATGCTGCTGCTCGCCGTGGCGGGCGCGTTCGTCCTGCAGCTGGCCGGGATCTACCTGCCGCCGCTGCGCGAACTGCTCGGCACCCGGCCGCTGTCGCCGGGAGACCTTCTGATCGTCGTCGCGCTGTCCACGCTCGGCTACGCCGCCGCCCGCCTGGACCGGATCCTGCACCCGTCCCCCACGCCCGCGCGGCACTGAGAACGGCGCCCGGCGGAGAACCGCCGGGCGCCGTTCCACGAGGCTGTCAGGACGCGGGCACCGGGAACGACGCTGCCAGGCTCTCACCCCACTGCCTGGCCCGCTCCAGCTCGCCCGGCGCCGGCGGCCCCTGCGTGCCGGTCACGTAGAAGCCGCACGGCGGCACGGCGAGCCGGACGCCGAGGCGACGCAGCCGTCTGGCGACCGCCCGCGCGGCCGAGCCAGGCAGGCGGGGCCTGGTCACGCGGGTGTCGAAGGCGGCCGAGCAGAGCCCGGCCGACGACGTGCTGAGCGTGGCCAGCCACTCGCGCACGCCCCCGCCGCGCGACACCAGCGGCCCGGCGGCCTGCTGAGCGGCCGACTCGCGGGTGGCGGCCCGGCTCATGGAGAAGGCGTGGGTCGGGCCGCCCACCACCAGGAGGGCGACCTCGTCCCCCACGTGCGCGGGGGCCGAGCCGACCTCCGCCACCTCGGCCCGCATCCGAGTGGCCAGCCCCTCGGCCACCGCCTGGGCGATCCGCTCGGTGTTGCCGAACATGGACTCGTAGACGACCAGGGCCTTCATCTCACGCCTCCCGCCGTTCCGGCAGGACGGGTTCGAGGTGGAACATCCCGGTCACCACCTCGCTCGGCTCGGGCCGCGGCGCGATCCGTCCGGCGACCGCCGACAGGACGTCCCGGGCGGTGATCAGGCCCACCAGGCCGTCGCCGGACAGCACGGGCACGGCGTCCACGTCGGCGTCCAGCATGGCGGCGGCGACCCTGCTCAGCGGGGTGTCCGGCCCCACCCGGGGCATGCGCGCGCCGCCGAGCAGGTCGCGCACCTCGCGGCCGGCCTGCTCCTGCGGCCCGCCGGACCAGGACGCGGCCAGGCACTCCCTGGTCAGGATGCCCAGCAGGCGCCCTCCGTCGAGGACCGGCAGGTGGTGCACGCCGGCCCGGCGCATCAGCTCCCACGCCATCAGCGGCGACTCCTCGGCCTTGACGGCCACCAGGACCCGGCTCATGACCTGTCCCGCCGTCGGCGACCCGTTCATGACCTGTCCGGCCGCCGGTGACCCGTTCATGACCGCTCCTCCGCGTCCGGCCGGACCACGGCGACCGGGCACTTCACGTGGTGCAGCACACCGTGGCTGACCGAGCCGAGCACGGCGGAGGCGAAGCCGCCCCGGCCGCGCGAGCCCACGACGACCAGGTCGGCCGATCCGGCCGCCTGCATCAGGGCCGTGACCGGATGGGCGCACGGCTGCTCGTCGGTGACGACCAGGTCCGGGTTGGCCTCCCGCCAGGGCACGACCCGCTCGCGCGCCGCGCCGGTCTCCTCGCGCATCAGGTCCTGGAGCAGGGAGTTGTACGTGACCGCGTACGGGGAGAAGACGGGCATCTGCCAGGCCGAGACCACGTGCAGCCGCGCGCCGCGGGCCCTGGCCTGCGTGACGGCGTACTCCATGGCCGCCTGCGCGTCCTGCGACCCGTCGTAGCCCACCACCACCGTGCCGTGCTCGGGGCCGGCGGCGGGGGCGCGGACGACCACGACCGGCCCTGACGCGTGCCCCGCCACCGCCATGCTCACCGAGCCGACCGTCATCCCGGCGAACCCGCCGAGCCCCCGGCTGCCCAGCACCACCCCGGCGGCCGTCGCCGACTCGCGGATCAGCTCCCCGGCCACGTTCCCGGACAGCAGCTCCGTCGTCACCTTGACGCCGCCGGACAGCGCGCGGGCCCGGTCGGCGGCCTCCTCCAGCAGCCGGGCGCAGTGCTCGGCGTTCGCTTCGTGCAGCCACTGCGGGCCGACGTGCACGAGACGCAGGTCCAGGCCCCGCCGCCGCGCGTCGGCGGCCGCCCATTCCACCGCTCCGGTCGCCGGGACGGACCCGTCCACACCGACGACGACGTGAGTGCTCATCGCGCATCTCCTTCACCGGTCGAAGCTCTCACCGTCAGGGTCCTACGGGCGGCGGCGCGGCGCCGGAGGAGGAAGTCCCGCCCGGCAGGGCCGTTGGTCCTCATCGGCTCGGCGGGCGAGTTCTGGCCCGATCCGGTCACGCCACCGCCTCTCCGTCCCACGCTCTGTAGTGTCGGGAAGCGCCCCTCGCGCAGTAGCCCGCTCCACGTGAGGACGTCCTCATGACCGAAGAAGCGGTTCCCCCCGTCGCAGCACCCGTCCCGCCCGCCCGCACCGGCGGCCTGCTGGAGAAACCCGAGCTGGCGGAGATGTTCGCCCTGGCCAAGAAGCTGAACGGCACCTGGCCGGTCTTCGCGCGCAGCCTGGATCCCGGCGACGACCCGGCGCTCCTGCGCAGCCGCTACCGGGCGGTGGCCGCCTCCACCGCCCGCTGGTCGGTGCGGCGCAGGCACGTCGAGGACAACGTGAGCGCCTGGATCCTGCTGCCCATGCTCGGCGTGGCCGCCGTCGTCCTGGTGTCGGAGTTCTCCGTCAACTCCGTGCAGAAGGTCTTCCTGGCCGTCGCGGGCCTCACGGTCTTCATCTGGATCGCCGTCTGGATCGAGAACCGGCGGCATCGCCCGCTCTTCCGCTATGTCCTCGATCCGCTGGCCAGCGTCCTGGGGGTCGGCTGCTTCCCGGCCGTCCTGTACCTCCGGCACGCCGCCGGCCCCGCGTGGGCCGTCGAGCTGGCGGGCCGGGGATGGCTGCCGATCCCCCAGAGCATCGGCACCGTCAGCTGCGCCCTGGTCCTCGGGATGATCCCGGTCAAGGTGGTGATGTGGCAGTGGGACCGCGAGTCCAGGACCCCGCCCACCGAGCCGCTCTTCGAGCAGCTGGCGGCCGTCCTGGCCCGCGCCGAGCCCGACCGCCGCGGGCAGCTCGCGCCGGGGGCGCGCAGGGAGATCCTCGCCCTGCTCGGCAGGGTCGCCTTCCTGCTGCGCGTCGGCATCCCGACCGTCGCCCGGGGTGGGACGCCGCTGACCAGGGCCGTCGTCCGCGCCCGCGCGGTCGAGGCGGCCAAGGCCGTCATCGACCTCCAGTTGTGGGTGGCGCTGCCGTCCCCGACCGCCTACGACGACCTGCGCACCCGCGTCGCCGAGCTGACCCGCACGGTCATCACGGGCGAGTACGACCGGCTCCCCACCCGCGACACCACCCCCGAGGAGACCCGCCGTTCGTGGCACGCCCGCGTCCTGGAGACCGTCCGGACGCTGGTCATCGCCCTGCTGCCGGTGGCCGGCCTGGTGACCGCCGACCGGCTGGGCCTCAGGCTCCCGGCTCCCTTCGACGACGGCGCCATGATCGCCGTCGTGGCCTGGGCCGTCGTGCTCCTCCTGGGCCTCCTCGACCCGAACTTCGCCTCCCACCTGGCCGCCGCCCGTGACCTGACCACGCTCCCGACGTTCAACCGGAGCACGGACAAGGGCGCCTAGCGCGGCCCGGTCAGCCGGACCTCAGGCGTGCGAACGTCTGGTGGGCGATCTCCCACTCCTCGTCGGTGGGGATGACGAGCACGGGCACCTCGGCGCCGGGGACGGACACCGCCCGCTCGCCGGCCGCCCCCGCGGCGTTGAGCACGGGATCCACCGCGATGCCGATCCGCTCCAGCCCCGCCAGGCAGGCGGCGCGGGTGGCGGCGTCGTGCTCGCCGACGCCGCCGGTGAGCACGATCGCGTCCACCCGGCAGCCGAGCAGCGCGTGGTAGGCGCCGACGTACTTGCGGATGCGCCGGGTGTAGATCTCCAGGGCCAGCCTGGCCTCGTCGTCGTCGCGGGCGCGCACCTGGCGCATGTCGCCGGATCCGGTGAGCGCGAGCAGGCCGCCGCGGTGGCTGAGCTCGTGCTCGACCTGCTGGGCGTCCAGGCCGCCGGTGCGGGCCAGGTACGCGGCCAGGGCCGGGTCGACGTCGCCCGAGCGGGTGCCCATGACCAGCCCTTCCAGCGGCGTCATGCCCATGGAGGTGTCGACGCTGCGCCCGCCGGAGATCGCGGTGGCGCTGGCGCCGTTGCCGAGGTGGAGCACGATCAGGTTGAGCCCGGCGAGGTCGCGGCCCAGGAGGGCGGCGGCGCGGCGGGAGACGTACGCGCACGAGGTGCCGTGGAAGCCGAAGCGCCGCACGCCCTGCGCCCGCCACTCGCGCGGCACCGCGTACGTGTACGCCTCGGGCGGCAGCGTGCGGTGGAACGCGGTGTCGAACACGGCCACCTGCGGCACGTCCGGGAACACCTTGAGCGCCAGCCGGATGCCGGTCAGGTTGATCGGGTTGTGCAGGGGCGCGAGCGGGGCCAGCTCCTCGATCGCGGCGATGACGTCGTCGTCGATGAGCACCGCCTCGGCGAACCGGGTGCCGCCGTGCACCACCCGATGCCCGACCGCGACCGGCGCCGGCTCGGGGCCCGCGGCGGCGAACGCCGCCAGCATCGCCTCCAGCCCGTCCCCGTGGCCGGCGAAGGGACGTTCCCGGACGTACGGCGGCCCGTCCCCGCCGTGGTGCGTGATCCGCCCGAGGTCCTCCCCGATGCGCTCGACCAGCCCTCTGGCGGCGCGCTCGCGGGTGTGCGGATCGACGAGCTCGTACTTGATGGAGGAGGATCCCGTGTTCAGCACGAGAATGGGGTCGGCCATGCCCAAGACCCTAAGTCCGTTCCGGGGGCCGGGTGGCGGCACGGATCTCGTTCGGGACTTCCGGCCCTATCGGCCCTCGGCGGCGAAGGGAACCGGGCCGATGACGTGGATCACCCGCACGGTCGCAGCATGCCTGCCGAGCGCGACCGATGCGGCAGAACCGGAAGGTCACCGCTAGTTCCGGACGCCCACCCCGGCCGTCCGGGCGTAGACGGCCTTGCCCGCCTCCTGGGCGGCCGCCGGGACGGTGTCCGCGCAGACATGGCTGATCGCCAGATGGCTGCCGGGCGCGAGGCCCGCGCGCAGGGTCGCCGCGTACTCGGACGCCGCGTCCTCGGGGATGAAGTGCCAGACGGCGACGGTGATGACGCCCACGGGCTCGCCGAAGTCGATGAGCCCGGTCACGGCCGGATCCTTCATGATCGCGGCGGGGTCGCGCAGGTCGCCGAACACGGTGGGCGCGTCCGTACGGCCCCGACCGGCGGGGACGACCTCGGGATCGTTGTCCACGCGGACGACGCGCGCGTCCGGCCGTACCTCGCGGACCACGCCGAGGACGCTCGGCTCGACCGGCAGGCCGCACCCGATGTCCAGGAACTGGCGGACGCCGGCCTCGGCCATGGCGCGGGCGGCGCGCAGCACGAAGCCGCGGTTCGCGCGGGCGGCGGCCTCGATCGTGGGGAGCCGCGCCTTGAACGCCTCGGCCGCCTGCCGGTCCACCGGGTGGTTGTCCGTGCCGCCCAGCAGGTAGTTGTAGATCCGCGCGGAACTGGGGGCTTGATCGTTCATGGCGATCCCTTCGGAGTTGAGGGGTGACGCGGGACGCGTGGACGGAAGGCCGACCAAGATCATGATGGCACGGCCGCCGGAGCGCGCGCCGGAACAGCCGGGCGACTTCAGCGCCGGGCGCGGCGGGCCGCCCGGGCGGCGATCCAGGTGGTTTGTCTCCGCCCCAGGGGCAGGGTCCATACTCGGGCGGTGTCCGATCTGATGACCACTGGACAGTTCGCCGCGCGGTCCAACCTGACGCTCAAGGCGCTGCGGCTCTACGACGCCAAGGGGCTGCTGCCGCCCGCCGAGGTCGATCCCCGCACCGGTTTCCGCCGTTACGGCCCGGCGCAACTCGCCGCCGCCCGGCGCATCACGCTGCTGCGCGCCATCGACATGCCCCTCGCCGAGGTCGGCAGGGTGCTGCGGCTGGATGGCCCCGCGGCGGTCGAGGCCATCGCGAAGCACTGGAGCGCCCGTGAGGAGCAATGGCGGGCACGCCAGTCGTTGCTGGCCTACATCCGGCAGGTCTTCCTGGAGGAGGCGACCCCCGCGTACGAGGTGCGCCTGCGGGACGTGCCCGAGCAGCGCGTGATCTTCATCCACGGCCATGCGCGAGCCTCGGGCCTGACGGACTTCATCACGGACGCCTCGGCCGCGCTCTTCGCCCATCTGGGGGCGGCCGGCGGCTGCCTGTCCGGGCCGCCGTTCGCCGTCTTCCACGGCACGGTGAGCGAGGACTCGAACGGCCCGGTGGAGGTGTGCCTGCCGACCGGGAGCCCGATCGAGCCCGCCGGCCGGATCGGCGTCCGGCTGGAGCCGTCCCACCGGGCCGCGTACGTCGAGGTCAGCAAGGAGCGGTCGCACTACCCGGCGATCCTGCCGGCGTACGACACGCTCAGAGCCTGGCTGGACGACCACGGGCTGGCCCCGGCGCTGTCCATGCGCGAGATCTACCACCCGAACCGGGAGACGGCGGGCCCGGCGGAACACGTCACCGACGTCGCGGCCCCGTTCGCGCCGCCGGCGGGCCCGGGGCAGCCGTAGGGGACGCCCGTGTCATGGTTCCGCCTGTTCGTGCGTCAGCGCTGACAAGTCGCGGTGCCGGCGGGACGGAGCAAATACGAGCCGGACGACCCTGTCAAGAGCGCCCGAACCCCGAAGCGGCCGAAGACGCGTCCCACCTCCAAATGGGCGCCGCCGTCGCCGTGAAACTTTCACGACCCGCCGACCGAAACTTTCGACAGCTACCGGCCTGGATGACCAGCCTTTGCAAGCAAGCCAGACTCCGAAAGTTTTACCCTATCCTTGACAACTTTCGGCTAGATCCACACACTGAGTGCCCGAGCCCGGCTCCCCCCATCCGCTCCCCAGCGCCTCGGGCGCACCCCTCCGAAGTGCGCCCCACGACCTTCCCCATGATTCGCGTACGGAGGCTCAAGCATGCGTGTCAACGCCATGTCCCCACCGACCGCCGGACGGCTGCCCGGCGCGCGCCGCCGGGCACTGATCACCGGCGCGATCGGCGCGCTCGGCCTGCTCACGGCACTGGCGACGGCGATTCCGGCCGACGCCGCGGCGAGCACGCTCGGCGCGGCCGCCGCCCAGAGCGGCCGCTACTTCGGCACCGCCATCGCCGCGGGCAAGCTCGGCGACTCGGCCTACACGACGATCGCCAACCGCGAGTTCACCATGGTGACGGCCGAGAACGAGATGAAGATCGACGCCACCGAGCCCAACCGGGGTCAGTTCACCTTCACCAACGGCGACCGGGTCTACAACTGGGCCGTGCAGAACGGCAAGCGGGTACGCGGCCACACCCTGGCCTGGCACTCCCAGCAGCCCGGCTGGATGCAGTCGTTGTCGGGCGGCTCGCTGCGCCAGGCGATGATCGACCACATCAACGGCGTCATGGCCCACTACAAGGGCAAGATCTACGCCTGGGACGTGGTCAACGAGGCCTACGCCGACAGCGGCGGCGGCCGGCGCGACTCCAACCTCCAGCGCACCGGCAACGACTGGATCGAGGTGGCCTTCCGCACCGCGCGCGCCGCCGACCCGGCCGCCAAGCTGTGTTACAACGACTACAACATCGACAACTGGACCTGGGCCAAGACGCAGGGCGTCTACAACATGGTCAAGGACTTCAAGGCGCGCGGCGTGCCGATCGACTGCGTCGGCCTGCAGTCGCACTTCAACGGCAACAGCCCGTACAACAGCAACTACCGCACGACCATCCAGAGCTTCGCCGCGCTGGGCGTGGACGTGCAGATCACCGAGCTGGACATCCAGGGCGGCTCGGCCACCACGTACGCCGCCGTCGTCAACGACTGCCTGGCGGTGCCGCGGTGCACCGGCATCACCACCTGGGGCGTCCGCGACACCGACTCCTGGCTCGGCTCCGGCGCCAGCGCGCTGCTCTTCGACGGCAACGGCAACAAGAAGGCCGCCTACACGGCGGTGCTCAACGCGCTGAACGGCGGCAACACGACACCCCCGCCCGGCGGCGGCGCGGGGCAGATCAGGAGCACGGCCGCCGGCCGCTGCGTCGACGTGCCCGGCTCCAGCACCGCCGACGGCAGCGCGGTGCAACTGTGGGACTGCAACGGTCAGAGCAACCAGCAGTGGACCCAGACCTCGGCAGGAGAACTGAAGGTCTACGGCAACAAGTGCCTGGACGCCGGGGGCACAGGCAACGGCGCCAAGATCCAGATCTACTCCTGCTGGGGCGGCGACAACCAGAAATGGCGCGTCAACACCGACGGGACGATCGTGGGCGTGCAGTCCGGGCTGTGCCTGGACGCCGTGGGCGGCGGCACCGGCAACGGCACGGGGCTGCAGCTGTACACCTGCTGGGGCGGCAGCAACCAGAAGTGGACCTACAACGCGGGCACCGCGTGAGCTTCGCCGGGCCGTCGCGCCGGGGCGGCGCGGCGCCGGCCCCGCGGGCCCCCCCCGCCCCCCCCCCCGGCTCCGCCCGCCGACCGCCCCCGGCCCGGCGAAGCCGGGGGCGGGTCGCCTTCCCGCATCCCCGTGAAACTTTCATCGTGACGGGACGTCTCCGCGGAGACAGAACTCCAGGCGGGAAGGCATGCGCGGGACAGAGCCCGGCTCGGCCGGCGATCCGCTCATTGACGCCGGACGGACCGTCGGATGTACTCCCTCACTACGGACCAGACCCACCGGCAGGACGATGTTAGCGCTAACAACCCTACCCAGCCAAGGAGCCCCCGACATGCAACCGATGGCCCAGGACACGACGGTGACCCGATCGGCCATTTGTTAGCGCTAACAAAGCTGCGCCGAAGACCAGGCAACGGCCTTGCGCAGGCGCTGACCTGCTGACCCCGTGACCGGCCCCGGCCGTTCACCGCCCCCCCACCCCAAGGAGCTCCGCATGTCCTTGAGCCGCCGTCAGCTCTTCCAGGCCACCGGCGCGACCGCCGCGCTCTCCGTCGTCGGTCAGCTGGCCGGCACGTCCCCCGCCCTGGCCGCAGTCCCCTGGAGCAGGCCCGACATCGGCGTCTCCGCCTACGAGTTCGACCTCGGCCAGGTCCGGCTGACCTCCGGCCGCCTGCTGGACAACCAGAACCGCACCCTCGCCTACCTGCGCTTCGTCGACGTCGACCGGCTGCTGTACGTCTTCCGCGCCAACCACCGGCTGTCCACCGGCGGCGCCGCGCCCAACGGCGGCTGGGACGCGCCCGGCTTCCCGTTCCGGTCGCACGCGCAGGGCCACTTCCTGACGGCCTGGGCGCAGGCGTACGCCGTGCTCGGTGACACCACCTGCCGCGACAAGGCTCGCTACATGGTGGCGGAACTGGCCAAATGCCAGGCGAACAACCCGGCCGCCGGATTCTCCGGCGGTTACCTGTCCGGGTTCCCCGAGTCGGACTTCACGGCCCTGGAGAACCGCACGCTCACCAACGGCAACGTGCCGTACTACTGCGTCCACAAGACCCTGGCCGGGCTGCTGGACGTCTGGCGGCTGATCGGCGACACCCAGGCCAAGTCCGTGCTGCTGGCCCTGGCGGGCTGGGTGGACGCCCGGACGTCGCGGTTGTCCGCCGGCCAGACGCAGGCCATGCTCGGCACCGAGTTCGGCGGCATGAACGCCGTGCTGACCGACCTGTACCAGGCGACCGGCGACCCCCGCTGGCTGGCCACGGCACAGCGGTTCGACCACGCGGCCGTGTTCGACCCGCTGGCCGCGAACCAGGACCGGCTCAACGGCCTGCACGCCAACACCCAGGTGCCCAAGTGGATCGGCGCGGCCCGCGAGTACAAGGCGACGGGCGCCACCCGCTACCGCGACATCGCCGTCAACGCCTGGGCCATCACGGTCGGCGCGCACACGTACGTGAACGGCTCCAACAGCCAGGCCGAGCACTTCCGCGCGCCCGGCGCGATCGCCTCCTACCTGACCAGGGACACCGGCGAGGCGTGCAACACCTACAACATGCTCAAACTGACCCGGGAGTTGTGGCTGCTGTCCCCCGACCGGGCCGACTACTTCGACTACTACGAGAACGCCCTGCTCAACCACCTGCTCGGCCAGCAGAACCCGGCGGACGCGCACGGGCACGTCACCTACTTCACCCCGCTCAACCCCGGCGGACGGCGAGGCGTCGGTCCGGCCTGGGGCGGCGGCACCTGGAGCACGGACTACGGCTCGTTCTGGTGCTGCCAGGGCACCGGGATCGAGACCAACACCAAGCTCATGGACTCGATCTACTTCCACGACGACACCACCCTGTTCGTGAACCTGTTCGTGCCCTCCGTCCTCGACTGGAGCGGGCGCGGCATCACGGTCACCCAGACCACCTCCTATCCGGTCAGCGACACCACGTCGCTGCAGGTCACCGGCAACGTGGGCGGATCGTGGACGATGCGCGTCCGGATCCCGGCCTGGACGCAGGGCGCGACGATCAGCGTCAACGGGGTCCGGCAGGACGTCGCGGCCGCGCCGGGCGGCTACGCCGCCCTCACCCGGACGTGGTCGTCCGGCGACACCGTGACCGTGCGCCTGCCCATGCGGGTGGTCATGAAGGCCGCCGCGGACAACCCCGGCGTGCAGGCCGTGACGTACGGGCCGGTCGTGCTGTCGGGCGACTACGGGGACACGAGCCTGTCGTCGGCCCCGGTCCTGACCCCGTCCTCGATCACCCGGACCAGCACCACCGCGCTCGCCTTCACGGCGACGGCGAGCGGCGCGCAGGTGCGTCTGGAGCCGTTCCAGGACGCCCACGGCCACAACTACGTCGTCTACTGGAACACCCAGGGCGGCTCGGCGGCGGGGGCCGGTTTCCGGCTGGTCAACGCGGCCAGCGGGCTGGTGCTCGGCATCCAGGACATGTCCACCGCCGACGGCGCCCCCGCCCTGCAGTGGACCGACAACGGCACCGCCGACCACGACTGGATCCCGATCGTCGACGGCGCCGCGCTGCGCTTCCGCAACGGCAACAGCGGGAAGGTGCTCGGCGTCGAGAACATGTCGACCGCCGACAACGCGCCGGTGCTCCAATGGGGTGACACGGGCACCGCCGACCACCGGTGGACGATCATCGACGTCGGCGACGGCTCCGTCAAGATCCGCAACGTCAACAGTTCGAAGCTGCTGGCCGTCCAGAACGGCTCGACCGCCAACGGCGCGCGGGTGGTCCAGGGCGCCGACGACGGCAGCCCGGACAACCAGTGGCGGTTCCTGCCGAACGGCGCGCGGCGCCTGCAGAACGTGGGCACCGGGATGGTGCTCGGGGTCACCGGCATGTCCACGGCCGACGGCGCGCTCGTCGTCCAGTGGGGCGACAACGGCACCGCCGACCACCTGTGGACCGCCGTCAACGACACCGGCGGCTACTTGCGGCTGCGCAACTCCCACAGCCAGAAGGTGCTGGGCGTGGAGAACATGGGCACCGCCGCCGGGTCGCGGGTCGTGCAGTGGGCCGACAACGGCACCGCCGATCACCGCTGGCGGCTGCGCCACGGGTCGGCCGCCGCCTTCCGCCTCCAGTGCGCGGGCGGCGGCCGGGTCCTCGGCGTCGCCGGCACGTCGCAGGGCGCGCAGGTCGTGCTCGCCGACGACAACGGCTCGGACGACAACCTCTGGAGGTTCCTGTGAGACGTGTGCTCGCGGCCGTCTCGGCCCTGCTTCTCGTGGGCGTGCTGCTCACCGCCCAGGAGGCGTCGGCCGCGACGGTCGACACCAACGCCTGGTACGTCCTGGTCAACCGCAACAGCGGCAAGGCCCTGGACGTCTACAACCTGTCCACCGCCGACGGCGGCCGCATCACCCAATGGACCAGGAACAACCAGAACCAGCAACAATGGCAGTTCGTCGACTCCGGCGGCGGCTACTACCGCATCAAGTCCCGCCACTCCGGCAAAGTCGTGGACGTCTACAACTTCTCCACCGCCAACGGCGGCTCCATCGTCCAATGGACCGACCTCAACGGCACCAACCAGCAATGGAAACTCTCCGACAGCCCCGACGGCTACGTCAGGCTCATCTCCCGCCACAGCAACAAGGCCCTGGAGGTCCAAGGAGCCTCCACCGCCGACGGCGCCAACATCGTCCAGTACGACGACTGGGGCGGCGCCAACCAGCAATGGCAACTCGTCCCGGTCAACGGCACCGGCGGCGGGAATTACGCCAACCCGGTCGTGTGGCAGGACTTCGCCGACGGCGACATCATCCGGGTGGGCGACGCCTACTACTACTCGGCCTCGACCATGCACTACTCGCCCGGCGCGCCGATCCTGCGCTCCTACAACCTGGTCGACTGGGAGTACGCCGGGCATTCCGTGCCGCGGCTCGACTTCGGCTCCGGCGCCTACGACCTCAGCGGCGGCCGGGCGTACGTGAAGGGCATCTGGGCCTCGGCCCTCAACTACCGGCCAAGCAACGGCACCTTCTACTGGCTCGGCTGCGTCGAGTTCAACCGGACCTACGTCTACACCGCCTCCGCCGTGGACGGCACGTGGACCAAGCGCTCACAGATCAACAACTGCTACTACGACGCCGGCCTGCTGGTCGACTCCGACGACACCATGTACGTCGCCTACGGCAACAGCACCATCAGCGTGGCCCAGCTCTCGGCCGACGGCCTCAGCCAGGTGCGCGCGCAGCAGGTGTTCCAGACGCCGGGCAACGTCGGCACCCTGGAGGGGTCCCGCTTCTACAAGCGGAACGGCTACTACTACATCTGGCTGACCCGCCCCGCCAACGGCCAGTACGTTCTCCGCTCGACCTCGCCCTGGGGCCCGTACGAGATGCGCCAGGTCCTGCTCGACCTGCCGGGCCCCGTCGCCGGGGGCGGCGTCCCGCACCAGGGCGGCCTCGTGCAGACCCAGAACGGCGACTGGTACTACATGGCCTTCGTCGACGCCTACCCCGGCGGACGCGTCCCGGCCCTGGCGCCGATCACCTGGACCGGCGACTGGCCGGTCGTGCAGACCGTCAACGGCGGCTGGGGCGTCAACTACCCGAAGCCGAACATCCAGACCAGCCGGACCGTGTCGTCCATGATCGGCCCGGACGCCTTCACCGCGGCCACGCTCGGCCCCCGCTGGGAGTGGAACCACAACCCCGACACCAGCCGCTTCTCCACCGGCAACGGCCTGCGCCTGCAGACCGCGACCGTCACCGGCGACCTCTACGCCGCCCGGAACACGCTGACACACCGCATCCAGGGCCCGTCCTCGACGGCGACGATCGAGCTCGACCACTCCCAGATGGCCGACGGCGACCGCGCCGGGCTGGCGATGCTGCGCGACCAGTCGGCATGGATCGGCGTCAAACGCGACAACGGCGTCAGCCGGGTCGTGATGACCAACGGCCTGACCATGAACGGCTCGTGGCAGACCACCGGCACCGGCGCCGAGGCGGCGAGCGCGAACGTCCCGGGCGGCCGGATCTGGCTGCGGGTCACCGCCGACATCCGGCCCGGGTCCGGCCGTCAGGCCCGCTTCTCCTACAGCACCGACGGCAGCACCTTCGTGGGCCTCGGCCCGGCCTTCACGCTGAACAACGCCTGGCAGTTCTTCATGGGTTACCGCTTCGGCATCTTCAACTACGCCACCAAGTCCCTCGGCGGCGCGGTCACCGTGCGCCGCTTCGACCTCACCACCCCCTGACACGGCATCGGAGCACATGGTGAAGAAACTGGTGAAGAGACACAGCCCCCTGACCGTCCTCGCGACGGTGGCCGTCCTGCTGGCGAGCCTGTTCGTCGCCGTCCAGCCCGCCCACGCGGCCACCGTCGACACCAACGCCTGGTACGTCCTGGTCAACCGCAACAGCGGCAAGGCCCTGGACGTCTACAACCTGTCCACCGCCGACGGCGGCCGCATCACCCAATGGACCAGGAACAACCAGAACCAGCAACAATGGCAGTTCGTCGACTCCGGCGGCGGCTACTACCGCATCAAGTCCCGCCACTCCGGCAAAGTCCTGGACGTCTACAACTTCTCCACCGCCAACGGCGGCTCCATCGTCCAATGGACCGACCTCAACGGCACCAACCAGCAATGGAAACTCTCCGACAGCCCCGACGGCTACGTCAGGCTCATCTCCCGCCACAGCAACAAGGCCCTGGAGGTCCAAGGAGCCTCCACCGCCGACGGCGCCAACATCGTCCAGTACGACGACTGGGGCGGCGCCAACCAGCAATGGCAACTCGTACGGACGGACGGTGGCAACCCCGGCATGTGTGACCTCCCCTCGACCTACCGCTGGGCCTCGACCGGCCCGCTGGCCACGCCGAAGGCGGGCTGGGTCTCGCTCAAGGACTTCACCGTCGCCCCCTACAACGGGCGGCACCTGGTCTACGCGACGACCCACGACACGGGGACGAGGTGGGGGTCGATGAACTTCAGCCCGCTGGCCAACTGGTCCGACATGGCCTCGGCCACGCAGAACACGATGTCCTTCGCCGCCGTCGCCCCCACGCTCTTCTTCTTCGCCCCCAAGAACGTCTGGGTGCTCGCCTACCAGTGGGGTGGCCCCGCCTTCTCGTACCGGACCTCCACCGACCCCGCCAACCCCAACAGCTGGTCGGCGCCGCAGACGCTCTTCTCCGGCAGCATCTCGGGCTCCGGGACGGGCCCCATCGACCAGACGGTCATCGGCGACAACACTGACATGTACCTGTTCTTCGCCGGGGACAACGGCAAGATCTACCGGGCGAGCATGCCCATCGGGAACTTCCCCGGCAGTTTCGGCACGGCCTCGACCGTGGTCATGAGCGACACGACGAACAACCTGTTCGAAGCCGTCCAGGTCTACAAGCTCCAGGGCCAGAACCGGTACCTGATGATCGTCGAGGCGATCGGCGCGCAGGGCCGCTATTTCCGCTCGTTCACCGCCACCAGCCTGAACGGTTCCTGGACGCCCCAGGCCGCGACCGAGGGCAACCCGTTCGCCGGCAAGGCCAACAGCGGCGCCACCTGGACGAACGACATCAGCCACGGCGAGCTGGTGCGCACCGGCGCGGACCAGACCATGACCGTCGATCCGTGCAACCTGCAACTCCTCTACCAGGGCCGCAGCCCCAGCTCGGGCGGCGACTACGGCCTCCTGCCCTACCGCCCGGGAGTGCTGACGCTGCAGCGCTGACGCCGTGAGACGGTGACCCGGCGGTTCCCACGTGAAATGCCACGGGCCCACCCCTCCGCCGAGGGGTGGGCCCGTGGCGGGTGCGATTCACCTGAGCCAGGCGTTGCGGCGGACGATCGGCAGGTTCCCCAGCCCGAGCGTGGCGCCCGCGCCGGTCATGGCCAGGCCGATCAGCACGATCGCGTAGACGATGTGCTCGTCCAGGAACGGGTTGGTGGCCAGCGGCAGCTCGGCGGCCCACATCAGGGTCAGCATGAGCGTTCCGGCGACCGCCGCGATCCGGGTGCCCACGCCCAGCACCAGCGCCAGGCCGACGCCGGCCAGGCCGGCCATGAACAGCCAGTCCACCCACGCCTGACCGGCCAGGCTCGAGAACAGCCCGCCCAGCGCGTTCTCGCCGGTGCCCTTGAGGAAACCCGTCGTCGGGCTGCCGCCCGCGATCCACGCCTTGCCCGCCGGGGTCGCGAAACCCCATCCGAACGTCTTGTCCAGGAACGCCCACAGGAAGATCCAGCCGATCGCGATCCGGGCGACGGCCCAGACGTAGTCGACCGGGGTACGCGCCGCCCGCACGGGAGCGACGTCCATCACGGGCCGGTTGACGGTGGTGGCCATGGCGGGCCTCCCTTTCGGTGGGGGGTGTATGTCCTTGTCTCACCCCTATTCCACTGCGCCCGCCCGCTCCGGGGCAGTGTCGTACGCCCCCCGCTGGAAGGACCTTGGTCCTCAGGGCCGTACGTGCCAGGTCCGGTCCTTCGGCTGCCGGAGGTGGGACTTTGGGCCCTATGCCGGTGACCGGCGTTCTCGTAGCTTCGCATCGGGGGCATCGTGCTTCCGCGACGAACGCCGGCCACCGGCCGCCCGCCGAAGGTAAGGAGACGGACATGGGTTCTCAGGCACGGTCCCGCACCGGCAGGCGGGCGGTGCTGAAGGTCTCCGGAGACCTGGACCTGGCCACGCAGGCGGGCTTCCGCGCCCGGCTCGCCGCCGCACTCGCCGAGCAGGGCACGCGTCTCGTCCTCGACCTCAGCGGGGTGACCTTCATGGACGCCCGCGGGCTGGCCGCGCTGGTGGCCGCGCGCGACCTGGCGGCCGCCCGCCACGGCAGCCTCCGGCTGACGGGGGTGACGCCGGCCGTCCTGCGGCTGCTGGAGGTGACCCGGCTCGACCGGACGTTCTCACCGGTCTCCCTCGCGGACGTGCGCCCCGCCGCGTGAACGGCGGCCGGCGGTTCCGGGCTCTACCGCGGCGGCGGAACGGTGACCAGGTCGTCGTGGTCGGCGGTCACCTCGCTGGTGACGTCGACGACGCCCTCGACGGCGCGGACGGCCTGCACCGCCGCAATCGCCTGCGACCGGCGCTCCACGCGCCCGCTGAGCCGCACCACGCCCTGCTCGACCTGCGCGGAGATCGCCCCGGACGCCGGGAGCACGGCTCGGACCTCGCCCTCCAGCTCCGCCCGCGGACGGGCGAAGACGCGCAGCACGTCGCGCTGGTGCAGGGTGCCGACGATGCGCCCGCTCGCCGGGTCGATCACCGGGAGCTGCTTGACGCGCCGGTCGTGCATGAGCCTGGCGGCCTCGCGCACGGACGTGCCCGGCGTGACGGTGATCGCCGGAGCGGACATGAGCCGGTCCGCGGTGACGGCCGTCGCCCGGTGGTGCTCGTCCAGCAGGCGGTCGGGTTCGTACATCGACACGCTGTGCCGTACCGGGTCGATCTCCTTGAGCAGCAGGTCGTCCTCGGAGACCACGCCCACCGGGCGCCGGTCGGCGTCTGTCACGGTGACCGCGCCCACTCCGTACCGCCTCATCGCGTTGAGGACGTCGGCGAACGACGCGTCCGCCGGCACGGCGACGGCCACCCGGCCCATGACGTCCTTGACCTCGATCGACATGGTGTACCTCCTTGCCCCTCTCTCCATCCTGCTCCTCGCCCGGCCGGTCCGCCAAAGAGCGGAGCGGCGGGGCCTTCGTCCCTGTGCGCGGAACGCCCACCCCGGGTGCGGGGCGGGCGTTCGCTTCCCGGCACTACCTGAGCCAGGCGTTGCGGCGGACGATCGGCAGGTTCCCCAGCCCGAGCGTGGCGCCCGCGCCGGTCATGGCCAGGCCGATCAGCACGATCGCGTAGACGATGTGCTCGTCCAGGAACGGGTTGGTGGCCAGCGGCAGCTCGGCGGCCCACATCAGGGTCAGCATGAGCGTTCCGGCGACCGCCGCGATCCGGGTGCCCACGCCCAGCACCAGCGCCAGGCCGACGCCGGCCAGACCGGCCATGAACAGCCAGTCCACCCACGCCTGACCGGCCAGGCTCGAGAACAGCCCGCCCAGCGCGTTCTCGCCGGTGCCCTTGAGGAAACCCGTCGTCGGGCTGCCGCCCGCCACCCACGCCTTGCCCGCCGGGGTCGCGAAACCCCATCCGAACGTCTTGTCCAGGAACGCCCACAGGAAGATCCAGCCGATCGCGATCCGGGCGACGGCCCAGACGTAGTCGACCGGACGGCGTCCGGCGGCGGTGATGCCCGGGTAGGCGACGGGCCTGTCGATCGTGGCGGCCATGACGATCCCCTTTCAGCGATGGTTCGTCGTTCTCTTCCGCGCTTCCATCGCACCGTTTTCCGTGCGCCGCCGGCAGTGCCCTACGACCGTCGGCCGAAGGACCTTGGTCCTCGCCGCCCTGCCGGGAGGAGGTCACGCCGTGGCCGCGACGGCCGCAGATGACAGGAATATGGCCATTTGCCAACGCCAAAGTAACGCGGCCGTAATGGCACCTTTCTCCCGTATTTTCCAGCGGAAAAACGTGTGGATCTTGTGTCTTGACCTGGGTGATGGCGCATGTAAGGCTTCGAGCCGAATGATCTAGCGCCCGCGATCTGCCACGAAAGGCTGGGGCTTAATGGCGCATTTATCCTCTCTTCGTACCGTCAAGAACTCTTTCCTCCAACTCGAGGTCGAAGACGCCGAGGCCGCCTCGCTGGCCTCCTGGACCGGCCACGTCCGCTACACCCCGAAATACGGGGCGCGGAAGACCACCGCGGAAACCTGGGGGCTCGAACTGGCCCCCCTGTCCTCCCTCACGGCAGGCGTCAACTCGGTCCGCGGACGCGAGCGAGAGCGCTTCTCCCTGGCGGGCGGCGAGGTCGTCGTCTACGACTGCGAGGACCCCTCCGACGCCAGGTGGGCCGCCTGGCTCGGCCCCTGGCACATGGCGCACGGGCTCTTCTACTCCCCCGAGTGGGAGTCGGCCGACATCGTCGACATGTTCAGCCGCGTGACGTGGCAGGACACCCCCGAGGGCATGGTGGCCGACGGCGGCAGGCGGTTCGACGTCTCCATGGAGCTCTACGCGATCTCGATCGCGGGCGTCGGCACCATGACGGTCGAGCCGAAGCAGGCGGGGATCAACCGCATTCCCAAGTGGCGGGGCTACGGAGCGCCCTCCGGCGAGCTGTGGCGGCTGCCCGCGCCGCCGTCCGACTCGGTGGCGCCCTTCCTCCTGGTCACCGACACCGCCATCGTGACCCTGCATCCCTGGAACGCCCCGAACTACAGCAAAGCGGGCGTGGCGGCCCGCTCGGCCGCGGGCACCCCGGAGACCGCCGCCGACTTCCTCAACAAGGTCAAGCGCGTCGAGTGGCGGGCCTGACGTGGAACCGCTGACCGCGGTGGTCATCATCCTGGCCGTCCTGGTCGCTCTGCTGTTCGCGGCGGGCGCCGGACTCTACCGGCGGGTACGCGAACTGGAACTGGCCACCTACAACGGCGTCGGCGTGCGCTTCGCCGCGGCCGGGCCCGAGGCCCAGGCGAACGGGCTCGGCGTGCCCGGCGCCACGACCATGGTCATCAAGGTCAACCGTCGCTGCCCGATCTGCGACGACGTCCTGCTCGCCGCCGCCGGGATGGCGGCCGGCCTGCCCTCGGACCTGTCGTTCACCGTGTTGTCGGACGACCCCGGGTTCGACAAGTCCCTGCCCGGCTCCATCCGGGTGATCAAGGATCCGGCGATCTGGCGCGCGGCGAGCGTGCCCTACAGCCCGGCCCTGCTCGTCGTGGACGAGAACGGCGTGGTGGTGTTCACGGCTCCGGTGGGGTCGGGAGAGGCGCTCACGGAGATCGTCGAGCGAGCGGTTGCGAACAGAAAGGGAGTGAAGCTGTGAAGGCCGAGAAGCGGACCTCGATACTCGACCAGATACCCAGCGCCGAGGAGATGCCCGAGCAGGCGTTGCCGACGCGGGTGGGCGCCACGCGCGAGGGCTGGAGCAGGCGGCGCGTGCTCGGCATCGCCACCGGCGCCGCCGTGGCGACCGGGCTGGGCGTCCTCGACCTCCTGCCCTGGTCGAAGCCGCGCGGCGCGACGGCCGCCGCCTACACCGCGTGGGAGACCTGCCACGGCTTCGCCGACGCCGGTTCCGTCTGCGTGCCGTCCTCCGCGCTCTACTCGGGCAACTGCTCCGGCTCCTGGCACCGCAACGACGGCGCGTCCGGCACCTGCTACAACCTCCGCTACACCCACAACCCCTCCAGCTGTGACGGCAACAACGCCTGGAAGTGGTACGGCGGCGGCACCACCAGCACCCGCCGCATGTGCTCCGACGGCTGGTACGAGTACCACGACTGCGGCGGCGGCAACGTCTCCCGCTTCTCCATCTGCCGTACGGCGATCTGACCCGGGTCCATGAGCGACTCCGCCACCAGAAAATCCGTTCGCCTGCTGGTGCCAGGACTGGCACTGATCGCGGCGGCGGAGGCCCTGGTGCTGTGTTCGAGGGTTGCGGGCGCGGACACGAAGGGCTTCACCTGGCTGGTGGCCGCCCTCGTCGCCGGCTTCTCCCTCTCGGGCTCCGTTTGAAGCCTGAACAGCGCCTGGGTGCTGTCCTCGTCGGTCCGGCGGGGTGCTGATGTCGCCGGCTTCATCGCCGGATTGTTCGTGGGAGCGGGCGCCGTCACGTTCGTGCTGGTGGTCGTCGGCTCCGTGCTGCGGGCTCCGTTCCCGGCAGTGGTTTCGCAGATCATGGTCGCCGCGGCGGCGGTGATCTTCCTGCTGCGCGAGCTGGACGTGCTCTCCTTCCCGTTGCTCCAGAACGCGCGGCTCGTGCCGCAGTTCGTCACCAGGATTCCCTTCTGGGGCGCCGTGCAGTTCGGCGCCGAGATGGGCACGGGGATGCGCACGTACTCGCCGACAGGGCTGCCGCACATCATGGCGGTGGCGATCCTGTTCCTGGCGTCCTGGCAGGAGGCGCTCCTGGCGGGCGCCGGCTTCGCGGCGGCGCGGGCGATGATGCTCCTGACCTTCGCCTTCGCTCGGGACCGGATGGAGGCGGACACGGCGTTCTACTTCACCTTGCCGAGGATGAAGGTGCTGTTCGTCGTGCTCGCGGTGCCCGTGGTGGCGATGCTGGTGATCGGATGATCGCCCTCGTCGCCCGCTACGGGCTGGGCCTCGTCCTGGTGCTGGCGGTGCTCGGGAAGGCGCGCGACCTCGGCGCCTTCCGGAGCGGCCTGGCGGCCTTCGGGCTCCATGGACGGGTGGCCCGGGCGGGCGCCTTCACGGTGGTGACCGTGGAGGCGCTCGTCGCGCTCGCCGCCTTCACCCCCGTCGCCGGCGACGTGCTCGTGGGCGTGGCCGGGACGGGGCTGGGCCTGACGTTCACGGTGGCGCAGACGTATCTCCTGGTCATGGGCGAGCAGGCGGCTCCCTGCCTGTGCTTCGGCACCCCGGAGCGGGCCTCGGCCCGCACGTTCGGCCGCGCGGCGCTGGTCCTGCTGATGGGGCTGGCGCTGTGGGGCGCCGCGGTCTGAGAAGCCTTCCTCCGTGGGTGAGGGGGCCGGCCGGGCCTGCGTGCGGAACGCGGGCCCGGCGCCGGCCCCGTTCAGGGACGGATGACGACGGTGTGCCCGTTGTGTTCGATGAGCTCGCCGACCACCGGGGCGCCGGGGATCTCCCCGGCGACCAGCAGCCCCCCTGAGGTCTGCGCGTCGGCGAGCAGCAGCAGCGTCTCCTCCGGGACGTCGCCGGGATCGAGATGCGGGGCCACCCAGTCGAGGTTGCGCCGGGAGCCGCCGGGGACGAACCCCTCCTTCACGGCCTGCGCCGCGCCGTCCAGCATCGGGACGGCCGAGGCGTGCAGCACGGCGGTGACGCCGGAGGCGCGGGCCAGTTTGTGCAGGTGGCCCAGCAGGCCGAAGCCGGTGACGTCGGTGGCGCAGCGGATCCCGGCGGCCACGGCCTGGCGCGAGGCGTCCGCGTTCAGCCGGGTCATGGTCTCGACGGCGTGCGGGAAGACCTCGCCGGTGTTCTTGTGCCGGTTGTTGAGCACGCCGAGGCCGAGCGGCTTGGTCAGGGACAGCGGCAGGCCGGGGCGGCCGGCGTCGTTGCGCAGCAGCCGGTCGGGGTCGGCGACGCCGGTGACGGCCAGGCCGTACTTGGGTTCGGCGTCCACGACGCTGTGCCCGCCGGCCAGGTGGCAGCCGGCCTGGGCGGCCACCTCCGCGCCGCCCCGCAGCACCTCGGCGGCCAGGTCGTAGGGCAGGCGGTCGGGGGGCCAGCACAGGAGGTTGAGCGCGACCACGGGACGCCCGCCCATGGCGTAGACGTCGGACAGGGCGTTCGCGGCGGCGATGCGGCCCCAGTCGTAGGGGTCGTCGACCACCGGGGTGAAGAAGTCGGCCGTGCTGATGAGCACGGAGCCGTCCTGGGTGCGGACCACGGCGGCGTCGTCGCCGGATTCCAGCCCCACCACGAGCTCCGCCGCGGGATCTCGCGGGACCGGCATGCGGGAGTTGCCGAGCAGCGACTCCAGGTCCGCCGCGGGGATCTTGCAGGCGCAGCCGCCGCCTTGGGCGTACTGTGTAAGCCTCTTCATGATCACACCTTAGGGCGATCACGGCAGCCATGATCGCCTTTCTGGCGGTTGATCATATGATGCCTGATCGGCCCCGGTACGAGACCTGGAGACATCGTGCTTCCCACGCTGAACGGACATCCCTAGCGTGACCGACCATCGTCGATCCATCCCGCGGACGGACACCCTGCTCGCCGACCCCCGGCTGGTCGAGGCCCGGCGGCGGTTCGGCCACGCCCAGGTCAAGGCCGTGATCGTCGCGGCGCAGCGGCGGGCCAGAGAGGGAGAGCTCGCGCCGGAGAACGTCCTGACCGCGGCGCTGGCGGCACTGCCCGCCTCCGCCGCCGGCCTGCGGCCGGTGATCAACGCCACCGGCGTGCTGCTGCACACCAACCTGGGCCGCGCCCCGCTGTCGGACGCCGCCCGCCAGGCGGTGGAGCTGGCCGCCGGGGTCACCGACGTCGAGCTCGACCTGGACACGGGCGGCCGGGGCAGACGGGGACGTACGGCGCTGGCCGCCCTGGCCGCCGCGGTGCCCGCGGCCGAGGCGGTCCACGTCGTGAACAACAACGCGGCGGCGCTCGTGCTGGCTGCCACCGCACTGGCGGCGGGCGGCGAGATCGTGATCAGCCGCGGGGAGCTGATCGAGATCGGGGACGGCTTCCGCCTTCCCGACCTGCTCGTCTCCACGGGGGCCCGGCTGCGCGAGGTCGGCATGACCAACCGCACCGCCCTCGCCGACTACGCCGACGCGATCGGGCCGCGGACGGGCCTGGTGCTGAAGGTGCACCCGTCCAACTACCGGATCGAGGGGTTCACGGCCGACGTCCCGGTGTCGCGGCTGGCGGCGTTGTGCCGCGAGCGGGGCGTCCCCCTCGTCGCCGACGCGGGCTCGGGGCTGCTGGCCCACGAGCCGCTGCTGCCCCGCGAACCCGACGTCACGAGCTGGTTGACCGAGGGCGCGGACCTCGTCACCACCAGCGGGGACAAACTGCTCGGCGGCCCTCAATGCGGGCTGCTGTTCGGCCGCGCCGGCCTCGTGGACCGGCTGCGCCGCCACCCCCTCGCCCGCGCGCTGCGGGTGGACAAGGTCACGCTGGCGGCGCTGGAGGCCACGGTCGCGGGCCCGCCGACGCCGACCTGGGAGAGCCTGCACGCCGATCAGGCCACGCTGCGCGCCCGCGCCGAGGACCTGGCGGCCCGGCTGCGCGGCAAGGGGATCGACGCCGAGGCCGTCGACAGCCGGAGCGTGGTCGGCGGCGGCGGCGCGCCGGGGGTGTCCCTGCCGAGCGCCGCCGTCGCGCTGGACCGGCGGGCGGCCGCCGCGCTGCGCCGGGCGCGGCCGCCCGTGCTCGCCCGGGTGGAGGACGGCCGTTGCCTGCTCGACCTGCGCGCGGTGCCGTCCGGCCACGACGACACGCTGCTGGCCGCCGTCCTCACCGCGTGGCCTGCGGGCTGATCGGGCCCGCGCCGCGGGCGATCGCGGCGCCGCCGCGCCCGGGCGGCTCCGGAGACCGCCCCGGAGAGGGAGCGGCCTCCCCCTCGCGAGGGAGCACGCCGGCCGGCCTCCCGGGAGAGGCTGGCAGGCATGAGCACTTCCTCTCCGCCCGCGACGGCGACACCGCCGAGCCGGCTCACCGTCTGGGCCGGGCGGGCCATGATCTTCATCGCCCTGGCGCACACCGCCGTGTTCGCCCCCCTCGCCCCCTGGGCCGGCTGGCTCGCGGGAGACCTGCGCAACGGCCTCGCGGACGGCGACTCACAGGCGGTCTTCTGGGCGCTGCCCGGCGGGTTCGTCGTGGTGCTGGCGCTGCTGGGCCTGCTGGTGGCGCGGGCGGGACGGCAGGGGCAGCAGGTTCCCGGATATGTCGGCTGGGCGATCCTCGTCTGGGGGGCCATTGGCGTCGGCCTGATCGGAATGAGCGGTTTCATCACCGCGATCGTCCCTTCCGGACTGCTCATCGCGGCGAACGTCATCGCCGGGCGGGAAAACCGCGACCGGCGTACCGTCCGCGGCGGCCATGACCGCGCCGGCGGCATCACCCGACGTCAGACCCCCTGAGAGGATGCGCCGCCACAAGGACGCGCGGCACGTCGTCCCGGCCGGCCCTTTTCGGGTGTGTTGTTATCGAATTGTCGCGCATTTGGCCGCTTAACGGCTTTGAGGCGACATAGTAATTTTCTCGAATGCCTCAATCACCTGGTAGGCGACGGCCGGTCATCACACGATGGCTGGCCGTCCTCGTCATCGCCGCCGTCATCCCGGCGGGACCGGGCTCGCCGACCGCGTACGCGTCGGGCTCGCAACCGCCCGAGAACGCCGTCGTCGTCTGGGACCGCAACGCCCAGACCGCCATCTGGGACGTCGCCGGCCAGCAGCCGCAGGTCCAGGCGCGCAGCTTCGCCATGGTGCACGGAGCCGTCTACGACGCGGTGAACGCGATCGCCGGCACCCCGTACCAGCCGTACCTGATCGCACCGCGGGCCGACGGCGGGGAGTCGACGGAGGCCGCCGTCGCCACCGCGGCCTTCCGCGTGCTGAACAAGCTCTTCCCCGCCCAGCAGGCCCGGCTGACGACCCAGTACGACGACTACCTCGCCACGATCCCCGACGGCGGCGCGAAACGACGCGGCGTCGCCGTGGGCGAGCAGGCGGCGGCCGCGATGATCGCCGCCAGGGAGAACGACGGCGCGTTCGGCGACCAGACCTGGCCGATCGGCACCCAGCCCGGCCAGTGGCGGCCGACGCCGCCCACGAACGCCTCGGACGGGGCCTGGGTCGGCGACCTCAAGCCGTTCCTCATCCCCAGCGCGTCGATGTTCCGCACCTCGGGCCCGCCCGCGCTGACCAGTTCCCGCTACGCCAGGGACGTCAACGAGCTCAAGCGGATCGGCGGGGCCGACAGCAAGGTCAGGACGCAGGACCAGACGCAGGCCGCGATCTGGTGGCACGACCGGCACCTGGCCGAGTGGGAGATCAAACGCCAGCTCGCCACGACGCGGCGGCTGAACCCGCTCCAGGCGGCCCGCATGTTCGCCATGGTCGACCTGGCCGAGGCCGACGCCACGACCGCCTGTTACAACGAGAAGGCGGCGTGGGCCTTCTGGCGGCCGGTCACGGCGATCCGCCTGGCCGACACCGACGGCAACCCGCGCACCGCGGCCGACCCGGACTGGACGCCGCTGCTCGTCACCCCGCCGCACCCCGACTACACCTCCGGGCACACGTGCTTCACGGCGGCCAGCATGTCGGCGCTGGCCCACTTCTTCGGCAGGGACGACATCCCCTTCAGCGGCTACAGCTCCGCCTCGGGCACCACCAGGAGCTTCCGCGGCTTCTCCCACGCCCTGGCCGAGGTCATCGAGGCCCGTGTGTGGGGCGGCATCCACACGCGCACGGCGGACGTGCAGGGCGCGAAGATCGGCGCCCAGGTCACCGCCTACATGGTCGGGCACTACTTCCGGCCGAAGCGGTGAGGGCGGGCCTCCCCATGCGCGCCGGGCACGGGGAGGTCTTCTGATCCCGGATCTGACTCGGCGGGGGCCTGTGGCTGTCAGCACCCGGCGAGGCCCCTGCCAGCGGGATGACCGCCGATCTGACCGATATGGAGAATCGGACCCGACTCAATCAGTCAATAGGGACAGGGATCCCGGCGAACGTCACGACCGAAATCCTAATTACGGGCATTCCATAGAGGGACAAGATCATCACAGAGGGTGGCAGAATCCCAGGACGCGAGCACCGGCGGAGATCATCGGCCCAGCCGGGGAGGTCCACCGTCCGTAGACAGACCCGCCGGAAGCGGGTTTTGTCGATGCCCGAAACCAGCATTCCATCATTGGTTTAAATTTCATCCCTTGACTGACTTTCGGACAAAATAATAGGAATGGCGTGGCTTCAGCCGTGAGCCGCCCCTCGCCAGGTCGAACCCTGACGAGCGGCCCATATTTCCTGCTGCCCGCGCGACGACCTCGCCCGGCGCGGCAGACCTGCCGGAGGGTGACTTCGCGTCGCGATGCCAGAAGAACAGCCGCTGTCCGAGACACCGTTCGCCTCGCTGACGCGATACCCGCCCGGCGCTCGGACCCTCTTCTGCCTCCCCTACGCCGGTGGGGACGTCACCGCCTTCTGGGCGTGGCGGCAGGCGTTCGACGGCGTCCTGGACGTGCGGGTGGCCATGCTGCCCGGCCGGGAGGGCCGGGTGGCCGAGCCCGGCGCCCTGTCCCCTGAGCTGATCGCGCGGTCCGTCGCCGCCGCCGTCGACCGGGAGCGCAGGCCGTACTCGATCTACGGGCACAGCATGGGCGGCCGGGTCGCCTTCGAGGTGGTCCGCGAGCTGCGGCGGCTCGGCGTGCGGGCGCCCGACTGCCTCTACGTCGGCGCCGCGCACCCGCCGGAGCGCCAGGAGACGCTGGGACGGTGGACGGGCCTGGGCGACGAGGACCTGGTCGACGAGCTGATCCTGCGGCTCGGCGCGCCCGCGGAGTTACGCACGCAGCCCGAGGTCAAGGCCCTGCTCATCCCCGCCCTGCGCACGGACATGGAGTGGCTGCGCCGCTACCGCTTCACCCGCCAGGAACCCCTGGACGTGCCCATCGTCGCCTTCGCCGGCGCGCACGACCAGGAGGTCACCCACCCGACGATGCTCGCCTGGGCCCGCCACACCTCCTCGGCCTTCCGCCTGCACACGCTCGACGCCGCGCACCTCTTCCTCGCCACGCACGGTGCGGAGGTGGCGCGGACGATCGCGGCCGGCCCCGAGCGGAGCCTGGCCGCGGACGAGGTGCACGTGTGGCTGGCCGACCTCGACGGGCTGCCCGAGATGTGCGCGGCCCTCGACGAGCTGTCGCCCCGGGAGGCGGCGCGGGCGGCCCGGTTCCGGCAGGAGGACGGCCGGCGCGGGTTCGTCGGCAGGTCGGTGCTGCTGCGGCGGCTGCTCAGGGAGTACGGGGTCGAGCCGGGCCTCGCCGAGCCGCCCGGCCGGTCCGGCGGCCTGCCGTACGGCGGGACCGAGCTGACCTACAGCGTCACCCGGTCGGGCGGCCTGGCGCTGGTCGCGCTGACGACCGGCCGGGAGGTGGGCGCCGGCCTGGAGCGCTTCCGCCCGCCGGCGGACGAGCAGACGTTCTTCGAGCGGATGCTGGACGAGCGGGAGCGCGACGAGTTCGCCGCGCTGCCCGAGGAACTGCGGTTGCACAGCGCGTTGCGCACGTGGACGGCCAAGGAGGCGCTGCTGAAGGCGTCCGGTGGCGGGCTGCGGGTGGATCCGGCGCGGTTCGGGTTCGCCGGGCAGCGTCCGGGCCGGCCGTGGGTGCCGGAGGCGTCCCCCGAAGCAGGTGCCGAGGCGGAGTGGCTGGCGGGGTGGCGGGTGACGCACCTGCCGCTGGGCCGGGCGATCGCCGCGATCGCCGTGCGGGCGCCGGGCTTCCTGCTGCGTTTCGAGACGGTACGGGCAGGCCGGCTGGTACGGCCGGGTGTGGAGGCCGCAGGATGACACTCCTCAGCAGTCTGATCACGGCTCAGGCCGCGCGGACCCCGGACGCCCCGGCGGTCCGGCAGTGGGAGAACGTGCTCACCTACGCCGAGCTGGTCGAGCGGGCGTGGGCGCTGGCGGGCCGGCTGCGCGAGCTCGGCGTCGGGCCGGAGGCGCGGGTGGGGCTGTGCACCCGCCGCACCCCGCTGATGCCGGTGGCGGTGCTGGCCGTGCATCTGGCGGGCGGGGCGTACGTGCCGCTGGACCCGGGGCATCCGCGCCAGCGGCTGGAGGAGGTGCTGGAGGACGCCGGGATCGCGGTGGTCGTCGTGGACGAACGCGGCCACGAGCTCCTGGACGGCTGCGCCGCCACGCTCGTCGACGCCTTCCAGCCGGGGCCGGCCGAACCTCAGGAGAGCGGCGCCGTCGCGGGCAACGCGGCGTGGGTGATCTACACCTCCGGTTCCACCGGACGGCCCAAGGGCGTGGTGGTGAGCCACGCCAACGCGGTCTTCTTCGTCACCGCGACCGTCGCGCGCTTCGGCCTGGACGCGACCTGCAGCTCGATGGCCTTCTCCGCGCTCGGCTTCGACGCCTCGATCATGGACATGGTGCTCCCGCTGACCGTCGGCGGCTGCGTGCAGCTCGTGCCGGACGAGGACCGCGTGGACCCGGCCCGGTTGCAGCACTTCCTGGAGCGGCACGACGTCACCTGGGGCTACCTCCCGCCCGCGCTGCTGCCGCTGGTGGACCCGAGCCGGCTGCCGCACCTGCGGGACGTGGTGACGGCGGGCGAGCCGCCCCCGCCCGAGCAGGTGGCGCGATGGTCGGCGCACACCCGGTTCCACAACCTGTACGGCCCGACCGAGCTGACCGTCGTCGTGGTGGGCGGCGAGTTCCACGGCGTGTGGGAGCGTCCGCTGCCGATCGGCCGGCCGTTGAGCGGCTGCCGGGCGTACATCGTGGACGAGGACATGAACCAGTGCCCGCCGGGCGTCCCCGGCGAGCTGCTGGTCGGCGGGCCGCAGGTCAGCCGCGGCTACTTGGACCGGCCCGCGCTGACGGCCGAGCGGTTCGTGCCCGACCCCTTCTCGGACGAGCCGGGTGCGCGGCTGTACCGGACCGGCGACCACGTGGCGTGGCAGGAGGACGGCCAGATCGCGTTCATGGGCCGCCTCGACCGCCAGGTGAAGGTCCAGGGGCAGCGCGTGGAGATCGGCGAGGTGGAGACGACGCTGCGCGCCCATCCCGGGGTGCGGCAGGCGGTGGTGGACTTCGCGGGCGAGCTGGTCGCCTACGTGACGCCCGAGGACGCGCCCGACCTGGCCGCCCTGCGCGAGGACCTGGCGGTGCGGCTGCCGCCGTACATGCTGCCGACCAGGCTGGTCCGGCTGCCGCTGCTCCCGCTGAACGCCTCGGGCAAGGTGGACCTCGCCGCCCTGCGGGCGCAGTCGCAGCGGGAGCGGGGAACGGCGAGCGGGCTGGCCGGGATCTGGGCGCGGGTGCTGGAGGCGCCCGTCCCGGACGACGAGGACGACTTCTTCCAGCGCGGCGGCCACTCGCTGCGGGCCATGCGGCTGGTGGCCGCGGTACGCGCGGAGCTGGGCCGGGTGGTCTCGGTCCAGGACGTGTACGAGGGCCGGACCTACGGCGCGCTGCGCGCGCTCGTGGCGGACGCGGAGCGGGCCTCCGCCGCCGCGCCGCCCACCGGCAGCCCGGCCGCGTTCTCCCCCGCCCAGCGCCGGATGTGGTTCGTCGAGCAGCTGGCGCCCGAGTCGGCCGCGCACAACATCGCGATGGCCGAGCGGATCAGGGGCCCGCTCGACGTCGCCGCGCTGCGGCGGGCGCTCACCGCCGTGGTGGCGGCCCACGAGGCGCTGCGCTGGCGGGTGGCCTCGCGCGACGGGATCCCCGACGTGACGGTGGCGCCGCCGGGCGAGGTGCCGCTGCCGATCGACGACCTCTCCCCCGCCGAGCTGGACGCGGCGCTGCAGAAGGAGGCGCGGGAACGGTTCGACCTGGCCGCCGGGCCGCTGTTCCGGGCCCGGCTGCTCCGGCTGGCCCCCGGCGAGCACGTGCTCTGCCTGACCGCGCACCACCTGGTGTTCGACGGCTGGTCGCAGGACGTGCTCTTCCGCGGCCTGTCGGCCGCCTACCGCGGCGAGCCGGTCGAGGCGGGCGAGCACACGTTCGCCGACTACGTGCGCTGGCTGCGCGCGAACGGCGACGCCCAGGCGCTGGGCTGGTGGCGCGAGCGCCTGCAGGACGCCCCGCTGGTGCTGGACCTGCCCAGGGACGCGCCCAGGCCGCCCGCGCAGACCTTCCGCGGCGCCGCCGTCCGGGGCGAGGTGGACGCGGAACTGGCCGGCCGGGTGGCCGAGCTGGCGGCGGAACTCGGCACCACCCCGTACGCGGTGCTGCTGGCCGCCTTCGGACGCCGCCTGGCCACCCTCGCCGGACGGGACGACCTGGTGGTGGGCGCGGCCTACGCCGACCGGCCGCACGTGGCGTTCGAGTCGCTGGTGGGGATGTGCGTGCAGGTCCTGCCGCTGCGGCTGCGCCCCCGGGGCGACTTCGCCGGGCAGGTGACGGCGTGCGCGGCCGAGCTGAACGCGGCGATCAGGCACCGGGACGTGCCGCTCGGGCAGCTGCTGGAGTCGCTGCGGCTGCCGCGCGACCTGAGCCGCAACCCGATCACGCAGGTCATGTTCAACATGTACAACTTCGCGCAGGCCCATCTGGACCTGGACGGCTGCGTCAGCGAGACGCTGCGGCCGGGGCTGCCCGGGGCGCTGTTCGACCTGACGATGTACGTGGGCGAGCAGCGCGGCGGTTACGCGCTGGAGCTGGTCTACAACCCCGACCTGTTCTCCGCCGAGCGCATGACGGCGCTGGTCGACGGCTATGTCGAGCTGCTCGGCGACGTGCTGACCGGACAGGCGCGCCCCGAGCCCCCCGACGCCGCGCTGCCGGCCTGGGACGGGCCCGGCCTGCTGGAGCTGGCCGGCGACGCGCACGCCGGGGCACGGCGGCGGACCGAGGCGGCGCTGCGGAGCGCGGGGGTCGAGCCGGGGGCCGTGGTGGCCGTCGTCGCCTCCCGGGTGCCCGAGCTGCCGGGGGTCCTGCTCGGCGTGCTGGCGGCGGGGGCACGGTGGGTGGTGATCGACTCGGCCTATCCTCCGGCCGTCCAGGAGCGGCAGATCGCCGCCGCGGGAGCGCGGGCGGTCCTGCGGGACGACGGGATCGAGCTGCGCGAGGGCGGCGCCCTGCTGCCGGGTCCCGGCTACCTCTCGATGACCTCGGGCACCACGGGCGACCCCAAGGCGGTCGTCACCGGCGAGCGGCCGCTGGCCCATTTCCTGTCCTGGTACGTCCGCACCTTCGCCGTCGGGCCGCACGACCGGTTCGCGCTGCTGCACGGGCCGGCCCACGATCCGGCGCTGCGCGACATGTTCGTGCCGGCCGTGGCGGGCGCCGAGCTGTTCGTGCCCGAGCACGAGCTGGTCCGCGACCCCGGCAAGCTCGTCACCTGGCTGCGCGAGCACGCGATCACCGTCCTGCACCTGACGCCGCAGCTCGCGGCGATGCTGGCGGCCACCGGCGGCACGCTGCCCGACGTGCGGCTGGCCGGCGTGGGCGGCGACCTGTTCACCGGTGTCCAGGCGGCCCGGCTGCGCGCGCTCGTGCCCGATGCCCGGATCGTCGCCTTCTACGGCACGACCGAGACGCCGCAGGCGCACGCGTGGCACGAGCTCGCGGAGCCGTACCCGGAGGTCGTGCCGATCGGGCGGCCCGTCGAGGGCAGCGAGATCATCGTGGTGACGCCGGACGGCAGGCGGGCCGGTGTGGGCGAGCTCGGCGAGGTGGTCGTCCGCAGCCGCCACCTGTCCGACGGCTACCTGGATCCGGCGCTGACCGGCCGGCGCTTCGCCGGCGACCGGTTCCGCACCGGCGACCTCGGCCGGCGCAACCCCGACGGCACGATCACCCCGGCGGGGCGCGCCGACGACCAGGTGAAGGTGCGCGGCTTCCGGGTCGAGCTGGGCGAGGTGGAGGCCGCGCTCGCCGCCTGCCGGGACGTGCGCGCCGCCGCGGCCAGGGTCGAGGGCGGCACGCTCATCGGCTACGTGGTGCCCGCCCGGCCCGGCCTGGCGGCGCACCGCCTCCTGGACGAGCTGCGCGGCGCGCTGCCCGAGCACGCCGTCCCCAGCGAGGTGGTGGCACTGCCCGCGCTGCCGCTGACGCCCAACGGCAAGGTGGACCGCGCCGCGCTGCGCGGCCGGCCGGTCGAGCAGCCGAAGGCCGCCGGCGGCGGCCTCGACGGCCCCACCCAGAAGACGGTCGCCCAGGTGTGGCGCGCCGTGCTGGGCGTGCCGCGGCTCGGCCCCGACGACAACTTCTTCGAGATCGGCGGCCATTCGCTGGCCGTGGCGGCGGTGCAGGCCCGGCTGCGGGCGGCGACCGGCCGCGAGATCCCGATCACGGAGCTGTTCAGGCATCCCACGATCCGGACGCTGGCCGCTCATCTCGATGGCGCGGGCGGCAGTCCGGGGCTGGACCGGGCGGCACGCCGCCTGGCCTCACGGCGAGACAGGTTGAGGAACCGCAACGAGAAGGGGATTGCCCCATGACGGACGAGCCCACGGCCGAGCCGATCGCGATCATCGGCTTGTCGTGCCGAGTCCCGGGAGCGGGTGACGCGCAGCAGTTCTGGCGCAACCTCGCCGACGGCGTCGAGTCGCTGACCACGTACACCCTGGAGGAGCAACGGGCGCTGGGCACGGCGGAGAGCCTGCTGGCCGACCCGAACTTCGTGCCGGCCGCCATGACGCTGGACGACTACGAGGGCTTCGACGCGGCGTTCTTCGGCATGTCGATCAGGGAGGCCGAGGTCCGCGACCCGCAGCACCGGCTGTTCCTGGAGCTGTCGCACACGGCGCTGGAGGACGCGGGCTACGACCCGTTCCGCTACCCGGGCGAGATCGGCGTCTACGCCGGGACCGGGACGGACACCTACCAGTGGCGCAACATCCGCAGCAACGCCCAGGCCCACAAGAACGCCGGCTGGCTGGCGGTCATGGTGGGCAACCACGTCGACTACTGCGCCACCCTCACCTCCTACAAGCTCGACCTGCGCGGCCCCAGCTACACCGTGCACACCGCGTGCTCGACCGCGCTGGTGGCCTTCCACATCGCGTGCGAGGCGCTGCGCAACGGCGAATGCGACATGGCGCTGGCCGGCGCGGCCATGCTGGACCTGCCGCAGGGCGAGGGCTACATCTACGACCAGGACGGCATCGTCTCCCCCGACGGGCACACCCGTTCCTTCGACGCCGACGCCGGCGGCACGACCTGGGGCAGCGGCGGCGGCGTCCTGGTGCTGAAGCGGCTGTCGGAGGCGATCGAGGACCGCGACAACATCCGCGCGGTGGTCCTGGGCAACGCGATCAACAACGACGGCGCGGGCAAGGTCGGCTTCTCCGCGCCCAGCCTGGACGGCCAGGCCGCGGTCATCGCGCAGGCGCTGGGCGTCGGCGGCGTGGACCCCCGTACGGTCACCTACGTCGAGGCGCACGGCACCGGCACGGCGCTCGGCGACCCGATCGAGGTGGCCGCGCTGTCCAGCGTGTTCGCCCAGCACACGAGCGACACCCAGTGGTGCGGCATCGGCTCGGTCAAGAGCAACATCGGCCACCTCGGCCAGTCGGCCGGCATCCCCAGCCTGGTCAAGACGGTGCTGGCGCTGGAGAACAAGCTGATCCCGCCGACGTTGCACTTCAAGAGCCCCAACCCGAAGATCGACTTCCCGTCGAGCCCGTTCTACGTCGTCTCCTCGCCGACGAAGTGGGAGCGCGACGAGTTCCCGCGCCGCGCGGGCGTCAGCTCGTTCGGCATCGGCGGCACGAACGCGCACGCCGTGCTGGAGGAGGCCCCGCCGCGCCCGTCGCTGCCCCGTGAGCGGCCCGCGCACCTGCTGAAGCTGTCGGCCAGGACGGAGTCCGCGCTGGCCGCGGCGCGCGAACGGCTGGCCGCGCACCTGGCCGCGCACCCCGAGACGGACCTGGCCGACGCCGCGTTCACGCTGCGCGTGGGCCGCCGGGAGCTCAAGCACCGGGCCGTCGTCGTCGCCACCTCGCCGGGCGACGCGGTGGCCGCGCTGTCCGACCCCAGGCGGATCGTCACCGGCGCCAAGCCGAAGCGGCCGCCGCAGGTGGCCTTCCTCTTCTCCGGTCAGGGCGCCCAGTACGGCGGCATGGCCGCGGAGCTGTACCGCAACGAGCCGATCTTCCGCGAGGCGGTCGACGAGTGCGCGGCCGTCCTGGACGTGCGCGACCAGATCTTCGCCACCGGCGAGGAGGCGGACGAGGCGCTGCGGCAGACCTCCCTCACCCAGCCCGCCCTGTTCACCGTCGAGTACGCGCTGGCCAGGCTCTGGCTCTCGCTGGGCGTCGAGCCCGCCGCGATGATCGGCCACAGCATCGGCGAGTACGCGGCGGCCACCGTCGCCGGCGTCTTCACCCTGCCCGACGCGATGCGGCTGGTCGCGGCGCGCGGCCGGCTGATCCAGGCGCTGCCGCCGGGTTCCATGCTGGCCGTGCAGCTCATGCCCGACGAGATCGCGCCGATGCTGCCCGACGACGTCTCCGTGGCCACCGTCAACGGCCCCGGCACGTGCGTCGTGTCCGGCCCGTCGGAGTCGATCGCGGAGCTGGCCGAGATGCTGGAGGAGGAGGGCATCGGCTGCACCCGGCTGCGCACCTCGCACGCCTTCCACTCGGCGATGATGGAGCCGATGCTGCGCGAGTTCCGCGAGCTGGTCGCGGCGGCCCGCCCGGCCGCGCCGAGCCTGCCGTTCCTGTCCAACGTGACCGGCACCTGGATCACCGCCGCGGAGGCCACCGACCCGTCCTACTGGGCCAGGCACGTGCGCGAACCGGTCCGCTTCGGCGACTGCGTCTCGACGCTCCTGGCCGACGGCGAATGGATCATGATCGAGTGCGGGCCGGGCCGGCAGCTGTGCGGCCTGGCCGGCACCCAGCTGGCCGCCGGCGCGATCGCGCCGCTGCCGTCGCTGCCCGGCCCGCGCGACCGGGCCGGCGACGTCGCGGTCCTCTCGCAGGCCGTGGGCGCGCTGTGGGTGCACGGCATCGAGCTGAACGACTTCGGCGCCCCCGGCTTCCGCGTCTCGCTGCCGGGCTACCCGTGGGAGCGGCAGCGCGCCTGGATCGACCCCGACCCGCAGGGCGCCTTCGCCGGCGGCGTCGCCCGTCCGCAGCAGGCCGACGGCCCCCTGCCGCCCGAGCGGTGGTACGGCGTGCCCGTCTGGCACCAGGCGCCGGCCCGTCCGGGGACTCCGTCGCCGGTCACGCGCTGCCTGGCCTTCGTGGACGAGGACTCGGCCGCGCTGGCCGACGCGCTGCGCGCCTCCGGGGCCGAGGTGCTGGAGGTGCGGCCGGGTGCCGCGTTCGGCGCCTTCGACGGGCACTTCACGGTGCGGCCGGCCGTACGGGAGGACTACGACGCGCTGCTGGAGGCGGTCGGCGAGATCCCCGAGCGGATCGTGCACGCCTGGGCCCTCACCGGCGGCGAGCAGGCGTGGGCGGCGCAGGACCGCGGCTTCTTCGGCGTCCTGGGTCTCGTGCAGGCGCTGTCGGCGGCCCAGCCGCCGGGCGGCGTGCAGCTCGATCTGGTGACCGCGGGCACGATGGACGTCGTCGGCGGCGACCTGACCCGGCCGGAGCACGCGACGCTGGCGGCCTTCACCCGGGTCGTCCCGCTGGAGACGCCGTGGCTGCGCGTCCGCCACATCGACGCGCCGGACGGGGACACGAACCGGGCGGCGGCGGTGCTAAGCATCGCCGCCGAGCTGGGCCGCGCGCCGGAGCCGGGCGAGGCCGGGCTGCTGGCCCCGGTCGCCCTGCGCGGCGGCAAGCGCTGGCTGCTCGGATACGAGCAGGTGGAGGTGGACAGCGAGCCGGGCGAGCCGCGCGACGGCCAGGTGTACGTGATCACCGGCGGCCTGGGCGGCATCGGCATCTCGCTGGCCGAGGACCTGGCGGCGCGGGCCCGCGTCGGCATCGTCCTGCTGTCCAGGAGCGGGCTGCCCGAAGGCCCGCCGCGGTCGGCCCGCGAGGCGCGCGCCGCCGAGGCGATCGGCCGGATGGAGGCCGCCGGGGCGCGGGTGCTGACCCTGGCCGCCGACGTGACCGACCCGGCGGACATGCGCCGGGTCAGGGACGAGACGCTGGCCGCCTTCGGCCGGGTGGACGTGCTCGTGCACGCGGCCGGCCTGCCCGGCGGCGGCATGGCCCAGGTCAAGGAGCGGGAGGCGGCCGAGGCCGTGCTGCGGCCCAAGCTGCTCGGCACGCTGGCGCTGCAGGAGGCGTTCGGCGACCTGGAGCTGGAGGCCGTGGTGCTCTGCTCGTCGATCACCGCGGTGGCCGGCGGGTTCGGCCAGATCGACTACTGCGCGGCCAACAACTTCCTCGACGCGCACGCCCGCGCCGGACGAGGCTGGAACGCCGCCCAGGTCGTCAGCGTCAACTGGGGCAGGTGGCTGGAAGTCGGCATGGCGGTGGAGACCGCGGCGCCCGCGGGATTCGTCGCGTTGCAGCGCGGCGACCGGATCAAGGCGCTCGACCACCCGGTCCTCGACGCGCGGCACGCCGGGGAGATCGGCGGGCTCGACTGGTGCAGCGGCACGCTCTCGCCCGGCACGCACTGGGTGCTGGACGAGCACCGCATCGCCGACGTGCCGGTGCTGCCCGGCACCGGCCACGTCGAGCTGGCCAGGACGGCCGCCGAGGCGGTGCTGCCCGGCGGCGGGCTGGTCGAGCTGCGGGACGTGGTGTTCGTCGAACCGCTGTCGGTGGCCGACGGCGCGACCGCCGAGGTACGGGTGCTCTTCACCCCGGAGGCGGACGGCGCCGACTTCCAGGTGCAGAGCATCATCGGCGGCTCGCACCGCACCCACGCCAGGGGCACCGCGGCCAAGGTGAGCCCGCCGCCCGCCGACCGGGTGGACCTGCGCGCCATCATGGACCGCTGCGTGTCCTCGGCGGACGAGCAGGGCGGCGTCCCGCTGTCGGGCCTGCTCACGCTGGGCGCGCACTGGCACCGGACGCTGACCGCCACGCATGTCGGCCGGCAGGAGGCGCTCGGCCTGTTCGAGGCCAACGACGCGCTGATGGCCGACCTCGACCGGTGGGGGCTGCACCCGGCGCTGCTCGACGCCGCCACCACCTTCAGCTGGGTCGCGGTCGAGGGCCACTACCTGCCGCTCGGCTACGGCCGCATCACCGTCTTCGGCAGCCTGCCGGAGGCGTTCTGGAGCCATCTGCGCATCACCAGCACCGACACCGACGAGGTGCTGGTCGTCGACGTCACGTTGATCGCGCCCGACGGCACGGTGCTGGTGCAGATCTCCGACTACGTGCTGCGCAGGATCGACACCGAGGCCGTGGTCTCCGGGGTGCGCTCCAGCGCCGGGTCCCAGGTCGCCGCCCCGGCCGCGGCCGCGTCCACGGCGGCGACGGCGGCGCCGATCGCGGCCGACGACGCGGCCGGCATCAGGCCGGCCGACGGGGCGCTCTCCCTGCGCAGGCTGCTCGCCGCCCCGCTCGGCCCCCAGGTCGTGGTGGCGGCCAGCACGGTGGCCGAGCTCGTCGCCGGCGTCGGCTCGCTGACCCAGGAGACCGTCGAGAGCGAGCTCGATCCGGCGGCGGTCGCCGACCGGCACGACAAGGCGCCCGCCGAGGGCTACGTCGCGCCGCGCAACGACGCCGAGGCCACCATCGCCCGCCTGTGGGGCGAGGTGCTCGGCGGCGACCACATCGGCGTCGACGACGACTTCTTCGAGCTGGGCGGCAACTCGCTCATCGCGGTCCAGCTGATCGCCCTGATCCGCAAGGAGCTGGGGGTCCGGCTGCCGATGCGCAACCTCTTCGAGGAGCCGACCGTGGCCGGGGTCGCGGCCCTGATCGACGCCGCCACGGCTTCGGCCCCCGAGCCCGCTCCTTCCGGGCCCGCCACCCAGACCATCCCCCGCCTCCCCCGGAGTTCCGCATGAGCACAGAGACCAGCACAGAGAACAGCACAGAAACCAGCGCAGACACCAAGGTCGTACGCAACGACGAGGAGCAGTACTCCATCTGGCCCGCCGGCCGGGACAACCCCTCCGGCTGGTACGACGCCGGTTTCTCCGGCACCAAGGAAGCCTGTCTGGCGCACATCGAGCAGGTGTGGACCGACATGCGGCCGAAGAGTCTGCGAGAGGCCATGGACAGTGAGTGATGCCTTCCCCGCATCCTCCGGCCAGGAGCGGATGTGGTTCCTTTCACGCTTCGAGCCCGATCTGGCCGTCTACAACATCGGCATGGTCATGCCGATGGCGGCCAGGCAGCCGGTGGACCCCCGCCGGCTGGAGCGGGCGATCGATCTGGTCGTGCGGCGTCATGAGGCGCTGCGCACCACGTTCGACTTCCGGGACGGGCAGGTCGTGCAGATCGTCCACCCCGGCGCGCCGCCCACGGCGCTGACCGAGACGGACCTGAGCCACCTTCCGCGGGCCGCCGCCGAGGCGGAGCTGGCCCGTCTGGCCAGGGCGGACGCGGTGCTGCCGTTCGACATGGAACGGGCGCCGCTGTACCGCGGCAGGCACGTCAAGCTGGCCGAGGACGACCTGCGGCTGGTTGTCGTCTTCGACCACACGATCTTCGACGGCGTCTCCTCCATGGTCTTCATGGACGAGGTGGAGGAGTGTTACGACGCGCTCGGCGAGGACCGGCCGCCGAAGCTGCCCGAGCTGCCGATCCAGTTCGCCGACTTCGCCGTGTGGCAGCGCGGCAGGTTGTCCGGCGAGTTCCTGGAGACCGAGCTGGTGCACTGGCGCGAGCGGCTGGCCGGGGTGCCGGCCGATCTCGCCCTGCCGGGCGACCGGCCGCGGCCGGCCCGCCGCAGCTACCGGGGCGGGATCCGGCTCGGCGCCTACTCCCCCGAGCTGTCGGCGGCCGTGGAGCGGCTGGCCAAGGAGCTCAACACGACGTTGTTCACGGTGATGCTCACCGCGTACGCCGCCGTGTTGTCGCGCTGGTCGGGGATCGACGACATCGTGGTGGGCACGCCGGTCGCGGGCCGGCTGCTGCCCGAGACCGAGCCGGTCATCGGCATGTTCGTCAACGCGGTGCCGCTGCGCGTGGACCTGTCGGGCGCGCCCGGCTTCCGCGAGGCGGCCGGGCGCGTGCGGGCGACGGTGGCCGAGGCGCTGGACCATCAGGAGCTGCCGTTCGAGCGGCTCGTGGAGGACCTGCAACCGGCCCGGGACCTGAGCGTGCCGCCGATCTACCAGGTGATGTTCAACCTGGCGATCCGCACCAACGAAGGGCAGATCGCCAACGGCACCGCCAAGGTGGACCTCCAGCTCGACGTCAACATGCGCGACGGGGTGCTGCACACCCGGCTGGAGTACGCCACCGACCTGTTCGACGCCGAGACGATCGAACGCTTCGAGGCGAACCTGCGCACGCTGGTCGAGTCGGCCGCCGCCGACCCCGACCGGGCGGTCCCCGAGCTGCCCGTGCTCGACGCGGACGAGCGTGCGCGCGTGCTGGCCCTGGGGGACGGCGGGCCGCAGGCCGAGCCGGGCACCCTGCACACGTTGATCGAGGCCCGGGCCGCCGCGACCCCCGACGCGCCCGCGGTGCTCTTCGGCGACCTCACGCTGACCTACGCCGAGCTGAACGGCCGCGCCAACCGGCTGGCCCGGCGGTTGCGGCAGATCGGCGTGGAGCGCGGCCGGCCCGTGGCGGTCTGCGCGGAACGCTCGCCCGAGCTGGTCGTCGCGCTGCTGGCGGTGCTCAAGGCGGGCGGGGCGTACGTGCCGCTCGATCCGGAGTACCCGCGGGACCGGCTGGAGTTCATGCTGTCCGACTCCGGCGCGCGGGTGCTGCTCACCCAGCGCCACCTGCCGTCCTTCGGGCCGGTCGAGACGGTGCTGCTGGAGGACGACCACGACCTCGGCTCCGGCGACCTCGACCCGGTGACCGGGCCGGACGACGCCGCGTACCTGATCTACACCTCGGGCTCGACCGGCCGGCCGAAGGCCGTGGTCAACACCCATCGCGGCATCGTCAACCGGCTCGCCTGGATGCAGGAGACGTTCGGCCTGACGGCCGGCGACGTGGTGATGCAGAAGACGCCGACCAGCTTCGACGTGTCGGTGTGGGAGTTCTTCTGGCCGCTGCTGCAGGGCGCCTGCCTCGTCCCGGTGCGGCCGGGCGGCCACCGCGACCCCGCCCACCAGCGTGACCTGGTCAAGCGGCACGCGGTCACCACGATGCACTTCGTGCCGTCGATGCTCGCGCTCTTCCTGGAGGAGGCGAACATCGAGTCGTGCGCGTCGCTGCGGCGGGTGGTGTGCAGCGGCGAGGAGCTGCCGCCCAGGACGGCGGCCCGCTTCTTCGAGCGCCTGCCCGGCGTGGAGCTGCACAACCTGTACGGCCCCACCGAGGCCGCCGTGGACGTCTCCTGGCACGCCTGCCGGCCGGGCGAGACCGTGATCCCCATCGGCCGTCCGATGCCCGGCTGCCGTCTGCACGTGCTCGACGAGCGCCTGGAGCCGATGCCCGTCGGCGTGCCCGGCCAGCTGCACATCGGCGGCGTCCAGGTGGCCCGCGGCTACGCGGGACGGCCGGGGCTGACGGCCGAGCGCTTCGTCCCCGACCCGTACGGGCCGCCGGGGGCGCGGCTGTACGCCACCGGCGACCTGGCCA
Organism: Nonomuraea sp. NPDC049624; assembly: GCF_040675255.1. Classification (NCBI taxonomy): domain Bacteria; kingdom Bacillati; phylum Actinomycetota; class Actinomycetes; order Streptosporangiales; family Streptosporangiaceae; genus Nonomuraea; species Nonomuraea sp. NPDC049624. Next base: position 446,434 of record NZ_JBFAOR010000003.1, on the reverse strand, counting down.
GGCTGCGCGCCGACGGGGAGCTGGAGTTCCTCGGCCGCATCGACGACCAGGTCAAGGTGCACGGCTGGCGGGTCGAGCTGGGCGAGGTCGAGGCGGCGCTGGCCGCGGACCCACGCGTGCGCGGGGTCGTCGTCGCCCTGCGCGACGACGCGCCGGGCGGCCGCGGGCTGGTGGCCTACGTGGACTGGACGGGCGATCCGAGCCGGTTGTCGCACGAGCTGCGGACCGGGCCGGCCCGCACGTTGCCGTCGGCGCTGGTGCCGCAGGCGTTCGTGCCGGTCACCGAGTTCCCCGTGGGGCCGAGCGGGAAGCTCGACCGGGCCGCGCTGCCGTCGCCCACCGGGCCCGGCCGCAGCGATCTCGGCACCAGCTACGTCGCGCCGGAGACGCCGCTGGAGGAGGAGCTGTGCGCGCTCTGGGGCGAGCTGCTCGGCCGTGACCGGGTGGGCGTCGAGGACGACTTCTTCGCGCTCGGCGGGCACTCGCTGCTGGCCGTCCTGCTGATCACCCGGTACCGGGAGGCGTACGGGATCGAGATGGACCTGCGGGTGTGCTTCGAGCTCACCACGGTGGCCGAGCACGCGCTGGCCGTGCTGGAACTCCAGCTCGGCGACGTCGAGCTGGACGATCTCCTGGCGGAGGACGCGGACGGATGAGCGAGGTGAGAGGGCGGCTGGCCCGCCTCAGCCCGGAGCAGCGCGCGGCGCTGGAGCGCAGGCTCCAGCGGCAGCCCAAGGCCCGGCCCGCCGGGATCCCCCCGCGCAGCGACCCGGACGCGCCGGCGCCGCTCTCCTACGGGCAGGAGCGGCTGTGGTTCCTGCAGCGGCTCGACCCCGCCGACGCCTCCTACAACATGTACATGGTGCAGCGGCTGCGCGGCGAGCTGTCCATCCGTGACCTGGCCGGGGCGCTGGCCACCGTGGCGGCGCGGCACCCGATGCTGCGGGCCCGCTTCCCCGCGGTGGAGGGCAGCCCGGTCCAGGTCGTGGAGCCGGCGCTGAAGCTCGATCCGGTGCTGGTGGACCTCACGGACCTGCCCGCCGCCGAACGCGAGGCGCGCGCCACGGCGATCGTGGCCGAGCTGACCAACACGCCGTTCGACCTGGCCACGGGGCCGCTGGTGCGGGTGCACCTGATCACGCTGGCGGCGACCGATCACGTGCTCTGCCTGGTCCTGCACCACCTGGTGGCGGACGGCTGGTCACTGAAGATCATCTTCTCGGAGCTGGCCGCCTGCTACACGGGGAACGCGGCCGGGCTGGGCGTGCCGTCGATCGACTACCGCGACTTCGCGGCCTGGCAGCGCGGCCGTGAGCCGTCGCGGGAGTCGCTGGACTACTGGCGCGCCAAGCTCGACGGCGTGCAGCCGCTCGACCTGCCCACGGACCGGCCGCGGCCGGCCGTACGGGTGGCCAGCGGCGACTACTGCGCGCGGCGCATCGGCCCCGAGCTGACCGCCCGGCTGGAGCAGCTGGCCAAGGACGAGCGCGGCACGCTGTTCATGGTCCTGCTGGCCGCCTACCAGCTCCTGCTGGGCGCGCACTGCGGCGCCGACGACCTGACGGTCGGCTCGGTCATCGCCGGCCGCGACCGTCCGGAGCTCCAGGACGTCGTCGGCTTCTTCCCCGAGACGCTCGTGCTGCGCGGGGACCTGTCCGGCGACCCGTCCTTCCGCACGCTGCTCGCGCGGACCAAGGCCACGGTCCTGGACGCGTTCGCGCACCAGGACATCCCCTTCGAACGCCTGCTCAACGACCTCGGCATCCGCCGCGACCTGAGCACGACGCCGCTGTTCCAGGCGATGTTCGTGATCCAGGACAAGGAGGCCGGCGCCCTGCCGCTGCCCGGCGTCGAGGCGGAGATGTTCGACCCGGGCGCGACCCAGGCCAAGTTCGACCTGATGCTGGACGTCACCCAGTTCGACGGCTCCCTCTGGGCGATGTTGTCCTACGCCCGCGACCTGTTCGAGGAGGAGACCGCGACGCGGTTGCTGCGGCGGTGGGAGCGGGTGCTGGAGGCGGTCGTGCGCGACCCGGGCACGCAGCTGTCCGCGCTGCGCGCGGCCATGCTGCTGCCCGAGGACCGGCCGCAGGTCCTCGACACCCCGCAGCCCCCCGCGCGCGACGTGCTCGACCTCTTCCAGGAGCGCGTACGGCTGGCGCCCGGCGCGACGGCGGTGAGCCACGGCGACCGCCGGGTCACCTACGCCGAGCTGGACGCCATGGCCGCCGCGCTGGCCGGACGCCTGGCCGCGGCCGGGGTCGGCCCGGACACGGTCGTCGGCCTGCGCGCCGGGCGCTCGGTGGAGCTGATCGCCGGGATGCTCGCCGTCGGCCGGGCGGGCGGCGCCTACCTGCCGCTCGACCCGGCGTACCCGCCGGAGCGGCTGCGGTGGATGGCGGCCGACGCCGGCGCGGCCCTGGTGCTGGACGAGGACGATCTCCGCGAGTCGCCGCAGGCGCCGCGCGCCGAGGCCGCGGGGCCTGGCTCGCTGGCCTACGTGATCTACACCTCGGGCTCGACCGGGCGTCCCAAGGGCGTGGAGGTGCCGCGTGAGGCGCTGGCGTCGCGGGTGGGCTGGATGCGCGGCCACTACGAGCTCGGGCCGGGCGACCGCGTCCTGCAGTTCGCCTCGCCGAGCTTCGACACGCACGCCGAGGAGATCTACCCGGCGCTGGCCGCCGGCGCGGAGCTCGTCCTGTGCCCGGACGAGCCGCTGCCGGACTTCCTGAAGACCCCGGAGGGCGCCGCGCTCACCGTGCTGGACCTGCCCACGTCGTACTGGCAGGAGCTGGTGGCCATGGGCGTCGAATGGCCGCCCGGCCTGCGGCTGGTCATCCTGGGCGCCGACCCGCTGCCCGGCCCCGCGCTGGCCGCCTGGTACGCGTCCGGCCCCCGGGGCGTGCGCCTGGTCAACAGCTACGGCCCCACCGAGGCCACGATCATCGCCGCCACCGCCGAGATGGACCCGTCCGAGGCGCTGCGCCGCCCGGCCGTGGGCGTCGCCCTGCCCGGCACCACGCTCCAGGTGCTGGGGCCCGACGGGCTCCCGGTGCCGGCCGGTGTCGCGGGCGAGCTGCACATCGGCGGCAGCGGCCTGGCCCGCGGCTACCGGGGCGCGCCCGCTCGCACGGCCGAGCGGTTCGTCCCCGGCCCAGGCGGGTCGCGCCTCTACCGCACCGGCGACCGGGCCCGCTTCCGCCTGGACGGCAGCCTGGAGATCCTCGGCCGCCTGGACCGGCAGGTGAAGGTGCGCGGTTACCGGGTCGAGCCGGGCGAGGTGGAGTCGGCGCTGCTCGCCCACCCGTCGGTGCGGCAGGCCACGGTGGTGGTCCACGACGACCGGCTGATCGCCTACGCCGTCCACGACGCCGGGGACGCCCTACGCGAGCACCTGGCCGCCGAGCTGCCCCCGCACATGGTGCCCAGCGCGATCGTCTCGCTCGACCGCATCCCGCTGACCCCCGGCGGCAAGGTCGACCGGGACGCCCTGCCCGCGCCGGGCCGGCCGCGCGGCGCCGCCTACGAGCCGCCGGCCGGCCCGGCCGAGGAGCTCGTCTGCCTGGTCTGGGCCGAGGTGCTGGGGCTGGAGCGGGTGGGCGTGCTGGACGACTTCTTCCAGCTCGGCGGCCACTCGCTGCTGGCCACCAGGACCACCGCCCGCATCGCCGCGGCCGTCGAGCTGGACGTGCCGCTCAAGCTGGCCTTCACCCACCCGACGCCACGCCTGCTGGCCGCGGCCCTGGAACACCTGGCCGAGGAGGCCGACGAGCGTGGATGAACGGCGAACCCGCGTGCAGGCCCGCTTCCGCAAGGCGGTCGCGGGCCTGGGCGCCGCGGAGCAGATCCCGCGACGTGCCGAGGGCAGCGATCCGCCGCTGTCGTTCGCGCAGGAGCGGCTGTGGTTCATGGAGCAGTTCGCCCCCGGGACGAGCGCGTACGTGCTGCCCGTGTCGGCCCGGCTGCGCGGCCCGCTCGACGTCGAACGGCTGCGGGAGTCGCTGGACGCCGTGGTCGCCCGGCACGAGAGCCTGCGCATGACCTTCCCCGCCGGCCCCGACGGGCGGCCGGAGGTGCGGGTGGCGGACCGGGTGCGGGTGCCACTGCGCGTCGTGGACGTGCCGGGCGAGGCGGCGGCCAGGCAGGTGCTGAGCGCCGACGCCGCACTCCCCTTCGAGCTGGCGGACGGCCCGCTGCTGCGCGCCACCCTGGTCCGGCTCGCGCCCGACGACCACGCGCTGCTGGTGGCGGTCCATCACATCGTCGCCGACGGCTGGTCGGCCGACCTCATCCTCCGCGAGCTGCTGACGCCGCCGCAGAGCGGGCCGCGGCTGGGCTTCGGCGACTACGCCCTGTGGCAGCGGGAGCGGTTGAGCGGCGACCGGCTGGCCGCCGACCTGGCGTTCTGGCGCGCCGAGCTGGACGGGTTGCAGGTGCTCGACCTGCCCCTGGACCGGCCGCGCCCGGCCCGGCAGACCTTCCGGGGCGGCTGGCACGACGTGGAGCTGGACGTGGCGGCGTTCCGCGAGTTGTGCCGGGCCGAGGGGGCGACGCTCTACATGGGGCTGCTCGCCGCCTTCCAGGTGCTGCTGGCCCGCTGGTCCGGCACGACCGGCTTCGCGGTGGGGTCGCCGGTGGCCGGACGGACCCGGCCGGAGTTCGAGGACATGGTCGGGCTGTTCGTCAACCTGCTCCCGCTGCGGGCGCGGCTGGCGGGCGACCCCGGCTTCGCCGAGCTGCTGCGCCGCACGCGGGACGGCGCGATCGAGGTCTACGGCCACCAGGAGCTGCCCTTCGAGAAGCTGGTCGCCGAGCTGGACCCCGAACGCGACGTCAGCCGCCCGCCGCTGGTCCAGGTGCTGTTCGCGCTGCAGAGCTACCGCGGCGACGGCGAGGGCTTCGAGCCGGACAGCACGACCACCCGGTTCGACCTGGAGCTCTACGCCGCCGAGCGGGGCGAGTTGTTGCAGGGCCGCTTCGTCTACAACGCCGAGCTGTTCCGGCCGGAGACGATCGAGCGGCTGGCGCAGCGGTTCGCCGCGCTGTTGCGTGCGGTGGTGGCGTCCCCCGACGTGCCGGTGGGGCGTCTGGACATCCTGCCGGACGAGGAGCGGAGGCAGCTCGCGCGCTGGAACGCCACCGATCGGGAACATCCGGGCGGCACCCTGCACGACCTGGTCTTCGAGCAGGCCGAGCGCACCCCGGACGCGACGGCGGTCGTCTTCGAGGGCGACCGGCTGACCTACCGCGAGCTGGCCGAACGGGCCCGCGCGGTGGCCGCCGGGCTGGACGTGCGGGTGGACCAGCCGGTGGGCGTCTGCATGGAACGCGGGCTGGACCTGCCCGTCGTGCTCCTCGGCGTGCTGGCGGCCGGCGGCGCCTACCTGCCGCTCGACCCCTCCCACCCGGCGGAGCGCACGCGCGGCATGCTGGCCGACGCGGGCGCCGACCTGATGGTCACGGCGGCGGACGTGCGGCCGGCTGCGGCTTCCGTGGTGCGGGTGCGTGAGGACAATCTGGCCTACGTCATTTTCACGTCCGGCTCGACCGGGCGTCCCAAGGGCGTGGGCGTCTCGCACCGCGCGATCGTCAACCGGCTGCGCTGGATGCAGGACACCTTCCACCTCACCCCGCAGGACCGCGTCCTGCACAAGACACCCACCACCTTCGACGTGTCGGTGTGGGAACTGTTCTGGCCGCTCATCACCGGCGCCACCATGGTCATCGCCCGGCCCGGCGGCCACCGCGACACCGCCTACCTACGCGACCTCATCAAGACGGAGAACATCACCACGATGCACTTCGTCCCGTCGATGTTGCAGGCGTTCCTGGAAGAGGAAGGGATTCGGCTTCCAGCCCGGATCATCTGCTCCGGCGAAGCCCTCCCACCCCATGACCTCCCAGGATTGCACAACCTGTACGGCCCCACCGAAGCGGCCGTGGACGTCTCGTGGCACGCCTGCCGACCGGGCGAACCGACCGTCCCCATCGGCAGACCGGTCGACAACACCACTCTGCACGTCCTGGACGCACACCTCCAGGACGTCCCCATCGGCACCCCCGGCGAGCTCTACATCGGCGGCATCCAACTCGCCCGCGGCTACCTCGGCAAACCCGCACTCACCGCCGAACGCTTCCTCCCCGCACCCAACGGCCAACGCCTCTACAAAACCGGCGACCTCGCCCGCTGGCTACCTTCGGGAGAACTCGAATACCTCGGCCGCACCGACCACCAAGTCAAGATCCGCGGCATGCGCGTGGAGCTGGGCGAGATCGAGGCCGTGCTGCGGGAGCGACCCGGCGTCACGGCCGCGGCGGCCAAGCTGGTTAACGGCCGCCTGGTCGGCTACGTCGTCGGCGACGTCCCCGAGCTGTCCGACGCGCTGCCGGATTACATGATCCCGACGGCGTGGGTGCGGCTGGACCGCCTGCCCGTCACCGCCAACGGCAAGCTCGACCGCGCCGCCCTGCCCGCGCCTGACCGCCCGGCCGACCTGCCGTGGGAGCCGCCGCGCGGCGCGGCGGAGATCGCCGTCGCGCAGGTCTGGCAGGAGGTGCTCGGCCTAGACCGGGCCGGCCGGCACGACACCTTCTTCGCCGTGGGCGGCGACTCGATCAGCAGTCTCAAGGTCGTCGCCCGGCTGCGCGCCACGGGCTACGACGTGGAACTGCAGCAGCTGTTCACCCATCAGGCGGTCGCCGAACTGGCCGCCGTGCTGCGGCCGCGGCAGGCCGTACCGGAGACCACGGCGGGAGCCTTCGACCTGCTCAGCGTGGCGGACAGAGAGAGGCTCACGCGATGATCATCGACGCCTACCCGCTCAGCGCCCTCCAGGCCGGGATGCTGTACCACAGCGAGCTGGACGGCGTGACCTTCCACGACCACACCACGCTCACGCTGCGCGGCACGTTCGACGAGGCGGCCCTGGTCAGGGCGCTGGACGAGCTGTCGGCCCGGCACGAGGTGCTGCGGACGTCCTTCGACCTGACCGGGTTCAGCGAGCCCGTCCAGCTCGTGCACGACCGTGCGGAGATCCCGCTGACCGTCTCCGGCGGCGAGCCGGAGTACGGGCCGTTCGACTGGACGCGGGCTCCCCTGCTCCGCGTCCACGTGCGGCCCGAAGCCGACCGGTTCGCACTGACCGTCTACTTCCACCACGCGATCCTCGACGGGTGGAGCGTCGCGCGGCTGGTCAGCGAGCTGCTGGAACGCTATGCGACCCCCGGGCTGCCGGTGGAGCCGCCGGCGGCGCGCTTCCGCGACCTGGTGGCGGCCGAGAAGGCGATGCTGGCCCGGCCGGAGGCGGCGGAGTTCTGGCGGGACGCGATCGCCGAGGCGCCGGAGGGCCGGTTGCCCCGGATGCCCGGCTACCCCACCGGCGGGCCGCGCGAGGTCGCGGTGCTGGCCACGGCGCTCCCCGGCGACCTGGCGAAGGCGCTGGCCGAGCAGGCGGCCACCGCCCGGGTGCCGCTGCGCTCGGTGGTGCTGGCGGCGCACGTGCGCGTCATGGCCCTGCTCACCGGCGATCCCGACGTCCTGACGGGGATGCTCACGCACAGCCGCCCGGAGAGCGAGGCCGGCGACGAGGTGCTCGGCCTGTTCCTCAACACCGTCCCGCTGCGGGTCCGGGCCGATGCACCCGACCTGGTCCAGCGGGTCTTCCAGGCGGAGGTGGCGGCGCTGCCGTACCGGCACTTCCCGCTCTTCGAGATCCAGCGGGCCAGCGGTCGCGCGCGCCTGCTGGACACGCACGTGGACTTCCGCGACTTCCACGTGAACGGCGCCGCCGCCACGCCCATCGAGGGCCAGGACTTCTTCGAGCAGACCGACTTCGCCTTCAGCACGGCCTTCGTCCGGACGCCGGGCCAGGGGCTGACGCTGACCATCTCCTACGACACCACGCAGTTCCCCGCCGACCAGGTCGCGGCGATCCGGGACCACTACCTCCGCGCCCTGTCCGGACAGGCGGGCATCTCGCCGCAGGACGCGGCCCAGCTCGCGCGCTGGAACACCACCGATCGGGAACATCCGGGCGGCACCCTGCACGACCTGGTGTTCGAGCAGGCCGAGCGCGCCCCGGACGCGACGGCGGTCGTCTTCGAGGGCGACCGGCTGACCTACCGCGAGCTGGCCGAACGGGCCCGCGCGGTGGCCGCCGGGCTGGACGTGCGGGTGGACCAGCCGGTGGGCGTCTGCATGGAACGCGGGTTGGACCTGCCCGTCGTGCTGCTCGGCGTGCTGGCGGCGGGCGGCGCCTACCTGCCGCTCGACCCGGCCGATCCCGAGGAACGGCGGCGCGGCATGCTCGCCGACGCGGGCGCCGCGACCGTGCTCACCGCCGCGACCTCCGGAGACCGGTTCACCCCGCCGCCGGTGCACGAGGACAACCTGGCCTACGTCATCTTCACCTCCGGCTCCACCGGACGGCCCAAGGGCGTCGGCGTCTCCCACCGCGCGATCGTCAACCGGCTGCGCTGGATGCAGGACACCTTCCACCTCACCCCGCAGGACCGCGTCCTGCACAAAACACCCACCACCTTCGACGTGTCGGTGTGGGAACTGTTCTGGCCGCTCATCACCGGCGCCACCATGGTCATCGCCCGGCCCGGCGGCCACCGCGACACCGCCTACCTGCGCGACCTCATCAAGACCGAGAACATCACCACTGCCCACTTCGTCCCCTCGATGTTGCAGGCGTTCCTGGAAGAAGAAGAGATCCAACTCCCGCCCCGGATCATCTGCTCGGGCGAAGCCCTCCCACCCGGCCACGACCTCCCAGGACTGCACAACCTCTACGGCCCCACCGAAGCAGCCGTGGACGTCTCCTGGCACCCCTGCCAACCCGGAGAAACCACCGTCCCCATCGGCAAACCCGTCCACAACACCACCCTGCACGTCCTGGACCCACACCTCCAAGACGTCCCCATCGGCACCCCCGGCGAGCTCTACATCGGCGGCATCCAACTCGCCCGCGGCTACCTCGGCAAACCCGCACTCACCGCCGAACGCTTCCTCCCCGCACCCAACGGCCAACGCCTCTACAAAACCGGCGACCTCGCCCGCTGGCTCCCCACCGGGGAACTCGAATACCTCGGCCGCACCGACCACCAAGTCAAGATCCGCGGCATGCGCGTCGAACCCGGCGAGATCGAGGCCGTCCTGCGCGCCCAGCCGGGGGTCCGGGACGCGGCCGTCACGGCGCACGGGCACAGCCTGGTCGGCTACGTGGTGGGCGACGTGCCCGACCTCCAGGACGTCCTGCCCGACCACCTGATCCCGCGCCGGTGGGTGAGCCTGGACGCCCTCCCGCTCACCCGCAGCGGCAAGCTCGACCGGGCCGCGCTGCCCGCGCCGGAGACGGCGAGCGGCCGGCCGTACGTGCCGCCACGCGACGAGGTGGAGGCGCGCCTGGCCACGCTCTACGAAGAGGTGCTGCAGGTGCCCGCGGCCGGGATCCTGGACGACTTCTTCGAGCTCGGCGGCCACTCGCTGAGCGCCCTGCGGCTGGCCGCCCGCATCCGCCAGGAGCTGGGTCGCAGCCTGCCCGTGGGCACCGTGCTGACCGCGCCGACGATCAGCAAGCTGGCCAGGGTGCTCCGCCAGCCCGAGGACCTGGCGCCGCCGAGCCACGTCGTGCCGCTCAACCCGGACGGCGACCGCACGCCGATCTTCTTCATCCACGCGCTCGGCGGCCAGGTCTTCCGCTACCACCCGCTGGCCCGCCGCCTCGGCCCCGACCAGCCGGTGTACGCCATCGCCGCGCGCGGGCTGGCGCCCGGCGAGGAGCCGCACGCCACGCTCGCCGAGATGGCCGACGCCTACGTGGCCGACCTGCTGGAGGTGCGGCCGGCGGGGCCGTACGTGCTGGGCGGGTTCTGCATCGGCGGGAACATCGCCCTGGAGGTGGCCAGGCGGCTGCGCGAGCGCGGCGAGCAGGTGCCGCTCGTCGTGCTGCTCTACGCCAACGCCGAGGAGCCAGTGGCCGAGGCGTCGCTGGAGGACGACACGGTCCTGCTGTTCCACGCGCTGGCCGGCGGCCCCGAGGAGACCCTCGGGCTGGACCCGGCCGAACTCGCCGCCCGGCCGCCGGAGGAGCAGCTCCTGACGGTCATGGGCGCCGCCTCCGCCGCCGACCGGCTGGCGCCCGACACCGCCGAGGTCGAGCAGGCGCGCCGCTACCTGGCCGTGTTCCGGGCCAACGCGCACGCGGTCGGCGGCTACCGGCACGAGCCCTACGACGGCGGCGTCGCGCTCTTCGCGCCCAGGCGCGAGGACGGCAACTGGCCCTCCGTCGCCAAGGGGCGGCTGGCCCACGTCGCGATCCCCGAGGAACGCGTCCCGATCCTGTACGAACCCCTGGTCGCCGGAGCGGCCACCGAGATCAGAAGGTGGATGGATCATGGCATCCCCGACCAGTGAGCAGACGAGCCTCTGGAAGCACCCCGACTTCCTGCGGCTGTGGGCGGGCCAGAGCCTGTCGCAGTTCGGCTCGGCGATCAGTCTGTTCGCGTTCCCCGTCATCGCGGTCACCGTCCTGAACGCCTCCGAGGCGGAGATGGGCGTCGTCGGCTTCCTGCTGCGACTGCCGATGGTGTTCTTCCTGCTGTTCGGCGTGCTGGCCGACCGGGTGCGCAAGCGGCCCATCCTGATCTGGACGGACGCGGCCCGCTTCGTGCTGCTGATGCTGATCCCCGTGGCGTGGTTCGCCGACCTGCTCACGCTGACCTGGCTCTACGGCGTCATCTTCGCGCTCGGCCTGCTCAGCACGCTCTTCCAGACGGCCTACCGCAGTTACTTCCCGTTCCTGGTGCCGCGGGAGAACTTCATGGAGGGCAACTCCAAGCTGCAGCTGACCGAGTCGGCCGCCCAGACGTTCGGGCCGGGCCTGGCCGCGGCGCTGCTGAAGGTGCTCGCCGCGCCCGCGCTGCTGATCATCGACGCGGTGTCGTACCTGGCCTCCGCGATCGCGGTGTCCCTGATCAAGCGGCCGGAGGCCCGTCCGGAGCCGGACGACACCACCCCCGCGCAGGTGCACAAGGCGATCTGGCAGGGCATGGGCTGGGTGATGCGGCACGAGCTGATCCGGCCGCTGGCCGTCTCCTCGGCCGTGTACTCGCTGTTCATCCTGGGCTCGATGAACTCGATCTACGCCCTGTACGTGATCCGCGACCTGGGCGTGCCCGCGGCCTGGTTCGGCAGCATCCTGGCCGGCGGCGGCGTGGGCGCGATCATCGGGGCGCTGGTCGCCGTCAAGGTGATGCGGCGTTACGCGATCGGCAAGGTGCTGGTGTGGTCGATGGTGTACGGCAACCTGGCGCTCTTCCTCATCCCGCTGGCCGTCGGCCCGGTCTGGGTCTCGGTGGCGATGCTCGTCGTCGCGCAGCTGGTCAGCGGCGTCAGCTCGCAGATCTTCTTCGTCACCAACACCAGCCTGGTGCAGACGGTCACCCCGCCGCACCTCCAGGGCCGGGTGGTGGCCTCGATCTACTCGCTGGGCCTGATCCCCGCCCCGCTGGGCGCGCTCGGCGCCGGCCTGCTGGCCGGCGCCGTGGGCACGCGGACGACGCTGTGGGTGGTCATCGCCGTCGGCGCGCTGGTGCCGATCGCGGCGATGGCCTGGTCGCCGCTGGCCAAGCTCATCGGGATGCCGGCGCCAGACCCGCAATGAGCCGCAGCTGACGGCTGCGCAGCCGCCGGGTGGGCGTGACCAGGCCGACGATCAGCGTGGTCGCGCCCGCCTCCTGGTAGGCCGCCATCCGCTCGCGCACCTTGCCCGCGGGGCCGCACATGGTCATCGCGTCCACGAGCGCGTCGGGCAGCATGGCCATGGCCTCACCCTGCCGCCCGTCCAGGAAGGCCTCCTGCATGCGGGCGGCCTCCTGCTCGAAGCCGAGCGTGGCGGCCAGGCGGTTGTAGAAGTTGGTCCGGCGCGAGCCCATGCCGCCGAGGTAGAGGGCGAGCATGGGCCGCATCATGTCGTAGGCCAGCTCCTGGTCCTCCTCGACGAGCGTGAGCACCATGGGGGCGACGTCCAGGGCGGCGCCGTTGAGGTGTTCGGCCATGCGGGCCAGGTGGTCGGGCGGGAAGTGGATGGCCAGCCAGCCGTCGGCGAGCTCGCCGGCCAGCGCGACCGTCTTCGGGCCCATCGCGGCCAGGTAGACCGGCAGCCGCTCCTGGACCGGCGCGACGGCCAGCGTCAGCTCCTTGCCCTCGCTGCCGGGCAGGGGCAGCGTCATCGTGGGGCCCTCGTGCCGCACCGGCTCGCCGTCCAGCGCCTTGCGCACCACCTGGAGGTAGTCGCGGGCGCGGGCCAGCGGCCGGTCGAAGCGCTCGCCGTGCCAGCCCTCGACCACCTGCGGGCCGGACGGGCCCACGCCCAGCCGGGCGCGGCCGCCGGAGACCTGGTCGAGGGTGGCCGCCGTCATCGCGGCGACCACGGGCTTGCGTCCCGACATCTGCAGCACGCCGGTGCCGAGCGCGATGCGCTCGGTCTGGCCGGCGACCCAGGCCAGCAGGCTCGCCGGGTCGGTGCCGTAGGTCTCGGCCGCCCACACGGACGAGTAGCCCAGGGCCTCCGCCTCGCGGACCAGCGCCAGGTGGTCGGCCGGGCCGAGGCCCGCGCCGCCCCAGTAGCTCATGCTGTAACCGAGGCGCATCCCATCTCCTCAACGATCGCGGCGGCCAGGGCGTCCGGGGTCTCCTCGGCCAGCCAGTGGGTGGAGTCGAGCTCCTTCAACGCGGGCCGGTGCACGCTCTGCCGCCGCCAGCCCAGGAGGCCGCCCCGGGTCAGCGAGGCGTCCCTGGCCCCGTACAGGACGGAGATCGGCACCGGCAGCGGCGGTCCCGGCCGGTGGTGATAGCCGGCCAGCAGCCCGAAGTCGGCGCGCAGCGCCGGCTCCAGCACCGGCCAGAGCGCCTTCCGGTCGGCCAGCTCCGGCGGGACGCCGCCGAGCTCGATCAGCTGCTCCCAGAACAGCCACGACGGCAACGACGGCAGGCGGCGCAGCAGCAGGGTGACGTCCGGCGCGGCGAACGAGCCCACGACCAGCCGTTCCGGCCGCCCGCCCAGCTCGACCACGCGCCGGCAGACGAGGAAGGCCAGCAACGCCCCGCTGCAGTAGCCGAACAGCGTGTACGGCTCCCGCCACCCGGCCAGGTCGCGCGCCAGGTCGTCGACCAGCCCGTCGAGGTCGGTCCGCGGCTCCTCGGCCAGCCTGGCCTGGCGTCCCGGCAGGTTGACCGACCACAGGCCCACCTCGGGCGGGAAGTGCCCGGCGAGCTCGCCGAGCGAGGCCGGACCGCCGCCCGCGTGCGGGAAGGCGACCAGCGCCCGCTCCCCCTCCTTGACCTGGACGTACCACGGCGTCATCGGGCTTCCCCCAGGTGCAGGGCCAGTTCGGCCGGCGTCGGATGGTCGAACACGGCCCGTACCGAGACGGCGCGGCCCGCCAGCTCCTCCAGCGGGCCGATCAGCCGGACGGCCAGCACGGAGTGGCCGCCGTTGAGGAAGAAGTTGTCGTGCGGCCCGAGGCCGGGCCGGTTCAGCGCCTCGCTCCACAGCGCCACCACCTGCCGGACCAGCCCGTCGCCCGCCTCCCGCGCCGGGGCGCGGCCCTCGTCGGGCACCTTCAGCTCACGGTAGGCGATCTTGCCGTTGGCCGTGGTGGGCAGCCTTTCGGTGACGACGTACCGGGTGGGGACGGCGTAGTCGGGCAGCCGCGTCCTGGCGAAGCGCCACAGCTCTTCCTCGGTGGTCTCGCCGGTGACTTCCAGGAAGGCGGCGAGCCGTCCGTCGGTCTGCGGGTCGCCGTCGAGGATCACCGCGGCCGTCCGGACCGCCTCGTGCCCGTGCAGCGCGGCCTCGACCTCGCCCAGCTCGATGCGGTGGCCGCGCAGCTTGATCTGCCGGTCGTCGCGGCCGAGCAGCTCCAGCCGGCCGTCGTGGCGGATGCGCGCGCGGTCGCCGGTCCGGTAGAACCGGCCGTACCGGTCGTGGTGGCCGAAGCGCTGCGCCGTCAGCTCGGGACGGTCGAGGTAGCCCGCGCTCACCCCCGCGCCGGCGACGCACAGCTCGCCCGGCACGCCCGGCGGCAGCTCGCGGCCCGCGGCGTCGGTGACGAAGATCTGGGTGTTGGCCAGCGGCTCCCCGGCGGGGACCGGGTCGCGCGGCGGCTCGCGCAGCTCGGCGGCGGTGGACCAGATGGTCGTCTCGGTCGGCCCGTAGACGTTGAACACCCGGCAGCCCAGCTCCAGCAGGTCCCTGGCCAGGGTGGCGGGCATCGGCTCGCCACCGCACAGCACCGTGCGCCCGGCCAGCTCGCGCCCGGCCTCCGGCGCGATCAGCCGCCACGCGGTGGGGGTGGCCTGCACGACCTGGACGTCGCTTCCGGCGATCAGCTCCAGGAACCTGCCCGGCTGGAGCTGGTCCTCGTCGGAGGCCACGACCACGGTGCCGCCGCAGGCCAGCGGCAGCAGCAGTTCCAGCCAGGAGATGTCGAAGGAGGTGGTGGTGGACCACAGGACGCTGGTGGGCGCGCCCAGCCGGTCGGCGAAGTCGAGCACGAGGTTCGTCAGGTTCGCGTGCGTGACCTGCACGCCCTTGGGCTGCCCGGTGGAGCCGGAGGTGTAGATGACGTAGGCGATGTCCCCGGTCTCGGCCGGTACGTGGTCCCCCCGCGCGCCGGGCATCGGCACGACCGGCGTCCCGCCCGCCCAGTGCGGGCTGCCCGCCGCGACCATCAGCCGCGCCCCCGAGTCGGCCACCTGGAAGGCCAGGCGTGACTCCGGTTGCCGCACGTCCAGCGGCAGGAACGCCGCTCCCGCCTGCCACACGCCGAGGACCGCCGCCACCAGGTCCGCCGAGCGCCCCAGGGCCAGGGCGACGACGTCGCCGTCACCCACCCCGTGCTCGCGCAGCAGGTCGCGGACCGCGGCCGCGCGTCCCAGCAGCTCGTCGTAGGTGACCTCGTGGTCGCCCTCGCGCACCGCCACGGCCGGGCCCGGCACGATGCGCCCGGCCAGCGTGCCCGGCCAGGTGCGGCCCGTGTCGTTGATGCGGTCGAGCAGCGCCCGGTCGGCCGGGGAGAACACGTCCGGCACTCCGCCGCGCGCCGCCTGCCGCACCACCGCGCACAGCCTGGCGGTGAACGCCGCGATCTCGTCCTCGTCGTGCACCTCGGTGCTGTGCACCATCCGGACGGTGAGCCGGTCCGGCTCCTGGATGACGTTGCACTGCATGTCCAGGCGGCTGCGGTCGATCAGGTTGTCCACATAGCCGGGCACCTCTCCCTGGATGTGCACCTTCTCGTCGCTCCAGGGCCGGTAGTTGAACATGTGCCGGAACAGCGGGACCCGCCAGTCGTCGGTACCGTGCCCGCGGCGGGTCAGCACCGCCTCCACCGAGGCCCCGGCGTGCTCGACGCCCTCCGCGAACGCCTCCTCCACGCGCCTGGCGAGCTGCTCGAAGTCGTCGTCCGGCTCGACGTGGACGCGCAGCGGCAGGGTGCTCACGGCGTAGCCGACGCGCCGGTGCTGCTCGCCCGTCTTGGTGCTGACCGGCATGCCGATCACCAGGTCCGGGCCGGCGCCATGCCCGCGCAGCGTCAGCAGGAAGGCGGTGGCCAGCACGATGTTGCCGGTGGTGCGCAGCCTGGCGCGCAGCTCGTCCAGGGCCGCGACCGTCTCGGCGTCCACCTGCCAGGAGCAGGTGTGCCCGGCGAACGTCGGACGGACCGGCGAGGGCCTGCTGCCCGGCAGCACCATGGCGGCCGGGTCGACGCCGTCGAGCCGGTCCAGCCAGTAGCCGATCGACTCCTCCGACGGCTCCCCCGGCTCCAGCATCGGCGCGGGGCCCGCCAGCTCCGGGGGCAGCGGGCCGTGCCCGGTCTGGCTGTCGTAGAAGCGGCCCAGCTCCTCCACCAGGAGCTGCATGGAGGTGCCGTCGATGATGATGTGGTGGCCGGCCAGGCACACCACGGTTCCCGCGCCGTCGGACAGGGTGAAGTGCCCCACCCTGACGAGCAGGTCGCGGCCCAGGTCGAAGGGCTCGTCCAGGAAGGACCGCAGGTCCGCGACCAGCGTCTCCTCCGTCGTGGCCCGGGTCTCGACCTTCAGCTGGGCGTCCTGGGGGGCCACCAGGTGCCGGACGGGCGTCCCGTCCACCACGGGGAACCGCAGGCGCAGCGCCGGGTGCCGCTTGACCAGCCGGTTCACCGCGATCTGCAGCGGCAGCCGGCGCAGCGGCGTCCGGAACCTGAGCGCCACCGCCAGGTTCGACACGCCGCTGTCCGGCGCGAGCTGCTCCAGCACCCAGAACGAGTACGGCACCGCCGACAGCGGGCGCGGCTCCTCCACGGAGGCGGGCAGCTCCGGCTGCGGCCTCGGGACGGGGACGCGTTGCAGCGGATGATCGGGGTCGAGCGCGGCCCAGTCCACCCGGCCGCCACCCGTCCAGAAGCTGGCCACGGCGGCCAGCAACCCGGCCCGGTCGGGACCCGCCTCGACCTCGGCCCCGGGGTTCGCCCGCGTGAGGGCGGTGAGCGTGTCGTGCGGCGAGGGGGCGTCCACGAGGGCCGCCGGGTCCGGGACGGCCGGCAGGACGCCCCAGGCGGCGAGGGTGGCGGCCAGCCCGTAGGCGGTGGTGAGGGCGGGTGACGCCTGGACGCCGCGGGCTTCGAACACCTCTTCGCACACGTCCACGGCCTCGGTGAACACCGGCTCCACGCCGTACAGACCGGCTGCCCCGGCGGAGAGGGCCGGGCTGACCGGCTCCTGCTCGTAGTCGTGCTCCCGGCCCAGCGCGAGGGCGGCCTCCGCGGCGCTCCGGCAGACCACCGCGCCGCGCACGGGGTGGTGGGCGCGTCCCTGCTGCAGGGTGCCCGCCACGTCGGCGTAGCGGTCCTCCGGCAGCCCGGCGAGGAAGCCGGCCAGGCTTCGCCGTACCGACTCGGCCTCCTCGCGGGTGCGGCCGGACCACACCACGACCCGCGGACGGCCGTCGCCCGGCGCGTGCACCGGCGGATACCCTTCCTCGACCTCCAGGTCGCCGGGCCAGATCACCCGGTGCACCAGGTCGCCGTCGAGCA
The DNA here is from genome assembly GCF_040675255.1 of Nonomuraea sp. NPDC049624. Classification (NCBI taxonomy): domain Bacteria; kingdom Bacillati; phylum Actinomycetota; class Actinomycetes; order Streptosporangiales; family Streptosporangiaceae; genus Nonomuraea; species Nonomuraea sp. NPDC049624. The sequence goes on along the minus strand of NZ_JBFAOR010000003.1, from coordinate 429,349 downwards.
GCGCCCGGTCGAGCAGCCGCAGGACCAGGGTGCCGCGCAGCGTTCCCGGCGGCAGCTCGCCGGCGTCGGTCACGGCGAGCTCGCACTCCCCGGCCAGCAGCGCGGCGCAGGCCTTGCCCACCCCGCCGTACAGCCGGACGGCCTGCGCTCCTGGATCGTGCCCGGCCTCCTCGGCCGCCCCGGCCTCCAGCGGGAAACGCCCCACCGCGATCACCGCGACGGGCTGTTCGTGCGAGGTCACCGACCTTCCTCGCGGATCCTGGCGCGCACGTCGCGGCGGCTGCCGCCCAGCGGACGGCGGCGGACGCCGTCCTGCCGGGCCGGGGCGGCCTCCTGGCCCTTGGCGATCAGGTGCGAGAGAGCGCGCAGGTTCGGGTGGGTGAACATCGCGGTGACCGGCAGCTTCAGGCCCAGCGCCGCGGTGATCTCCTCGTGCAGCTCGACCAGCGCGAGCGAGTCGAAACCGGCTTCGAAGAAGTTGAGGTCGGGATCGAGGGCGCGGCCTAACCTGCGCTCCACGAGTGATGCAACCGCGTCGGCCTGGGTCATCCGGCGTCCTTCGTCTCGCCTGCGATCGGACGGGATCACCGTCCGCCTCCCAGCATCCTTCCCGAGCGCCGTAATCCACCACAAGCCCGTATTTATCGGGATTTCGGGCACGCCAAAAGCCCGTGGAGCCGCCGCGCTGGGCCTGACATGGCGCTACGCGGCGGACGAGCACGCACCGAGCAGGAAAGCTCGCCGACCGTACGCGCCGGAGCGGCGGCCGGCTCCGTCACCCCCCGGCGAGCTCGGCCTTGAGGCGGTCGGCGATGTCGGTCCTGAGGGCCTTCTTGTCGATCTTCCCGACCTTGGTCCAGGCGAGCTCCTCGACGACGACGAGCCGTTCGGGCAGCTTGAAGCGGGCGACCTCCGCGCTCTCCATGCGCGCCCGGATCTCCTCCAGCGTGACCGTCGCCCCGGCCCGCGGCACGACGTACACGCACACGCGCTCCCCGAGCACGGGGTCCGGCATGGCCACGGCGGCGACCTGGCTCACGGCGGGAAGGGGGCATGGTCGCCAGGCCCAGCCGTCCGAGCAGTGCCTTGCCGGTGTGCTCGTCGTACCGGCCGGGCGGGACGGCCGGCGCCCGCCAGAGGGTCGAGGCGGCCGGGCGGGCCGGGCGCGCGCGGGCGTCGGCCAGCAGCGCGGCGGTGGCGGCGGCGACGCCGCGGGCGTCGGCGGCCACGGGCACGCCCGACCCGCGCAGGGCCATGCGGTCGCGGACGACGTCGTCGCCGGTGCCCGCCAGCCCGAGGACGACGGGGACGCCCGCGGTCAGGCCTTCGGCGACGGCGGCGACGACGTCCACCGCGTCCGGTTCGTGCAGCACGTACCCCGCGATGACGTCGACGCCGGGATCGGCGCCGGTGGCGGCGAGCACCGCCCCGAGCTCGGGCCCCGGACGGCCGGTGTCGACCGGGTTGCGCTGGAAGGTCAGCGGCGGCAGCAGCCCGGCCAGGGTCTCCCTGGTGCCGGGAGCGAGCTCGGGCACCCGGATCCCGCGTCCGCGCAGGTCGTCCAGGAGCAGCAGGCCAGGACCCGCCTGGGCGGTCACGATCCCCACCCCCGGGTCGGCGCACGGGCTGGCCCGCGTCACCGCCAGCGCGCCGACGGCGTCGACGAGTTCGCGTTCGTCGTCCACGAGGACCGCCCCCGCCTGGGCCAGCGCGGCGCGCGTGGTGCGCCAGGAGGTCGCCAGCGCCCCCGTGTGCGAGGCGGCGAAGGCCCCGACGTCGTGGCGGCCGACGACCAGGGCGACGACCGGCCGGGTCGCGGTGAGGCGGCGCACGCTCTCGACCAGCCGGGGGCCGTCCGCCACCGACTCCACGTGCAGCGCGACGGCGGCGGTGCGGGGGTCGCCGGCGAGGTGGTCGAGGACGTCGGGGGCGGTGACGCCGGCCGCGTTCCCGAGGCCGACGGCGAGGCTGACGCCGTGCCCGGCCTCGGTCAGCGCGAACGCCAGGGCGTGGTTGACGCCGCCGCTGGCGGCCACGACGGCCACGGCGCCCGGCCGCACCCGGTGGGCGCCGGGGACGAAGCTGGCGGTCAGCCGCGCGTGCGGGGCGAGGAAGCCGCTGGTGTTGGGGCCGAGGAGGCGCAGGCCCGAGTCCCGGGCGAGGGCGGCGAGCCGTCGCTGGTGCTCGATCCCGGCGCCGCCCGCCTCGGCGAACCCGCCGCCGCACACGACGGCGGCCCGCACGCCCGCCTGCGCCGCCTCGGCGAGCACGCCGGCGCAGGCCGCGGCGGGCACGCAGAGCACCGCGAGATCGACGGGCCCGGCCGCGGCGGCGGCGCCGACGGACGGGTGCATGGTGTCGTCGCGGGCGTTCACCAGCGCCAGGAACCCCCCGAAACCGGACAGCGAACGGGCCATGGCGGCGCCCAGCTTGCCCGGGTCCCGGGACGCGCCGACGACCGCGACACCCCGCGGACCGAACAACGGGCCAAGATCGCCCATGGGGGCACTGCCGCCTGGTCCGCGGCCGTCCACGTGCGCGCTCCGACCGGGTCCCAGGCCGTTCATGAGAGCACTCCGACCAGGTCGGCGCGGCCGGAGAGCACTGTGGTCAGCGCCCGGTCGCGGTCGGGCTCGCGTTCGATCAGCAGTGCGGGCAGTCCCGCGCGCATCCGTGCCTCCTCGCACAGCCGGGTACGGGCCAGGGCCGTGCCGCCGTGCACGGCGACCAGGGTCGCGCCGGCCGCGGCGAGCCCGGACAGGTCGGGCAGCCCGTCCTCGTCGTCCGGCGCCTCCAGCAGCGCGCCCCACGCGCCGGGCAGCGGCGTCGCGGAGAGCGGCAGGTCGTTCCTCCCCCGGACGGCGGCGGGAGCGCCGTTCGGGCCGGGCAGGACGTCGAGCAGCCGCCCGGACGCCGACCACCCGGCGGCCTCGAAGCCCGTCTCCAGGGGCGCGGCGCCGTGCCGGTCGAGCCACCGGCGGTGGGCCGCGGCGACGAACCGCGGCGCGCGTCTGGCCAGGCGCGCGTCGGAGATGCTGCGGGACAGGAAGTGGTAGGCGAACTGCCACGGCTCGAGAGCGTCGTGGTAGCTGCCGAAGCTCTCCCACCAGGCCAGGCTGGGCCGCGCCGAGTCCTGGATGTGCCGGACCGGCGGCTGGGCGGCCCGCTCGTAGCCGGCGAGCGCGGCCGCCAGGTCGCCGGGGTGCCCGGCCAGCGCCCGCGCGAGCGCGACGGCGTCCTCCATGGCCATCTTGGTGCCCGAGCCCACGGAGAAGTGCGCGGTGTGCGCGGCGTCGCCGAGCAGCACGACGGGCCGCGGGGCCGTCGTGTGCCAGTGGCGGGTGCGGCGGGTGCGGAAACTGGCCCACCGGGAGTTGTTGGTGAGCAGCCGGCCGCCCTCGAGGTGCTCGGCGAACAGCTTCTCCAGGTACGCCTTGGAGAGCAGGTCGCTCGCCCCGGGCGGCAGGCCCTCGTCGAACGCGTCGAGACCGGCCCGCCGCCAGGACGCCTCGTCGGTCTCCACGATGAACGTCGACATGGTGTCGGAGATCGGATACCCGTGCACCGCGAAGACGCCGTCAGGGCCGCGTTCGTGGACGAAGGTGAGCCCGTCGAAGAGGTGGTCGGTGCCGAACCAGACGAACTTGGCCGCGGCGGTCTCCACCTGCGAGCCGAGGCCGGGGCCGAGCTCCTCGCGGATGCGCGAGGAGGCCCCGTCTGCGGCCACCACCAGGTCGTAGCCGGCCAGGTCGGCGAGCGTCACCTCGGTGGAGAACCGCAGGTCCGCCCCGACCGCGCGGGCCCGTTCCTGCAGGAGCAGCAGGAGCGTGCGCCGGACGACCGCGGCCATGCCGTTGCCGCCGCACCTGATGCGCTCGCCCTTCAGCCGGACCTCGATGTCGTCCCAGTGCCTGCCGTGCTCGGCCAGGGCCGCGCGCAGCACGGGGTCCGCCTCGTGGATCGCCTCCAGGGTCCGGTCGGAGAAGACCACCCCGAAGCCGAAGGTGTCGTCGGCGCGGTTGCGCTCGAAGACGGTCACCTCCGACGACGGGTCCGCCTGCCGGATCAGCGCGGCGAAGAACAACCCGCCGGGCCCGCCGCCGGCCACCGCGATGCGCATGGCCCGCTACTCCTTGGTCGCCAGGCCGAGGATCCGGCCGAGCACGGCGCTCAGCGCCGCCTCCGGATCGTCCGCCATCGACGCGGACCGCCAGGCCACCATGTGGTCGGGACGGACCAGGAGCACCCCGTCCTCCCCGACCTCGGACAGGGCGCGGTAGTCGCCGTAGCTGTCCTCGTAGTCGCAGCCGCGGCCGATCGAGCGCACCCGGACGGGCACGCCCAGCCGCGCGGAGACGCGCTCGGCCGCCTCCCGCCAGGCCGCGCCGCCGACGCCGGTGAGCAGGGTGAACCTGCCCCGGCCGCACAGGTCGAAGGTGGAGACGCGCTGCTGGTCCCTGGTCAGCCACACGTGCGGCAGGTGGCGTCCCGGACGGGTGGAGGCGAAGTAGTAGACCTCCTCGTCCCGCGGCGCGGGCTGCTCGGGCGTGCCGTCGGGCACGATCGCGCCGGACGTGTAGTGCTGGTTGGTCTCGACGCCGTGCGTGTTGAAGCACATGATCGTGGCCTGCATCGCGGCGTCGAACGCCTGCCGCCGCTCGCCGCCCTCGGCCGTCGGCGACAGCAGGGCGTCGAGGGCGTCGCGCAGTTCCGCGGCGCCGGAGGCGGGCGGCAGGCGCAGCGCCATGAAGAGCTGCGGCATCAGCCCGTCACTGCGCTTGGCGCGCTGGACGATCTGCCTGGCGACCGGCAGCCGCTCGTCCCGGTAGCTGTCGAGCAGCGCCGGGGCGGCCTCGCCGCGCACCACCATGGCGAGCTTCCAGCACAGGTTGTAGCTGTCCTGGATGGAGGTGTTGGAACCGAGGCCGTTCATGGGCGAGTGCCGGTGCACGGCGTCGCCGACGCAGATGACCCGGCCCGCCATGTTGTCGGTGGCGTAGACGTCGTTGACCGCCCAGGTGGAGATCGACTCGACCGTCACCGGCACCTGGTCGTCGCCGATCAGCTGGTGGGCGATGCGGACGCCGTCCTCCTCGGTGAGCGAGGGATGCCCGGCATTGACGTCGTAGCCCCACACGCCGACCCACTTGGTCCACGGGCGCACCATGCGCAGCACGCCGATGCCGTTGCCGTCGTGGCCGACACCCGGCTGGACGAACCAGTACATGTCGCCCGGCCGGTGTTCGACGAAGCGGGTGAGGTCCGCCTCGAACACCACGTTGATCGAGCCGCCGAGCCCCATCTTGCCGACCAGCGGCAGGCCCGCCTGCGCGGCGACGGTCGAGTTGCCGCCGTCCGCGCCGATCAGGTACTTGCTGCGGATGCCGTACTGCTGCCCGGTCAGCCGGTCCTTGACCTCGACCGCATCCGGGAGGTCATCGGCTGCGACATCACCGACGGGTCGATCCGCCTGGAACTGCACGCCGGTCTCCGCATCGCCCGCCTGGCCGGGCTGTGGCCGCACGAGTGAGCCCCATGGCCGCGCGGTGGAAGCGCTCCGGCAGGCGAGGCGGGCGGGCCTCGCCGTCGTGTTGCCGTCCTGCCGGGATGTTGCCGCCCGCTTGCCCCCACCGGCAAGCCCGGCGTCGACCGGCGCGCAACCGCCGCCGCCGATCGTGGCTTCCGACCGCGATCGGAAGGGACGGCCGCCATGGAACAGCGCAGGGTGATCGAACGGCACGGCGTCTCCGCCATGCCCGAGCATCGCCGCACCGCCCGCCCCGCGAGCGTGACGTGGGTGCTCGTGGGGTCGAACCTGTCGCTCAGCGCGACGGTGTTCGGCTGGCTGCCCGTCACCTACGGCCTGAGCTGGTGGCAGATCGTCGCGGCCGCCGTGGCGGGCACCGCGCTCGGCCTGATGGTGGCGGCGCCGCTGGCGCTGCTGGGGTTCCGGGCCGGGACGAGCAACACGGTGGCCGCGGGCGCGCATTTCGGCGTGCGCGGCCGGCTGGTGGGCTCGCTGATCGGGCTGCTGCTGTCCCTGGGATACACGGCGGTGGCGATCTGGACGGGCGGCGAGGCCGTCGTGGCCGTCCTCGCCCGGTTGAGCGACGCCGTGCCGGACTCCGTGCCGGACTCCGTGCCGGGCGCCGGGCCGGGCGAGGCGGCGCGCGCGGCGGCCTACGCGGGCATCGCGGTGCTGGTGGCGGCGCTGGCCGTCGGCGGGTTCGAGCTGATCTCCCGCATCAGCGCGCTGCTGGTGGCGCCGATGGCGCTGGTGCTGGCCGCCGGAGTGGTCGCGTACGCGCCGGGCTTCGACCCGTCCTGGTCCGCGGCCGCCGCCGGTCGGCCGGACGGCGCATCGGCGTGGATCCTCGCCCTGGTCACGGCCGGGATCAGCGGCCCGGTCGCCTACGCCACGATCATCGGCGACTACACGCGTTACCTGTCGCCCAGACGGCACAGCGCGGCGAGCGTGGTGTGGTCGTCGGCCGCCGGGCTGTTCTGCGGGCTGCTGGCGCCCACGTTGTTCGGCGCCTTCGTGGCGATCTCGACGCGGGCGGAGAGCGCGTACCTGGAGAGCCTGGTACGGGCGGCGCCGGCCTGGTACGTGCCGCTGCTGCTCTTCGCGGCCGTGGCCGGGTGCCTGGGCGCGGCGGGCGTGCCGCTGTACAACATGGGGCTGGAGCTGCACGGCCTGTTCCCGCGCACGTCCAGGACGGCGGGCGCGGCGGTGGCGACGGCGATCACCGTCGGGCTGGTGTTCGCCGGCCGTTCCACGGTGGGGGTGGAGCAGGCCGTGACCGGGTTCGTCGTGGTGCTGACCGTGCTGGCCACGCCGTGGGCGGTCATCGCGCTGATCGGGCACCTGCGCTGCGGACGGGTGTACGACGTGCGGGACCTGCAGGTGCACAACAAGAGCCTGTCGGGCGGCCGCTACTGGTACGCCGGCGGCTGGAACCCGCGGGCCTGCGCCGCCTGGCTGGCGGGGGCCGCCGTCGGCCTCCTGGACGCCGACAGCCCGCTCTACACCGGCCCGCTGGTCGTCCTGACCGGCGGCCTGGACGTCGGCTTCCTGCTGTCCGCGCTGGTCGCGGCCTGCGTCTACCTGCTGCTCGGCACCGGGCACCGGGCCGGCGAGCCGATCCCCGACTGGCGGCAGGCGTACCTGTGGCCCGCCGCCGGCCGCTGAAGAACACCCGTCCCCGCCCGACCTCATCAGGAGAGCGTCATGAGCCTCGACCACACCCGAGCGACCCGGCTGTGCCCGGTGAGCGACCTGGACGACCGGCTGCGGGCCGCGGTCACGGAATACGCCGGGCAGCAGCTGCTCGGCGACCTGGCGGAGACGGCCGACATCTGCTGCGAGACCCGCAGCGTCCCCGTCCCGCCGCCGGGCCGCGGGCGGCGTGGCCTGCTGAACGGGCTGTTCGGCGCGTTCAGGGCGGCCGGGCTGGAGAGCGGGCCGTTCACCACGGCCGCCGTCGTCACGCCGGGCGTGATCGTGATCGCCACCGTCACCGACCGGGGCACGCAGGTGCGGCTGGGCGCCAGGCTGGCGGACGTGTCGCTGCACGTCGCCGACCCCGCCCTGTACAGGCGGGCCACCGGGGTGGACGTGCAGGCGCGGTGGTTCGGGTCGTCGGACGCGAGCTCGTACCTGCTGCCGCTCGACACCGGGCCGGCCGGGCAGGCGTTCCTGGCCCGGCTGCGCGAGCTGACCGCCGCGGCCCGGCACAGGTGAGCGGTCAGGCGCGGCCCGTGCCCGCGTCGTCGCCGAACCGGACCGCGAGCTGCGTCCGGCCGCGCACGCCCAGCTTGCGGTAGGCGCTGGACAGGTGCGTCTCCACGGTCTTCACATCGATCACCAGCTCCTCGGCGATCTCCCGGTTGGACCGGCCGCGCGCCGCGAGCAGGGCCACCCGCCCCTCCGACGGCGTCAGCCCGTACGGCTCGGCCGGGCGGACGGGCTGCGCCGCCGCCGCGGCCCAGCCGTCCGCGCCGATCCCGGCGAAGACGGCGGCGGCCCGCTCGGCGCTCTGCCTGGCCGCGGCCCGCTGCCGCAGCCGTGTCTGCGCCTGGGCCAGCGCCAGCAGCGTGCGGCCGAGCTCGAACGGCATGCCTGCGGCGGTGAACTCCGCGCAGGCGGCGCGCAGCTCCTCGGCGGCCCGTTTGGGCGAGCCCGTGGCCACGAGCAGGAGGCCACGGGCCCGGCCCGCCACGCCCCTGGCCAGCGGCCGGCCGATCAGCCGCGCCGACCTGGCGGCCCGCTCGGCCAGCTCGGCGGCCCGGTCGAGACGGCCGAGCGCCGCCAGCGCCTCCACGTGGTCGGACACCGCGGTCGGGCACACCACTTCGAGCGCCGCTCCGAGGGCCGTGGCCGCCTGCTCCATGTGCTCCAGGTGCCGTGCCGCCTCGGCCGGGTCGCCCGCCGCCAGTTCGACGAAGCCGAGCAGGGCCCGCAGGCACAGCGCGCCCGTGCCCATGCCGGACCGCAACGCCACGGTCAGGCCCTCCTCGGCGATCGGCCGCGCCCGGTCCAGCTCGCGCCGGTGGGCCAGCACCAGCGCCTCGGTGAACAGGGCGGACGTGGACGGCGTCTCGGTCTCCTGCCCGGCGCGGCGGGCGAGCGCGGCGCGTTCGGCGGCGGCGTCGAGGTCGCCCGCCAGGCACTCCACCTCCGTGGCCCACATGAGCGCGGACGGGATGTAGGCCTCGACGCCGGCCGCCACCGCCGCCGTGCGGACGGTGTCGAGCGCCGCCCGTGCCGCCGGCAGGTCGCCGAGCGAGCGGTACAGGTAGCCGGCCACGTGCAGCGCGGCGAACGGGGAGCGGTCCAGCGGGTTGTCGTAGGACGGCTCGGGCACCGCAGCGGGCGGCCTGGCGGTGCGCATGAACTCGATGGTGATCGTGGCGATGGTGGCCTCGTCGTGCAGGGCGGCGTCCCCGGTGCGGGTGGCCACGGCCAGCAGCTCGCGGGCGTGCCCGGCGGCCCCGGCCAGGTGGCCGACATGCATGCGCGAGTACGCGAGGTCGGCCAGGATCGGCACGAGCAGCTCCACCGACTCCCCCGCCTCCAGCCTGGCCTGCTGGTTGGGGACGAGCGCGCCGGCGTAGTCCCCCTCGCAGAAGATCGCCCGGTTGAGCAGGAACAGCACCTCGGCCTTGACCGGCCCGGACGGGCACCGCTCCACGACGTCCTCCAGCAGCGCGCGGGCCCGGGACGCGCCGCCGCTGGTCAGCAGGTTCGCCGCGGCCTCGATCCGCCGCCTGGTGGCCAGGTCGTCCTGCTCGGGCGGGGTGAGCCGGGCGGCCCATTCGGCCAGCTCCCCCGCCGTGTACGGCGCCCCGCGGGCCACCGCCACCCGCGCCGCCTCGTGCAGGGCGTCGGCGGCGACCGCGTCGGGACCCGTCGCGGCCAACGCCAGGTGCCTGGCCCGCTCCTCCGGCCCGGCCGCCGTGCGGGCGAGCCTGGCGTGCATCTCGCGCCGCCTCGCGGCTCCGGCCGACTCCAGGACGGCGGCGCCGTACAGGGGGTTGGCGAAGCGCGGGACCGGACCGCCGGTGACGACGACGTGCCTGGCGACCAGCTCGGCCAGGCCCTCGTGCCCCGCGGGCAGGCCGTCCAGCAGCCCGGCGCGGGCGCGCGCGGCGGAGGCGAGCATCAGCGCCACCTCGGCCGCCGCCTCCGACAGGCCGTCCATGACGGTGCGTAACAGGTGCCGCAGGCTCTCCGGGACGGGCAGCTGCGCATCCAGGTCGGGCCGGTCGTCCAGGGTTCTGGCCAGCTCCAGCGCGAACAGCGGGTTGCCGCCGCCGGCCTCGTGGACGACCCGCAGCAGAGCGGGCCGCGGCGGCCGGCCGTACCGGGCGGTGAGCAGGGCGCCGATGGTGTCGGCGTCCAGGGGGCCGAGCTCGCGCCGTTCCACCCGGTCGGGAGGCACGGCGTGGGCGAGCGGGGGCCGGGACAGGTCGCCGGTGCCCGTGCCGGTGCCGGTGCGCAGCGTGGCCAGCACGCCGGCGGGCTGTTCCAGCCGGCGCAGCGCGAAGCCGAGCACCGCCTCGGTGGACGGGTCCAGCCATTGCAGGTCGTCCACGCCGATGATCAGCGGCCCCTCGTCGGCGTACCGTCTGAACAGGTGCAGCACGGCCAGCGCGACCGCCCGCTGGTCCGGCGGCGTGTGCCCGGGCCGCTGCCAGAGCAGCGCCACGCCGAGCGCGTCACGCAGGGGCTCGGGCAGCGCGCGGACCGCCGGGGAGTCCTGCTGCCCGTCGAGCAGGTCGCCGAGGCCGGAGTAGATCAGCCCGGTCTCCGTCTCCCCCGGGCGGCAGGCGAGCACCCGGCCCGCGCCGGCCCTGACGGTGGACAGGGCGGCCGTCCACAACGACGTCTTGCCCATGCCTGCCGCGCCACTGATCATGAGCATGCGGGGGCCGGCGTGCGGGAGGCCGAGCCATGCGCGCAGCGAGTTCAGCTCGGCGTCTCTTCCGAGGAGGCGTTCGCCCATGTTCACCTGCCGTGGAACCGCCCCTCGGCGCGGCCGGGACGGTGGGGGCATCGTTCCGTCACGGCTCGTGGAGCGTAACAAAGCATGATCCTCGGGGAAAATGTCGCGCGGGTTCAGGGGTTTCCCTGAGGACGTGACGGACCCCGGCACCTTTACTCGTCGTCGACGATGTCAGCCCCCTGCCCGGAGGTAGCGCCCGGTGGCCGCAAACATCCGCGTCGCCGTACTCGGACCCGTCGAGCTCGTCGCCGGTCACCGGCGTACCGGCCTGCCGCGATCCCGCCTGCGCGCGGTGCTGGGCCTGCTGGCGTTCACACCCGGCCGGGTGGTGTCGGTGGAACGCCTGGTGGACGGCCTGTACGGCGAGCAGCCGCCGGCGGAGGCCGTGCGCACGCTGCACACCTACATCTCCCACCTGCGCCGCAGGCTGCGCGAGGCCGGTCTGCCCGAGGTCCTGGAGACCCGCGCGCCCGGCTACCGGCTGGCGCTCGTGCCCGGCGAGGTCGACGCCGCCGTCTTCGAGTCCGAGGTGCTGCTCGGCCGCGGCCTGCTGGCGGAGGAGGTCTCGGACCGGGCGGCCGGCGTGCTCGCGGGCGCGCTGGAGTTGTGGCGGGGCGACGTGCTCGCCGACTGCCAGGTGCACGGCTGGGCGCACGGGGAGATCGAGCGGCTCAGGGAGATGCGGCTGTCGGCGACGGAGGACGTCCTGACCGCGCGGCTGCGCCTCGGGCTGCACCGGGCCGCCGCCGAACAGCTGGAGCACCTGGTCGTGGAGCATCCGCTGCGCGAGCACCTGTGGGAGCTGCTCATGATCGCTCATGCCCTGTCGGGACGGCAGGGCGACGCCCTGGCCACCTTCCAGCGGGCCCGCCGGGTGCTCGACGAGGAGCTCGGCGTCGATCCCGGCCCGGCCCTGCGCGGGATCGAGGCGAACGTGCTGCGCCGCCGGCTCACCGCCGAGGACCTGTTGCCCCCGGGCGTCGCGCCGGTCGTGCGGCAGGTGACGGCCGCGCCGGTGGCTCCGGCGGGCGTGCGCACCGGCGTCCCGGCCCCGATCACCCGGCTCGTCGGGCGTGCGGCGGACCTGGCCGAGCTGCGTCCCCTCGTCGAGGGCCACCGCCTGGTGACGCTGACCGGCATGGGCGGCGTCGGCAAGACCCGCCTGGCCATGGCTATGGCCGCGGGCATGGCCGCGGGCATGGCCGCGGGCGCGGGCGCGGGCTTCGACGGAGTGCACTTCGTGGAACTGGCCCAGGTCGAGGACCCCGAGCTGGTGGCGCCGGCCGTCGCCGACCTGCTCGGCGTGCACACCACGGGCGGCCACTCCACGCTGCGGGCACTCGCCGAGCACCTGGGGACGCGGCGCGTGCTGCTCGTGCTCGACAACTGCGAGCACCTGGCCGACGCCTGCGCCGCCGTCGCGCACGAGCTGCTCACGAGCTGCCCGTCGGTGCACATCCTGGCCACCAGCAGGGAGACGTTGCGTGTGGGAGGCGAGCTGGTGTGGCGGGTGCCGCCGCTGGGCGCGCCGCCGTCGGCCGAGCTGTTCCTGGAACGCGCCGGGCTCGGCCCCCTCACCGGCCTGGACGACGACCAGCGGGCCGCACTGTCACTGATCTGCGCCGACCTGGACGGACTTCCGCTGGCCCTGGAGCTGGCCGCGGCCCGGGCCAGAGTGCTGACGCTGCCCCAGATCGCCGAGCGGCTGCACGACCACTTCACGTTGCTGACCGGCGGCCCGCGCACCTCGCCACCGCAGCACCGGACGATGCGGGCCGTCATCGACTGGAGCTACGCCCTGCTCGACGACGGCGAGCGCGAGCTGCTGGGCGCCCTGTCGGTGTTCCCCGGCGCTTGCGACCTGACGGCGGCCGCCGCCGTCTCGGCCGAGCCCGACGTTCTCGACCTGCTGGGACGGCTCGTCGACAAGTCCCTGGTGACCGTCGAGCCCACGCCGTCCGGCGCCCGGTACCGCATGTCGCAGACGATCCGCCAGTTCGCCGCCGGGAAGCTGACCCCGCAGCGGCGCGACCTGATCGTGCGGCGGCACGCCGAGCACTACCTGGCCTTCGCCGAGAAGGCGGAGGGCGAGCTGAAGGGGCCGGGGCTCGGCGCGGCGCTGGACCGCGTCGCCGCCGAGCACGACAACCTGCGCGCCGCCTGCACCTTCGGCGCCGCCGACGAGGTGGCGCTGCGCATCGCGGGGGCCGTCTGGCGCTACTGCTACCTGCGCGGCCACTACTCCGAAGGCCGCCACTGGCTGGAGACCGCGTTGCGGCACGCCGGGGCCGCCGCGGAGCCGTACGTGGCCAAGGCGCTGGGCGGCGTCGCGACGCTGACCGCCTACGAGTGCGACTACGCCCCCGCCACCGGGTACGCCGAACGCGCCCTGGCCGCGTACCGGCGGCTCGGCGACGCGGCCGGCGTGGCGCGGGCGCTGAGCATGCTGGGCGAGATCGCCCGCGAGACCGGCGACTTCGACCGCGCCCTGCGGACCCACGAGCAGGCACGGCAGGAGTACCGGACCGCCAGGGACGTCTGGGGGGAGGCGTTCCAGGTCGAGATGCTCGCCCTGGCCTCGTGGCTGGCCGGGCGCTTCACCGAGGCGCGGGCGCGGGCGCGGGAGGCGCACGACGCGTTCGTCCGGCTGGGCGACAAGGAACGCATCGGCTGGACGCTGCTCGACCTGGCCGCCTGCGACCTGTACGACGGCGCCCCCGCACGCGCGCGCGACCTGCTGCTGGAGGCCCTGGCGCTCTTCGAGGACGTCGGCTTCCCCGAAGGGCTCGGCTGGGCCGACAACCTGCTGGCCCTGGCCGACCTGACCGGCGCCGGGCCGTCCGGGGCGTCCGGGGCGTCCGGGGCGGATCTCGGGGCCGCGGCCCGGCGGCTGGGCCGCGCGCTCGACGTCCAGCACCGCCTGGGCGACCTGTGCCGGTCGTCGAGCGTGGTGGAGGCCATCGCCCGCACCCTGCACCTGGACGGCTCCCACGCCGCCGCGGCCGAACTGCTCGGCGGCGCCGCGAGGATCCGCGAGACGATCTCGGCGCCCGTGCCGCCGTGCGAGGCGGCCGACCTCGCCGCGCTGGAGAGCGGCCTGCGTGCGGCACTGGGGGCCGACGGCTACCAGGCCCGCCACACCGCCGGCCGCCGCCGCACCGTCGCGGACACGGTGACCGCGGCCCTGGCCGCCGCCGAGGCGACCGCCAGATGACGACAGGACACGTCATGCTCGTTCACGCCGCGAGACGACGACAGGACACGTCACGCTCGTTCAGGCCACGGAACGACGTCAGACGGACGTCACGTTCGTTCGGCGGCCGCGGGCTGAGGCGAGCCGGGTCACGCCGGCGCCGCCACGGAGCCGGCGGCGAGGAACCGGCGGCCGGGCGGCCTGACCTCCGCCGGTCCCCCGCCGTCGGGCGCCTCCCCGCCGTTCCCCGGCACTTCCCCACCGGCTCCGGGCACCTCCTCGCCGGGCCCTCGCGGCGCACCCTCGTCCGGCTCCGGCGGCAGCTCCTCGCCGGGCGTTCGCGGTGCCGCCCGTCCGGGGGCAGGCGGTGTATCGGGGGTGTGCAGCGATGCCACGTCGGCGCCTCCTTCGACGTTCCGTCCCGTCGTTCTCGCGACCAGGGCTACGCGGCTCCGGTTGCCGGAATGTTGCACCGCTGCTGCCCCCATGGCGGGACGGCTACATCGGCGCCGAGCGGGTGATGCAGCGGGGGTCCGGGTCCTGGGCGGTGGCGAAGAACGCCGCGAACACGACCTGGTCGTCCTTGCGGTCGGTGCTCGTGACGAGCGGCCGTCCGCCGTCGACCAGCGGCAGCGCGGTGTAGGTCGTTCCTGGTTCGACGGCGCGCTCGAAGGCCCAGGCGTTCCGGTAGCCGTCCCTGATCCGCATCTTCACCACAGTCGTGGACCCGCCGTGGTCGACGCGGAAGGTCAGCTTGTGCCAGGCGCGGCGCCCGCCTGGCAGGTTCTCGAAGGTGGCGGTCGCGTCGAGCTCGTACCGGAGCGCCTTGCTGCCGTACGTGTGACAGCCGAGCTGGAGGTCGGTCGCGGCGTGCGCCGGCGACGCCACCGCGAGCAGCAGAGCACTCGCGGCGGCGGCCGCCCCGGCCGCTTTGCCGGTTCCGATCACTGATCTGGTCATTGGTCCCCCTTGTGAGACTGACGTCGGACAACCTCAGCAAAGAGGACCGCTGTTGCGCGGGGCTGGCCCCGCGCTTGCACCGCCGGTCAGCGTGGCCCGCGTCAGTCGTCGAGGGCCTGGTAGAGGGTGGTCCAGAAGTCGTTCATCAGATGGGCCGGGTTGGGGACGGAGTAGCCGAGCTGGCAGAGCAGGACGCCGGTGAGCCCGTTGACCGGGTCGGCGTAGGCCGAGGTGCCGCTGCCGCCGTCCCAGCCGAACTGGCCGACCGGGGCGTAGTCGCCGCGGTAGGTGCGCACCGCCATGCCCATGCCCCAGCCGCCCTGCTGTCCCTGGCCGAAGGAGATGTGCACGTTGTTCCTGGCCAGGGCGGTACGGGCGTCGTTCTGCCGCGGAGTGAGCCGGTTGGTGGTCATCAGCTCGACGGCGGGCCGGGACAGGATGCGGGTGCCCCGGTGGGTGCCGCCGTTGAGCAACATCCGGAAGTAGGCGTGGTAGTCGTCGGCGGTGGAGACCAGGCCGCCGCCGCCTCCCTGGAACGCCGGCGGCTTGCTCCACCGCCCGCCCTCGGGCTCGTCCCAGACGAGGAACTCGCCGGTGGCCGGGTCGGGGGCGTACAGGGCGGGCAGCCGGTCGATCTGGTCGGCGGGCACGTGGAAGCCGGTGTCGGTCATGCCGAGCGGTTCCAGGACGCGCTCGCGCAGGAACTCCTCGAACGGCCGGCCGGTGACCCGGGAGACGAGCACGCCGACCAGGTCGCTGCTGATGTGGTACTGCCACTGCTCGCCCGGCTGGTACATCAGCGGCAGCTCGCCCAGGCGGCGCAGCCACTCGTCCGGCTCGGGCATCTCGACCGGCAGGTTCGGGGTGAGGCCCCGCTCGAAGATCGCGTTCATGATCGGCTTGCCCAGCGCGGTGAAGTCCATGCCGAGCCCGAAGGTGGAGGTCAGCACGTCCCGCACGGTTATCGGCCGGTGGGCCGGGACGGTGTCGTCCAGCGGCGCGCCGGGGCTGGTCAGCACGCGCCGGTCGGCCAGCTCGGGCAGCCACGGGTCGATCACGTCGTCCAGC
This sequence comes from Nonomuraea sp. NPDC049624, assembly GCF_040675255.1. Classification (NCBI taxonomy): domain Bacteria; kingdom Bacillati; phylum Actinomycetota; class Actinomycetes; order Streptosporangiales; family Streptosporangiaceae; genus Nonomuraea; species Nonomuraea sp. NPDC049624. Next base: position 413,620 of record NZ_JBFAOR010000003.1, on the reverse strand, counting down.
CGCAGCCGGCACTCGTCCAGCAGCACCATGGCCGCCGCGATCGAGACGGGCTTGGACGTGGAGGCCATCCGGAAGACGGTGTCGCGGCGCATGGGCGCGCCGCCGTCGTGCCGCATCGTGCCCATCGCCTCGACGTGCGTCTCCTCGCCGCGGCTCACCAGGGCGACCAGGCCCGGGATCCGGCCCGAGTCGACGTGCCGGGCCAGCACCTCGCGCAGCCTGCGCAGCTCCTGCTCGGAGAAGCCGTTCCCGCCGATCGCCATGATGGTGTCTCCTTTGTCGCGGTGGTCGTTCCGCCGGACCGTTGTCCGGTCCGGCGGCCATGGGTCAACCTTCGCGAAGCGCCCTGACACCGGACCGTCACCGCACTGACGCCGCCGCTGACACGCCCGCTCCGGGCCGTCGGCGACGACGTGCCCAGGCCGCGCCTCGCCTCGGGCACGCGTGACGTCAGCGCTTGACGGAGACCAGCCGGTCCACGGCGAACGGGACGATCTGCGGCTGCGCGGCCTTCGTGCGCGCCGCGCTCTGGCCGCAGAGCCCCAGCAGGAGATGGTCGACGGTGGCGTAGTCGATCGGGCTGATCTCGATGTTGCCGTTCTCGTCCAGGCTCTGGTACTTCGTGCGGTTGACGCCCATGGAGAGCTGGCGGACGCCGTCCGGGCTGGTGTAGGAGTCGGTGGCCATGCCGAAGACCCCGCCGCTGTGCCCCCAGAACCGTCCGCACGGCAGGTCGGTGGCGTAGATGCCGAGGCCGTAGGCCCCCGACACGCCGGCCACGGGCACGGTCTTCTGCATCTCGGCCAGCTCGGCCGGGCCGATCAGCCCGCCGCGCAGCAGCACCCGGTAGAACTGGTTGAGGTCCTCCATCGTGGACACGACGGCGCCCGCCGTGCTGATCCACGACATGTTGTAGACGCTGTAGTCCTTGGGCGGGTCGATGAAGCCGAACATCGACTCGTACGCCTTGGAGTGCGGTCCGGGGATGACCGGCGTGCGCGGGAAGGACGTGTGCCGCAGGCCCGCCTTGCGGATGACGTTGCGGGTGATGTACCGCTCGGCGTTCTCGCCCGTCACCTTCTCCAGGAGCAGGCCGGCGATCAGGTAGTTGGTGTTGGAGTAGATCCCCGGCGTGGCGCCCGGCTCGCCGGTGGGCGTGGCGGCCAGGCCCAGCTCGACCAGCTCCCGGCGGGAGAAGGTGCGGAAACGGTTGTCGTCGAGGCTCTCGAACGTGCCCTGGAGCAGCGAGGGGAAGGCCGGGCCCACGTGGTCGGCGATGTGGCTCGTGTGGTTGAGCAACATCCGCACGGTGATCTTCTGGCCGCGCTCGCCCGGCACCACGTCGGGCAGGTAGCGGGCGATGGGGGCGTCCAGCTCGACGGCGCCGCGGGCCACCTGCTGGAGCAGGGCCACCGCGGTGAACGTCTTGGTCATGCTGCCGACCCGGTGCAGCATGTCCGGGCGTACGGGGCGCCTCGTGGCGACGTCGGCCACGCCGGAGGCGCCCCGCCAGCTGCGCTCGCCGTCGCGGACGGTCGAGTAGATGCCGTACATGCCGGCCTCGTGCACGGCGTCCAGCGACTGCCGCAGCGCCTGCCGGTCGAGCCCGGTCTCCCGCGCGGGGGCGGCCTGCGCCGGGCCGGCCGCCAGCACCATCCCGGCGGTCAGGGCGATGGCCGAGGCGTTCTTTCCAAGCGTCCGGATGTTCATGGCGTAAGCATGATCCGAACGCGGTTCCGCGGTCAGTCCCGGCTGTCATCGGCTGCACATGACAGGAGTCATGAACGGCCGCGCAGCGGACGGACCCGGGTGCCGCCTCTCGGGAGGAAACCCCGGAATTTCCTTGTTACTCAGAGTTGTCGCTTATTTACTCTACGTATAACCTGGAGGCATGACACGTCTTCCCGCCTTCGCTCTGAGCGCCCTGGCCACCACGCTGGTCGCGGCATCGCTCCCCGTCTCCGCCCACGCCGCCACCGGCACGTTCTTCTACACCAGGGCCAGCAACGGACAGGAGACCACCCTCAACATCCCGACGCCCAACGGCGCCTGCCTGCCGGTCTCCGGCGGCGCCCGCAACGCCCACAACGACACCGACGCCGACGCCACCCTGTACACCAACAGCAACTGCACCGTCTTCGCCGGATTCGTCGGCTCCCGCAACTTCGAGACCTTCACCGCCCCCTTCCCGACCTTCGTCAAGTTCGGCTAGAGGCGCGCGCCTTCGACCCCCTACCGGGGGCGGGTGTCAACGAGCCGCTGTCGCCGGGGCCGCGGGCGTGAACCAGGCGGTCGAGGGCGGCGACAGGAGGCAGTAGATCGCGCCCCCGGCCAGCACGAGGCCGGCGACGCCCCCGATGCTCGGGCCGCCGATCATTCCCCAGAGCTGGGTGGCCGCCAGGACCGCCTCGACGGCCACTCCCGTCCAGCGGACCCACGGCCGGCGCGACCTCATCCTGGCCACGACCACGCCGATGGTCACGCCGATCACGACATTGACCAGGACGGGGATCAGCAGGAGCCCGACGAGCGCCGCCTCCACGAGGCCGGTCACAAAGACGATCAGACTCAGGGCCACCAGGACCACCTGGATGCACATGACGGTTCGCGCGGCGCGCAGTACGGCGGGTAACGGCAGGATTCGCTCGTTCATCGGTCTCCTTCAGCAGATCGACCTGTTCCCCGAGGCTGATGCCATGATCTCCCTTCATTGTCGACCTTGGTGACCGACTGCCGAAATTTGCCGCAAAAACGCAACAAGACCGGCATGCCCGGGGGTGTCAGGACGCCCGGAGGGCCCGTTCGAGGCCGCGGATCAGCTCGGTGAGCGTTCGCTCGTCGGAGCCGAACGTGATGCGGACATGTGTGTCGGGACCGTGCATGTCGGCGCCGCGTACGGTCGCGATGCCGTTCCGCAGGAGCGCGTGGTCGATGGCGGCCGGGGTCTCGCCGAGGCGTGAGCAGTCGGCGAGCAGGAAGGCGCCGCCCATGGGCCGGACGGGCTCGGGGAGGCCGCTCGCGGCGATGCCGTCGCAGACGAGGTCGCGCTTGGCCTGGTAGGTGGAGAGCGCCCGGTCGAGCCAGTCGCGCGGGCCGGTCAGGGCGGCGACCGCGGCCCGCTGCGGAACCGCTCCGCAGCACACCGCCTCCCACTCGAAGCGGCGGTTGAGCGCGTCGATGACCGGTGGCGGCGCCAGGACGTAGCCGAGCCGCCAGCTGGCCAGCGCGTAGTACTTGCTGAGGCTGGTGACGGTGACCAGGTGCGGCCAGCGGTCGGCGTACGCCTCCACCGGGTGGTAGCGGTGGCCGTCGTAGGTGAAGTGCTGCCATGAGTCGTCGGAGATGACGAGGAGCCCGTGGCGGGCGGCGAGGTCGACCACGGCCTCGAGGGTGGCGGCGTCGGGGAGATAGCCCGTCGGATTGGTCGGATTGCACAGCAGCACGGCGCGGCTGCGGCTCGTGACGGCGGCCTCCAGACCGGCCAGGTCGAGCGCCCAGCCATCGCTCTCGCGGGACGGGACGCCGACGGGCGTCGCGCCGGCCTCGCGGACGGCGCCGTCGAAGAAGTAGGTGGGGGTCGGCACGATCACCTCGTCGCCCGGCGCGAGCACCGTGCGCAGCACGAGGGAGAGCCCCTGCATCGCTCCGTGGGTGATCAGCAGGCGGCGCTCGGGATCGACGCGCAGGCCGTGCTCGCGCTCCAGTTCGGCGGCTATCGCGGCGCGCAGTTCCGGCAGGCCGCGGGTGTCGCGCGGATCGGGCAGGTCCATCGCGCCCGCCACCGCCCGCCGTACGTGCTCGGGCATGGGCAGGATCGGGGCGCCCGCGAGCGGGAGCATCCGCACGCCGTCGCGTGCGCTGCGCTCCGCGCGGGCGCGGGTGCTCATCGCCCCCAGCGCCGGGAAGTCGCTCGCGGCGGGAAGGGACCAGGAGTTTCGCTGCATGGAACGAAGCATCGCACACTGAGATATCAACAACAAGAATAGATATCTCTATCCAGTTCCCGACGACCGAGCTGCTGTATCAACGCTGTGAATTGGTATCCTGGCGCGATGTCCGACATTCATGGTGTGGTCAGCGGAACCCCGCACATCCCCGCGCTCCTGCTGGTCGGCACGGACGAGACCGGCCTCGACCGCACCAGTCAGGCATATCGGGCGATCCGCCGCCAGATCATCGACCTGACGTTGTCGCCCGGCAGCAGTTTCACCGAGACGTCGCTCGCCGAGCAATGGCGCATCAGCAAGACGCCGGTGCGCGAGGCGCTGGCCCGGTTGCGGCGCGACGGGCTCGTGACCGCGCTTCCGCGCGCGGGCTACGTCGTCAGTCCGATCACGCTGCAGGACACCGACGCCCTGTGCGCCCTGCGGACGCTGCTGTCCGGCGAGGCGGCCGCCGCCGCGGCGCGCCTCGGCGTCACGGCGCCGGCGCTCGAACGGCTCGAAGCGCTGTCCAAGGTGCCCATCGCGCTCGCGGCGGGCGAGGTGGAACAGGAGGAGTCGCTCCGGGCCGGCATCGAGTTCGAGGGCATCATCGCCAACTTCAGCGGCAACCCGCGTCTCGGCAAGGCGATCGTCGACGTGCTCGACGAGCTGGAACGGGTTCTGCGCATGGCCGCGTTGATCGATCCCGGCATCGCGAGCCCGCCCGGCGAGCTGGGGGCCGTCTACGAGGGGCTGCGCGCGCGTGACGCGGACGCCGCCCGGGACGCGATGCGCGCCCGGTGCGAACGCGTGCGCCGCGACCTGCTGCAGGTTCTGGCGAAGAGCACCTCGGTGAGCAGGGCGCACATCGAGCTGCCCGCCTCGCGCCCGCCGGCCTAGCCGGCGCCGGGCGGGGGCCGGGCCTGCGAGGTGCGGCGCGTGGCCGGTCGGAGGCCGGGCCGTCCGACCGGGCCCGCGGGGTGCGGCGCGAGGCCGGGCCGTCCGGTCAGACCGCCGTCGGGAAGGAGAGGTCGCCGCGGTGGCGCGGGCCGTCCTCCCTCTCCGCCGGCCACCGGCTGGTGACGGCCTTCGCGCGCGTGTAGAAGGCGACGCCCTCAGGGCCGTGCATGTGGTGGGCGCCGAACAGCGACTGCTTCCAGCCGCCGAACGAGTGGAACGCCATGGGCACCGGGATCGGCACGTTGACGCCGATCATCCCGACCTGGACGGAACGCTGGAAGAGGCGCGCCGCATGGCCGTCCCTGGTGAAGATCGCCGTGCCGTTGGCCAGGTTGTTGCCGTTGATCAGGCCGATCGCCTCCTCCAGCGAGCCGACCCGCACGACGACGAGCACCGGGCCGAAGATCTCGTCGCGGTAGACGTCCATGTCGGGCGTGACGTGATCGAACAGCGTCGGCCCGACGAAGAAGCCGTCGCCCCCGAGGTCGAGCTTGCGCCCGTCGACGACCAGGTCGGCGCCCGCGGCGACGCCGGAGTCGATGTAACCCCTGATCCGGTCGAGCGCCTCCGCCGACACGACCGGCCCCATCTCGGACCCGGCCTCCAGCCCCGGCCCGACCTTGATCGCCTGCGCCTTCTCGCGCATCAGCTCGACGAGCGGCCCGGCCACGTCGCCCACCGCGACGGCGACCGAGATCGCCATGCAGCGCTGGCCCGCCGAGCCGTACCCGGCCGCCACCAGATGGTCGGCGGCGTGGTCGAGGTCGGCGTCGGGCAGCACGACGGCGTGGTTCTTGGCGCCGCCGAGCGCCTGGACGCGCTTGCCGCCCGCGGTCGCGCGCTCGTACACGTACCGCGCGACCGGCGTCGAGCCGACGAACGACACGCCGGCGATGTCCGGGTGGTCGAGGATCGCGTCGACCGCGACCTTGTCCCCGTGGACGACGTTGAAGACGCCGTCGGGCAGACCGGCTTCGGCGTAGAGGTCGGCGATGAGGTTGGCCGCCGACGGGTCGCGTTCGGAGGGCTTGAGCACGAACGTGTTGCCGGTCGCGATCGCGATCGGATGCATCCACAGCGGGACCATGGCGGGAAAGTTGAACGGCGTGATCCCGGCGCAGACGCCGAGCGGCTGCCGGAAGGAGAACAGGTCGACGTCGGTCGAGACCTGGTCGGAGTACTCGCCCTTGAGCAGGTGCGGGATCCCGCAGGCGAAGTCGATCACCTCCAGGCCGCGGACGAGCTCGCCTCTGGCGTCGTCGAGGACCTTGCCGTGCTCGGCGGAGACCAGCCGCGCGAGGTCGTCGAGGTGCTTGTCGACCAGCTCGCGGAAGGCGAACATCAAGCGCGACCGCCGCATGACCGAGGTGTCGGCCCAGGCCGGCAGGGCGGCCCGCGCGGCTCGCACGGCGGCGTCGACGTCGTAGGGCTCGGCCAGCAGCACGTCGGCCTGGTGCGTGCCGGTCGCGGGGTTCCATACCGGGGCGGTGCGGCTGGACCGGCCGGCGGTCTCGCGGCCGTTGATCCGGTGCCGGATCATCCTGACTGTCCCTGTGCTCACAGATAGCTCACCTTCTCGTGGGGTGCTGGTTGCGGGTGTTCGGCGGCGCCGCGTCAGACGATCAGGTCGCCGCCGTTGATGTCGATGGCCGCCCCGGTGATGTACGCGGCGCGGTCCGAGGCGAGGAAGGCGACGAGCTCGGCGACCTCCCAGGGCTGCCCGGCGCGGGGCACCGGGAACGACCGGGTGGCGTGTTCGAGTGCCTCTCCGGGCAGCAGCGCGCGGGCCATCGGGGTGTCGATGAGCCCCGGGCAGACGGCGTTCACCGTGATGCCGTCGGGGCCGCAGTCCTTCGCCAGGTGCCGGGTGAGCCCGAGGACGCCGTGCTTCGCCGTCGTGTAGTGGGCGCCGCCCGCGGTGCTGATGGTCTTGCCGGCGGTGGAGGAGAAGTTGACGATGCGGCCCCAGCCTCGGGCGCGCATCGCGGGAAGCGCCTGCTGGCAGCACAGGACCGTCCCGAGCACGTTGACCGCCAGCACCTGGTTCCACTCGGCCCGGGTGATCTCCTCGAACGGGGTCGGCGGTGCGACGCCCGCGGCGTTGACCAGGATGTCGAGCCGCGACCGCTCCTCCAGCAGCGCGGCGAACGCCCTTTGGACCTGGTCGCCGTCCGTGACGTCCACCGCGAGCGACCGGACGCGGTCCGCCGGCACGGCCAGCGTCGCCGCCAGCTCGGCGGGGCCGGGCGCGGCCAGGTCGAACACGGCGACGGTCGCGCCGCGGCGGGCCAGCGCGTGGGCCGCGGCCAGGCCCATGCCACTGGCCCCGCCGGTCACGATCGCGACCCGGCCCGCCAGCTCACTGCCGTCGGCGCTGGTCGGCGCCCGCAGTCCGTCGGCCGTGCTCATGAGCCGGCCAGGACGGCACGCGCGCGGCCGAAGGCGGCTGCGGCCCGTTCGAGCTGGCCGGCGGTGTGCGCGGCCGAGACCTGCACCCTGATCCGCTCCTCGCCGGCCGGGACGACCGGGTGGGAGAGCGCGAAGGCGAGGACGCCCTCGCGGCGCAGCGCCGCCGCCACGTCGCGGGCCAGCGTGCCGCCGCGCAGCATCACGGGGATGATCGGATGCTCCCCTGGCGGCACCTCGTAGCCGAGGTCGCGCAACGCCCGGCGCAGCCAGGCGGTGTTGGCGGCCAGGCGTTCCCGCAGATCCGGACGCCGCCGTGCGATGCGGATCGCCGCCAGCGCCGCCGCGGCCAGCGCGGGGGCCATGGCGTTGGTGAAGATGTAGGGCCGCGAGACCTGGCGCAGCGTCTCGACCAGCGCGCGGTCGCCCGCGACGAAGCCGCCGGCCGCGCCGCCCAGTGCCTTGCCGAGCGTCCCCGTCAGCACGTCGACGCGTCCCTTCAGCCCGAAGTGCTCGGGGGTGCCTCCGCCGGTCGGGCCCAGCACCCCCGTGGCGTGCGAGTCGTCCACCACGAGCACCGCGTCGTGGCGTTCGGCCAGCTCGCAGAGCCGGGGCAGCGCGGCGACGTCGCCGTCCATGCTGAAGACGCCGTCGGTGACGATGAGGCGGTGCCGCGCGCCGGCGGACTCGGCGAGGTGGCGTTCGAGCTCGTCGAGGTCGGCGTGGGCGAAGACGCGCCGCCGGGCCCGCGTGAGGCGGATGCCGTCGATCAGGCTGGCGTGGTTGAGCGCGTCGCTGAGGACGACGTCCTGCGGGCCGAGCAGGGCGTCGAAGAGGCCGAGGTTCGCGTCGAAGCAGGAGTTGTGGAGCACGGCGTCCTCGGCGCCGACCAGCTCGGCGATGCCCGCCTCCAGCTCGCCGTGGACGGCCCGGGTGCCGCAGAGCACTCGGCCCGCCGCCACCCCGAGCCCCGTCTCGCGCAGCGCCCGCCGGGCCGCGTCCAGGACCTCCGGGTCGCCGGCGAGCCCGAGGTAGTCGTTGGAGGCGAAGTTGACCAGCCACTCCCCCGCCACGCCGAGCGCCGGCCCCTGGGCGCCCGAGACCACGAGGTCGCGGCGCAGCCCGGTGGTCGCCCGGCGTCCGTCGAGCTCGGCGCGGAGCCGGTTCAGCAGCGCGGCGTTCACGCCCTGCCTCCCTGCCGGTCGGCGGCGGTCATGACAGGCTCCCGTCCAGCCGCTCCATCCGGCGTCCCGCGGTGAGCAGGACGGCCAGCCCGGCGACCATGATGATCGCGATGGCCAGCAGCGCGTAGGTGAAGCTGCCGGTCGCGGACGCGATCGTCCCGGTGAAGTACGGACCGATGAATCCGCTGACGTTGCTGACGGAGTTGATCAGGGCGATGCCGGAGGCGGCGGCCGCCTCGGTCAGGCCGATCGCCGGGATCCGCCAGAACTGCGGCATCGCGGTGATGATCCCGGCGACGCTCAGGCAGACGGCGAGCACGAACAGCGTGCCGCTGCTGGTGAAGGTCGCCAGCAGCAGCCCCGCCGCGCCGAGGGCCATCGGTACGGCCGTGGCCGTGACCGCCGTCCAGCGCGCGGCGAGGCGAGCCCAGGTCAGCAGGGCGACCGCGGCCACCACGTAGGGGATCGCGGACAGCAGCACGCTGCTGACGTCGGCGGAGTCGCCGACGCTCTGCGTGATGGACCTGATCATCGTGGGCAGGAAGAACTGCAGCGGGTAGAGCCCGAACGCGATCGCGAACCACGTCACGGCCATCGCCCACACCCGGCCGCTGGTCAGCGCCTGGCGCAGCCCGGTGAGCGCCCCGCGGGCGCGCTGTTCGGCGGCTTCGGCGGCCAGGAGGTTCTCGATGGCGGCCTTCTCCTCGTCGTCGAGCCAGCGCGCGTCGGCCGGGCGGTTCGGCAGGAAGACGAAGATCAGGACACTGACGACGACCGTCAGGATGCCCTCGACGAGGAACAGCGCCCGCCAGCCCGCGACGCCGAACAGGCTCTGGCCCCACTCCAGCAGCGCGGCGGCCAGCGGAGAGCCGATGATCGAGGACAGCGGGATCATCACGATGAAGGCCGACAGCGCCCAGGAACGCTGGCGGCGCGGGAACCAGAACGTCAGGTAGAGCAGGATCCCGGCGGCCAGACCGGCTTCGGCGAACCCGAGCAGGAGCCGCGCGGCGAACAGCGTGGCCGGGGAGTTCACGGCCGCGGTCGCCGCCGTGACCAGCCCCCACGTGATCATGATGCGGGCGATCCACTTCCGCGCGCCGAACCGGCTGAGCATCATGTTGCTCGGCACTTCGAACAGGACGTAGCCGATGAAGAACAGCCCGGCGGCCAGGCCGATCTGGCCGCTGCCGAGGCCCAGGTCACGGGACATGGGCGCGGCGATGTAACCGACGTTGGCGCGGTCGATGTAACTCGCCACGTAGGCGAGGCCGACCAGGGGCATGATCCGGACGCCCACCTTGCGCCAGGTGCGCGGTGAGACGGTGCTCGGTGGTGTCGCGACGGGTGAACTCATGGGGGGTTCCAATCGGTGTGGGGGGTGTGCAGCGGCTTCAGCGCGCCCGGCCTCGCAGCCTGGCGGTGGCGTCCCTGTCGATCACGCCGTCCGCGGTGATCACGACGCCGTAGTCCCGTTCGGCTCCCTCGTGGGTCACCTTGCCGTCGAGGACGTCTTCGAGGACCAGTTCGGGGATACGTTCGAAGGGGACGCCGTGCCCGCCGCCGCCGGCGGTCACGTGCCGGTGGCGGGTTCCCGCGGTCATCTCGAAGTGCGGTTTGGACTCCAGCACCCGTTCACCGGGACCGCCGGGGTCGAGCACGTTGAGCGAGGGGGTTCCCGGTGCGCCGCCGGCCAGCCCGTACGGCAGGAACCTGCGCCGGTCGGACCTGATCTGCACCTTGGCCTCGGCCGCCAGCAGCGTCATGTCGCGGAAGGTCGCCAGGCCACCGCGCCAGCGGCCCGCTCCGCCACTGTCGGGGAGGTAGCCGTAACCGTCGATGCGGAGGTGGCCGGAGCGTTCCAGCTCCTCGACCGGCGTGTTGGTCAGGTTCGCGCCCAGGGAGCTGATCCCGTCGACGCCGTCGCGGTCGGGACGCGCGCCCCACGCCCCCGCCAGCGGGTCCCACAACACCATGGACTCCCCGTCCGGCCCGACGAGGCCGATCGCGATCCCGTCGGGCCCGCCTTCCCCGGCGGCCGGCACCCGGGCGGGGAACACCGGGGCGAGCGCCCCGAGGACGGCGTCGATGATCCGGAAGCCGACGAGCCCGCGGGCGCCGCGCGCGGCCGGCCGCCGGCCGTTGAGGATGGAGGCTTCCGGGATGACGAAACTGAACGGCCGGTAGAAGCCGCTGTTGGCCGGGATGTCGGAGGCGAGCACGCCCTGCAGGGCGGCGTAGGCGGCGGAGCGGGTGAAGGAGGCCGTCGCGTTGAGCGCGGAGTCCACCTGCGGCGAGGAGCCGGTGAAGTCGAGCTCGATCCCCGACCCGGACAGCGTGACCTTGACCCGGATCGGGATCGGCCCGGACCCGAGGCCGTCGTCGTCGATGTGGTCGAGGAACTCGTAGGCGCCCGGGACGGCCTCGGCGAGCGCGGCGCGCAGCAGGGTCTCGGAGTAGTCGAGCAACTCGTCGACGAGGGCGGCGAGCCCGTGGACGCCGTGCCGCGCCGCGAGCGCGCGCAGCCCCTCGGCCCCGGTGTGGCAGGCCGCGAGCTGCGATTCGAGGTCGCCGCGCAGCAGCTCGGGCTCGCGGACGTTGCGCAGGATCAGCCGCAGGAACGTCTCGTTCACCGTGCCGGCCTCGACGAGGCACGACGGCGGGATCTGCACGCCTTCGGCGAAGATGCTGGTCGACTGCACGGCCATCGAACCGGCGGCCCACCCGCCGACGTCGGTGTGGTTGACGACCGTGACCGCGAAGCCCAGGAGGTCCGCTCCGGCGAACACCGGGGCGACCGCGAAGATGTCGGGCAGGTGCATGCCGCCCAGGGACGGGTCGTTGAGCAGGTAGACGTCTCCCGGACGGATCCGGTCGCCGAACTCGTCGAGGATCGCCTCCATCGCGTCCGGGATGGACCCGAGGTGCACCGGCAGGGTGTTGGCCTGGGCGATCACCCGGCCGTGCGCGTCGCACAGGGCGGCGGAGAAGTCCATGCTGGACGCCACGAGCTGCGAGTGAGCCGTGCGCAGGATCGTGATCGCCATCTCGTCGGCGATCCCGGTGACGGCGTTGCGGAAGACCTCGAAGGTCACGGCGTCGCGGATCATGAGGCGCTCCAGGTGATGACGATGTTGTTGAGCCGGTCGAGGTGCACCCGGGCGCCGGGCGGGACGAGGGTGGTGGCGTCCATGTCCTCGACGACCATCGGTCCCTCGACCGGTTCCGGGCCGAGATCCGACCGGCCCACGACGGGCGTGGGCATGGTCCGGTCGAACCGGCACGCGCGGACGGCGGGCTCGCCGCCGGGGGCGAGGGGCAGGCTCAGCACGTCCGCGATGGACACCGGGGTGGGGAGCCGGCCGCGTACCCGGAGGTTGACCAGCTCCACCAGCTCGTCCGTGCCGGCCCGGCCGTAGGTGCGCCGGTGCTCGGCGTGGAAGCGGGACCGCGTCTCGGCGAGCAGGTCCTCGGTGAGGTCGCCGTCGGGCACCCGGATCCGCAGCTCGAATCGCTGGCCGCGGTAGCGCATGTCCAGGAGCCGGTCCACGACGGCGTCGGCGCCCAGCTGGTCGCGTACGAGGGCGGACAGCCGCGCGAACTCCGCGGCGAGCGCGCCCACGTCGGCGAGGCCGGCCCGGTACGGGGTGAGCTCCTGGCGTTCGGTGTCGGCCACGAGCAGGCCCAGGCTGCTGAACAGTCCCGGATGCACGGGCACGATCACGGTCGAGATCCCCAGCTCGCGGGCCAGCGCGGCGGCATACAGGGGGCCCGCGCCGCCGAAGGCGACCATGGTGGCCTCCCGCGGGTCACGCCCTCGTTCGCTGGTCACCGCCTTGACCGCGGTCGTCATGCTCGACACGGCCACCTGGTACGCGCCGCGCGCGGCGCCCGCCACGTCGTCGCCGAGCTGCTCGGCCACCGCCGACAACGCCTTCGCGGCCAGCTCGGGGTGGATCGCCACCCGGCCGCCGGCCAGCGCGTCGGGGCTGAGGTAGCCGAGCGTCACGTTGGCGTCGGTCAGGGTCGGCAGCTCGCCGCCCTGGCCGTAGCAGGCGGGCCCGGGACGCGAGCCGGCGCTGACGGGCCCCACGTGCAGGGCGCCCGCCGCGTCGACGGAGATGACGCTGCCGCCGCCGGAGCCGACCTCGGCGATGTCGATCGACGGCGCCCGCACCGGGTACCCGGCGCCGGAACTGAGACCGCGGGCGCCGTTCATGCCGCCGCCGACCTCGTAGTCGGCCGAGACGAACGGCTCACCGTGCTCGATCAGGGACGCCTTCGCCGTGGTCCCGCCCATGTCGAACGCGACCACCGTGGACAGGCCCATCAACTGGGCGAGCTTCTGCACGGCGGTCACGCCGGCCGCCGGACCGGACTCGATGATCTGCACCGGCCGTCGCGCGACGGAGGCCGCGTCGAGCAGTCCGCCGCTGGACTGCATGACCAGCAGGGGCGCGCGCACCTTCGCCGAGCGCAGCCCCGCTTCGAGCCGGGTGAGGTATCCGTGCACGGTGGGGCCGACGTAGGCGTTGACCGTGGCGGTGCTCGTGCGTTCGAACTCGTGCGGCTGTGGGGAGACGTCGACCGACGCCGTGACGTACACGCCGGGCAGTTCGGCTCGCAGCAGCGCGGCGACCCGCCGTTCCTCGTCCGGGCGTACGTAGGAGTTGATCAGGCACACGGCCACCGCTTCGATGCCGTCCGCGCGCAGGCGTCCGGCCAGGGCGCGGATCTCGTCCTCGCCGGCCGGTGGGGCGAGCCGGCCGTCGGCCGTGATCCGCTGGTCGAGTTCGTGCCGGTCGCGTCGCCGGGCGAGGGGTTCGGGCTTGGACCATGACAGGTCGTAGAGCACCGGCCGGCGCAGCCGCCCGATCTCCAGCACGTCGCGGAAGCCGCGGGTGGTGACCACCGCGGTGCGCACGCCGTTCATCGACAGGATCGCGTTGGTGGCGACGGTCGTGCCGTGCAGCATCGCGACCACGGCCTCGGGCCGGGCCCCGGCCAGGGAGAGCACGCCGGTGGTCGCCGCCACCACGCCGGCGCCGTAGTCGGGCGGGGTGGACAGCACCTTCATGGGGACGACCTCGCCGTCCGGCCCCAGCGCGATGACGTCGGTGAAGGTGCCGCCGATGTCGGCGCCGACTCGCCAGCCGGCCGGTCGAGGATCGTGACTGGGGGGCACTGGATCTCCTTCGTTCTACGGAGCGACTGGGATCACAGTACGAGTGGGTTGAGATATCAGCAATGCCTAGTTGTCATTTTTATATGAGTCAGGTGATATGACCTGCCTAGGTCGTCAGCGTGATTCCGGCTGGTCCCACCCTTGGCTGCGCGCGTCGTCCTTGGCGAGACAGAGCATGCGCAGATGGTCGCGGAGCGCGGAATGCGTGACCGCGCCCAGCCGCCCTTCCCAGGGCTGCACGGCGGAGCGGGCGTACCGCAGGTCGGAGACGGACACCAGGTGGCCGGGGCCACGTTCCGTGAACGTGGCGGCCCGCATCGCGTCGGTGAGGGTGCCGTCGGTGGCGACACGCAGCAGCACGGTCAGCCAGCCGTTCAGTTTCTCGCACTCCCCGCCGGTCAGATCGACGCCGTGGCGGCTCAGGAGCGGCCCCAACTGCGCGCCGCGCACCAGCACCTCACCGGCTTCATCGGCTTCGTCGACCGCGGACACGGCCCGCAGGTCGGTCACGAAGGCGTCGCCGAACGGCCGGGGGCCCTTGTGCCCGTCCTCGCCCCACGACCCTGTTCCCGCCAGCAGATCGGGGTCGAACCAGAACAACGACCCGCCCAGGTCGAACCGCCACGTCCAGGGCGAGAAGGGGTGTGCACCATCCGGATCCGGGAGGTGCCCCGCCTCGCGGCCCGACAGGGCGTCGGCGGTGGCCCAGTCGTTCGGGAACAGGAACTCGTCGAAGGTGGCCGAGGCGTAGTACACGCCGTACCTGGCGGCAGGGTCCACGGCCGGCCCTCCACCGAGCAGGATCTCGAACGCAGCGGCCAGCGCGGCCTCCCACTCGCTGGAGTCAGCCGCCGGGTTCGTCTCGGATGTCACGCTGAACACTCCTCATGTCATGTCACGCGGATTGTCGCAAGCTATCGGACACCCACCGCCCATGACCTACCTCTGCGCCCGTGACCGGCGGCTGAGCTGCCTGCGGTGCACCACGAGGCCGGCCAGCGTCAGCAGCGAGAGGAGGGCGAGCTGCCACCAGTTGTCCGGATTGCCGCCGAGGTCCAGGTCGGCCGCATGGTTCACCACGTGCAGCGTGTTGGCGACGAGGAACCCGACCAGCACGACCGACAGCACGTCGCGCCACACCAGCGCGCTCAGCATCATCAGCCCGATGCCGATCTGGAAGACCCCGGCGTCGTGCAGGAAGTGCACGTGATTGGGGAAGCGGGCGAAGACCGCGAACCCCGCCGGGTCGAGGCGCATCCACACGCCGAAGCCCAGCATCGTCAGCGCGCCGACCGCCACGGCCGCCTGGACGAAGATCCTGGCCGGCCTGCTGTAGCCGTTCGTCATCGCATGTCCTCCAGTCCGTCGGGAACGCTCGGGTGCACCGGGGTCCAGCCCAGGTCGCGGGTGGCCTTGGCGTGCGAGACCCGCATCGTGGTGTCCATCAGCAGGCAGCCCAGGTACGGCACGGTCAGCCTGACCAGCCATCTCGGGATCACGACGGGACGCGGCGTGCCGTGCGCGCGGGCGACCGCGGTCAGGAAGTCGCGCCAGCTCATCGGCCGGTCGTCCACGATGTTGTACGCCTGCCCCGCGGCGCCGCGTTCCATGGCCGCGACCGCGGCCGCCGCGGCGTCGTCCACGTGGACGAAGGAGGTGGTGCCCGTCCGGCCGCGCGGCAGCACGGGCGCCCGTTTGCGCATCAGGTCGGCGAACAGGTCGCTGAAGGCGTTCCTGCCGTAGAACATGCCGTAGCGCAGGGCGATGCCCTCGATGCCCTCGGCGGCGAACACCTGGCTCTCGGTCGCCACGCTGGAGTCGGTCACCAGGTCGGCGACGGTGCCGACGTGCACGCCGAACTCGTCGTCCTCGGTCAGCACGCGGTCGCCGTGGTCGCGGTAGCCGTACCCGGTGATCAGCGACTGGGTGACGAACCGGCGCGCGCCGACGGCCCGCGCGGCGTCCAGCAGGTGCGCGGTCCCGCGGTCGCGCAGGGCGAGGGTGGGGTCGTCGGGGCGCAGTCTGCGCGAGGCGCCGCGCAGCGCCGTGGCCTGGTGCATGACGACGTCGGCGGCGTGCCCGTCGAGCGCGCGCAGCAGCGCGTCCCGGTCGAGCACGTCGGCGACGACGGCGTGCGCGCCGCGGTCGGTGACGAGCCGCCGTCTGGCGGGATCGCGGACGACGGCGACCACCTCGTGCCCCGCCGCGGCCAGCGCCGACAGCAGCGGAATCCCGATCGCGCCGGTCGCCCCGGCCAGCAGTACCTTCATCGCCCCTGCTCCTTCGCCCGTCGCCCGTGGGGGTGTGTCACGGAGACCTCCTCAGCTGGATGGACAGCACTGCGAGGACGGGACAGCCGCTCCCGATGTGACAGACCGGGACGGGAAGGCGCGCGGGCGGTTGCCGGCCGCTACTGACCGTCCGGCTGCTCGCCGGGGCCGGAGGCGCACGAGATGATCAACGTGATGAGGTCGCGCATGGGGGTCAGCAGCTCCGGATAGGCGTCGGCGTCGAGGTCGTACAGGCGCAGGGTGCCCTTGCGCCGTACCGTCAGCAGACCCGCGTCGCGCAGGATCTTGAGGTGGTGGGAGGTGGCGGGCTGGGACAGCTCCAGGTGCGCGGCGATGTCGCCGACGCTGCGCGGGGCCGCGGACTCCAGCAGGTGGACGACGATCTCCTGCCTGCGCTCGTCCCCGAGGGCGGTGAACAGCGGCCGGGTCCGGGCGAACAGCGCGAGGACGTCCCGGGCCTCGATCGAGCCGCTCATGCGGGCAGCGAGTCGCGCACGGCGGACAGGCGGCCGACCGGCAGCGCCCTGGTGGACCCTTCGGCGATCCAGCCGTCCAGCATCAGGCGGGTCTGCGCGCTCACCTTCGTGAAGTGGGTCTCCAGGTAGCGGCGCAGGTCGAACGGGAGCAGCCGGGGCAGCACGCGCAACGCCAGGCCCACGGCCCAGGACGGAACGGGGACGGGAGCGCGCAGCCCGTGCTGGGCGCGGACCACCGCGACGGCCTCCCGGACGGCCGCGGCTGCCCCTCGCAACCGCGGGCCGGACGCGGGCAGCCGCCAGCCGGAGGACTCCAGCGCGGCGATGTAGGGGATCATCCGGGCGGCGGTCAGCTCTCCCGTGCCGGCCCGCGTCACCCGCCTGGCCCGCACGCCGCCGGCCCGCAGCGCGGCGACGACCTGCGGGGCGCGCGCTCCGGTGACGCCCGTCGCCGTACCGGGCGGCACCCAGTACGCCACCCCCGGCGCGGGGACCTCGCGCTCCAGCGGCGCCTGGTAGGCCAGCAGCGTCGGGGTCACCTGGACGATCTGCTCCTGCGGCCAGACGCCGGCCAGGGTGCGCAGATCGCCCGGGTCCTGGCCGATGGTGACCACCGTCGCCGTGCCGGTCACCGCACGCAGCGCGCCCGTCCAGTCGCCGCGCAGCGCCGGGGAGTCCACGCAGAGCCACACCATGTCCCACTGTTCGCGGGGCGGCTCGCTGCGCACCTCGTACGGCGTGATCCGCTCGGTCACCGGCGCCCGCCCCCGCCTGAGCCGGTACACCGGAGCCCCTTCCCAGCCCTCCCGGCCCGGCCGGACGAGATAGCTGACCCGGGCCCCGCCCGCGGCCAGCCACGCCCCGAAGACCTGCCCCAGCGCGCCGGCACCGACAATCAGCACCTTCGTCATCACTGCTCCATACATCTAAATATTTGGATATACGGAACACTACCACCGGAGAGATCTCCGGCGCGCGCGACGTCTTTCCGCGCCGCGGACACCTTGACAGCGGGCCCCGGGCTGCCGATGATCGAGGCGCTATACCGTTTTATCTCCAGCCCCCATGCAGCCTCGCGAGAACGAGTGGACTGGACTTAACCGATATAGCAAATCATCCCCCATGCCCTGAGGAGTCGATCGTGAGTTCACCGCTCATGCGCAGAAGGACCCTGCTGGCAGCGCTGGCCGCGACCGCCGCAGGTGCCGCGTTACCCACCGCGGCACACGCCGAGCGCCGCGCGGCCGCCAAGACCGGCCCGCTCTCGGTGGTCTACATCGAGGTCAACAGCGAGAGCATGACCAACGTCGCGAAGTACACGCTCGCCCGAGGCGGCGCGCAGGTGTTCGACATCGCGGTCATCTTCGCCGCCAACATCAACTACGACGGCACCAAGGCCTACCTCCACTGCAACGAGAACGTGCAGCGGGTGCTCGACAACGTGGCGACCGAGGTCCGCCCGCTGCAGCAGAAGGGCATCAAGGTCCTGCTGTCGATCCTCGGCAACCACCAGGGCGCCGGCTTCGCGAACTTCCCGTCCCGGCAGGCCGCCGACGCGTTCGCCCAGGAACTGGCCGACGTGGTGACGACGTACGGGCTCGACGGCATCGACTTCGACGACGAGTACGTCGAGTACGGCAGGAACGGCACCGGCCAGCCGAACGACTTCTCCTTCGTCTACCTGGTCCAGGCCCTGCGCCAGAAGCTGCCGAACAAGCTCATCACGCTGTACGACATCGGCCCGGCCGCCGACCGCCTGTCCTACAACGGCGTCAGCATCAACAACACCTTCGACTACGCCTGGAACCCCTGGTACGGCACCTGGTCCGTGCCGAACGGCCCGACCTCCAGGTCCCGCCTGTCGCCGGCCGCCGTGTCGTTCACCGGCACCAGCTCGTCCACCGCCGCCTCCCTGGCCCGCCGTACGGTCAGCGAGGGGTACGGCGTCTTCCTCACCTACAACCTCACCTCGGCGAACACCGCCTCCTACATCTCGGCCTTCACCAGCAAGCTGTACGGCAGCTCCGCCGTCTACACCCCCTGACGCCTCCGCCCTGAACGCACGTGAGGGGCGCCCGGGACGGGCGCCCCTCATCGGGAACGTGCGGTCAGCGGCCGAGCCGCAGGGTGACCAGCTCGAACGGCCGCAACGTCACCGGGATCGACCGGCCGGGCCGCTCGGGCTCGGCCAGCGGGCGCTCCAGCAGGTCGGTCACGGTCACCGAGGTGACGGGGAAGCCGGCCGTGAGCGTGGCCGCCGCCCGGCCGCCGCGCGACTCGTGGAAGCGCACCACGACGTCGCCGCTGCCGTCGTCGGCCAGCTTGACGGCGGTGATCACGACCGCGTCGTCGTCCACCGTGACCAGCGGTTCTACCTCGGCGGCGCCGGACAGCACCCGCTCGGGCAGGTTGAGGAACCAGCCCTCGCGCACCGCGTCGCCGATCGTCGCGCCGGGCAGCAGCGCGTGCCGGAAGGTGTGCCTGCCCTGGTCGGTCTCGGGGTCGGGGAAGCGGGGGGCGCGCAGCAGCGACACCCGCAGGGTCGTGGTGGTGCCGCCGTCCGCGCGCACGGTCCGGGTCACGTCGTGGCCGTAGGTGGAGTCGTTGACCACGGCCACGCCCCAGCCGGGCTCCTCCAGGTGCACGAACTTGTGGTTGCACGCCTCGAACTTGGCCGCCTCCCAGCTCGTGTTGGTGTGGGTGGCGCGGTAGGCGTGGCCGTACTGGCTCTCGGAGGCGTAGCGCTCGGCGCGCACGTCGAGGGGGAAGGCCAGTTTGAGGAACTTCTCCGTCTCGTGCCAGTCGACCTCGGTGGCGATGTCGACCCGCCGCCCGTCCAGCGAGATCACCTGCGTGACGGACGACCCGCCGAACGAGCGGGTGACGCGGACCGAGCCGGGCCGCTCGCCGGCCGTCACCTCGTCGGCGGCGGTGAGGTCGGCGACGGTGTTGCGGTAGAACTCGTCCACGTCCCAGGCGTCCCACATGTTGGGGAAGTCCTGGTGCAGCTGGAGCAGGTTGGCGGCCTGGCCGGGGGGCAGGGTCTCGCGCCGGGCCCGCAGGTCGTAGGCGGAGACGATCAGGCCGCGGCCGTCCACCTCGACCCGGAGCAGGCCGTTGTGCAGCACGAAGCCGCCGCCCTCGCGGGGTTCCCTGCTCGTCGGAGCCCCCGGTACGGCCGGGGCCGCGCCGCCGGCCGGCACGCCGTTGCGGGCGTGCGGGGCCGCGTTGAAGACCAGCTCGTGGGGGCCGTCCCCGGCCAGGGCCCGCTGGGCGTCGTCGATCAGGCCGGTCAGCTCCTCGGCCAGCGCCGCGTAGGTGGCCCTGGCCTCGCGGTGCACCCAGGCGATCGACGAGCCGGGCAGGATGTCGTGGAACTGGTGCAGCAGCACCGTCTTCCAGATGCGGTCGAGCTGCTCGTACGGGTAGGGCGCGCCGGCCCGCACGGCGGCCGTGGCGGCCCACAGCTCGGCCTCGCGCAACAGCGACTCGCTGCGCCGGTTGCCCTGCTTGGTCTTGGCCTGGCTGGTCAGCGTGGCGCGGTGCAGCTCCAGGTAGAGCTCGCCCACCCAGACCGGCGGGTCGGGATACTCGGCCTCGGCCTTGGTGAAGAAGGCGGCGGGGGTCTCCCAGGTGACGGTGGCCGAGCCCTCCAGGTCGCGCAGCCGGGCGGCCTTGGCCACCATCTCGCGGGTGGTGCCGCCGCCGCCGTCGCCCCAGCCGGTGGGGGCCAGCGAGTGCCGGGCGACGCCTTTGTCCTTGAAGTTGCGGGCCGCGTGCGCGATCTCCCGGCCGTTCATCGAGCAGTTGTAGGTGTCGACCGGCGGGAAGTGCGTGAACACCCGCGTCCCGTCGATGCCCTCCCACAGGAACGTGTGGTGCGGGAACGTGTTCGTCCGGCTCCACGAGATCTTCTGCGTGAGCAGCCGCTTCGAGCCCGCCGCCTTGATGATCTGCGGCAGCCCGGCCGCGAACCCGAACGTGTCGGGCAGCCACACCTCCTCGTTGTCGACGCCGAACTCGTCGATGAAGAAGCGTTTGCCGTGCACGAACTGGCGGGCCATGGCCTCGGAGCCGGGCATGTTCGTGTCGGACTCCACCCACATGCCGCCGGTCGGGACGAACCGCCCGGCCGCCACGGCCTTGGTCACCTTGGCCCACACCTCGGGCCGGTGCTCCTTGATCCACGCCCACTGCTGGGCCTGCGACATCGCGAACACGAACTCCGGCTCGTCGGCCAGCAGCGCCGTCATGTTGGAGGCGGTACGGGCGACCTTGCGGACGGTCTCGCGCAGCGGCCAGAGCCAGGCCGAGTCGATGTGGGCGTGCCCGACCGCGCTGATCCGGTGCGCCGAGGGCACGGCGGGCGCGGACAGCACGCCGGCCAGCTCGGCGCGGGCCGCCCCGGCGGTGGCGTTGACGTCCTGGAGGTCGACCGCGTCCAGGGCGCGGTCGATGGCCCGGGTGAGCTCCGCGCGGCGGCCGCTGTCGGCGGGCAGCTCGTGCATCAGCTCCCCGGCCACCTCCAGGTCGAGGATCAGGTTCCACACCGTCTCGTCGAACACGGCCAGGTCCATGCGCGCCAGCCGGTACTGCGGCTCGCTGCCCGCCGTCTCCTTGTCGCCGAGCAACGTGGGCACGAACGGCTTGTAGTCCAGCACGACCGGGTTGGAGGCCGCCTCGATCCGCAGCTCGACCTGCTCGCCGCCGGCCACCGGCGCGCCGACGCGCACCCACTGGTTACGCGGGTTGAGCCCCTTCACGGGCGTGCCGTCGGGCAGGTAGACCAGGCCCTCGCACTGGAAGCCGGGCATGTTCTCGTCGAAGCCGAGGTCGAGCACCGCCTCGACGGTCCGGCCCGCCCAGGCGGGCGGGACGGTGCCGGTCACCGTGAACCAGCTCGTCGCCCACGGCGCGCCCCAGGCCGCGCCGACCGCGATCGGCTCGGTCGGGGCCGCCAGCCCTTCGGCGACGGGTACGGGCTCGCCCGGCGCGGTCCAGACGCGCACGTCCATCGGCACGGACTCGGGATAGACGGCCGGGCGCAGACGTTCGTCCAGCACGCGCTTGAGGCGGGCTTCGACCAGGGTGCGGTCGTCATGCATGGAGAGAGACTCCTCGTTCTCGGAACCGGCTCAGCCCTTGATCGCGCCCTCGGCGACGCCCCGGAAGAAGAAGCGCTGCAGCGAGGCGAACAGGAGCACGATGGGCAGGAAGGAGATCATTGTCCCAGCGGCGATGAGACGGGGGTTGGCGCTGAACGTGCCGTTGAGGTACTGCAGTCCGACGGTCAGCGTGAAGTTCTTCGGGTCGTTGAGCACGATGAGCGGCCACAGGAAGTCGTCCCATGCGCCGATGAACGCGAAGATCGTGATCACGCTCAGCATGCCGCGCACGTTCGGCAGCCCGAGCCGGACGAGCCGCTGCCAGGGGGTCGCCCCGTCGATGACCGCCGCCTCGTCCATCTCCTTGGGGATGGCCTGGAAGGCGGTGCGCATCAGCAGCACGTTCAGCATGCCGATCGCGCCGGGCAGCGCCACGCCGAGCAGCGTGTCGGCCAGGCCCATGCCGCGCACGGTGACGTACTGGGAGACGATCGTCACCTCGCCCGGCAGCACGAGCGTGGACAGGAACAGCACCAGGAGCAGCTTGGCGCCCCGGAACTCCAGCCTGGCCAGCGCGAACCCGGCCAGCGTCGCGCCGACCGCGTTGCCGCCCACCACGATGACCGCCACGATCACCGAGTTGAGCGCGTACGTCCACACGGGGATGGTGTCCGCGACGCGCGCGTAGTTCTCCAGCGTCGGCTGGTGCGGGACGAAGCTGGGGGTCTGTGCGAAGACGTCCTCGAACGGGCCCTTCAGCGAGGTGGACAACTGCCACAGGAACGGCAGGATGGTGATCGCCAGGACGAGCAGCAGCAGCGCGTACCGCAGGACCAGCTCCCCCGGCCTGGTGGCGCCGAACCCGCCCCGGCCCCGGCGGCGGCCGCCGTGCCGCCCCGGGCGGGCCACCGCGGCGGCGGGTCGCGGGCTCGCCTTCATAGCGGCCATGTCAGTCCGCCTTCCTATTGAGCCGGGTCAGCAGGAGCATCGGGCCGATCGTGATGACGAAGAGCAGGATGCTCAGCGCCGAGGCGTAGCCGAAGTGGCCGTAGAAGCCGCGGCTGTACATCTGGATCAGCATGACCAGCGACATCGCCCGCCCGCCCGGACCGCCGGTGCCGTTGGACAGCACGAACAGCTCGGAGAACACGCGCAGGGCCGACACCGAGACCAGCACCGACACCAGCAACATCGTGTTGCGCACGCCGGGCACCGTCACGCTCCAGAACCGGCGCACGGCCCCCGCCCCGTCCACGGCCGCGGCCTCGTGCAGTTCGCGCCGCACGTTCCCGAGCGCCGACAGGTAGATGATCATGTAGTAGCCCAGCCCCTTCCACACCGTCAGGGTGATGGCGCTGAGGACCAGCAGCCACCGGTCGGTCAGGAACGGCAGCGGCCCCTGCAGCACGCCCATCGCCTGCATGAGCCCGTTGATCAGGCCCCGGTCGCTCAGCAGCCAGCTCCAGATCAGCGCGACCACGACGGCGGAGGCGACGACCGGCGTGTAGAAGGCGGTGCGGAAGAACGTGATGCCGGGGATCTTCTTCTCCACCAGGATCGCCAGCAGCAGCGGCAGCAGGGTGAGCACCGGCAGGCAGACCAGCATGAACACGACGCTGTTGAGCAGCGCGTCGCCGAGCTGGTCGTCGTCGAGCATGCGGCCGAAGTTGGCCAGCCCGGTGAAGTGCCCGCCGCTGAGCGGCTTGGCGTTGGTGAAGGCCAGCACCAGCGTGTTCAGCGAGGGCCAGACGTTGAAGACGAGCAGCCACAACGCGGCGGGCGCCACCAGCAGCCAGGGGGTGAGCCGGCGGCGGAGGGCGCCCTGTGCGGGGATCGCGGGGGTGATCACTGGTTGAGCAGCTCGTTGCACTTGGCGACCGCGGCGTCCAGCGCCTCCTTGGCGGAGACCTCGCCGTTGAGCGCGAGGGCGATCTGCTGGCGGATGAACTTGCTCATCGCCTCGGTCACCTCGACCGGCTGCAGCACCTTGGCGCTGGCCAGCGACTTGAAGGCGATGACCTTGGCGTCGCCGGCGTTGGTGCCGTCGCTCCGGGTGAAGAACGGGTCGCCGGCCGAGGCCTTGGTGCTGGGGAAGACGCTGACCTCGTGCGCGAACGCCGCCTGGTTCTCGGCGCTGGTCACCCAGCGGGCCAGCGCGATCGCCGCGGCCGGGTTCTTGCTCTTCTTCGACACCGACAGGCCCTGCACGTACAGCGGCGGGGTGCCCATCGCGGTCGAGGGCACGACCTTGGGCGCGAGCGAGGGGTTGTCGGTCTTGACGGCGATGATGTGGTTGGCGCCGGCCGTCGTCCAGGCCACGGTGCCCTCGTTGAACAGCTTGGCGTTGCCCGCGTAGGTGTCGGTCAGCACGTCGCGCGGCAGTAAGCCCTCCTTGAAGGCGGCCCGGTACTTCTCGATCACCGCGACGGCCTCGGGGGTGTTGAAGACGAAGCTCTTGCCGTCGTCGGACAGCAGTTTCACGCCCGCCTGCGCCAGGTCGCCCAGCTCGGGGCGGCGGCTCATCAGGTAGGTCTTGCCGCCGGACTTCTCCTTGTACGTCCTGGCCTGCTCGACCAGCTCGTCGAACGTCGTCGGCGGCTTGGCCGCGTCGAGTCCGTTCTTCTTCATCAACTCGGAGTTCCAGTAGTTGACGTCGGTGTTGAGGTACCAGGGGTAACCGTAGGTGCCGGGGTAGCCGCGGAAGGTGTAGGCGTCGATGCCGCCCGCGACGTACTCGTCGGCGAGCTTGGGGTCGGCGGCGGCGACGTCGAGCAGCATGCCCTGCTGGACCAGGGGCCTGGCGAAGTCCGGGGGCAGGTTGGTGACGTCGGGGAGTGTTCCGGAGGCGGCCTGGTTCAGTACCTTCTCGGAGTAGGCGTCCGCCGGCTGGTCGAGCCATTCGACCTTCGTGCCGGGGTACTTCTTCTCGAAGGCGGCGATGACGCCCTCGACGTACGCCGTGAACTTGGGCTTCAGGGCCCACGTCTGGAGGCTGACAGTGCCCTTCACCTCTCCCGTGGCCGCCGCGGTCGGGGCGGCGGCTCCCGGCTCGGCGGACCCGCCGAGGCCGCAGCCCGAGACGACCATGACGGCTGCCACCGCCGGGCCCGTCCAGTACCTACGCATGGCGCTCTCCTTGGTTACTAAATCGCTCTAGTTGCGGGACTATTCACCTGGCTAGACTCGTGTGTCAATAGCTGAGACGAATTCGTGAAGGAGCAGTGGTGCGCCGACCGACGATCACCGACATCGCCGAGCGGGTCGGGGTTTCCAAGGGCGCGGTGTCCTTCGCGCTCAACGGCCGCCCGGGGGTCGGAGAGGCCACCCGCGCGCGAATCCTGCAGGTCGCCAAGGAGATGAACTGGCGTCCGCACAGCGCCGCCCGGGCCCTGGGCGGGGCGCGCGCGGAGGCGGTGGGCCTGGTCATCGCCCGCCCCGCCAGCGCACTCGGCGTGGAGCCGTTCTTCGCCCAGTTACTGTCCGGCCTGCAGTCGGGGCTGTCGGCCCAGGCCGTCGCGCTGCAACTGCTGATCGTGGAGGACGCCGAGGCCGAGATGGAGATCTACCGCGAGTGGACCTCCGCCCACCGGGTCGACGGCTTCGTCATGGTGGACCTCATGGTCCGCGACCCGCGCATCGCGGTGCTGGAGGAGCTGGGCGTGCCCGCCGTCGTCCTGGGCGGGCCGGGCCGGCACGGGTCGTTGTCGAGCGTCTGGGCCGACGACCGGGAGGCCATGTTGTCGATCGTGGACTACCTGGCCGCGCTCGGTCACCGCAGGATCGCGCACGTCGCGGGCCTGCCGGCGTTCCGGCACACCCAGCGGCGCGCCCGCGCGCTGCGCGACCGGGCGGGGCGGCTGGCCCTGGAGGAGGCGGTGTCGGTGCACACCGACTTCAGCGACTCCGAGGGCGCCGCCGCGACGCGCGCGCTGCTGTCGCGGCCCCGCCGGCCCACCGCCATCGTCTACGACAGCGACGTGATGGCCCTGGCCGGGCTGGGGGTGGCCGGCGAGATGGGGGTGAAGGTGCCCGACGACCTGTCCATCGTGGCCTTCGACGACTCGGTGCTCACGCGGATCACCCACCCCGCGATCACCGCGCTCTCCCGCGACACCTTCGCCTTCGGCAAGCGGCTGGCCGAGGTGATGCTGGAGGTCATCGCCGACCCTGAACAGCGCAAGGACGTCAAGACCGAGACCCCCCGGCTGACGGTCCGGGAGAGCACGGCGGCTCCGGGGGCTTGGCAGGGCGACTAAATCGCTTTAGGCTCCGCCGGGAGATCGTACGACCCCCGGAGGACGCGTGCCCCTGCTCGACCCCCTTCGCCACGGCGCCAACTACGTGCCCTCCGCCGGCTGGTTCCACAGCTGGCTCGACCTGTCGCTCGACGCGGTCCGCCGCGACTTCGAGGACCTGGCCTCGATCGGCCTGGACCACGTGCGCGTGTTCCCGATCTGGCCGTGGATCCAGCCCAACCCGGGGCTGGTCCGGCAGCGCGGCGTGGCGGACCTGCTGGCGGTGATCGACGTCGCGGCCGAGTTCGGCCTGTCCGTCGCCGTGGACCTGCTCCAGGGGCACCTGTCCAGCTTCGACTTCCTGCCCTCCTGGGTGCTCACCTGGCACCGGCGCAGCCTGTTCACCGACCGCGGCGCGCGCGACGCCATCGCCGCCTACGCCGACCGGCTCGCCCGCGCCGTCGCCACCCGCGGCAACGTGTTCGCCGTCACGCTCGGCAACGAGGTCAACAACCTCTACCCCAGCAACGCCACCACCCCAGAGGCGTCCACGGCGTGGGCCGCCGAGCTGATCGACGTCGTGCGTGCGGCCGCGCCCGGCCTGCTCGCCCTCCACTCCCTGTACGACGCCACCTGGTACGACCCGAAGCACCCCTTCCACCCCGCCGACAACGTGGACCTGGGCGACCTGACCACGGTGCACTCCTGGGTGTTCAACGGCGTCTCCGCGATCGACGGCCCGCTCGGCCCGGCCACCGTCTCGCACGCCGACTACCTGGTCGAGCTGGCCGCGGCCACCTCGCTCGACCCGGCCAGGCCCGTCTGGCTGCAGGAGATCGGGGTGCCCAGGCCGGACGTGCCCGAGGCCGCGACCGCCGAGTTCGTCCGCCGCACGCTCGACGCGGTGACCGTCAACCCCGCCCTGTGGGGTGTCACCTGGTGGTGCTCCCACGACCTGGACCGTTCCCTCTCCGACTTCCCCGAGCGGGAGTACGAGCTGGGCCTGTTCACCGTGGACCACCGTCCCAAGCCGGCGGCCAAGGAGCTCGCCGCGATCATCGGCGAGCGCCGCGGCCGTGCCGAGGCGAGCCGTCCGGCCCTGCGGTGCGACGTGGACCTGCGGACCGAGCCCGGACGCCGGGCCGAGGTCGCGCCGGGCAGCGCCTTCCACGCCGCATGGGTCCGGCTGCGCCGGTCCGGGCCCGTGGCCATCGTCGCCGGCGACCGCGCCGCCGACCCCGCCCACCTCGCGACCCGGCGCATCGGCACCGTCCTCACCCCGGAGTGAACGGCGGGCCGACCGCGTGATCATCGATTTCCTGAAGGGAAGACCGTGTCAGTCGCCATCGTCTCCGTGGAGTCCACGGACCTGTTCACGGGCACCGAGGACGCCCCGCGCCAGCTGCTGCGCGTGACGCTCGACGGCCCGCCGGCCCGGGTCGCCGTCACCGGCCCGGGCGTGTCCGGGGAGGCGGAGGGCGCGGGCGAGGTCGAGGTCCCGCTGGAGATCGCCGACCCGGTCCCGGGGGCCGAGCTGCCGGTCGTGGTGACGGCGGGCGGCGCGCGGGCCGAGGCCGTGGTGGTCGTGGCCGAGCCCGGCTGGACGATGTTCCTGGTCTCCCACTTCCACTACGACCCGGTGTGGTGGAACACGCAGGCGGCCTACACCTCGCCGTGGGAGCTGCTGTCCGGGGACGCCACCACCCGCCCGCTGTGGGAGCGCAACGGGTTCGCGCTGGTGGAGGCGCACCTGGACCTGGCGCTGCGCGACCCCGTCTACAAGTTCGTGCTGGCCGAGATCGACTATCTCAAGCCGTACTTCGACGTCCGTCCCGAGCGCCGGGCCGACCTGCGGCTGCTGATGGAGCGCGGGCAGGTCGAGCTGGTCGGGGGGACGTACAACGAGCCCAACACCAACCTCACCGGCGCCGAGGTCACGATCAGGAACATCGTGTACGGCATCGGCTACCAGCGCGACATCCTCGGCGGGGACCCGGCGACGGCGTGGCAGCTCGACGCGTTCGGGCACGACCCGCAGTTCCCCGGATACCTCGCCGCGGCGGGGCTGACCGGCAGCGCGTGGGCGCGCGGGCCCTTCCACCAGTGGGGGCCGATCCAGAAGAACTTCGGCGAGGCCAAGGACGACGCCCGGGTGATGCAGTTCCCGAGCGAGTTCGAGTGGATCGCCCCGTCGGGGCTCGGCGTGCTGACGCACTTCATGCCGCACCACTACTCGGCCGGCTGGTGGATGGACTCCGCCGCCGACCTGGCGAGCGCCGAGCACGCCGTGTACGAGCTGTACCGCAAGCTCAAGCCGGTCGGGGCGACGCGGAACCTGCTGCTGCCCGTGGGCACTGACTACACCCCGCCCAACAAGTGGGTCACCGAGATCCACCGTTCCTGGAACGCCCGCTACGTCTGGCCGCGCTTCGTCTGCGCCACCCCGCGCGACTTCCTCGACGCGGTCCGGGCCGAGCTGGCGGCCGCCGGACGCCGTCCCAGCCCGCAGACCCGCGACATGAACCCGGTCTACACCGGCAAGGACGTCTCCTACATCGACACCAAGCAGGCGCAGCGGGCGGGCGAGGTGGCCGCCGTGGACGCGGAGAAGCTGGCCACCCTGGCCGCGCTCGAAGGGCTCGGGACCTACCCCGAGGCCGCGCTGGACAAGGTGTGGCGGCAGCTGGCCTACGGGGCACACCACGACGCGATCACCGGCAGCGAGTCCGACCAGGTCTACCTGGACCTGTTGTCCGGCTGGCGCGAGGCGTACGACCTGGCCGGCGCGGTGCGCGACGTGTCGCTCGCCTCGCTCGTCGCGCGCGTGGACACCGGCGGCGAAGGCGTCGCCGTCGTCGTCGCGAACACGTTGTCGTTCGACCGGTCGGCGCCGGTGGCCGTACGGCTGCCCGCCGGGCTCGACGGCGGACGGGTGCTCGACGACGCCGGCGTGGAGGTGCCGTGCGTCGTGGACCGGGGGACCCTGCGTTTCCTGGCCGAGGACGTGCCCGCCACCGGGTGGCGCACCTGGCGTCTCCTGCCGGGATCGTCCCGGCCCGGTGCGGCGACCGCATGGATCTCCGCGCCCGGCGTGACCGTCGAGAACGCCCATTACCGCGTCACAGCCGACCCCGGCCGCGGCGGCTGCCTGTCGGCCGTCCTGGACAAGAAGGCGGGGCGCGAGCTGCTCCGGCCCGGCTGCGTCGGCAACGAGCTGCGGGTCTACGAGGAGTACCCCGCCCATCCCGACTTCGGCGAGGGCCCCTGGCACCTGGTGCCCAAGGGCCCGGTCGTCGGCGCGGCGCAGGGCGCGGCCGAGGTGCGGCGCGAGACCTGCCCGCTCGGCGAGCGCCTGGTGATCACCGGCACGGTGGACGGCATCGGCTACGAGCAGACCGTCACCCTCTGGGACGGCGTGGACCACGTGGACCTGACCACCCGCGTCCTGGACTACCGCGGCGCGGACCGGCTGCTGCGGCTCAGCTTCCCCGCCGACCTGCCCGGCGCGCTGCCGGTGAGCGAGGTGGCCGGGGCCGTGGTCGGACGCGGGTTCGCCCTGCCCGACGTGGACGCCGCCGAGGCGCCGTGGACCCTCGACAACCCCGCCAACACCTGGTTCGGCCTGGGCTCCACCGCCCGCGTCGCCCTCGCCGGCCCGGACGGCCGGCCGCTGGGCGAGCGGGCGCTCGGCGTGGCGGAGGTGGTCGTGCCCGGCCCGGACGACGCCGCCGGCGTGCGCGACCTGCTGGTGGCGCTGGTCAGGGCCGGGGTCACCGCGACCACGGCCGGGGCGGACTGGTCCAGGTACGGCTGGCTCGACGTCGACTCCAACCTGCCCGACTTCCGCGTCATGGTCGGCGGCCCGCGGGAGAACGACGCGGTGCGCGAGCTGCTGGAACGCGCGGGCCCTGCCTATGCCGAGGTCCTGGAGCGGGACGGGCGCGTCTGGGTGCCCGCCGCCCGGCCGCTGCGCGAGGTCTGGCGGCCCAACGCGGACCTGCGTGACCTGCGGGCGCTGCCCGCCCTGGTCACCACCGATCCCGCCGCGCTGACCGCCGACCTCGCCGACGCCCGCGTGATCTCCGCCTGCCCCGGCGAGGTCCCGGAGTCCGAGCTGCTCACCGGCCACACCGTCGCGCTGCTCACCTACGGCCTGCCGGGGTTCGCCGTCGATCCGGCCGGCACGCTGCACCTGTCGCTGATGCGCTCGTGCACCGGGTGGCCGTCCGGGGTGTGGATCGACCCGCCCCGCCGTACGCTGCCCGACGGAGCGGGCTTCCAGCTCATGCACTGGACCCACGAGTTCCGTTATGCGCTGGTCTCCGGCGAGGGCGACTGGCGCACGCTGACGCTGCCCGCCCGGGGGCAGGAGTTCAACCATCCGCTGTACGCCGTGATCGCCGAACCGCACGGGGGCCCGCTGCCGCCGACCCGGTCGTACCTGAAGGTCGAGCCCGCCCGCGAAGTGCTGGTCGGCACCCTCAAGCCGACCGGCAACCCGACCGCGCACGGGTCGGCCGCCGCGGCGGACCCGGCCGCAGGGGTGACCGTGCGGCTGATGGAGTCCACCGGGCTCGGCCGCGACGCCGTCCTTTCCGGTGCGCTCACCCTCCGCGAGACGCACCGCGCCGACCTGCTCGAACGGCGGCGCGGACCCGTCGAGGGGGCCGTCGCGCTGACCGGCGCCGAGGTCGCCACCGTGATCGGCCTGCCCTCCCTGCCGACCGGACCCGCGCTGCCGCCGAAAGGCTCGGCCCGCGGCGGTGCGGTGCTCGGGCCTGCGGGTGGGTCGCCGCGCGGCGGTGCGGTGCTGGGGCCGGTGGCCGAGGCGGCTCAGCCGGTGCATGCGCGGTACTGGCTGCACAACCGGGGGCCGGCGCCGATGGGCTACCTGCCGGTGAGCGTCACGGCGTCGCCGGGCCTGGTGCGGACCGGGGGCGAGCCCGCCGAGCTGTCCGTGGTGCTCTCCTCGCACCTGCTCGACGCCGACGTGGAAGGAGCCGTGGAGATCCTCGTCCCCGACGGCTGGACGGCCGGTGTGACGCGGCGCCCGTACCGGCTGGCGGCGGGCGGGCACGTACGGTTCCCGGTCACGGTGACCCCTCCCCCGGGCGTCGGGCCCGGCCTGTACTTCGTCGCCGCCCGGATCCGGCACGACGGCCAGACCGTCGAGGACGTGGTCACCGTCGCCGTCGGCGACCTGCCCGGCGTGCTGCCCGTGCCCGGTGAGATCCCGGAGGAGTGGGTGGCCGCGCAGGGCAGCAAGGACCGTCCCGGCCGCGACACCGGGCTGTCGGTGGAGGTGACCACGCCGTCGGTGCGCGTCGCTCCCGGCGGGCGGGCCGTGCTGGGGCTGGCGCTGCACAACCGCACGAACGGCGAGATCCGGGGCGAGCTGCAGGTCGTCTCGCCCTGGGGCACGTGGGACCTGATCGCCGCCCCGGTCCGCGGGTTCGTCCTGGCGGCCGGCGAGCGCACGGTCGCCGAGTTCGAGGTGTCGGCACCCCGCGACGCCGCCTCCGGCTCCGCATGGGCCCTGGGCAAGGTCATGTGGTTCGGCCGCTGCCAGTACGCGCCGACCGTCGAACTGCTGGTGACCCCGTGACCCGCTCCCCCCGCCCCGACCATCCCCGGTGCGATTCTGAGACCTCCGCGCATGAGGCCGGCCATCCGGACTTCGCCCATGCGCCCGTCACCGGCGAGCCGGTGGCGGCCGGTGTGGGGCCGGTGCTCGGGTGGCTCGACGGCTGCCCGCTCCCCCGCTTCGAGCTGGACCGGCGGCTCGCAGCCCTGCGGGCCGGCCCGAGGTCCGCGGCGCTTCCGGCACCGGGCACGGCCGAGGACCGGCAGCTCACGCGCTGGGTGGCCCAGGTGGTGCTGACCGAGCACCTGTGCGCCGCCGAGGCCACAGCCCGCGGACTGCCCCTGGACAAGCCCCCACCACCCCGCCCCGACCGGTCCCCCACCGACGCGCTCGCGGCACGGCCCGGCCAGCCCGCCAACGCCCCTGCGGTACGGCTCGATCAGCGGGCGGCTGTTGAGCTGGGGTCGATCGTTGCGGCGGCCTACGAGGGCAGCGCCGCCGTCCGGGCCGTCTACGAGGCCGTCACCGCCGGCGTCACCGTCTCGGCGTCTGAGGTAGCCGCGTACCGGGAGGCCACCGCGCGACCGCCCGCCGGACCGACATGGCGGCTACGCACCCCGGACGGCGAGTTCGACGCCGAACCGGGTTCGCTGCCCGTCGCCCTGGCCGAGGCCCTGGCCGCCGCCGCACCGGGCCGGACGGTGACCGCCGGCCCTTGGACCGCCACCCTCGTCGCCTGTCACGACCCCGCCCCGGACCGGGACGCACCCGCCGACGGCCTTCTCGACTCCGCGCGCAGGGTGGCGTTCGTACGCTGGCTCGACCACGCCCGCGCCCACCGGCTGCGACTGGTGCCGGGCCTCGAACACCCCGGCGACCCCGCACAACCCGACAACCACCACCGCCACTGACCCAACCGGACCCGGCCCGTTCACATCCCTCGCCCTCGACCAGGCGGCGGCACCCCGCGACCCGGCCGGCCGTTCACGTGCTCGCCGCCCGTACCGAGAAGCTCATCCGAATTCGCCCGCGCGCTGGGCGCTGCGGCGCGCTTCGAGGGCGTCCAGGATCAGGTCCAGGCCGTAGCCGAACTCGCTGGTGTGGTCGTAGCCCGGCCGCAGGGCGTGGTCGCGGATCATCTCGGCGAGGTACGGCAACTCCTTCTCCGGCAACTGCCGGAGGATGTCACCGGCCACGTCCTCGACATCGTCAGGCGTCGCCATCGGCAGGTTCGCCTCCTGCAGGACGAACCCCGAGACGTAGCTGTCGATCAGCGACACGGCGTGCGCGGCCATCGGCAGCGTGAACCCCGCCTCCCGCAGGACGCCCAGGACGGCGTCGTGGTGGCGCAGCGTCGCCGGCCCCGGATCGCGGCGGGAGTCCATCAGGCCGAGGGCCCAGCTGTGCCGCGACAACACCGTGCGGGCGGAGACGGCTCGCGTACGGATCGCATCGCGCCAATCGTCACATCCGGCACCCGGCAACTCGATCGCCGCGAACACCATGTCGACCACGCCGTCGAGGATCGCGTCCTTGTTGGGCACGTGGTGGTAGAGCGACATGGCCTCCACGCCCAGTTCCTGGGCCACCCGGCGCATCGTGATCGCCTCGGCGCCGCCCCGGTCCGCGACCCGGATCGCGGCTTCCAGGACGAGGACTCTGCTGAGCGGTTGCGACGGCATGACGGCTCCGGTGAGGACGGGTTGACAGCCTTACGAGCGTAAGCCAACCTTACACCCGTAAGCGGCCTTACGACCGTAAGGCTGTCCTGGCGCTTGACGGAGCTCGCAGAAGGAGATTTCCATGCCGATGCCGAAGTGGTGGGGGCACGTGAACAAGAAGGTGTTCAACCCCCGTGCGATAACCGGCGGCAAATGGCCGGTGCTGATTCACGTCGGCCGCGTTTCCGGCGCCACGTACCGCACGCCGCTCGACGCGCATCCCGTCGACGGCGGTTACCTGTTCGTGCTGGTTTATGGATCGCGTTCGGACTGGGTGCAGAACGTCCTGGCGGCGGGGAACGCGCGGCTCCGCGTCGGCGGGAGGGAGGTGGAACTCACCGCCCCCCGCCTTGTCGGGGAGGACGAGGCGTTCCAGGCCCTCCCCGAGAAAGTGGCACGCCCACCGAAGCTGCTCCGCATCACCGAGTTCCTGCGCATGGACCTGCTCACCGGCTGACCGCCACGACGATCTCGGGACAAGAATCGTGCACACGAACAGGCGGGCAACCGCAATTGCCGGCACGCTGGTCATCCTGGGCATGATCGCCGGCGCGCTGAGCGTCGTTCCTGCTGTCGATGAACCACGCCGTCTCGCTCTCGTCTCCGCACACGAGGGCCAGGTCCTCCTCGGCGCAGTCGCTCAGTCCATCATGATCCCCGCCTATGTCGGGTTCGCGCTGTTGCTGTATCCGATGGTGCGGGCGCAGAACGAAGCACTCAGCCTGGGTTTCCTCGGGTTCAGGCTGATCGCGGCGACGTTCCACTTCGTCGGCGTCATCATCCTGCCCTTGTTCCTCGTCCTGGGCCAGGAGCTCACCCAGGCCGACGCTGCCGCCGCACCCGGCATCGAGGCCGCAGGAGAAGTACTGCGGACGGCGCGCGATCTGGTCAATCACGTCGCATTGATCATCTCGCTGAGCCTTGGAGATCTCCTGTTGTTCCGCATTCTGTGGCGGTCGAGATCGATCCCTCGATGGTTGTCCGGGTGGGGACTCCTGGCGATCGCGGCAGCCGTGTCGGCGAGTCTCCTCGTGCTGCTTCGCGTGATCGGCGTGGTCACGCCGCTCTATCTGGCCATGAACGCGCCACTGGCCCTGCAGAGCTTCGTCTTCGCCGTGTGGCTGATGACGAGAGGCTTCGTCACGAAGAACCCGTAGCTACCGCCGCCGCCGGCTCGTCAGGTAGGACAGGGCCTTCGCGAAGGCGGCGTCGTGGCCGCCGTTCAGTTCCTCGTCGCTGAGGACGCCGGGGACGGACAGGTGCGGCGGGATGCCCGTGACGTCGAAGGAGGTCCCGTCGCGGGTCAGGAAACGCTCGTTGGGCAGCGCGAAGCTCCACCCGTTGGGCAGCCGCCGCCACAGGAAGTCGGAGAAGGCCCCCTGGGTGTTCTCCCCGATCCGCTCGGGCCGGGGCGTCCGTCCCGTCATGGCCTGGGTGAACGTCTCGCCCGCGCTGATGGTCAGGCTACTGGTGAGCATCGCGATGGGGCCCGTGTACAGCGGTCCGGCCGCCGGCCGTACCGGCACCGGCTGAGGACGGGTGAACCCGGGCGGATCGCCCGGGGTGTTGCGGGCCTGCTTGGCGTACGCCTGGTACGGCCTGCCGGTGAGCCTGGAGGCCAGCCGCAGGCCGAGTGCGTCGTAGCCGCCCAGATTGACGCGGACGTCGAGGATGAGACCGCGCAGCCGGCCGGGCCCCGACGTGCGGGACACGGTGAAGATCTCGTCGAGCGCCCGGTCCAGCTCGGCCGCGTTGGGCTCGAAGCCGCCGTCGGCGTAGCCGTCGAACGCGCCCAGCCGCAGGTAGCCCAGGCCGCCCGGGAGGTCGGCGTACCCGATCACGCCTCGTCCCCACTGTTGCAGGGGTTTGCGGGTGTCGTTCCGCTCGACGAACTCCCGGACGCGTTCGTTGAAGGCCACGAAGGCCGGCACCCCGTCCAGTTGCCTGGTGCCCGGACGCAACGGTCTGGCGAACTGCCTGCCGCCCGCGATGAGCGCGGTGTGCGCGTCCCCGAGCTCCTTGAGCACGTCGCGCAGTACGGCGAACAGCTCCTCGTCCCCGCTGCCCGGACCGATCCTGGACCGGTACCGGTCCCGTACGGCTCGCCAGTCGACGCCCTTGGTGGCGAAGAACGGGTAGTTCTCGGCGAAGGTCGTCCAGAAGACGTCGAACACCTTCACCGGATCAGCGGGCGTGGGGATGGCGCAGGCCCGGGGCAGGCGGGGCAGCCTGCGCAGGTCGATGGCGCCGACGCTGCCCGGGTACCGTAGCCGCGCCCGGCCGGCCCCCCGCGTCTCGACGACGATCCGCCGGGCGCCTTCCCGGGCCGTGAAGGACGCCGAGTCGCGCGTCCGCGCCGTCTGTTCCGCCGAGAGCACCCCGCGCAGGCAGCTGATCGCCGTCGTGTCGTAGGTGGTGAGCCGCCCCTGGCCGATGTCGAAGACGGTGCCGTACCCGTCGGCCCGCCAGAGGCCGTCCAGCGGCTGCCGTCCGGCGGCGGCGTCCGCGGGCGGTGCGGCGACCTGCCCCGCCACGGCGACGCCCAGCGCGGCCAGTACGGCGGCCAGCCGCCGGGCCGTCCGTCCGCGCCCCTTTTTTCTGCTGTCGAGATCGCTGTTGTCGGTCATGGTGCTGTCGAGATCGCTGTTGTCGTTCATGGGATCCGGCGCTAGGCAGCGTGCTTCGGCGCAGGCGTCCGACGGCGGTGGGCCGGCTCTTCGGCGCAGGCGTCCGACGGCGGTGGGCCGGCTCTTCGGCGAACGACTTCGCGCCCGTACTGACCGCGTTCTCCCGTGAAGGATTTCGGGCCGGCGCGGTAAGTACAGGTGACCGCATACGCCAGGAAAGGTCGGTATGCATGACAATCCCTCGCGAAGCAGTCGAGGTCGACGACGCGCTCCTCATCGAGAGATCGCTCGACGAGCCCGAGATCTTCGCCACGTTGTTCGACCGGCACGCGCCGCTCCTGCACCGTTACGTGACCAGACGGTTGGGCCCCAGCGAGGCGGAGGACGTCGTGGCCGACACCTTCCTGGCCGCCTTCCAGCACCGCGGCGGCTACGACCGGAGTCGCCCCGACGCCCGGCCATGGCTGTACGGCATCGCCTCCAACCTGATCGGCCGGAGGCGGCGTACCGAGATGAGCCTCTACCGCGCCTACGTGCGCAGCGGCGTGCATCCGGCGGAGCTGTCCGGCTCCCCGGTCGAGGACGAGGTCAACACGCTGGCCGTCAACCGCCCGCTGGCGCTGGCCCTGATGGAGCTCGCACCGGCCGATCGCGACGTGCTGCTGCTCGTCGCCTGGGCCGAACTGAGCTACCAGGAGGTGGCCGACGCGCTGGCCGTCCCGCCTGGAACCGTCGCCTCGCGACTCAACCGGGCCCGTCTTCAGATCCGTCAAGCCCTGAGCAGACAAGGAGAACGCCGATGGACGCCCTGAAGGCCATGTGGCAGACCGTTCCCCCCGCCACCCCGGACGAACTCGCCGGCGCACGGCAGCGACTGCTCCGCGGGATGCAGCCCCGGCGACGCGTCGTCACCGGCCCTCGCCTGCTGGTCGCGGCCGGAGTCGCGGCGGCGATCACCGTCACACCGTTGGTCGGCGGAACCGGGCCCGCCGCCCACGCGGTGACCAGAGGCCCGGACGGCACGGTCGAGGTCACCGTCAACGAGCTGCGCGATCCCGCCGGCCTGGAGGCCAAGCTCGATGCGGTCGGCGTCAAGGCCGACGTGACCTTCCTGGCTCCGGCCACGCGGTGCGCGGGCCCGCGATTCACCGGCGTCGACCGCGCCTACGGCGGGGAACCGGCTTCGCACCCGAGCGAGCTGCGTTCGCTGGTGGAGGAGTCGCGATCGTACAGGGCCACCCGGGTGAAGTCCGTCCGAACGCTCCAGATCTTCCCGCAGTACATCAGACCGGGCGAGACGCTCGTGGTGGAGTTCCGCGACAACGGGAACCCGCAGGTGCCCTGGCAGCTCGGCGCCTGGCTGGCCCAGGCGGGCACCCCCGTGCAGCCGTGCACGCCCGTCGCGGACGCTCGGTGACGAAAACTGACGGGACTGGGCCTCGCCCCCGGGCAGGCTTCATCCTCGCGGCCGGCGGCCGGCGGCAGGTGGGGTGGACGGCAGCCGGCGGAGGTGGACGGCGGCGTGCCAGTACGCGGGGTTGCCGGGCACGGTCCACGCCCTCTGCACCACGGCTCCGAGGCCGGGCGCGTCCCAGGACTGCGTGTCGTACCGGCTCAGGTCCGTCAGGATCGCGTCGTGCACGGCCCCGAACCGGTGCAGGAGCAGCGAGGCGGGGAGGTGCCGGCCCGCCTCGACGCCGCCGACGTTCAGCGCCTGCCCGACGGCGGGGTCCTCCCAGCGTGGATCGAGGCTCCAGTGCGGCCGGCCCGCGGCGGCTTCCGTCAGCACCGCCAGGTTGATCTCGTCCCACATCAGGACGTGCGCGATGAGGTCGTGCAAGGAGCGGCAGAAGTCGCCGAGCGGGCCCGAATCCACCAGGTGGTCGGCGTCGAGCTGCTGCTCGGTGAGCCCGGTGACGCGGGCGAGGAGGATGTCCCGATCGGCGCGCAGGCGGCCGGCCGCCTCTTCCGGAGACAGGATCGTCACGGTGGTTCTCCCTCGATGAAGTGGTTGGGAGGGACTTCAGCACCCACCGTGGCCGTCCGGCCAGCGGACTGACGAATGCGATCAATCGTGCTCAGCGCAGCAGCAGCGACAGCAGGTCCCTGCCGAGCTCCTCCAGGACGTCGGCGGCGAGCCGGTACCGCACGAACCGCCCCTGACGGGCCGTGGTGGCCAGTCCCGCCGCGGCCAGGGCGCGCAGGTGCCGGTTCACCTGCGTCGGGTCCACGTTCCACAACATCGCGATCTCGCCGGCCGTTCGCGGTTCGGTGGCGATCGCCCGGGCGACCTCCAGGCGGCCCTGGTGGGCGAGGGCCTCCAGCCGTCGCCGCACCACGGCGGCGGAGGGCACGGGAAGTCCGGCGTCGACGGGGTGCAGGAGAAGGAGTGGCCGGCCGGGGACGTCGGCCACGTACAGGTGGGGGCGGATGAAGGTGCTGGGCGCGACGACCAGCCCGCGCCGGGACACGTCATGACGGGCGGCCTGGATCTTGGCGATGCGTACGGCCACCTCGCCGGGGGCGAGCTCCATGGCGGGGTCGAGAGCGGCGAGTGCGGGCCCTGGCCCTTGCCGGGCCGCCAGGTCGGCGAAGCGTCGCGCCCGCCCGGCCAGCACCGGCCGGATCCGGGTCCATTCGGCCTCGAACCACTCCTGGCGGCTGCGACGCAGGAACGACAGGAAATCGGCGGCAGCGTCCTGCGGGTGCCTGACGAGCGCTTCGACGCGGGCCGCCACCGCCGGATCTCGCGCGCGTGACCACTGGAGCGCGACCTGCCGGTCGCCCGAGGGGGCGATCGGCCGCAGCAGCTGTCCTGCCAGCTCCTGGGCGGGCATGGCACGCAGTTGTTCGAGCCGGTCGTCGAAGCTCTCCGCCGGGGGCTCGGGGGTGACGAACGGCGTCGCTCTGATGGCCTGCGCCGTCCACCACCACGAGCGGGTCCAGGCCGCCAGGCCAGGGCTCATCGCCGCGAGGGTCTTCGCCGCCCAGTCCTGCAGGCCGTGGTGACCGGGGTCGCGCAGGACGTGCAGCGCCGAGCCGAACTCGGTCATCGCCGACACCGCGGGAAGCAGGGACCCCGCCTGCATGCACCGGTCGAGGCCGGTGATCACTGTGGGCATGGAACCGATCCCATCACCCGCAGCGCAGGGCCGGCGCACACGGGCGCCCGGTCACCGACGCCGTACCGCCTCGACCACCGATCGCGCCGGACCCGGACGCGGGCAGCGTCGCGCTGGGAGACCTTTGACACCTGGGTGAATATCCGGGTCCTAATGGTTCGGGGTCTCATATCGCTATTGGACATCCCGCTGCGGCCTCTGGTCTTCTGGTCGCGCTCGGGAAGGTCCGGATCGAGATCGGGGAGTCGGGATGAGAGACGTTCGTCACGGAGGGCTGCGTACCAGGCTCGGCGCTTCTGTGCTGGCGACCTCGACGGCGATGGCGGCCGTCGTGGGCCTGGCGGGCTCGGCGGGGGCCGATGCGCGCTCGGCGTCCGCCCTCGCCGCCGCGCGGCCGGAGAGCGGCACGGCCGGCGTCAGGAAGCAACTGCGCGCGCTGGAGCACTCCTACCAGGGACGCATCGGGGCCTACGCGATCGACACCGGCACCGGGAGGACCCTCTCCTACCGGGGCGGCGAACGATTCGCCGGCGCCTCCACCTTCAAGGCCATCCTGTGCGGCGCCATCCTGGACAAGGCCCGCACGACCGACCCCGGCCTGCTGGACCGCACGCTGCACTGGACGGCCGAGGACGTGGTCGTGAACTCGCCGATCAGCGGACGGCCGGAGAACGTCAGGAACGGCATGACCGCGGACCGGCTGTGCCACGCGGCCGTCACCGCCAGCGACAACACCGCGGCGAACGTGCTCCTCAAGCAGATCGGCGGACCCGCCGGGCTGACCCGCTACTACCGCTCGCTCGGCGACCCGGTCGGGCGGCTCGACCGCTGGGAGCCGGAACTCAACGACTGGAAGCCGGGCGAGAAGCGCGACACCGTCAAGCCCGCGTTCATGGCCCGCAACCTCCAGCAGCTCAGCGTGGGCGACGCGCTCGTGCCCGAGGACCGGCAGCGGCTGAACGACTGGCTGCGGGCCAGCGTCACCGGCGCCGAGCGCATCCGGGCCGGGGTTCCGCGGGACTGGATCGTCGGCGACAAGACCGGCGGCGGCACCGGCGCGTACGCTCCGGCCAACGACATCGCCGTCGCCTGGCCGCCCTCCGGCGCGCCGGTGATCATCGCGATCTACACCAATCGCACCGACCCGAACGCGACCATGGACAACAGCGTGATCGCCAAGGCGGCCACCGTCCTGGTCCGAGGGCTCGGCCTCGCCAGGTAGCGGCGTCCTGGTGGCGGGGCCGCGCCGGGCCTGGGCTCGTGAGGGGCGGCAGGTCCCGGGCGGCGCGGGCCTTCAGGAGCCGCGGCGCAGCTCCAGGAGGCCCTCCGCGATCCTTCCGACGCCCTCGGCGATCACGTGTTCGTCGGCGGTGAGGCTGATCCGGAAGCACCGCCTGGCATGGGGCTCCGCCGTGGCGGCCGACGCCGGGGGCGCGAAGAAGTGGCGGCCCGGGACGACGAAGACCTTCTTGGTCTTCATCAGCTGGTACAGGGCCATGTCGTCGAACCAGTCGTGATCGATCCACAACCAGCAGAACATGCCGCCCTCTCCGGCGTGCAGCCGCCAGGCGACGGACTCGGGCAGGAGGTCGGCCAGCAGGCGCTCGGCGTACAGGCGGCGGGCCCGGTAGAACGGGTTGATCACCGTGGAGGCGAGCCGGTCCAGCAGCCCCGAGGACAGCGCCCTGGCCGCCACCCGTTGCATGAGCTGCGGAGCGTGCAGGACGGAGTTGGCCATGAACGACACCATCGCGCGGATGTACCGGGACGGCCCGATCGCGAATCCGACGCGTTCGGCGGGCATGCCCGCCTTGGACAGGGTGAAGCAGTTGATCAGGTGGTCGTCCCACTGCGGGGCGACCCGGGAGGCGGCGACGCGGGGGAAGGGGGCGCCGTAGGCGTGGTCGACGATCAGCGGCACGTCACGGCGCCGGGCCAGGTCGATCAGCCGGGCGAGCTCGTCGCCGTCGATGCTGCGGCCGGTCGGGTTGCTGGGGCTGGACAGCAGGAGCATGCCGATCTCGGGGCATCGTTCCACCGCCTCGAAGTCGAAGGCGTAGCGGAAGGACCTGTCGCCGATCAGCTCGGTCGCGGGGGCGATGCCGGTCACGCCGTCGGGGTCCGTGGACAGGCCCAGGTAGCCGGCGTAGTCGGGGGTCATGGGCAGGACCACGCGCTGGAACGAGCCGTCGGCGGTCTGGCCGGAGAACAGCGCGGTGGCGATGAAGAAGAGCATCTGGCTGCCCGGCCCCACCACGACGTTGTCGGCCGTGATGCCCCAGCCGTAGCGGGCGTTGAAGGAGGTGACGATCTCCTCGACCAGGGTGGGCATGCCGCGTGAGGGCCCGTAGCGGCTGCTGGTCGCGGCGAAGTCCTCGGCCACGACGGTCGCGGTCAGGTCCCTCCAGGCGTCGATGACCTCTTTGATCTGGGCGGGGTTGCCGATGCTCAGGTTCAGCCAGTCGGACGCGCCCGAGGCGGTGGAGGTCGCGACGTCCTCCATGATGCTCCGCAGGCCCGACATGTCAGACATCTTCTGGCCGCTCCGCGATAACTTCATTGTTGCGTGTCCCTTCTCGGATCTGGCCCGCCGCCGGCACACACCCGCGGTTTGTCGTGATCAAGCGAGTCCACCGCATTCGCCGCCCCCGCACAAGACGGGGACGACGCCCGCCGGCACGGGCCGAGCGCACCGCCGGGCGTCGCGCACGAAGACGCAGGTGGCGGGGAGCCGCGCCTCCGAGAAGGGATCGCCGGGATCAGGGCCGGGGCTCGCGCGGGTCGGCGGCCGCGGCGGCCCAGTACTGGCCGATGCTCTCCTCCATCAGGCGGGCGGCGAACACGGCGTCGTCCGCGCTCTGCCCGCGCCGCAGGCCGTGCTCGGCCACCGCCAGCGCCTGACGTTCGAGCTCGTCGGACTGCCCGCCGCCGTAGTAGACGACGAACTCCTCCGGCACGTCGAGGCCGGTCTTGGGCAGGCGGGCGAGCATCTCGTCGCTGTCGGGGAAGTAGCGGACCATGTCCCAGTACAGGGCGAGCGCGGCGTCGGCCTGGGTGCCGAGGAAGCCGATCCAGCCCCACGTCCCGGCCACCTGGTAGGCGGCGGGGTCGGCCGGCCAGCGGTGCAGGCGTTCCTCGTCGAGGTCCAGGGCGGCCATCACCTTGGCCAGCTTGGGCCGGGCACGGTGGATCAGGCCGAGCATGCCGTCGAAGAACTCGACCGCGAGCGGGTGCGGGTCGCGGGCGATCATCGTGGCGAACGCCGTGATCTCGGCGGGGTGGCACTTGTGGGTCACGCCCACGAGCTGCCTGACGTGGTCCATCGTGAGCGTCCCGGCGTCCATGCGGTCGAGGAACCGGTTGGGCACGGGGTCGTCGTCCCGCAGCTGCCGCAGCCGCCGTACGGCCTGGCCGGCCAGCGGGGTCGGCTCGAAGTCGGTGTACATGGTTCTCC
The DNA here is from genome assembly GCF_040675255.1 of Nonomuraea sp. NPDC049624. NCBI lineage: Bacteria > Bacillati > Actinomycetota > Actinomycetes > Streptosporangiales > Streptosporangiaceae > Nonomuraea > Nonomuraea sp. NPDC049624. Next base: position 371,347 of record NZ_JBFAOR010000003.1, on the reverse strand, counting down.
CCTCGTCGATGGGACGTGCGTCCGCCTCCCTCCTGCCAACCCGTCCTGACGTGCGGCTGATCGTGCTGTGACAGGGCTCTGACGTTCGCGGCGGTCGCCGTGTGCCTCCCTGGAGGGCGGGGTAGGGGCGGCGCCCGGCCCGCGGAATCCCCGCGAGCAGCGATCGGACGAACAAGCCGGCACGATCACGCGAGCAGACGCTCACGCGACCACCTGACCAGTCGAACGGGAGCTCCCAGTGACACGACGACCGCAGGAAGGGATCGAGGCGTTCCTGGCAGAAGTGGGCGGCGACGCCTCTCCGGAACTGCATGAGACGACCGTGGAACGGCCGGTCCCCGTTCCGCCGGACGCGGCGCGGGAGCCGGCGGTCCGCCTCGTGGCGGGCCTCGCCGCCCTGCTGTCCCTGTACGGCGCGGACGGCGGCGTGCGGCTCGCCCTGCACCTCCCCGGCGACGGCCCGCCCCGGACGGTCGAGGTGCGGGTCGGGGTGGACGTCCCGTTCTCCCGGCTGTGCCGGGAGGTGTCGGAGTGCCCCGCGCTCTCCCCGCCGCCGGCCACCCTCACGGTACGGACGACCGGCCCCGGGGGGAACGCGCCGGGCCCGCTGCACGTGCGCCTGGCCCTGGAGGAGGGACGGCCACGGGCATGGCTGGGCGTGTCCGGCCCCCGCCCGGCCACGGAACGCGTCGGACAGCTGACCGGCTACCTGGGCGCCCTGCTGGACACGGTGGCCCGAGCGCCGGACCGGCGGCTGGGCGACCTCGACCTCGTCACCCGCCCGGCTCCGGCCCCGGCGGGGCCGGCGGCGTCCGGCGCGACCGTCCACGGTCTCGTCCGGGCACAGGCCGAGGCGCAGCCGGAAGCCGTGGCGGTCGTCGGGGACGGCGAGCGCGTCACGTACGGCGAGCTGTGGCGACGGGCCACCCGGATCGCGGGCGGCCTGGCCGCGACGGGGGTCCGGCCGGGAGACCCCGTCGCGCTCAGGCTGCCGCGCGCCCCCGCCACCGTGGAGGCCATCCTCGGCACGCTCCTGGCGGGCGCCTGGTACGTCCCGATCGATCCCCGCCATCCCGGATCCCGGGCCTCGTTCATCCTCCAGGACAGCCGTAGCCGGCTCCTGGTCGAGGAGACCCCGTCCGGGGAGGACAGCGCCGTCACGCTCGACGACCTCCGAGCGGCGGCCGGGGACGCCCCGCTTGCGGAGCTTCCGGGATCATCACCCGCCTACTGCCTGTACACCTCGGGCACGACGGGGCAGCCGAAGGGCGTCCTGGTCACCCACGCCAACGTGGTGTCCCGGATCTCGGGCCCGCACTTCCCCTTCGACTTCTCGCCGCACGACGTGTGGGCGCAGTTCCACTCCTGCGCCTTCGACATGTCGGTCTGGGAGATCTTCTGCTGCCTGGCCACCGGCGGCCGGCTGGTCGTCATGCCGGACGGGGACGTCCAGAACCCGTGGGCGCTGCGCGAGACGCTGCTGCGCGAGCGCGTCACGATCCTCAATCAGACGCCGTCGGCCTTCGCCCGGCTGGTCGCCGTGGACGACGCCGACCCCAAGCCGCTGCCGGACCTGAGGTACGTGCTGTTCGGCGGCGAGCGGCTGGACCCGTCCCGGTTACGCGACTGGCGCCGCCGCCATCAGGGCGCCCGGCTGGTCAACCTGTACGGGATCACCGAGGCCACCGTCCACGCCACGGTCCACGAGGTGACCGCCGAGGACTGCGAACGGGACGTCAGCCCCATCGGCCGCCCCCTCCCGCACACCAGTGTGCGCCTGGTGGACCCGCGTACGGGACGGCGGCTCGTCCCGGAGGGCGCGACCGGCGAGATGTGGCTCGGCGGAGCGGGCGTCGCCGCGGGGTACCTGCGCCGGCCTGAGCTCGACCGGGAACGGTTCGTGCGGGACGCGTTCGGCGCGGACGTGCTCCTGCGGACCGGTGACCTGGCCCGCCTCGGCCCCGACGGCGGCCTGCTCTACCTGCGCCGCGTGGACGACCAGTTCCAGTGGCACGGCTACCGGATCGAACCGGGCGAGATCGCCGCCCGGCTCCGCGAGCACCCCGGCGTCGGCGACGCGGCCGTGCTGCTGGAGGGCGGCTCCGAGGGCAGGATCGTGGCCTACCTGGTGCTCTCGGGCGCGCCGCCGACGCCCGACGAGCTGGGCGGCCACCTGGCCGAACGGCTGCCGCCGTACATGATCCCGCACGCCTACGCCACCGTGCCCGGCCTGCCGGTGACCGTCAACGGCAAGCTCGACGTCGAGGCGCTCGCCGAGAACGCCGCCGACCTGCGCAAGGCGGACGCGGACGAGGCGCCGGCCTCGGCCACCCAGCGGCAGATCCACCTGGCCGACCGCCTGCTCCCCGGCTCCTACCAGGAAACCGTCGCCTGGCGGGTGGCCGGGCGGCTGGACGACGGCGCGCTGCGCCGGGCCGCGGCCGAGCTGACCGGGCGGCACGAGATCCTCCGCACCCGCTTCCGCTCCGGCGAGCACGGGCTGCGCCAGCTCGTCGGCGACCCCTGGCAGCCGGACGTGGACGTGCGGGAGATCCGGGCGCGGGAGGTGTCCGAGGACCACGTCGCGCGGTGGGCGGCCGGGGCTCCCGCCCTGGACCCCGCCGCGGGACGGTTGCTGCACCTGGCCGTCCTGCGCCCCGCCGACGGGGACGACGTGCTGGTGCTGCGCCAGCACCACCTGGTCACCGACGGCGGCTCGGTGCGCGTCCTCATGCGCGACCTCGGCCGCTGCTACGCGGCCGCGCAGGCGGGCGGCGCACCGCCGCCGTGGGAGGGGCCGCAGTTCCGCGACGTCGCGGCGGCCGAACTCGCGCGGGACGACGAGACCGCGCTGGCCCGTGCCGGACGGCGTCTGGCCGGCGCTCCGAGCACGATCCTGCGGCCGGCCGCGCATCCCGGCGAGGAGCCCGTCACGGTTCCGTTGCCGCCGGTGCGGGGTGCGGAGCTGCGCGCCGCCGGGCGGCGGCTGCGGGCCACCCCGTTCACGGTGGTGGCCGGCGCCGTGGCCGCCGCTCTGCACCGCTGGACCGGACGCGACGACGTCACCTTCGGCGTGCCCGCCGAGAACCGGGCCGATCCCGCGCTCGCCCAGGCCGTCGGGCCGTGCGTCAACCTGGTGGTCCTGCGTTCCCGCACCGGGCCGGCCGGCACCCCGGACGAGCTGGTCGCCGTCCTGCGCGACCAGATCGCCGAAGCCGTCGACGACCAGCACGTGCCCTACGAGCGGGTCGTGGCCAGGCTGCGTCCGGCCCGGCGGCTGGACGCGGCGCCGTTCTGCGAGGTCCTGCTCGCCTTCGAGACCGGCGACGACGGCGAGCCGGCCGAGCTGGGCGGGCGCCCGTTGACCAGGATGCGTTTCCCGGAGACCCGGCCGCACGCCGCCCACCCCGTCATGATCACGGTCTGGACGGCCGCGGACGGCGGCCTGGACGGAACGATCACCTGCCGGGGCGGCCTGCTGGACGAAGGCGACGCGGCCCGCCTCGCGCGGCTCGTCGCCGCGGCCCTGGACGACCTCGCCCGGGGCCGGACCACCCCGCTGAGACCCGGCGACCCGCCGGCGGCCGCTCCGCCACGGGCGGACGCGGGAGGCGCCGGCCGCCCCGGCGGGCCGGCGGCGGCGCTGGAGGAGCACGTCCTGGGCGTGTGGCGCGAGGTGTTGCGCCGGCCGCGGATCGGCCTGGACGACAACTTCTTCGAGGCCGGCGGCGACTCCGGCCTGCTCACCCGCGTGCAGGTGCGGCTGGAGGACGAGCTCGGCGCCGAGGTGCCCGTGACGGTGTTCTTCGCCTGCCCGACCGTGCGTTCCCTCGCCGCCCGTCTGGCCGCGGACGGCGTGACGGCGGCCGTCGGAGGAGGCGGGCATGCCTGACCTGATCGCCATCGTGGGCATGGCCTGCCGCTTCCCCGGCGCGGCGGACGTGCGGCGGTTCTGGCACAACCTGCGCACCGGCGCCGACACGATCGAGCGCCGCCCGAATCCGCGCGGCGGCGCGGACCCGTCCGGCGAGGGGTTCGTCGCGGCGTACGGCGTCATGCCGGGGGCGGCCCTGTTCGACTGGCGCTACTTCGGCTACAGCCGGGCCGAGGCCGCGTTCATCGATCCGCAGCAGCGGGTGTTCCTGGAGACGGCCTCGCTCGCGCTCGACGACGCCGCCCTCGACCCGGCCCGCTTCGACGGCGCGATCGGCGTCTTCGGCGGCTGCGACCCTCCCCTGGTCAAGGACGGCGCTCCGGAGACCGCCTGGGACAAGGACATGCTGGCCACCCGGGTCGCCTACAAGCTCGGCCTGCGCGGACCCGCGATCACCGTGCAGTCGGCGTGCTCGACCTCGCTGCTGGCGGTGCACCTGGCGTGCCGCAGCCTGCGCGACGGCGAGTGCGACGTGGCGCTGGCCGGGGGCGTGCGCATCGGCGTCCATCCGGAGGGCGGCTACCGGCATGTCGAGGGCGACGTGCTCTCGCCCGACGGCTACTGCCGGCCCTTCGACGCCGGGGCCCGCGGCACCGTGCCCGCCGACGGCGTGGGCGTCGTGGTGCTGAGGCGGCTGGAGGACGCCCTGCGCGAGCGGCACGAGATCGTCGCGGTCGTCCGCGGGTCGGCGGCCAACAACGACGGCGCCCGCAAGGTGGGCTTCACCGCTCCGTCCGTGCAGGGGCAGCGGGACGTGACGGCGCGCGCCCTCGACGCGGCGGGCGTCGATCCGGCCGAGGTGTCCTACGTCGAGGCGCACGGCACCGGGACCCGGCTCGGCGACCCCGTCGAGGTGGCGGCCCTGACCCAGGCGTTCGGCGCGCACACCGGGCGGGCCGGGTTCTGCGGCCTCGGCTCGGTCAAGGGCAACATCGGGCACGCGGGCGCGGCGAGCGGCGTCGCGGGCCTCATCAAGACCGCGCTGATGCTCCGGCACGAGGAGATCGTCCCGAGCGCGCACTTCGAGCGCCCCAACCCGGACCTGGGCCTGGACGGCGGCCCCTTCCGCGTCGCGACGGAGCGGCGGCCGTGGCCCGGCCCCGCGCTGGCCGGGGTGAGCTCGCTCGGCATGGGCGGGACCAACGTCCACGTCGTGCTCGCCTCGCCCCCGGCGCGGACGGCGGGCACACCCCGTCCCGGGCCGCGGGTGCTGTGCCTGTCGGCGCACAGCGCGCCCGCCCTGTCCGCCTACCGCAAGGACCTCGCCGACCGGCTCGGCGCCCCGGACGCCCCCTCGATGCCGGACGCCGCCCGCACGCTGAGCCTCGGCCGCCGCGAACTGCCCCTGCGACGGGCGGTGGTGGCCGAGACGCCGGAGGCGGCCGTCCGCGAGCTGGCCAGGGAGATCACACCGCTGCGGGCGCGGGACGCCGGGCGGGTCGCGCTGCTGTTCCCCGGCCAGGGCGGTCCGCGGGCCGGCGGCGCCGCCGAGGCGCTGCGCGCCTGCCTGCCCGCCGTGCGGGAGGCCGACGCACGCGCCCGGACCGTCCTCGCGAACCGGCTCGGGCTCGACCCGGACGTCCTGGGCCGGGACGGCGGCGACGACACGCTCGTCCAGCAGGTGAACCTGTTCGTGCTCGGCTACGGGATCGCGCGCCAGCTCATGGACTGGGGCCTGCGGCCGGTCGCCGCGCTGGGCTCCAGCCTGGGCGAGTACACCGCGGTGGCCGCCGCCGGGCTGTGGACGTTCGAGGACGCCCTGGTCCTGGTGGCGGAGCGCGCGACCGCGATGCGCGCCTGCCCGCCCGGCCGGATGCTGGCCGTCGATCTGCCGCTCGACCGGGTGGCGGAGGCGGTGCCCGGGTTCGGGCGGGACACCAGCCTGTCGGTGGCGGTCGAGGACGTCGGTCGTACGATCCTGGCCGGCCCGCGCGAACGCGTCGAGCGGCTGCGCGCGGAGCTGGCGGCGGCCGGAGTGGCCCACGCGCCGCTGCGTACGGGCCACGCCTTCCATTCCCCGTCCATGCGCGCGGCCGCCGACGCGCTGTCGCGGGCCGTCGCCAGGACCCCCGTGCGGGGCGGCCTCGATTTCACCGTGCTGTCCGGCCTCACCGGCGAGCCCCTGGACGCCGGGACCGCGGCCGATCCCGGCTACTGGGTGGCGCAGCTGTGCGGCACCGTCCGGATGCGCGCCTGCGTGGGCGACCTGCTGAACGGTCCGGCCGAACTGTTCGCCGAACTGGGCGCGGGAACCGCGACGACGGCCTCCCTGCGGCGCCATCCGTTCTGGAACGCGGATCTCGCGGCCGTCGCCCTCCCCGGCCGCCACGGCACGGACCGGATCGGCGTGCTCGACGCGCTGGGCTCCCTGTGGGCCCACGGCGCCCCCGTGAACTGGGCCGACGTGGACAATCCCGACCAGGACGCCCCCACCCGGGACGACCCCGCCGCCTGGCGGCGCCGGGCGCTCCCGGCCCCGCCGTTCGACCCGGTCACGCCGGACGACGCCACCCCGCTCCCGCCGCCCGCGACCTCCCCCGACCGGCCGGACGCCGCCCGCACGTCCTTGGAGGACCTGTGGCGGGACGCGCTCGGCGTGGACGCGGTCTCCCCCGAGGACGACTTCTACCGGCTGGGCGGCGAGTCCCTGGGGCTGGTCCGGCTGGCCGCCGCCGCGCGGGAGCGGCTGGGGGCCGAGATCCCGGTCGGCGTCCTCGCCGAACGCCCCACCTTCGGCCACCTGCTCGACCTCGCCGGACGCCCCACCTTCGGGCAGCTGATCGACCTCGCCGACCGGCCGTCCGCCGCCGACCAGCCGGACGCCGGCGACGGGCCGGACGCCGAGGACGGGCCGGACGCCGAGCCCACGCTCCTCGCCCGGGGCCCGTCGCCCGACCCGATCTTCCTGGTGCCGCCCGCGTCGGGCAGCTCGCTCGCCTACCGGCCGCTGGCCGGCGCCCTGACCGGCCGGACCTGCCACGCCTTCGACACCCCCGGGCTCGTCCCCGGGACCCGCCACCCCGGCACGGTCGAGGCCCTGGCCGCCGGCCACGTACGACAGCTCCGGCGGGTACGGCCGGACGGGCGGCCCGTCGTCCTGCTCGGGTGGTCGATGGGGGCGGTCGTGGCCCACGAGATGGCCCGGCAGCTGACCCGGGACGGTGACCAGGTCGCCCTCCTGATCTGCGTGGACGGGCATCCGCCACCAGGGCCGGGCATCCCCGTGGGCGCCCATCCCCGCCATCTGGCCGACGCGCTGAGCCACCTGCGCCACCTGCGCCGTGCCCGCCGTAGCCCCGGCGCAGCCGCCACCGGGACCGCCACCAGAGCCGCCACCGGAGCCGCCACCGAGGCCGCCACCGAGGCCGGGCGGCGCATCGCCGGGCTCGTCGAGGCGTCCGGCGACGGGTTCGACCTCGCGGGGGTCTACCGCCGCAACCTGCGCGCACTCCTCCTCCACCGCCCCCGCCCGGTGCCCTGCCCGGCGGTCGTCCTGCGGGCCGGCGCCTCGCCGCGCCGCTGCCGGTGGCTGGAACGGTGGCTCTCGTCCCTGTACCCGGCCGGCGTGCGGGTGCGGCCGATCCCCGGCGACCACTGGAGCGTGCTGACCGACGAGGGGGCCGCCGCGATCGCCCACGCCGTGCAGGACGTCCTGCCCCCGACCACGCGAGAGGTGAGCTGCCCATGAACGTGACCGTGCCCGACATGGTGTCGCGGATCGCCGCCGTCCATCCCGGCCACGTCGCGATCGAGGACGACCGCGGCGGCCTCACGTACGGCGAGCTGCTACGGCGCGCCGTCAGCGGCGCCGCGGCCCTGGACCGGGCGGGCCCGCCGGGCGCGCCGGTCTGCGTGCGCCTGCCGCGGGGGCGCGACTTCGTGGTCGCCGCGCTGGCGGCCATGTTGTCCGGCCGCCCGTACGCGCCCATCGACGCGGCGCTCCCCCGACGGCGGCAACGGGCCCTGCTGGACCAGATGGGGCCGGGCACGATCCTGGTGTCCGGCCGCTGCGGCCGCACGCCCGGCGAGCTCGACCGGGGCGGGACGGAGTTCCGGCGGACCCGGGCCCGGGCCGCGTACATCGTGCACACCTCGGGGACCACCGGGACGCCCAAGGGGGTCCTGGTCGGCCACGAGAGCCTGGCCAACCTGGTCGCCTGGCACCACCGCACCTACCGGACCGGCCCGCGCACCCGTCAGCTGCACACCGCCGGCCTGGGGTTCGACGCGGCCGTCTGGGAGATCTGGCCCTGTCTGTGCGCCGGGGGCACGCTCGTGGTCGCTCCCGACGAGGTGCGGGTCTCGCCCGTGGAGCTGGTCGAGTTCGGCCGCGAGCGGGCGATCGACATCCTGTTCGCGCCCACCCCGCTCGCCGAGATGATCGTCGAGCTGGACGCCGACGACGACATCCCCTGGCGCACGATGCTCACCGGCGGTGACGCGCTGCGCCTGCGCCGGCTCCCCCGGGGCTGGGACCTGGTCAACCACTACGGGCCCGCCGAGGCGACCGTCTGCGCCACCTGGCACCCCATCGGGCGGGTGCCGGACTCGGGCCTGCCGCCCATCGGCCGGCCGATCGACGGCGCCCGCGTCGTCCTGGTGGACCCGCGGGGGCGGCCCGTGCCTGCCGGGAGCACCGGGGAGATCCACATCGGCGGCACGGTGCTCGCGCTCGGCTACCATCGCAGGCCCGAGGAGACCGCCCGCCGCTTCGTCACCCTGCCCGGCCTTCCCGGCCGCTGGTACCGGACGGGCGACCTGGCCGCCGCGAACGCCCGCGGCGAGCTGGAGTTCCAGGGACGGATGGACGACGGCCAGCTCCAGGTGCGCGGCGTACGCGTCGAGGCAGCCGAGATCGAGGCCGCGCTGCTGCGCCATCCGCGCGTCCGCCAGGCGGCCGTCGCCACCGTCGGCGACACGCGTGCCCTCGGGGCCCTCGTCGTGGTGTCCGGGCCGTGCCCCACCGTGGGGGAACTGCGGCGTTTCATGTCGGCGGACCTGCCGGAGAGTGCCATCCCCACCCGGGTCGTGCCCGGCCCGAGGATCCCGTTGACGCCCAACGGCAAGATCGACCGGCCCGGCGTGCGGCGCCGGCTGGCACAGGAGCAGAACAGGAGCGGGCGATGACCATCCCCCTGACCGGCATGGTGGAGATCTGGCGTGAGGTCCTCATGGTGGACGACGTCGGCCCCCGATCCGACTTCTTCGACCTCGGCGGCCACTCGCTGGCGGCCACCCGCATCGTCCAGCGGGTCGAGGAGGTGTGCGGCGTCCGGCTTCCGGTGTCCGCCGTCCAGGACCATCCGACGCCCGAGGCCCTGACCGCCCTCGTCGCCGGCCCGCCGGACACGGGCCGGGGATAGGAATGCGGGCGGGCAGGGCCTGGTCCCCGGGTCTCGCCGGCTGGGCTGTCCGGTGGCCTGATCCCCGGGGGCCGCCGGAGCGTCAGCCGGCCGACACCGCTCGCCAGAAGTACCCCATGACGTCGCGCATCACGTCGCTGAGGCGCAGCGCCTCGTCCGGGTCGTCGCCGGCGTCGAGCCCGGCCTGGATGAAGGCGACGGCCGACGCGCTCAGCCCCTCCGGCTCGCCGCCGTAGAAGGCCACCGCCTCCTCGGGCGCGCCGCTGCCGGGGCTGCGCAACCAGGCGCCCAGCTCGTCGGAGGTGTCGAAGTACGAGCGGACGTCCACCAGCGAGGCGGCGCCCAGGCCGGCCCGGTTCGCGTTGAGCGCGAGCCAGCTCAGGTAGGAGCCGTAGGCGTAGGCGGTGAATCCCTCCGCCCGGCCGTCGTCTCCGGTGCGCGGTTCTATGGGCAGGACGCGCGCGCAGTCCAGAAGTTTCGTCCGGGCGCGCGACGCCATTTCCTGCAGACGCAGGCAGTACACGTCCTCCGGCTGGCCGGCGAACCTGGACGCGGCCAGCGCGTAGGCGGCGAGTTCGGTGCGGTTCAGCCGCACCTCGAATTCCAGCAGCCGCCGCAGATCCGCCGGCGTGAACCGGTCCTCCCGCAATTTCGCGACGATCGGATTGTCGATCGGGTTTTCCGCCGTCCGCCGGCCGATCTCCTGCACTAGGGAGACGGCGTCGAGCCTGCGGTCGGTCTTCATATCGGTTTCTCCTTGTCTCGTCCGGCTATTTGGTGGATCGATTGAGAATGGCCAGCATTTGCCTTTCCAACGCGGGCGAGGGGGACAGCCCGATCTCTTTCGCGAAGGACACGCGGGCGAGCTGGTAGATCCCGAGCGCGTCGGCGGGACGGCCCGCGCGATGCAGCGCGACCATCAGCTGCGAATAGAGCCGTTCTTCGAGGGGGTTCTGCAGCACCAGCGCCTCGAGCTGGGGGATGATCTCGACGTGCCGGCCCAGGTCGAGGTTGATCTCCATGAGGCTGGCGGTGGTCAGCATCCGCCGGCTCTCCAGGAGCTGCGCGGCCTGGTCCCTGATCGGGCCGTGCGGCACGTCCTGCAGCGCCGGGCCGCGCCACAGCGCCAGCGCCTCGCGGAGGAGGGCGACGGCCCTGTCCGGGTCGGCCGACTTCACCGTGTTCGCCGCGGCGTCGAGCTCTTCGAAGCGCACGGCGTCGATCGCCTCGGCTGGAACCTGGAGACAATATCCGGGATAGCGGGTCTGCAGGGATATCGGCAGGCCGTGGCGTTCCCGCCAGCGCGTGATGGACATCCGCAGCCGGGACGCGTGCGCGTGGAGCGCGTTCGCCGCCTGCCTGGGCGGGTCGTCCCGCCACAACTCGGCGACCAGGTCCTCGACCGGGACGACGTCGCCGTGCCGGAGCAGCAGCACGGCGAACAGCGAGCGTTTTTTCGGGCCGGCAATCTGAATCCGGTCTTCATCGACCCTGACTTCCAATGGGCCCAGAATGTCAAATGAGATCATCATCGCCCGCATCGATTGTGCCGCGCCGCCACGCAGGTATTCCTGTAAATATTAACTTACCCACGTGAACCGCGCGGAGAATGTGTTTCCCGGGGTGCTGTTGTGCTCTGATTCAGGTAGCCGGTTTCGCGCAGCCAGCCGATATAGAGGTCGAGCAGTGCGGCGTCCACGGGCGGGCAGGCGGCCGGCACGTCCGGGGCCGCCTCGGCCAGGTTCACGAGATCCGGCTCGGGCAGGGCGCCGGTGAGCTGCCGGGCCGCCACCGAGCCGTCGGGGGCCTCCTCGCCGGTGACCAGCGTGAGGTACCCGGCCAGCGGCGCGGCCGGGTCGGCGGCGCACAGACGTTCCATCTCCCGCACCCAGTCCTGCCGGGAGATGACCCGGACGGGGTAGCCGTGCCGGCGCAGCCGCTCGACCAGCAGCGGCAGGGCGGCGGGGCGCGGGTTCGCCAGATGGTAGACCCGGCCGCGCGCGGGCGTCCCGGTCAGCAGCGCCACGACGGCCTGCGCCACGTAGTCCACGGGGACGAAGTCCAGCCGGAGCGGCACGTCCGGCGCGAGCCCGGTCTCGGCGATGGCCTTGATCACGGCGGCCATCATGGTGCCGGTGTTCCACACGCCCCGGTCCCGGCTGCCGGTGATCTCGTACGGCCGGTAGAGGGCGACCGGCAGCCCGCGCCCCGCGGCCTCGGCCAGCAGTGCCTCGGCCACCCATTTGGTCTCCGCGTACCCCTGCCGCAGCCGTTCCGGGCGCGGCAGCGGATCGTCCTCGCGCACGCGCCCGCCGGTGAGCGGCCCGTCCGCGGCGGCGAGCACGTCCACCGTGGACACGTGGTGGAACGGGCGGGCGCGCCCGCCGTGGGCGGCCAGGCGGATGAGCGAGCGCACGCCGCCGACGTTGGCGTCCTGGAGCCGGGCGTAGGGATAGACGAAGTTCACCCTGGCGGCGGCGTGCAGGACGGCGTCCGTGCGGCCGGCGAGCCCGTCGAACTCCGCCGCCGTGAGCCCCAGGCCGGGCCGGGCGAGGTCGCCGGGCACCGCGGTCACCCTCGTGCCGAGGTCCGCCGTGGGCAGGCCGTACCCGCGCAGGGCCGCGCCGATCCTGCGGAGCCCGTCCTCGGCGTCCGCCGCCCGTACGAGGCACGACAGGCGCAGGTCCGTGGCGTCGAGCAGCCGCCGGACCAGGAAGGCGCCCAGGAAGCCGGTCGCGCCGGTGACCAGGATCTCGCGAGGGGGCGCCGGGTCGGCCGGGCCGAAGCGGAGGCCGGGGTCGAGCCGGGCCTCCCGGGCGAAGTCCACGGCCGGTTCGCCTCCGCCGCCGTCGTCGGCCCCCCTGCGCAGGGCGGCGATGCGCGTGGCGAAGCCCTCCAGCGACGTCGAGTCCAGCAGCGCGCGGACCAGCGCGGGGCCGGGGAGGCCGCCCATGCCGGGACGGGCGCGCAGCGCGGTGACGATCTGGACGGCCTGCAACGACGTGCCGCCGAGCTCGTAGAAGTCGTCGGCGCGGGATTCCACCGGCGTGCCGAGGACGGCCGCCCACACCTCGGCCGCGCACCGCTCGTCCTCGCCACGCGGCGGGTCGGCGGGACCGGCCGGCGGGTCGCCGGCTTCGGCCAGGGCGCGCGTGTCGACCTTGCCGCTGCTGTTCAGCGGCAGCTCGTCGGCGACCGCCACCCGGCCGGGGACCATGAACGCGGGCAACCGGTCCCGCAGGAACGCCCGCACCCGCAGCGCGAAGGACCGCCGGTCCCCCTCGCGCCGCGGCACCGCCCACGCCACCAGCGCCCGGTCCCCCCGCCCGGACTCCTGGACGGTCACGGCGGCCTCGCGCACCTCCGGATGGGCCGCCAGCTCCGACTCGACCTCGCCGATCTCCACCCGGTGGCCGCTGACCTTGACCTGCCGGTCCAGCCGGCCCAGGAACTCCAGCACGCCGTCCGGCCGCCAGACCGCCCGGTCGCCGGTCCGGTACATGCGCGCGTCCCCGCCGAGGAACGGGTCGGGCAGGAAACGTTCGGCCGTGCGCTCCTCGTCGCCCACGTAGCCGAGCGCCACGCCGTCGCCGCCGACGTACAGCTCCCCCTCCTCCTCGGGCTCGCACGGGCTGCCGTCCTCGCGCAGCACGTAGCAGGTGGAGTTGGCGATCGGCCGTCCGATGGGCACGCGTTCGGCGTCCGGCGGCAGTTCGGTCACCTCGTGGGCGGTGGAGAACGTGCCGTTCTCCGTGGGACCGTAGCCGTTGACCAGGTGCTCGGGCGGCCCGGCGGCCAGGACGCCGCGCACGCAGTCGGGGTTCAGCACGTCCCCGCCCGCCACCAGGTAGCGCAGCGAGGAGAACATGCCGGGGTCGGCGAAGCCGAGCTGGTGGAACAGGCCCGCGCTGAGCCACAGCACGGTCGCGCCGCGCTCGCGCAGCTCGCGGGCCAGGTCCGGCGGCGACAACAGCGCCTCGGGCTCGGGCACGACCAGGTGGGAGCCGTTCAGGTGCGCCCCGAAGATCTCGAAGCAGGACACGTCGAACGTCGGGTTCGTGGTGGCCAGGACGACGTCGTCGGGGCCGAACGCGGCGCAGTCGGTCCCCGTCGCCAGCCGGACGGGCCCGCGATGCGGTTCGGCGACCGCTTTCGGCACGCCGGTGGACCCGGAGGTGAAGATGACGTAGGCCGGATCGGTCGCCGAGGCCACCTTCGGCGGCAGCGGCCCGGCCTCGGGCACCGGCCCGTCCAGCAGCAGCACGTGCCGCGCGTCCGGCAACGGACGCCGGTGGGCGCGCGTCACGACGTGCTCGACGCCCAGCCGCCGGGTCAGCTCGCGCAGCCGGGCCACCGGGTCCTCGGGGTCGAGCGGGACGTACGCGCCGCCCGCCTTGAGCACGGCCCAGATCCCCACGACGGCCTCGGCCGACCGTTCCACGAGCAGGGCCACGGGCGTCCCCGCCCGCACGCCCTGCCGCCGCAGCACCCTGGCCAGCGCGTCCGCGCGGCCGGCCAGCTCCCGGTAGGTCAGCGTCCGGCCGCCGCCGGTCAGCGCGGGCGCGTCCGGGGTCCGGGCGGCCTGGGCGTCGAACAGCTCGGGCAGCACGGCGTCGCGCGGGTAGGGGCGGGCGGTGTCGTTCCATTCCTTCAGGCTCATGCGGGGTCCTCTCCAGCTCAGCCGGTGTGCGCGGCTGCCTTCCAGAAGCTGCCGATGTGCTCCTCCAGCTGCCGGGCGCGGGTGATCGCGGTGGCCTTGTCCTCGCCGTTGCGCAGGCCGTGCTCGACGACCTCCAGCGCCCGCCGTTCCAGCTCGTCGGACTGGCCGCCCTCGTAGTAGTCGACGAACTCCTGCGGCACGTCCAGCCCCTGCTTGCGGACCGCTTCGAGCAGGGCCTGGCAGCCGGGGAAGTAGACCGTCATGTCCGTGTGGAGGGCCAGCGCGTTGTCGGCCTGGCCGCCGTGCAGCGCCAGCCACGAGACCCAGCCGTTGAACGCCTGCGCGTCGGGCCCGGACGGCCACCGCCCCGCCGCGGCCGGGTCCATGCCCAGAGGGCGGACGCAGGCCAGCAGCTTGGGGTGCGCGTCGTACACCAGGCGGGCGACGTCCAGGTAGAGGCCGACGACCGGGCTGTCGGAGAAGCGGGCGATCACGGTGCCGTACGCGGCCAGCTCGGCGATGTGGCACTGCAGCTCGATCCCGACGAGCCGGCGCAGGTGCTCCAGGGTGAGCCCGCCGACCTCGGCCAGGTCCAGCAGGCGGTTGCCGACCGGAGAGCGGTCGCGCAGCCGTCGGAGCTCGGTGACGGCGGAGGTGGCCAGGGTGAGCTCTGTGGTGGCGGTCATGGTGAAACCTTTCTCTTGTGCGGACATGTCTGCGTTCCCCGAGGTCGTGACAAGGGCCTGACGCGGAGCTGACATCCGGCTGCCGCGCGTCCCCGGCCGCGCGTCCCTAGCCGAGCAGCGTGCGGACGATCAGCTCGGCGGCGAGGGCCTGCGCGCCGGCCTGGCGCAGGCGGGCCATCGTCCCCCGGAGCTGCGCGCCGTCCTCGCAGGCCACCCGCACGGTCAGGTCGAAGTCACCGACGACCACGTGCGCGTGCACCACGCCGCTCATCTCGCGCAACCTTCGCTCGTAGTCGCGCGTCGTCACGCCGGGGGCCAGGCGGACGTGCACGTCGGCCCGGACCGGGGCGGTCATGCCGGGCTCCTGCCGTGGCGTCCGGGCCGGCCCCTCACGTGCGGGCCGCCGCCGTCCAGAGCAGGGCCATGTACCTGTCGCACAGCCGGGCCGCGCGCAGGGCCTCGCCGGGGTCGTCGCCCCGGGCCAGGCCGTCGTCCACGACCGCCGCGGCGTCCTCGGTCAGCAGGGGGTCGGGGCTGTTGCCGTAGTAGGCCGTGAACTCCCCGGGCACCGTCACGCCGTGCTCGTCCAGCAGCCGCACCAGCTCGACGGCGCCGCCGTAGTAGACGCCGTCCGGGGCCGAGTACAGCGACAGTGCCATGGCCGCCTGGCTGCCGTGCAGGGCCAGCCAGGAGACGTACCCGCAGAAGGCGTGCGCGGCCAGGTCGTCGCCGAGGTCCGGCGGCTCGCCCAGCCGCTCGGCCACGACGGCGAGCGCGGCACGCGCCTCGTCCACCAGCCCGGCCACCTTGAGCAGGAAACCGGCGGCCGGCGGGTGCGGGAACTGGGTGAGCAGCTCGCCGTAGGCCACGAGCTCGGCATGGTGGTAGGCGCGCTCGATCGCGACGAGGCGGCGCAGGTGGCCGACGGTGACCCGGCCGTCGGCGGCCAGGGCGAGCAGCGGGTTGGGCGGCGGCGACTGCGCCCGGGCCCGCGCCAGCTCCTTGATCAGCGTCTCGGCGGTCATTCCGCGGCGCCTTCCACGGGGTTTCTGAGGCCGCCCTTGTCGAGGAACTCGTGCGCCTGGGTCATCGTGGCCTGGCCGCTGTGGAAGAGGTTGTTGACCAGGGCGTGCCGGGCGCCGCCCGTCGTGAGCCCCTCGTACAGGTGCTCGACGGCGCCGGCGCCGCCCGAGGCGATGACGGGGACGCCCACCGCCGAGGCGATGGCCGGCGTCATCTCCAGGTCGTAGCCGTTGCCGGTGCCCTCCTGGTCGAGGCTGTTGGCCAGCAGGCGGCCGGCGCCCAGGTCGGCCAGCATCTTCGCCCAGACGACGGCGTCCAGGTCGGTCTCCTGCTCGCCGCCGCGGATGGCGACGTTCCAGCGGCCGTCGCCGGCGCGGGCGACGTTCATGACGCCCACCACGCGGCCGGATCCGTGCCGCTGCACGAGCGTGTGCAGGACCGAGGGGTGCTCCACCGAGGTGGTGCTCAGGCCGACCGCCGCCGCGCCCGCCGTCAGCAGGGCCTCGGCCGCCTCGATCGAGGGCATGTAGCCGTTGTCCACGGTGACCCAGAACGTGCCGCCCGTCCCGCTCAGCGCCTGGATCAGGGGCAGGAACGTCTCGTGCTCGGTCCATGGCTCCTGCACGTCCACGAAGATCGGCCCGGCGCCGTCGCGCAGGTAGACCGAGGCGATCTCGACGGCGTCGGCGGGGTCGGCCAGGCCGGGGATGCCCGAGGGGGGCGTTGCCCTGCCGCCGGCCACGTCGATGCACGGGATGATGAGGTCGTTCATGATGTCCTTTCCGTCATTCGGGTTGGGGGTTGCCGGCCGGCCCCGGGGCGGGGACGTCCGGTCGTCGTTCGGTGAGCAGCACCTTTCCCGCGCCGCCGGTCCGGGCGGTGTGCCGCACCGCCGCCCTGACCTCGGGCAGCGCGTACCGGCCGGCCACGTCCACGCCGGGCCAGCCGTCGGCGACGTCCGCGACCACCTCCTCGGTGAGGCGGGCACGGTCGTGCGGCTCCAGCGCGGCGAGCCGTTCGGGCAGCCAGAACCCGCGCACGGTGAGGGAGGAGAAGATGACCTGGCGGGACGGCAGCGGGATCGGCTCGCCGGACAGCGCCCCGAACACGACGAGCCGGCCACCGGGACGCAGGCAGTCCAGCAGGCCGCGGCCCACCTGGCCGCCGACCGAGTCGATCGCGGCGGCCGCCCCGCCCGACGTGACGGCCAGCACCCGGTCCACCCACGGGCCGGCGGAGACGTCGATCACCGCGTCCGCCCCCAGCAGGCGCAGCTGCGTCACCTGTTCCGGCCGCCTGACCAGGTGCAGGCACCGGATCCGGCGTCTGGCCGCGTAGGCCAGGACCATCCGGCAGACGGCTGACGCGCCCGCCGACAGCAGCAGCCACCCGCCGGGCGGCACGTCGAGCTGGTCCACCAGCAGGCGCGCCGCGAAGGGGTTCACCGTGAGCTGGCAGGCGACCTCGTCGGGCATGGCGTCCGGGACCGGGATCAGCTCGGCGGGTGCGGCGCTGACGTAGTCCTGCCAGGTGCCGGTGGCGGCTACGGCGACCCGCGCGCCCTCGCGGTACGTGCCCGCCCGGTCGGCCCGCTCCACCACGCCCACGCCCTCGAAGCCCGCCGGTGCGCGGAACGTCGCCTCGCGTCCGTACTCTCCTCGCACGTACATCAGGTCGGAGGGGTTGATCGGCCGGGTGGTCATCCGTACGAGCAGGTCGTCCGGCCCTTTGACGGGGACGGGCACGTCGTCCACGGACAGGACGGCGGCGGGGTCACCGTGATGGTGGAACCGCACGGCGCGCATGACATACCTCCTTGCCTCTGTCGGATTTGTCCCGGTCGGATCTGTCCCGGTCGGATCTGTCCCGGTCGGATCTGTCCCGGTCGGATCTGTCCCGGTCGGATCTGTCCCGGTCAGGCGGACAGGAGCTCCGCCAGGCGCGGCGAGCGCGGCGCGAGCCTGCGGGCGACGGCGACCGCCGACCGCACGGCCGACTCCTGGCTGGAGACCCACGTGGTGTACTGGCCGGCGAGGTACAGCCCACCCCGTCCCTGCAGCGCGTCGAGGCGGCGCTGGGCCCGGACGGCCGCGGGCGTGATGAGCAGATGCCGGTAGTCCTCCCGCAGGACCACCTGCCTCGGCAGGCGGTCGCGGTGGGTGAGCTGGCTCTTGAAGACCTCGACGCCCCTGGACGGGCCGAACCAGTCGGTGCTCTCGCTCCAGCCGTCGTGCACCTCGAAGGCGCTGGTCGACCAGTGGGCGCGGCTCTCCGGCAGGTACGCGGGATCCAGGTGCAGCGCGTACGTCGTGTCCACCGGCTCGAAGCAGGCCAGGACGTCGCGGACCTCCTGGGTGCCCGCCAGCGGCCCGAGCAGCCGCACCGCCTCCCACGGCGGCACCGCGAGGACCAGCTCGTCCACGACGTGCCGCTCGCCGGCGGTGTCGAGGAGCTCGTAGCGCCCGTCCTCGCGGCGGACCTGCCGCACCCCGGCCGCGGTCCTGATCCTGGCGGCGGGGGCGCGCGCGGCCAGGGCCCAGGCCGTGCTCTCCAGCCCCGGGAGGAGCTGCTGCCATCTCGGCTCGCCCGCGGTGTTGACGTAGAAGGCGACGGCGGCGCGGGCCGAGAGGGCCATGGCCTGGTCGAGGCTGCAGCAGAACAGGAAGGCCGGGCGGGCGTACAACACGTCCCGCTTGATCTCCTGGCTCACCGGCAGGGGCTCGACCAGGTCGGCCAGCGGTCGTTCCCAGCTGACGTCCTCCTTGTCCCATTCGGTGGCCCGCTGGAGGAAGGCCCCGACCGCCTGCCAGGCCGCCCCCAGCCGCTCGTCCCGGGGCCAGGACGGCTCCGGGGTGTGCGGACTGACCAGCAGCGGCTCCCGCCGTCCCGCCTTCAGGACGGTGAGCGAGGCCGGCAGGTCCACGAACTGCTCGTCGCCGTACCCCAGCAGCTCCAGCAGCCTGCGATGCGTGGGGAACAGGTCCGGCGAGATGTCCTGGGCGCCTAGGTCGAGTGTCGCCTCGCCGCCGTCGGCGCGGACGCGGACCGACCGCATCGTGCCGCCGACGCGGTCGCGGGATTCGAGCACCACGGTCTCGCAACTGTCGGCCAGGAGCCAGGCGAGGGTGAGCCCCGACAGACCGGCTCCGACGATTCCGACGCGCATGTCATTTCACCTTGAGAAAGCTAGAGGGGACCTGCTCCGGTAGCGCGCCATTACCCGTCGCCCTGGAGATCGCACGGCGACTTCCGGGGAAATCGCCGGGCGTACGGCGGATGTCAGCGCGAATTCAGGGCCCTGTCAGGAATGCGTGGCAGCGAATTGTCCGGCAATGCTGGCGCGACGAAGGAGGAATTCCCATGAACGGGCCGTCGAACAGAGCCCCCGTGGTGGTCGGCGCCGACGTGTCCGCGCCTTCGTCGGTCGCCCTGGAATGGGCGGCGGAGGACTCGATCCGCCGGAAAAGGCCGTTGCGGATCGTGCATGCCATGGATTTGGCCGGATATTTCGCGGGACCTCCGGCGGCCAAGGCGTTCGCCGCTCCGATGATCGTCGAATCGGCGTACGAGATCGCCGTGGGGGTCGCCGCCGACGCGCTGGCCCGGGTCCGCGGCGGGGGGCGGCACCCGGCGGTGACGGCGCACGTCGCGCCCGGTGCGCCGGCGGCCGTCCTGCGCGACGCGGGGCGGGACGCCGTCGAGATCGTGATCGGCCACCGTCCCCGCAACGAGGTGATCGACCTGCTGTTCGGCTCGGTCGCCCTTGCGCTGGCCGCCAGGGCCGACGCGCCGGTGGTCGTGGCCAAGCGCGCGACGGCACGTCCGTACGACGACGTCGTGGTGTTCCTGGAGCCCGGGCCCGCGCCGGACGCCCTCCTCGGCTACGCCTTCCGGACCGCGTCCGCGCACGGCGTCCGGCTGCGCGTCCTGCGCGCCGGCTCGGCCACCGGACCTTCGCTGGGCAGGTGGCGGCGGCTGCATCCGGAGGTCCGGGTGCACGAGCAGCGCTGCGACGGGGACGCCCGCTCCGCCCTCCTGGCGGCCTCGGTCGCGGCCCGCCTGCTCGTGGTGGAGGCCCGGCGTCCGATGGGGGTTCTGGCGTGGCGGCGGCCGTGGGGGCTGGCCCGGCTGATCCGGCGCTCGGCGTGTCCGGTGGCGATCGTCCCCGCCCCGTCGGACTCTGGGCGGCCCGGGCCGTCGCCGGCGGCGCCCTGAGCGGCCGTCCGCACCGCGGCGGCCGGCGTCACGGCGCGGATGGGACGTGCGTTCACCCGCGTGTGGTGCCGTTCCGTGTGCCGGGGTGCCGGTCGGGTCAGTCCTGGTCCGCCCGCTCCGCCACGATGGCCTTGAGCTGTTCCACCGCGGTGATGACCCGGGGGAAGCCCGCGTAGGGCAGGCACTGGATGAACGTCTCGGCGATGTCGGAGACCGGGACGCCGACGTTCAGCGCGGAGTTGATGTTGGCCTGCATCGGCGCGCCGCCGATGCCCATCGCGGCCAGGGCGGCGAGCCGGACGAACTGCCGTTCGCGCAGCGACAACACGGATCTGCCGTAGATGTCGGCGAAGGCGAACTCGACCAGGAACCGTCCGAGATCGGGGGCGATGGTGGCGAACTCGTCGAGCATGCGTCCGCCGTCGGCAGGGTCGATCTCGTTCATCAGCTCCAGACCGCGCTGGTGGCGCGGGTCCTGAGGTCGGTCGCTCATGGCGGGCTCCTGGGCGCGTGAGTGTGGTGCCGGTCAGGGGTCGATGATGGTGCGGGCGGCGTAGATCTCGGGGAAGAGCGGCCGGTCGACCAGGGAGGCCAGGTACGGCACGCCGCGGGAGCCGCCGGTTCCCGGCTTGTCGCCGATGACGCGCCGCACGGTGCGCATGTGGCGGAACCGCCACATCTGATGCCGCTCCTCCAGCTCCACCAGGCGTTCGGCCATCTCGTACTCGGCGGCGTAGGCCCGCTGGTCCTCGTAGACGCGGCGGAGCACGGCGACGATTTCCTGGTCGGGCTCCTCGTGACAGCTGTGGGTCCGGCCGAGGTGGCGGGCGGGGACAGGATGCCCTGCCCGGTGCAGGAACCGGATGAACTCGTCGTACACCGTCGGCTGCGCGATCGCCGCGCGCAGCGCGTCCTGCCGGACGGACCCGTCGTATTCCTCGACCAGTTCGGGGCGCTTGTCGCCGAGCCGGTACTCCAGCATCCGGAGCTGAACGGACTGGAAACCGGTGGCGCCCCCGAGCACCGGGCGAAACTCGGCGAAACGGTCAGGTTTCAGGGTGGCGATGACCGACCATTGCTCGATGAGCTGCCGCTGGATCACGAAGATCCGGTCGAGGGAGCGGAACGCCGACCGGAGCCGGTCGTGCCGGAGTTCCCGGATCGCGTCGTCGAGCTCGTGCAGGATCAGCTTCACCCACAGCTCGGTCGTCTGGTGCTGAACGATGAACAGCAGCTCGTCGTGGTGCGGCGGCTCCGAGATCGGGCGCTGGGCGCCGAGCAGCCGGTCCAGGCAGAGGTAGTTCTCGTAGGTCAGGCCGGCGGGCGCGGTGGCGCTCCGGCGACGTCTCAGCATGACCGCTCCCAGTTCATCCCGGCCTCCGCCAGCCGGTGCAGCGCGGTCTCGACGCTGCTCATCGGCGGGCCGAGGAACATCCGCACGTAGGGGACGGCCATGGCCTGTCCCTCCTCGGGCGCCGCCTGCGGGGTCATGGTGCCGGCGCCCAGCAGCACCCCGGCGCGGCGCAGGCAGTCGCGGCGGAACCGGGTGACGCCGTCGCGCGCGTCCGCCGCGTACGACGGCGGCACCCGGAACAGGAAGTAGCTGGTGCAGTTTCCCGGGCAGAGCGCTTCGGCGGGACAGCCGAGCTCCTGCCGGAGGAAGCCGGCCGCCCACGTCCGCTTGTCGGCGCATCCTTGCCGGAACGCCCGCAGGTACTGCTCGGACTCGCCGCCGTCCAGCCACCTCGCCATGGCGTTCTGCAACGGCACCGCGGCGGTGAAGGAGCGCTGGAGCTGGAAGTCGTTGACGAGCCGGTCCAGGATCGGCGGCGGCGCGACGCTGACCCCGATGCCCCAGCCGTTGCAGTTGAACTGTTTGCCCAGGGAGCGCACGGCCAGCCAGCGGACGGGCCGGTCCCCGGCGCCTGGACGGGCGAGCCGTTCGGCGAGCAGCCGCAGGGCGCTGGTGGGCGCGGTGCCCGGATCGGTGACCCCGTAGTAGGCGTCGTCGATGAGCAGGTTCGCCCGCGCCTCGACGGTCAGGCGCACCATGTCGGCGACGAGGTTCTCGTCCCAGTTGACGCCGGTGGGATTGTGCTGGGCGTTGATGACGACGATGACCCCGCGCGGATCGCCCGCCCGTGCCAGCGCCTCGCGCAGCGCCTCCGGTGCGGGCTGGAAGCCCTGCGAGGGCGCCAGCGGCAGGTAGGTCATCCGGAAACCCAGCCCGGCGAACACGCCCCGGTAGTCCCAGCCGGGCGCGGGGGCGATGACGGTGGGGGACGCGCTGCGCGGCAGGTCCGCCAGGATCAGCCGCCCGTAGTCGAACATGGCGTTCCTGGTCCCCGAGCAGGTGACGGCGACCTCGAAGCCGGCGCCCGCGGTGAAGCCGGCGGGCAGGGCGTGGGTCCGGGCGACGTAACCGCGCAGCAGGCGTTGCAGCGCGGGCAGGCCGTACTGGGAGATGACGTATCCGTGCGCGTACGACGGCAGCCCGCTGCCGAGCAGACGGGCCAGCCCCTCAGGCGCCTCCGACCACGTCTCCCCCAGGCTGAGGTATATCGGGTCGCCGGACGGCGCGCCGGCGTCCAGGTATTCCGCCACCCATTCGGCGTCCTTGAAATGACCGCGCAGCCAGGAATCCTCGGTCACCTCGTCGAGAACGGTTCCCATGTCAACTCCGCCGTCCGGTGATTCCGGTCGGTCGGCACGATTACCCGGCATTTTCCCGCCTTAACAACAGACTTTTCGCGGCTTTTATCACACCGGCCGCAAAAGCCTCCTGAGTGTCCGGCGAACTCGCGTTCCAGTCCTATGAGGGACCCGACATTCCGTCCCGCCGGGAGGTGTTACGTTGGTTCGTGGCCGGCTCGCGCGGCGCCTCCGAAAGGTGAACGCTCATGTGTGACGACGTGGCCGCCTGGAGTTCGAGGGCGGCCGTCAACGCAATCCGGGACAGGCGCATATCCGTTTCCGAATACGCGCGATGTCTGCTCGGGCGATGCGCGGAGGAGTCGCTCGGCGCATTCGTCACGTGCGACGAGGGCGCCGTCCTCGACGCCGCCGCGCAGGCCGACAGGGCGGACCGGCGCGGCCCCCTGCACGGCGTCCTCATCGCGGTCAAGGACAACGTCGACGTCGCCGGCCATCCCACCACCGCAGGAACGCCGGCGCTGCGCGCCCATCGTCCCGGGCGGGACGCCGAGATCTGGCGGCGGCTGCGCGCCGCCGGCGCACTGGCGCTCGGCAAGACCAACATGCACGAGCTGGCCGTCGGCATCACCGGCAACAATCCCGGCTTCGGCCCCGTCCGCAACCCGTGGGCCGCCGATCGCTTCGCCGGAGGCAGCAGCAGCGGCAGCGCCGCCGCCGTGGCCGCCTTCCTGGCTCCGGCCGGTCTCGGCACCGACACCGGCGGTTCCGTGCGGATCCCGGCGGCCCTGTGCGCCGTGTTCGGCTACCGTCCGTCCGCCGGCCGGTATCCGCAGCGCGGCCTGCTCCTGCTCTCCCGCACCAGGGACACCGCCGGCTTCCTGACCCGTACCATGCGCGACATCGTGCTGCTCGACTCCGTCGTGGCCGCGCCCGGCCCCGCCCCCGAACCGGTGCGCTGGGCGGGGCTGCGGCTGGGCGTGCCCCGCCGGCCGTTCTGGGAAGGGCTGGAGCCGTCGCTGGCCGCGGTGGCCGAACGCCGCCTGGAGGAGCTGAGCGCGGCCGGCGCCGTGCTGGTCGAGGCCGCGCTTCCGGCGGGCGCCGGCGCGTCGCTCGCCCGCGACGCCATGACGGTGGCCCTGTACGAGGCGGCCTGGGAGATCCCCTACTACCTGGCCCAGACGTCGCCCGCGCCCACCCTCGACCAGTTGCTCGCCCAGATCGCCTCGCCCGGCGTGCGGGCGGCGATGAACGACGCCCTGGGCCCGGCGCGCGTGCCGGCCGCCGACTACCGGGCGGCGTGCGAGAACCTCTCCCGTCTGGCCGGCGCCCTGTCGGACCACCAGCGCGCCCACCGGCTGTCCGCCCTCGTCTACCCCACCACTCCGCTGCCTGCCCAGCCGTTCGCCTGCGAGGAGTCCGTGGTGATCGACGGCCGGGAACATCCCACCTTCCCCACCTTCATCCGGAACACCGACTGGGCCGGCGTCCTCGGCCTGCCCGCGCTGAGCCTGCCCGCCGGCCTGACCGCCGACGGGCTTCCCGTCGGGCTCGAACTGTGCGCGCCGGCCGGCGCCGACGCCCATCTGCTCCAGATGGGATGCGCCTACGAGGAGATCTGGCCGCCGCCCGCCCTGGAGCCGGCCACCGCCCACCGTCCCGAGCTCCCGCCCAAGGTCCCGGGCCGATGACCGGCCCCGGCGAGCCGCACCTCCTCGTCACCGCCGCGCAGGGCTGGGACGGCCTGCGCGACGACTGTCTTCGCCCCTTCGAGGTGCTCATGCGCGGTGACCTGATCGTCGAGACCGGCACGCGCGTGGAGCGTCCGCGCGGGACCCGCGTCCTGGAGGCGTCCGGGACGGTGCTGCCCGGCCTCATCGACTGTCACGTGCACGTGGCCTCCGGTGACGGCACGGGCGGCCGGCCCGCCTCCCGCCAGGCCCTCGACGCGCTGCCCGCGTTACGGACCCTGCTGTCCCACGGCTTCACCACCGTCCGTGACCTGGGCTGCCCCGCCGCGGACCCGGTGACGGTGGAACTGGCCCGCGCCGTGGACGCCGGCCTGATCGAGGGGCCGCGCATGCTCGTGGCCCCCCACATCATCTCCGCCCGCGGCGGCCACGGCGATCCCCGCTCCACCCTGCAGCCGCCCTACGGAGGCCGCGCGGCGGCGGTCGCGGACGGGGTGGACGAGATCGTCCGCCAGGTCAGGATCGAGCGCCAGCTGGGCGCCCACTGGATCAAGTTCGCCGCGACCGGCGGCTTCGTCAGCCCCGCGGACGCGGCGGACACCGTCGCCTACACCCAGGAGGAGATGACCGCCCTGGTGGCGGCGGCTCGTGACCTGAACCTGCCCACCGCCGCGCACGCGCACTTCGACGAGGGCGTCCGCCGGGCCGTGCGCGCGGGCGTCCGCAGCGTGGAACACGGCACCTTCGCCACCGACGAGACCCTGCGCGTCATGGCGGAACACCGGACGACTCTCGTGCCCACCCGATGGGCCTGCCACGTCTACATCGACCATCTCGACGACGCGCGGTTCTGGGCGGGCCAGCCGGCGGGCGCGAGGGACAAGGTGGCGCCGGTGGCCGACGACATCCTGCGGAACGCACGCCGCCTGCTGTCGGGGCAGGTCCCCGTCGCCTTCGGCACGGACGCGGGTACCGTGCCGTTCGAGGACAGCTGGCGGGAGTTCGTGGTGCTGGTGTCTGAGGGGATGACGCCCCTGGCCGTGCTCCGGGCCGCCACCTCGCAGGCCGCGCGGCTGCTCGGCCGGGCCGACCTGGGTGTCCTGCGGCCCGGTGCGCGCGGGGATCTCGTCGTCGTCGCGGGAGATCCGTTCGCCGACATCGAGACGATCGGTGAGGTCGCCCACGTCGTCCGGGGAGGGCGGGTGCGCACATGAGGATGCCACTGACCGGCGGTGGCGGGTCCTCGCCCCCGTGTCGGACCTCCACCGCGCCCAGGAGCGGGTCCGCTCAGGTGAGGAGTTCGGCCAGCCGGGCCATCTCGGCGGGTGGGTCGACCACCGGCTGGATGAGCAGTTCGTCAACGCCGGCCCGTTCGAGGGTGGCGATGCGGGCGCGCAGGTCGTCGGGGGTGCCGACCAGAGCCAGGGTGTTCATCAGCGAGGGCAGGATCAGGTCGCGATCCTCCGGCGCGATCCGCCCGAGGTAGCCGGGGTAGAGCTTGGTGTGCCGGTCGGGTGCGGTGGCGGTGGTGCCGCGCCGGCCGAGAAGCCGCCGTACGGCCTCGCGTTCCTCGGGGCCGAGACGCTCGGCGAAGGCGGCCGTGTCGGCGGCCGTGTCGGCGGCGAAGGTCAGCAGTGACAGGACGAGGTGGCCGGTCGCGTCCCTGGCCGCGGCGCCGCCCGGATCCTCGTCCTCGTCCAGTACGTGCAGCGCGGTGACCACGTAGGAGGCGGGGTCGCGGGGCGCGCCGCGGGCGGCCTGGCGGCGGGCGTCGTGCAGGGCGCGCCAGGCGGCGGGGTCGAGCAGGCCGAAGGAGATCAGGCCGGTGCCGCGGCGGCCGGCGACGGCGGCGGCCTTCGGCCCGGTCAGCGCGGCCACGACGAACTCGATCGGGTCGTCCGTGTGCACGTGCGCCCCGGCGTGCAGGAACCGGACGTCGCAGGCCTGGTCGCCCTCGCGGTACTCGACGCTCCGGCCGGCGCACAGGTCCTGCAACGCGGCGATGAAGCTCTCCGTCGCCGCAACCGAGGCCGGCCGCATGCCCAGCGTGCGCCGGGCGGTGTTCCCGGTGCCGACCCCGCAGCTGATCCGGCCCGGCGCCAGGGCGTTGAGGCTGGCCAGCCCGCTCGCGGCGGCCGGGGCCGAGCGCAGCGCCGGTGAGGTGACGCCGACGCCCAGCCTGATGCGGCTGGTGGCCTTGGCGCACAGCCCCAGGGCGACGAAGGGATCGCCGTGGACCATCGGGCTGTCGTTGACCCAGAAACTGTGCAGGCCCAGCTCCTCGGCCCGCACGGCCAGCTCCTCCACACCGGGCTGGGCGGCGACCACGACACCTGCGCGCATCAGACCTCCACGAAAGGGCCGTCTCGAACGTACTCAGCCTGACAGCCGGAGCCGCTCAACGCAGCACGGCCGTCAACAGGTCGGCGCCCAGCGCCGTCAGATCGGGGACATTGACGGTGTAACGCACATAACGGCCGTGCCGCCGGGCCGTGAGCAGGCCCGCGCGGCGCAGGACGGCGAGGTGGCGGGAGACCTCCGGAGGTGAGAGTTCCCAGGCGTGGGCCAGCTCACCGGTGGTGTGCGGGCCGCGGGCCAGGGTGCGCAGCAGCCGCAGCCGTACGGGATGCGCGAGCGCCTCCAGCCGCAGCGTGACCGTCTCCAGCGACACCGGCTCCGACGGGCCCGCCTCGGCCACGGGGTACTGCACCACCGGCTGCCATCCGGGCGCGTGCACCACCACCAGGTGCGGGCGGCCGAAGACGCTGGGCAGGAAGGTGACCCCGGCGTCGTGCGCGGTGGTGGCGTTGTCCTGCAGTTTGTCCACGATGATGCGGTTGCCGTCCGGCGCCAGGGTGACGGCGCCGGAGACGGACGCGAGCGCCGCCCCGATGCCCTGGCGCTTCAGCAGGTCCTTCTTCAGGCGCAGGTCGGCGGCGAGTCGCGCGGCGACGCCCGTCCAGGCGGCGTCGAAGAACGCCTCGGCGCACTGTTCGAGGGTCTCACGCACCCGCGCCCGCACGGCTGCCGGGTCGGCGAGCAGCCGTTCGGCGAAGGCCTCCTGGAGCGCGCCGCGAGCCTGGGCCAGGTCGAGGGCCCGCTCGCGCGCCGCCGCGTCGGTGAGCGGCGAGGGCGCGGCGAAGTGCACCCGGTTGCTGCCGCACGTGGTGATGAGCGCGGCGGTCACGTAGTGTTCGTCGTCGATGCGGTCGACATCGTCCAGCTCCTCGGCGAGGGTCGGCCGGGGACGCGCGGGGACCAGGAAGTCGGCTCGTGAGGAACGCCAGAGGAACTCCGCCTCCCTGAGCCGCTCGGCCAGCTCCGGCCGCAGCCCGGCCCAGACGTCCCCGGCCCAGCCGGCGAGCTGCGGGTGATGCCCGGGTTCGGCCAGCACGTGCAGCATCGCGGTCAGCTCGGCCAGCGGGGAGGCGGCGAACCGCAGCCGCCCGGACGGCGGCCCGCCGATGTCGATCCTCAGCGTCATCCCCCCATCATCCCTGGTCGGACGGCCGACGACCGCGCCGATTGACGGTGTCCGTCAACTGACGGAGCCACCCCCCGCGGCCGGACGCATGGTTGACGCCATGGCATCCACCACCACGATCCGGCCGCGCGCCCTCGTCCGCGCCTCCGGAGGCCCCCGCTACGCCGTCGCCCTGGCCGTGGACGCGCTCGGCACCGGCCTGCTGCGGCCCTTCCTGCTGCTCTACGGGGTGACGGTGCTGGGGCTTTCCGCGCCGGTCACCGGCCTCGCCATGACGGCCGGCGTCGTCGTGGGCCTGGTGTGCATGCCCGCGGTCGGCCGATGGCTGGACCGGGGCGCACGCAGCGCGGTCGTGGCGGCGTCGATGCTGGTGCGGGTGCTGGGCGTGGCGCTGCTGCTGGCCGCCCCCGCGGGGCACGTCTGGCTGTTCGCGGCGGCGGCGCTCTTCCTCGGCATCGGCAACCAGGCATGGCCGGCCGCCCACGCGGCCCTCGTGGCCACGGTCGCCCACGGCCGCGAACGCGACGCCGCCCTCGCGGCGGGCCGCGCCCTGCGCAACGCCGCTCTGGGCGTGGGCGCCCTGCTCGCCACCGCGTGCCTGTCGGGCGGCGCCCCTGCGTTGCGGGTGCTGGCGGCCGTCACCGGGCTCGCATATCTGGCGGCGGCGGCCTTGGCGTGGTCGGTGCGCCTGCGCGCGCGTCCGGCCGCCGCCCCGGCCAAGGACATGGCCGGCGGGCCCGCGCCCCGGATGCGCGCGCTGCTGGCCGCCAACGTGGTCTACGTCTTCTGCCTCAACGTCCCCGAGATCGCGGTGCCCCTGGTCCTGGTGACGCAGATGCACGCGTCACCGGTGTGGCCGGCGGCCGTCTTCGTGGCCAACACGGTGCTGGTGGTCACCTTGCAGGTGCCGGTCACCGTCCTGCTGTCCCGCTTCTCCCGGCGGACCGTGCTGGCGCTCGCCGGTGTGCTGCTCGCCGCGTCCTACCTCGGGTTCCTGGCGGCCACGTCCCTGGGGCCCGGCTGGGGTGTCCCGGCCGTCGCCATGGTGTCCGTGGTCTGCACCATCGGCGAGATCATCTACGCCGGCAGCGCGACGGCGCTCGTCACCGCCCTCGCGCCGGCCCATCTCCTGGGACGCGCCCTCGCCCGTTTCCAGCTCTCCACGGGCTTCGGCCTCGCCGTCTCCCCTGCGGTCATCACCGCCCTCGCCTCCCACGGTCCGGCCACCCTCTGGGGCACCCTCTCCACCGCGACCCTCCTGTCCGCCTCCGCCGTCGCCGAACGCAGGGGGGCTACACAGCGGGGCAATAACATGTACAGTCAGTAGGGAATGTGGACTATGACCGCGGGTCCCGGCACGTGACAGGAGGACGTCCCCCATGAGCGTCACCGACCAGCTGATCGCCAACTCCGAACGCTACGCCGCCGCCTTCGACTCCGGCGACCTGCCGCTGCCGCCCGCCCGGGGCGTGGCCGTGGTGGCCTGCATGGACGCCCGGCTCAACGTCTACGGCCTGCTCGGCCTGCGCGAGGGCGACGCGCACGTGATCCGCAACGCCGGCGGCGTCGTCACCGCCGGCGAACGTCGCAGCCTGGCCATCAGCCAGCGCCTCCTGGGCACCCGCGAGATCATCCTCATCCACCACACCGACTGCGGCATGCTCACCTTCACCGACGACGGCTTCAAGGACGACATCTACCAGGAGGTCGGCGTCAAGCCCGACTGGTCCGCCGAGGCGTTCCAGGACCTGGAGGCGGACGTGCGCCAGTCGGCCAGGCGCATCCTGGCCGACCCGTTCATCCCGCACAAGGACTCCGTCCGCGGGTTCGTCTACGACGTCACCACGGGCCGGCTGAACGAGGTCAAGCTGGACGCCGGTCCGCACATCTCGTCCGACTGACCAGGTGAGGATCCGGCCTGCCTCGCCGGGTCCCGCGGCGGTGGCGCCTGTCGGGCGTCCCGCGGTCCGGTTAATCGGTGGCGGGCGCGGCGGTCGCCCGGTTGACTGCACGGGTGACCGCGTTGCCCGTGCCCGCCGACCTGGCCCACCTCGTGGCCGGGATCTGGGTGCTGGGCGGCGACACCGTGCCGGGAGGGTTGCCGTACCCCGCCGTCGACCTGCTGGTCATGCCGGACGGAGGGTGCCGGCTGGCCGGTCCGGAGACACGCGTCCGGCAGGGACGGTTGCCCGGGGGCGGGCCCCTGGTCGGGGTGCGGCTGCGACCGGGGGCGGTGACCGGGCTGTTCGGGATCGCGGCCGACGAGGTCCCACTGGCCGGAACGCCCATCGACGCCGGGCGGCCGCCGAGGGCGCCCATCGACGTCGGGCGGCCGGTCGGGTCAGAGAGCGGGCGGCCGGCCGGGGCGGTGGGCGAGCGGCTGGCCGGGGCGCTGGCCCTGGTACGGGCGCGCGCCGGACGATGCCGCGTCGACGAGCGGGTGCGCGTCGTACTGGCGGCGATGCACGCGGCGCCGGGTGCGCCGGTGGAGCAGCATGCCGTCCGGGCCGGATTGTCCGAGCGGCAACTGCGACGGCGGTTCGGGGTGGCGGTCGGGCTGCGGCCCAAGTCCTACGCGCGGGTGGTGCGGCTGCACCACGCGCTCGCCGCCGCGCGCGCCGCGCTGGCCAGGGGCGAGCGCCCCGACTGGGCGGCCATCGCCGTGCGCAGCGGCTGCTACGACCAGTCGCACCTGCTCGCCGAGTTCCGGCACGCGGTGGGCGCGCCACCGACCGCGCTGCTGCAGGGTGGCCGTTTTCTCCAAGCATCGGCCGGCCGGGGGGCAACACACTCGACGCATGACCGATGACGTCGTCAAGGAGATCCTCGACTGGTACCGGCAGACCGCGCAGGACGGTCTGGCCGGGGACGGGGTGCGTTTCGCCGAGCCGTTGCAGAGCTGGCTGGTGCACGGGCACACCGAGGTGAAGCAGGTGCTCACCGACCACCGGACGTTCTCGTCCGACGAGCTGCGTCACAGCGCGGAACCCCCGCCGCACCGGGACAACCCGATGCTCGGCAGCCTGTCGGCGATCGACCCGCCCCGGCACCACCTGCTGCGCCGGCTGGTCAGCCGGGCCTTCACGCCCCGCGCGATCCAGTCGTTGCTGCCCTCGATCACCGACACCGTACGGACGCAACTGGCCGGCGTGGACGGCGAGCTGGACGTGATCGGCCGGCTCGGTCATCCGTTGCCCGTGCGCACCGTCGCCGCGCTGCTGGGCGTGGAACCGGACCGGCAACCGGACTTCGTGCGCTGGACCGAGGCGATCACCTCCTTCGCCGGCGCGTTCAGCGAGGACCCGGCGCGCCGGGCCGCGTTCCGCGCCGCGCACGCCGAACTGGCCGAGTACTTCGGCGAGGTGTTCGCCGAGCACCGCGCCCGGCCCCGGGGCGACGTGATCGGCGCCCTGCTGGCCGCCGAACCGGACGGCAGCCGGCTCTCCGACGAGGAACTGCTCGACTTCTGCACACTGCTGCTCGTCAACGGCCACGAGTCGACCAGGACCCTGCTGGTCAACGCCGTGTTGTGCCTGGCGGCCCACCCGGAGGCGCCGGCCCGGCTGCGTGCCGCCCCTTGGCTGGTGCCCGCCGCCGTCGAGGAGGTGCTGCGTTTCCTGCCCCCGGTCGGCGGCACCGACCGGTTCACCACCGGCCCGGCCCGCATCGCCGGGCACCCCGTCGAGGCGGGCCGGCGGGTGGTCGCCATGGTGCTCTCGGCCAACCGGGATCCCCGGGTGTTCGCCGAGCCGCACGTGTTCCGGCTCGACCGGACGCCCAACGAGCACCTGTCCTTCGGCCACGGTGTGCACTTCTGCCTCGGCGCGCACCTGGCCCGGCACGAGGTGGCGATCGCGGTGCACGCACTGCTGCACCGCTTCCCGGGCCCGTGGTCGCTGAGCCGGATCGCGATCGGGCGCACCCCGGTCGGCATCGACGTGCTCGATCTGGCGCTGGTCAGCTCGTAGCCGCGGACCGGTCCCCGCGGCGGGCCGCGGCGGCCACGTTCACCGGCATCCGGCCGAAGATCAGACCGTGGAAGGGCGAGATCCCCCACCAGTACAGATGGCCGAGCAGGCCGTGCGGATGAAAGATGGCACGTTGCGTGTAGATCGTCCGGCCGCCGGAGCGGGTGACGCCGAGCTCCAGCCAGGCCAGTCCGGGCAGCCGCATCTCGGCGCGCAGCCGCAGCAGCCGTCCGGGCAGCACCTCCTCCACCCGCCAGAAGTCGATCGAGTCGCCCACCCGCAGCCGGGCCGGATCGCGCCGGCCGCGCCGCAGCCCGACCCCGCCCACCAGCAGATCGGCCAGGCCCCGCAACTGCCAGGCCACCGGCAGCGAGTACCAGCCGTTACGGCCGCCGATGCCCTCGATCACCTGCCACAACGCCTCCGGGCTGGCCTGCACGGCCAGGCTCCGGTCGTCCACGAACAGGCTGCCGCCCGCCCAGTCGGGATCGGTGGGCAGCGGATCGCTCGGCGCGCCCGGCGTGGACGCCGAGGACCAGCGCGTGGCGACGTCGGCCCCCTTGATCTTCATCAGCGCCAGCGACACCGCCTGGCGGAAGCCGACCAGCCCGCCCTCGGGGTCGGGGACGTGGCGGGCGATGTCGTGCTCGCCGCACACGGCCTCGTTGCGCAGCGACTCCACCAGCGGGCGGGCGATGCTCGCGGGGACGGGCGTGACCAGCCCCACCCACAGGCTCGACAGCCGGGGGGTGAGCAGCGGCACCGGAATGATCAACCTGGGCGGCAGCCCGGCCACCGCGGCATAGCCGTGCATCATGTCGGCATACGTCAGGACATCAGGCCCGCCGATGTCGAACCCCCGGTTGACCGTCCCCGGCACCTGCGCCCACGCCACCAGATAACGCAGCACGTCCCGCACCGCGATCGGCTGGGTACGGCTGCGCACCCAGCGCGGCGTCGTCATCACCGGCAACCGCTCGGTCAGGTAACGCAGCATCTCGAACGAGGCCGACCCCGACCCGATGATCACCGCGGCCCGCAGCACCACCGCCGGGACCGCGCCGCGCAGGAAGATCTCCCCCACCTCTGCCCGCGACGACAGGTGCGGCGAGAGCCGCTCGTCCGCCGTCAACCCGCCCAGATAGACGATCCGCCGCACGCCCGCTTCGGCCGCCGCGGCCGCGAACGTGCGCGCCGCCAGCCGGTCCCGCTCGGCGAACCGGCCGCTCGTCCCCATCGCGTGGATCAGGTAGTACGCGACGTCCACCCCGTCCAGCGCACGGCGCGTGCGCTCGGCGTCGGTGGCGTCGGCCTCGACGGCCTCGACCTGTTCCGCCCACGGCAGGTCGCGCAGGCGTCCGGCCGAGCGCACCATGCACCGCACGTCGTGACCGGCGGCCAGCAGCTCGGGCGCCAGCCGCCCGCCGATGTACCCCGTCGCCCCTGTCACCAGGCACACTGCCATGCCCACGCACCTTCCCCATCCCCTGGGCCTCATGCCGGAGCGGTCCGGTCATCGTGCGCGTGCGGGCGCGGCCGGCTGGGCATCTGTGAGGCATGTCTGAAGTGCACGATCGTGACTGCCTGCGCACCGGACCGGCCGGCGCGGCCACGTCGTGACTCGACCCGCGACCGCATCCGGTCTCGTCGTGAAGGGACGTCGATGGACACGGTGATCGTCCTGTTCAACAGGGACCTGCGGGTGCACGACCACCCGGCCCTGACGGCCGCCTGCGAACGCGCCCGCGCCGTGCTCCCCCTGTTCGTGCTGGACGACGCCGTCCCCGCCGGCCGCCGCCGCGGCTTCCTGCTGGAGTGCCTGGCCGACCTGCGGGCCTGTCTCCGGGAACGCGGCGGGGACCTGGTCGTCCGGCACGGCGACGTCGTGACCGAGACCATGAAGCTCGTCCACGGAACGGGAGCGGCGGCGGTCTTCGCCAGTGCCGACGTCAGCCTGCTGGCCAGGCGCAGGCAGGACCGGCTGGCCCGCGAACGGCTCTGCTACGAGCTCTTCCCCGGGGTCACGGTGGTGCCGCCCGGCACGCTCACCCCGTCCGGGGGCGGGGATCACTACCGGGTCTTCACGCCGTACTGGCGCGCCTGGAGCGGGCACCGGCGCCGTCCGCTGCTCGCGGCCCCCCGCCACGTGCCGACGCCTCACGACCTCGACGCCGGGCGGCTGCCGCGCCCGGCCCGGCCGGAACCCGTGCCTGGCGGCGAGACCGCCGCCCGCGACCGCGCCCGGCAGTGGATCCGCCGCGCCCTGCCGGGGTACGCCGACGGCCACGACGACCTGGCCGGTGACCGCACCTCCCGGCTGAGCCCGTACCTGAGGTTCGGCTGCCTGTCCCCGCTGGAGCTGGCCCACCTGGCCGCGGGCAGCGAGCCGTTCGTCCGCCAGCTGTGCTGGCGCGACTTCCACCACCAGGTCACCTTCGCCTTCCCGCGGATCAACCGGGACGACTACCGCCCCCGCGGCCACCGCTGGCGCGACGACGAGCACGCGCTGCAGGCCTGGCGGGAGGGCATGACCGGGCTGCCCGTCGTGGACGCCGGCATGCGCCAGCTCCTCGCCGAGGGCTGGATGCACAACCGGGCCCGCCTCATCGTGGCCTCCTACCTGGTCAAGGTCCTCGGGATCGACTGGCGGGCCGGCGCCCGGCACTTCTTCGAGCACCTGCTCGACGGCGACGTGGCCAACAACTCGGGCAACTGGCAGTGGATCGCCGGCACCGGCAACGACACGCGCCCCAACCGCGGCTTCAACCCGCTGCGCCAGGCCCAGCGGTACGACCCGGCGGGCGACTACGTGCGCCGTCACGTCCCCGAGCTCGCCGGCGTGCCCGCCGCCCACGTCCACCAGCCGTGGCTGCTGGGCACGCCCCCGGCCGGTTACCCGCGTCCGATGCTCTGACCGGCGACGTCCGGATCAGCCGTCAAGGGCGGCGGCGGTCGCGGCTCCGGGCGCCACCGGCACGATCTCGAACTCGACGAGGTCCGACCACTCGGCGACCCAGCGTTGCAGAAGTGCGATGTCGTCACATTCCATGAGCTGGAAGCAGCGGCTCAGATCAGCCGTCACCCAGCTGGAGACGAACACCAGACCTTCGCCGGTCATGCGGCCCTTCTCCCGGAACCGCCGGTAGACGGCCTTGGCGTCCTGGCCGCGGAATCGTTCGATCACCATGAACACCATCAGTCCTCCGACGGCTCCTCGTCCGGGACGGGCCGGAAGCCGGAGCACAGGATACGCAGCCAGGCGATGCGCTCGCCGGGGTCGTCGGCGTCCCAGTGGGCTCCGGGGGTGAGCGCCTTGAAGTCGACGGGGTCGCCGAGCAGGGCGTGCAGCGTGTCGTGCCTTCGCCCCGGCCGATCAGGTTCGGCGGGAGATGAACATGATGTACTCGCAGGGAGCGTTCGTCCGGTTGGCGAAGCCGTGGTCGGCGTCGGCCTGGAAGAACAGCGAGTCGCCCGTCTCCAGGGTCTCGTTGATCCCGCCGATCGCGACGGTGAGGGTGCCTTCGAGCACCACGAGCTGCTTCTCCGTACCCGGCGGGTAGGCGGGCAGCAGCCCGGTGGACACCTGGGCGGGGAGGTGGTGGAAGACCATCTCGGCCCCTCCCGCGCCCGGGGCCGCCGACACCATGTGCCGCTCGAAGCCGGTCTCCGGGTCACGGAACACCGGACGGTGACTCCTGCGCATGACGACGGCCACGCCGGACGCGGCCCCGGCCGGCGCGCCGATCAGGTCCGACAGCGACGCGTCGAGCGCGTGGGCGATCCTGGAGGCGACGCCGATCGTCGGGCTCTTCTCACCGCGTTCGACCTTGGACAACATCGCCCGGCTGACCGACGACTGCGCGGACAGCTGTTCCAGCGTCAGGCCCGCCTCCTCGCGGCGTCGCCGCACGTTGACGCCGAACGCACCGGCCAGGTCGTCACCGTGTTGTGGTTCTGCCACGTTTCCGTCTTTCTCGACCACCGTGCTCCTCGATCGATCCGTACCTCGCTGTCCCACAGTGTAGGGTTTCTCCTAAAGAAGACAGAGTCTTCTATAGAAGACGGGCGATGTGCGCCCGACATGACGGAGGTTCCATGCGTTTCAGTTCGGGTGGCCGGCTCCATGCCACGTTCGAGTTCGGCGAGCTGCAGGTGATCTCGTTGCGCGACGGCTACATCGACATGCCGCCCACACGGCTGCGCGACGAGGACGGGCGCCCGCTCGGCGAGCTGCCCGCCGCCGTCCCGCTGGCCGGCGACAACCTGCGGCTGTCGGTCAACGCCTTCTACGTCACCGACGGCACCCGGTCGTTGCTCATCGACACCGGCGCGTCCGATGCCTGGCACGACCCCACCATGGGCCTGATCTACGACGCGCTCGACGAGGCGGGGGTCGACCGCGCGGAGGTGACCGACGCGGCCATCACCCACAACCACGAAGACCACGTGAGCGGCCTGATCGCGCCGGACGGCTCGGAGGCGTTCCCCAAGCTTGAGCGCGTGTGGATCGGCGCGGGCGACACCTCGGTCTTCGGCGGGCGGCGGCTGGAGCCGGTCCGCGACCGGGTCGTGCCCGTGTCGGAGAAGGTCGCGATCAACGAGTGGGCCACGGCGCTGCCGACGCCGGGCCACACCCCCGGGCACACCGTCTACGAGATCAGGAGCGGCGCCGGCCACCTTCTCGTCTGGGGCGACACCGTGCACGTCCCCACGCTGCAGTTCGACCAGCCGAAGGTGTCCTGGGAGCTCGACGGCGACCAGTCCCGCGCCCGCGCCGCGCGAGCGACGCTGCTGGAACGACTGAGCCGGCCGCACCACTTCGTGGCCGGCGCCCACCTCGACTCACCCGGCATCGCCCGCGTGACGCCCGCCGGCGAGGGTTACGCGCTGGAGTACCTCGCACCGCCGATCGGCTGACCGGGCCCGCCGGCTCCGGGCCGCGCCGGCGATGCGGCAGCCGGCCGGTCCGGCGCTCACGCGTCGGTCACCACGACGTCCTCGCTCCTGACGAACATGACGCGGTGGCCGAACTGGATCTGGTGGTACTCCTGGGCGCCGCGGACCACCCGGTGCTGCGTGGTCCACGTCCGGCGGGTACGCCGCCTCGCATGGATGCGGGCCCAGCTGGAGGTCACATGTCATAGCTTTCCGCATTCTTTCTGGAGACCCCGGACCCCGCACGGGCTCTCCGCCTTGCTCGTCCGGCCCGCTCTCACGCCAGGTCGAGGACCGCCTTGCCGTGCACGCGGCGGTCGAGGAGGGCGGCCGCCGCCTCGGCGGCCTCGTCCCAGCCGCCGCGCCAGGTGATCTCCGGGCTCAGCCTGCCGCCCGCGACCTGCCCGGCCAGCCAGGTCAGGTCGCGGTGCAGGCCGTGGCAGTAGAGCAGGTGGAAGGTCACGAGCGAGCGGTCGTGGCGGTCGGCGCCGCCGAACAGCGCGCCGAACGGGAAGCTCTCGCCCTCGCCGGTGGAGTGTCCGACGGCGACCAGCGTGCCGCCCTCCGTGAGCTGGTCGAACGCCTCGACCAGCGGGACGCCGCCGAGCAGGTCCAGGACGCCGTCGAGCCGTCCGCCGCTCTCGGCGGGGGCGGCGACGACCTCGTCCGCGCCGAGCGCGCGCAGCCCGTCGCCGTGCCGGTCCGGGTCGCCGGTGGCGGCGATGACGTACGCGCCGCCGAGCCGGGCGAGCTGCACGGCGTACCGGCCGACGCCGCCCGTCGCGCCGGTGACCAGGACCCGCCGCCCCAGGATCGGTCCGAGGCGGTCGAGCGCGCGCAGCGCGGTGGCGCCGGCGACCGGGATCGTGCTGATCGCGCCGGGGTCCGCGCCCTGCGGCACCACCCCGATCCGGTCGGTCGGGACGGCCCGCAGCTCGGCCCACCCGCCGTCCCAGCCCAGCGTGACCACGGGCGTGCCCACGGCGGGCCCCGAGCCGTCGGCCGCGGCCTGGACGACGACCCCCGCCGCGTCCCAGCCGAGCACCGTGCCCTCGGGCGCCTCCTGCAGAGCGTGCCTGACCTCGCCGTAGTTGAGCGACGTGGCGGTGACGCGGACCAGCGCCTCGCCGGGCGCCGGCACCGGGTCGGGCGCCTGGCCCGCCCGCAGGCCACCGGGAACGGAACGGTCGACGATCAGAGCGCGCATGACGACATCCTCCAAAGTGCCACTGAGTGGCATAAGCCTATAGGAGGCATATGCGCCCCGGATACACTGGGGACGATGACCGCCGACCTGCTGCCGCTCCGCGAGCGCAAGAAGCTCAAGACCCGGGCCACCCTGGTGGACACCGCGCTCGCGCTGTTCACCGAGCGCGGCTTCGACCAGGTGACCCTCGACGAGCTGTGCGCGGAGGTCGAGGTCTCCAAGCGCACGTTCTTCCGCAACTTCGCCAGCAAGGAGGAGGTCGCCTCCGCCCCGCTGGAGGCCCTGTGGACCGCCCTCCTCGACGACGTCGAGCACGCGCCGCTCGGCGGCGGCCGTCCCGTGCTGGAGGTGCTGCAGGAGGCGATGCTCGCGGCGGTGCGGCGGATGTCGGCGGAGGGGCCGGAATGGGTGGCCCGCGTGCGGCTCAGCCAGGAGCTGTCGCAGCGCACGCCGTCCATCGCCGCGCACGGGCTGCAGTTCTGCGACCGCACCAGCGCGGCCTTCGAGGCCACCCTGCGCAGGCGGCTCGGCCTCGGCGACCGCGACCCGCGGCCCAGGCTGGCGCTCGACCTGCTGGTGGCGGCCTTCCACGCCGCCTTGCGCGGCTGGACCACCGCCTCACCGGACCCCACGCTCGACGACCTGCTCGCCGAGCTGCGCACCGTCTTCGCGGCCACGCCGCAGGCGGCGACGTTCACCGGCGACGAGCCGCCCCGCTGAGCCCCCTGGACCGGCAGGTTCAGGCCGGCTGACCCGCCCGGCGGCGGAGCCCGTCGTCACGGTGTTCGGCGCGGCCAGGCGCGCTTCGCGCGGACCGGCCCACCAGGTCCTCACCGAGGGGGTCACCGCGGCCTTCACCGCCGCCGCCATCCTCCTGGCCCTGACCATGAAGAACCGACCGGCTCCCACCGCCGCGGAGGAGCCCACCCGATGACGTGACCGATGTGAAGCCGCGCCTCATCGGGCGTCACGGCCACAGGTGGGCCGGAAGGGGTAGCCCGGGAAGTAGGTGGCCCACTTCTCCGGCGTGAGGCCTCCGCCTGCCCGTTGGCAGATGGTGGCGGCCGCGGCCGCCGGGGTGAGGTCGAAGCGCTGGTAGGGGATGCGCTCGGAGGCGACGTAGAGGGCGTTGTCGTGCAGGGTCATGGCCAGGACGGTGCTGCCAGGAGCCGTGATGGGAGCTCCCATGGGTTGCCGGGTGTCGGTGTCCCACAGCTGGATCGCGCCGTTGGTCATCCCGACAGCGAACACGCGCCCGTCCGGGGAGAAGGCGAGGGCGCTGACGTCCGCGGCCAGGGCCGTGGACGTCAGGGTGCCGAGGTGCCGTTGCACTGTGCCGTCCCAGAGCGCGGTCTGCCCACCCCCGCTGCCGACGGCGAGGAAACGTCCGTCAGGGCTGAAGGCCAACGCGCCGGCCACACCGGTCCTGCCCGCACGGCGGATCGGTGTTCCGGTGGCGAGATCGGCGACGTGCCCCTGCGTGGTGACCAGCAGCCGCTCGGCGGGGTCGACGGCAAGGCGGCCGGTGATGCCGGGCACGGTCGCGGAGACCCGGCCTTTGATCGGATCCCAGACGGCGATCGTCGTGACGGCAGAGGGAAAGTCGGCGAAGGTCACGCCGCTGATCAACAGGTTGCCGCCCGCGAAGGCGAGGTCCTGTCCCGTCGGCAGGAGAGGCGAGCTCGCGCCGACGCGCCGGCTGTCGAGATCCCACATCCACGCCTTGAACGACGGGGCCTGAAGGACGTCGCCGTAGGCCAGGACCCGGCCGTCACGCCGGAAGGCGGCGACGGCGCGGCATCCGGGCCCTCCTGAGGTGGTCGCCGGACAGGGCAGCGGCGGTGGGCCGGGAAGGCGCTGCCCGCTGGTGCCGTCACGTAGCTCCACGCGGTTGTCGTAGGTGACGGCGAGGCGCCGACCGTCGGGGCTGAAGGTCGCACCCGTCGCGAGGTCCTCTCCCCAGCTGCTCTCCGAGGCGGCGTTGAGTCGAAGCGTGCGGACGGTGGCCGAACCGGTGAGCGCCCCGGCCAGGTAGCGGATGCGGTCAGCGGCCGGGTCGATCCTGAGGTCGAACGCGCGCTCGCCGCCGAGAGGGTGCCGGAACAGCAGTTCGTCGGTCTGGCCCGACCGCCATACCAGGAGCTCGTCCATGCCGGCCGTGGCCAGGAAGGAGCCGTCCTGGCTGAATCCGATCTCATACACGTCCGGCGCCGGGAGGGCGGGGGCTGGCCTGCCGTCGGGCAGGTGCCACTGCCGGACCCGGCCGTCTTCGGCCAGCAGCAGGCGTCGCCCGTCCGGGGCCAGGAACAGGCGTTCTTCCCGGCACTGTTCGGCCGACAGCGTCGGCGCCCAGGACGCCGTGATCTTGTGGCCGTCGTCCAGGTTCCACAGCTGGAGCGGCGCGCCGGGCACGCACAGCGCCATGATCTTGCCGTTCGCGCTGATCGTGGCGTCGGGAGCGCCGGTTTCCATGCGCTCACGCCCTCGCACGCGTGCCATGGCCTCCGCAGGGGCTCCTCCCCCGCGGTACAGTCCTGGCTTCTTCCGGGAGGTGCTCACCTCCAGGACCTTCTGCCGGGCGAAGGGGTTCCATACGCGGACGCGGTAGCGGGAGCCGTCCGCCTGGTAGACGATGACATGCCTTCCGCTGCGGCTGACCTCGGCACCGAGGTTGGTGGTGTCCAACGGCGAGAGGTCGTAGCGGCCGGTGACCATGTCGAACAGCGTCACGGTCGAGTTGACGGCACGAACGCCCAGGAGAGGTAGCAAGCGGGCATCGCCCATACCCAGGGCGACTTGTGACAACTCACCTGACATCTGGCCGAGAGTGGTAAGAGTGGCTCGTCCGGTGTCCACATCCCAGCGCGTGATTTCGCGGTCGCCGACGCTGACGAGGAAGTGGCCGTCGGTGCTGAGCCAGCGCAAGGCGTCCGGGGCGAGGTCGGGGTCGGTGAAGGTGTCCTGCTGGGGCTGACGGCCGGCGGTCAGCAGCGCGCCGCGGGTCTCTGGCAGGTCGGCCAGGCGCCAGGCGGCGAGGCTGAGCTGCATCGCCAGGCGCGGGTCGGACTGGCGCAGGCTCTCGGCGGTGCCGATCATCTGGCGGGCGTACGCCTCGCGCTGCCGTCGGCTGCTGACGGTGTTCTGCTGCCAGGCCAGGGACGCGGCCACCAGCGCGAGCGTTGCCACGACCGACAGGACCAACGTGCGCAGGCGGCTCCGGCGGCGTGCGGCATGGTGGGTGGCCGTGCTGGCCTGGAGAAAGTCCCGCTCGTCTGGGGTGAGCGTGTCGAGGTGGCCGGTGAGGTGTTGGCGGGCGGTGGCCAGTTGCAGTCCGCGGTAGAGGGTGCCGGGGTCGCGGGCGTGGTCGTTCCAGGCGGTGGCGGCCTCGGTCAGGCGGCGGTGGACGCGTAGCCGTTCGCGGTCTTCCTCCACCCAGTCGCGCAGGCGGGGCCAGGCGGTCAGGAGGGCTTCGTGGGCCAGGTCGGCGGTGTCGTCGTCCAAAGTGATCAGACGGGCGGCGGCCAGGCGTTCCAGCAGGGCCGGGCCCGGGTCGTGCGGGTCGCCGGTGAGCAGTTCGGCACGCCGTACCGGGCGGCGGGTGTCCTGCGCGCCGGACTCGCCCGGCGTGACCAGGCGCAGCAGCAGCTCGCGTAACCGCAGCCGCTCGACAGCGGTGAGATCGGCGTACAGGGTTTCGGCGGTGTGGGCGACCGCGCCGTGGATTCCTCCCGTGGCCTCGTAGTCGGCCAGGGTGAGTGCCTTGCCGTGGTGACGCCGCCAGGTCTCCAGCAGGGCGTGCGACATCAGCGGCAGCCCGCCGGGCTCGCCCGCCACCTCCTCGATGACGGTCGCGGTCAGTTCACGCTGGACGATCAGCCCGGCGGCCCCCGCCGGTTTGACGATCGCCTCCCGCAATTCCGGCCGGCTCATCGGGCCGACCGGGACCGTGGAGTCCCGGACGGCCTCCATCAGGGCGGGGTGGCGGGCGCAGTGGTCGAAGAAGTCCGCGCGGACGGCCACGACCACCCGGCCGTCCTGATCATCCTTGCTCTTGCCGACCAGGGCGTCGATGAACGCCTGCCGTTCGTCCGGGTCCTGGCACAGGGTGAACGTCTCCTCGAACTGGTCGACCACGATCACCTCCTCCCCGCCGGCGTCCGGCAGCGCCGCCCGCGGGCGGGCGCCCGGCGTGACCACCCGCACCGCGCGCGGCCGCAGTCTGGGCACCAGCCCCGCACGCAGCAGCGAGGACTTGCCGCAGCCCGACGGGCCCACCACCACGACCAGGCGATGCGCCTCCACCAACTCGGCCACCCGCTCGACCAGCGCGGCCCGGCCGAAGAAGTACGCCTGATCGGCGGTCTCGAACCTGGCCAGCCCCCGATACGGCGCCCGGCCCTCACCTTCGCCCGAGCCGGTGGCCGCACGGGCCGCGGCCAGAGCCTGCTCCCACCGGGCCCGCCACTGCTCGACGTCCCCGCCGCACGCCTGCACATAGGCCAGCGCGACCGGCAGCGTCGGCAACCGGTCTCCCGCCGCAGCCTGCGCCAGCGTGGCGGCCGAACACGGCACCCGCGCGGCCATCGCCCGATACGACGGCCCACCCGCCTCGTGCCGGAGCTTGCGCAACTCCACGGCGAAGGCGGCTACCGGGCCGTCCGCCGGATCGACCGGCCGTTCACGACGCCCCACACGATCCCCCATATCCCCGAATACGGGCAAACCAGCACAACGTACCCAGCCCTGTGGAGACGATCAAGTTTTGTTCAGGTGGCGAATCGGGGTTCCAGACAATGCAGCCGCCACCAAGACTGGCCCCTGCCTGCCGTTATCCGCTCGGCGGGCCGGCCATTTCACGCCCTGGGACCACCCGGGCAACAATGCGAGGAGAAGTCATGCTGAAAAGGTTCATCCCGGCAGCCGTCGCCGCCGCCTCTCTGGCGGGGCTGGCATTCGCGTCACCGGCGAACGCGGAAGCGATGTCCGACAACCTGGAGTACGGCTGCGCAGCCGGAGACTTCTGCATGTACTCGACAGAGGTCATCTCCGCAGGCACGAAGATCGGCATCGGCCGGGGCGAAGACTACGGGCCGGTCAGCGTGGCCAACAGCCAGTACAAGGGCGTCCGATCCTTCTTCAACAACGGCACGCACGACCCCTATGACTATGACTACGTCCTTGTCACATACGTCTACTCGAACGGCGCCGAGTACTCGAAGTGCATCCCCCGCGCCCTGAACGGCGACCTCAAGCGGGGACACAGGACGGTCGATTCTCCCGTGACCGTCACCTGGATCCAGTGGAGAAGGGAAGGCTGCGCCAAGTAGTCCGCAGCCGCCGATATCCCAGCAGCACCCGGGGCCGGTCCGACGCCACGGAGGCCGTCGGACCGGCTGGTGGGGCCGCGCGACCCGGAACCGACCGGACCGGATCGCCGGCGGCCCCCCGTTGGGCACTGAATGCGTACCCACGCCGAGGCACGAGCGGAAACCCGCATCAAGAGTGGTGACGAGAGGTGATGGCATGACCAGGACAGCGCTCAAACTGGCCGCGATCGGGCTGTTGGCCGCAGCCGGACTCGCCCTGGCCGCCGGCCCGGCAGCCGCCAAGGACGACTTCTACCCCAGCACCGGCGGGATCGCCCCGATGGGCGACGACTTCTGGCCCCACAGCGGTGGGATCGCCCCGAAAGGAGACTATTACCCCAGCACGGGCGGGTTCGCGCCCATGAAGGAGGACTTCTACCCCGGCGCCGGCGGGTGAGCGTCGGCCTGGACTCGCCCAGACCGTGAGCAAGGCCAGGCTCGCGCGCCGTCCAAGGGTGTGAGCCTGGCGCACATGGCCCCGGAGCGCGGCCCGAGGGGCGCGGGGCCGCCAGAATCG
This sequence comes from Nonomuraea sp. NPDC049624, assembly GCF_040675255.1. Classification (NCBI taxonomy): domain Bacteria; kingdom Bacillati; phylum Actinomycetota; class Actinomycetes; order Streptosporangiales; family Streptosporangiaceae; genus Nonomuraea; species Nonomuraea sp. NPDC049624. The sequence continues at coordinate 327,646 of NZ_JBFAOR010000003.1, read as the reverse complement.
CTCAGCTGAGCCCGGACTACGTCTTTGCCGACGCCGCCAGCCGGGTATGTGGTTGCCGAGCGACATCGATCGGTTCCGCACTGTAGCGATCACGGATATGGCGAGGGCATCATGGCCACCAAGACAATCGACGTTTCTTTGGCGACCATTCACAACGTAGGCACGCGCAGCGTCTCGCCGAAAGGTGCCATAACCGCCAGAATCGTCCGCGCCGTAGACGACGAACAAACCTTCGAGGCCGAGGAACTATATCTGCGCCTCAACCTGGAAGAGCCGATTCATCCAAGCGGCGCGACACGCATCAAGCCAGGCGAGAGCCTCACCTACAACGTCACGAAGCAGCTCACGGTTTCGCACTTCGAGCAGGAGACCGAAGGTCATCTCAACCAAATGCTGGTATTCAACCAGAGCCTGGAAGAACACATAGCGTTCCTGAACGAAGACCTTCCTTATCAAGGCCCCTTCAACCGCAAGGTACGCTTCGATGAGATCGACGGTTTCCAGACGATCGAGTGCAACTATCACGCCTTCACTGAAGATGTGGACGCAAAAATCCTCGTGACCTACACGGTGAACCTTGTTTCTTCGTCCGGATGACCGGACGCGCCCGGTTTTCCAGAGTCGGCGGCCCGCATTCGCCCGCCCGAACCGCTACCCGGACGGCAACGAAGACGTCTGGGACACCTCGCGGGCGGCGCGACCGTTGCCCTCACCGACGATGAGCAGGTGACGCCGGCCATGCAGTACCGGCCGGGGCCTGGACGCGTACTGCTGGAGTTGCCGGGCGGAAACGCGGACGGGGACGAGCCGGTCGAGGCCGCGGCGGCTCGGGAACTGCTGGAGGAGACCGGCTACGAGGCCGCGACGCTCGGACCGGTCATGCAGACATTTCTGGCCTTGTACGCCCTACATCGCCGCCACCCCTGATCGGGTGAGCCCGATCAGCTGCTTGGGGCGCGTCAGCCCCCTGACCACGATGCCGGCGGTGCTCGATCAGCCGGACGCCGCCTTCCACTCCGGGGCCAGGATGGAGTGGACGACCGAATCCCGCCACCCGCCGGCGAGCTTCAGGTGCCCGCGGATGACGCCCTCCTCGACCATCCCCAGCCTGCTCATGACCCGCCCGGACGCCTCGTTGACCGGGCTGCGCGCGCCCCAGACGCGGTGGACGCCGAGCTGCTCGAACCCGAGCCGCAGGAGCAGACGTACGACCTCGGCGCCCAGCCCCTGACGCCACCGGTCCGAGCGCAGCGCGAACCCGATCTGGGCACTGTTCTGCAGCGGGTGGCCGAGGTCGATCGAGATGCGCGCGAACGCCACCAGCTCGCCGTCCGGCAGCACCGCCGCAAGACAGTAGTCCGTCCTCGGGTCGTGGCGGGCCGACTCCATCACGCCGGTCATGATGCTCTCGACCTGCTCGCGGTTTCGGGGCTCGAAGCTCATGTGCTCGGCGACCCGCGGGTCGCCGTAGATGGCCAGAAGCCCGTCGACGTCCGTCGGGACGAACTCCCGCAGGGCCAGCCTCGGGGACGAGATCGTGACCGGATACATGCACGCTGACCTTACCGGCCGCCCGCCTTTACAATGTAGATTGAATTCGAGCGTCGGCGACACGCCGGCCCGCCACCCGCTCCCCCCAGACACTTACCGCTTGACCTGCAGAAACACGTCCGTGGGGCGTGACCGTGCCCGGGAGATCGCCGTCACCCTGTTGTGCGCGGTGCAGTACCACAGCGATCTGTCGGATCTGTGGCCGGCGGAGCAGCTCAGCCGGCCCCGCTGCGGTGACGTCCGCCGTCGCAAAATCACGCCCGCTGCCCGTGCCTGAGCCGTTCCGGCTGATCCGGTGGTCAGTTCGGCACGTCCAGGCCGGCGCTGCGGGCCGCGTGCATCGCCGCGGTGACGAACTGCTCGTAGGTTCCCATGCCGTTCTTCAGGCCGAAGAGGTCGGTCTGCCGGTACTCCACGACCACGTGGGTCGCCTTGTACGGCGTCGTCTTCTGACCCATGGAGTACGTGAACCACTCCGGCGGCCGTCCGGGGAAGGGCTCGTGGGCGGGGTAGCCGCGGGGCGGGGACATCGCGTCGTAGGCGATGCCGCGCGGGCCGTCGCCGCTCATGTGGACGGCCAGCGTCTCGTTGCCCTGGCCGGGGTCGCCGGCCTGGATCGACCGCAGCCACCAGAACAGGCTGAGCTGGTTGTCGTACGTCTGCCGCCCGCCCAGACCGTACGGCCGGGGGCACACCCGGGAATTCTGGTCGCCGTCGGGCAGGGCGTTGACCATGGCGTCGAAGGCGGACCGTTCCACCTCCGTCAGGGCGTTCATGTACACCGAGCGCAGGTTCGTGCGCGGCAGCAGCGCGAAGCCCGCCTTCGGCCCGTCGCCGGAGGTGAGGTTCTGATGGGCGAAGACCCACAGCATGTACTGGATCAGCGTGACGAACCCGATGAGGTTGGCCGTCTGGTGGCGTCCCTGCAACCACGCGCCCACCCGGGCGCTGGGATCGAAGCCGAGCACCCCCAGCCGGGCGGGCAGCTCGGCCAGCGGCACGTCCAGGGTGGCCTGAGCCGTGCCGTGGACGAGGTCCCTGCCGGCGGTCAGGGCCAGGACGTCGCCCTTGGGGTAGACGGTCGTCATCACCGGGTTGCCGGTGAGGTCGAAGTCGCACCTCTTGACGGGCGCGGCCAGGGACACGGTCATGATGTTGCCCACGTTGGTGCCCGGCACGAAGCGCAGGCCGTCGGACGGCTGGACGTCGTCGTGGGTCTTGAGGTGTCCCTGGGCCACGCGCACGGCCTGCGTCCTGGTGCTCGTCCGGGCCCTGCTCGACCGCCTGGTGCCGGTCGTCGGCTCGTCCTCCTGCTCGTCGGATCGCAGGAACGGGTCAGGAAGCTGGGTGCTGTCGGGGGAACGGCCCGTCAGCAGGCTGATCAGCTCGCCGATGAAGACGAGCTGACGGCGCAGGGCGGCCCACGTCGTCACCGAGTCGGTGATGATCTCGACGTCGCCGCCGTCGGACTCGATGGCGACCCCGGGGTCCTGCCAATAGCAGACCCGTCCCTTGGACGGCAGGGCGTTCTCGGTCTGCCAGCCGTTCTTGGTGTTCGCCAGAAACCGCAGCTCGTCACGCTGGAACTGCCATTCGAACCCGATCCTGGGCATGGGCGCCTCCTGGGGATGTGCGTGGCTGCCCCTCCCGAGCAGGTCCGGCGTGCCCCAGATACGTGCTGACGGGTGGAGTTCCTTTCGTCACCGGCTCCGCCGGCTGCCCGGTCTGTCCACCACGAGGGTCCCGGCGAGCCGGTCGTGCAGTCCGCGGCCGGCGGGGTCGGTCAGGGCCGACAGTCCGTCCAGGGCCAGCAGCGCGATCCCGGCCTGCGGGACGAAGGCGAGCAGCGGGAAGACCAGCGCCCGCACGGCCAGCCTGCGCCACGCCGGGCGGCGGCCCGCGCCGGCGGCGACGATCCGCAGGCGCATGACCAGCTTGCCGAGGGTGTGCCCGCTCAGCGCGTAGAGGAAGACCACCGGCAGGACGATCAGCCGCCCGTCGTCCTGGAAGATCGGCTCCCGCCAGATCGAGTCCAGCAGGCCGTGGTCGAGGTCCGGCGCGTACGTGGCGCCCAGCCTGGGCAGGGCGAGGAGGATCGTGATCACGACCAGGTAGTCGATCAGCAGCGCCGTCACCCGCCGCGACGACCGTGTGCGCGCCGGCCGGTCGTCGGGGGGGCATCAAGCGTGCGGCGAGCAGCATCAGCACCAGGCCGATGCAGGCTACGACGGCGATGACCGGCACACCCCAGCCGACCGCGAACTCCACCACGCGGCCGGCGTCGCCGCGCAGCGTTTCCAGGACGGTCCTGAGCGTTCCCGAGCCGGACGTCCGATGCGCCCACTCGGCGGGCACGGTCCCCCAGGACTGCCAGGTGGGAAAGGCGGCAGCGGCCACGGCCGCCGTCCGGACCAGCCAGACCCACGGCGGCAGCGCAGAGCGCCGGGGGAGGCCCGCGACCACGGCGGGACGTGCCGCGAGCCGCCGCCTGAGCAGGACGTAACCGACCAGCGCCGGCCAGAACAGCAGCCGGGCGGGCTCGTCCAGGATCGCCTCGAAGCTGAGCCAGTTCAGCAGGCCGCCGCTCGCGCCGGTCGCCCAGCCGTCGGTCAGCACGACGGCGAGGGTGACGACGCAGGCGACGACGAGGTAGTCGATCAGGAACAACAGCCCCGCGCGCCAGATCGGCGTCACGGCGGGTTCCTGGGCGGGGCCCAACGCGTGCGTCGCGAGCAGCACCAGCGCGGCGGAGATCAGCAGGGCGTTCTCCACGCGCCCCCAGGAGCCGATCACGGCCTGGAACCAGTCCAGGCCGAACAGTTCGAGCTCCTCGCCGCACGGCCCGTCGCCGGCGTACCAGGGGGTGAGCGGGATCGCGATCGCGGTCAGGACGAGCAGCCCCGCGGCCCGTCTCCCGGCCGCCGCCGAACGCCAGTGTCCCAGGGCGGCGAGCACGACGAGCACCGGGATTCCCCAGGTCGTCATGAGTGCCGTCAGCGTGCCGAGGTCCCCGCGCAGCGGCAGGAACGGCGAGATGCCCCCGAGATCACCGACCCCGCCCATGCAGAAGTAGAGCTGCGAGGCGAGGTCTTTGGGCTGCCAGGCGATCCAGGTCGGGTAGGCGGCGGCGGTCAGGGCGGCCGCCCAGACCAGCAGGGCTGATCGCGACAATCGGGGCTCCAGGTGTTCGGCGCGACAGCCTACCGGTGATCTTGCAGCCGAAGCAGCCCGGCGGCCGACACGGCCAGTTACACGTCCCTCAAAGGGCCATAAATCCCGATTTTTCTGCCTATTTACCTCGATATTGACCTCCTGTAGTTCATCAACTCAAATGCAGGTGACCCCATCCATCGCCCGCCGGCGCAAAGGGAGCGACCCCATGAGACGCAATGCCGTGTTAGCCCTGGTCACGAGTGCCGTCTGTGTGCTCGTGGCCACTTCGGTCCCCGGTCCGGCGGACGCCGCCAAAGGCGATCCCGCCGACCTCCTGGTGAAGGCCAGGCCCGCACTGTTGCACAGCTCGCCCGAGGACGCGTACGTACGGCAGAGCCCGACCGAAGGGCAGGGCGGCCTGCGCTACACGCCCTACACCCGCACCTACCGGGGGCTGCCGGTCTACGGCGGCGACTTCGTCGTGGTCAGCGCCGCCACCGGCGAGGTCCTGAGCACCTCCGTCTCCCAGGACAGTCCCCTGGACGTGGCCACCACGCCCAGGCTCAGCGCCGCCGAAGCAGCCCGGGTGGCCGCAAGCCAGCTGCCCCGGGTCTCCTCCGTCGCCACGCCCCGGCTGCTGGTCATGGCCCAGGGACGCGGCCGGCTGGCCTACGAGGTGCTCGTCCACGGCGCCGTCGGCGGCAGGGAGAGCAAGCTGCACGTCTTCGTCGACGCGCTGACCGGCGCGGTCGTCCTGAAGTCCGACGAGGTCAGGGCGGGGGTGGGCAACAGCTACTACAACGGCAACCCGGTCACGATCGGCACCATGGCGACCGGCTCCTCCTTCGCCATGATCGATCCGGTACGGCGGAACGTGCGCTGCGGCGGCCCGAACGGCGCCGCCTTCACCGGGCCCGACGACTTCTGGGGCAACGGCAGCGGCACCAACCTCGAAACCGCCTGCGTCGACACGCTCTTCGCGATCGACACCGAATGGGACATGCTCAAGGCGTGGCTGGGACGCTCCGGCTTCAACGGCGCCGGCGACGGCTACCCCGCCCGCGTCGGCCTGAACGACGTCAACGCCTACTGGAACGGCGTCAACACCGTCTTCGGCCACACCTCCGACAACCTGCGCCAGCTCACCGCGATGGACGTCGTGGCGCACGAGTACGGCCACATCGTCTTCGCCACCACGCCCGGCATCGACCTCGGCGACAACGAGAAGGCCATACTCAACGAGTCCACCGGCGACATCTTCGGCGCGCTGACCGAGCAGTACGCCAACGAGCCCGCCACCCTCGACCCGCCGGACTACACCGTCGGCGAGGAGGTCAACGTCGACGGAACCGGCCCGATCCGCTACATGTACAAGCCGTCGCTGATCCCCGGCCACCCCGACTGCTACAGCAGCGCGGTGCCGTCGATGCCGCCGCAGGTGGGGGCCGGCGTCCAGAACCACTGGTTCTACCTGCTGGCCGAGGGCAGCAACCCGGCGAACGGCCAGCCGCCCAGCCCGACCTGCGACTCCTCCTCCATCGTCGGGCTCGGCGCGCGCAAGGCGGGCCAGATCTACATGGGCACGCTGCTGCGCAAGACCTCCGCCTGGCCGCACACCATGGCCCGCCGCGCCTCGCTGCAGGCGGCCCTGGACATGTCCCCCTCGTCGTGCCTGGAGTACAACACGGTCAAGGCCGCGTGGAACGCCGTGCGCGTGCCCGCCCGGGCCGGCGAGCCGTACACGTGCGACTTCTCGGTCGCGGTCAGCCCCACCGCGGCGACCGTGCAGCCGGGCCAGACCGTGAGCGTCGCCGTCGGCAGCGCCGTCGTCTCGGGCGCCGCGCAGCAGATCTCGCTGTCCGCCAGGGGGCTTCCGGCGGGCATGACGGCCTCCTTCAGCCCGGCGAGCATCACCACCGGCGCCACCTCCACGCTGACCGTCACGGTCGGCGCGACCACCGCGGCCGGCACTTACCCGATCACGGTGCTGGGCGACGGCGTCGCCCTCGACCACACGGCCACCCTCACCCTGACCGTGGGCCCATGAGCCGATGACGCCGCGCCCCCGCTTCCGGCGTTCCGGTCCGGTGCGCCGGAAGCAGGCGCTGAGCTCGGCTTTAAGGCCGCTGAAAGGTCGCTGCCTAACGTTCTGCGCGGGCCGACACCAACCGCAAGGAGCGACATGAGGTTCATCGCAGCAATCGCCGCCACGATCGCGCTCGCCGCCTCCCCGGCCGCGGCCGAACCCGAGGAGAGCGACCGGGAGATCCCTCTCGCGTCCATCGAGTACACGACCGGTCTCACCGTGACCTTCTCCGACAGCCAGCCCTCCGACGAAGTCGGGATGTCCCAGCTCGGGATCATCGGCCGCGCGCCGCTCATCGCCTGGGACCGGAGCAACAGCTACCTGCAGACGTACCTGGAGATCACGCCGCCCGACGTGCCGGTGCCCCGGCGTCTCGTCGACGACCACGGCCCCGACCTGCCCGCCGAGTTGCAGGGACGGCGGATCACCAGCGAGCCGGTCACCGTACGCGGCCTGACCGCTCCGGCCGGCGCCGTGCTGTCCGCCTCGTGCACCGCCGAGCACTTCAGCTCGCATCTCTGGCACGAGAACGGCCAGGCCGGCATGGCACCCAAGTCGTTCACCACCCTCGACTTCGGCGGCTTCAAGGAGCGTCGCGCGGAGAGCTTCATCTTCAACTGCCTGCCGGCGGGTTCGCCGAGCTACCTGTGGGCCCGGCACCGGCTGTACTACTGGAACGGCACGAGCTGGTGGAAGCAGGCGGAGGAGAAGGTCGGCCCCGGCCTCCAGGCGGAAGAGGTCAAGGGCACGATCAAGCTCCACCGCAGGGTCAGCTATGACGACGGGTGGGGGTCCAACCCGAACTGCCTCGGCGGAGCCTGCAAGTACACCCGTGAGGGACGTTTCACCAGCTGACCGTCCCCACACCCGTACGGCCGCCTCGACCCCGGCCGGGGTCGAGGCGGCCGCGCACGCAAGCGCTACAGATCGCCCAGCGCCGACAGGACCCGCCCGATCCAGGCGAACAACCGCAGGACCTGACGGAACGGCCAGACCGCCGCCCAGAAGACCGGTTCGAGCCACCGGAACGGGCCGAGGAGGAGCGCCAGGACCATCATGACCGCGTCCGGGTCCAGCGACCGCAGAACCCAGCACCACCCCCGATGCCCCCACCTGCGGTGCAGCACCAGCGACACCAGGGTGGGCGGCAGTGTCATGGCCGTCGCGACCGCGAGCGCGGGCTGCCCCGGCAGCCAGATCCCGGCCGCGACCCACAGCAGCCCGTACGCCCCCCACGCGAGGGCCAGGCCGCCCAGCAGCCGGCCCATCCCGCCCTCCGACCGGACGTGCCGCGCCAGGCACGCGGGCAGGCGCACGCACACGTCGGGCAACGAGGTGTCGAGCGGAATCACCGGCCGCTCGGCCTCGGACGGCTCGTCCGCCCCGGACGGGCCTTCCCTGCGGCTGAGCGGATGAAGAGCATCGTTCACCCGTCCTGGTCTACCGGCGCCGTCTTGTGATCCACTGGTGATCACCTGTCACGCCGGTCGACCGGGACGCGGACGTGGGTGCGGCTGGTGCCGCCGGCGGGCGGGGGGACCTCCGGGGGCCTCAGGCCGCGTCTGGGGCCCCCGTGCGGCATGGGCCGGTTACCAGGGCCGGGGTTTGTGCGGTGATTTGTGGACGACCTTCACGATGGTGCTGTCGGTGCAGGTCAAGCGGGCCTCGGCCGACTTGCAGCGCCAGGTGACCATGTTGCGCAGGAAACCGGGCGTGCGGGCGATCACCGTGTAGCTGATCGTGGCCGTCTCACCCGGGTCCAGATCGCCGGTCCTCGACCCTCCGCCACCGCCGCCGCCGGATCCCATGTGCGGGTCGGCGAGGTTGACGGCGCCGTTCCCGCCGCTACGTCCTTGGGCGTCCCCGCCGGGCCTCAGGTCGTCCCCCGGCGCGTCGTGACGTTGAAGATCTTTTGGTGCCGCTTTCCCGGGCAGTCGTAGGGGCTCAGGTCACCCGCTTCGGGCCGGCCCGGCGAACAGCCGGTCCAGATGCAGGTCGATCGCGGTGAGGGCGTCCTGGGGGGTGATCACGTCCAGTTCGAGGAGGGGGGTGAGGCCGGTGAGGGCGAGGAGCAGGTCGGTCTCGGTCGCCGGGTCGCGGTCGGGGGCGAGGTGCCCGTCGGCGATCGCCTGGCGGACCAGTCGCTCGACGAGGGCCCGTCCCTGGAGGAGGCCGCGGCGCGCCCGCTCGCGGACGGCCTCGTCGTGCAGCGCCTCCAAGACGTAGGCGGCGCTCATCCGGCTGGTGGCGCGGGCGTCGGCGTGCAGGGGAAGCATCTCCGCGAGCGTCAGTCGCAGCACGTCGCGGGGGTGCGGCCGGTCGCCGAGCCCCGCGAGGCCCTGCTCGACGCGGAGCGAGGTCTGCTCGGCGGCGAATTCCATGGCGAAGGAGAGCATGGCGGCCCGGGAGGCGAAGTAGTGCTGCAGCTGCCCGAGTGAGATGCCCGCCTCCTGCGCCACCACCCGGGTCGTCAGGTGGGTGACGCCGCGCCGTTCCACCACCCGCCACAACGCGCGGGCGATCGCTTCGCGGCGTTCGCGGTGGTCCACCTGTTTCGGCATCCCGGGTCTCTCCCTCGTCGAGCCTTTCCCATACAGTTGACATAATACACCTGACCTATAACCATGAGGGTCTGTTCGAGGGAGGAGGCGTCATGTCCGAGGAGCCGAAGGTGCGGACCGCGGAAGGCGTGGTGCAGGGGCGCCGGCGGCAGGGGCACGCGGTATTCCGCGGCATCCCGTACGCCCAGCCGCCGGTGGGAGCGCTCCGCTTCGCCGCGCCCGCCCCGCCGCGCCGCTGGGACGGGACGAGGCAGGCGGCGGAGTTCGGCCCCCCGGTGCCGCTCTCCCTGCCGGTCGACGTGGGCGCGCCGCGGGGCACGGACTGGCTGACGCTGAACGTCGGCACCCCGGATCCGGGCGCGGCCGGGCTGCCGGTGCTGGTGTGGCTCCCCGTGGGCGGCTACGTCTCGGCGGCGTCGAGCGACCCGATGTACGACCCGGCGGTGCTGGCCGGCGCGGGGCTCGTCGTGGTGACCGTCAACTGCCGCGTGGGCGCGGAGGGTTTCGCGTTCCTCGACGACGCGCCGCCCAACCGCGGCTTCCTCGACCAGATCGCGGCGCTGGAGTGGGTGCAGCGGAACATCGCCGCGTTCGGCGGCGACCCCGGCCGGGTCACCGTGGCCGGGCAGTCCGCCGGGGCGGGGTCGGTCGCCGCCCTCCTGACGATGAAGGCGGCGCGCGGCCTGTTCCGGCGGGCCCTCGCCCACTCGGTGCCGGGGCTGCACAGCACCCCCGCGCTGGCCCGGCAGGTCACCGCCGCGCTCGCGGACCGGCTCGGCGCGGCCGCCCCCACCGCCGCGGCCCTGCGCGACCTCGACCCCTGGCGCCTGGCCGCGGAGCTCACCTCCTTCAACGCCGGCCTCCAGGCGCACCGGGAGAGCTGGGGACGGCTCACGCAGACCGGCACCGCCCTGTGCCCCGTCGTCGACGGCGAGGTTCTGCCCGAAACGCCCTGGCCCGCGCTGACCGGCGGGCGCGCCAGCGGGATCGAGCTGCTGGTCGGCCACACCCGGGACGAGTTCCGGCTGTTCAGCGTCATGAGCGGACGGCAGGGCAGCTTCACCGAGCAGGACGCGCGCACAGCCCTGGACCTGCTCGCCCCTCAGCCGCATGGCGGGCAGGCGTACCGTGCCAGGTTTCCGCAGGCCGGGCCGGAGGAGCTGGTGGAGACGGTGTACTCCGACGCGCTCTTCCGCATGCCGTCACAGCAGCTGGCCGAGGCGAACGCCGCAGCCGGCGGCACCTCGTACCTGTTCGAGCTGTGCTGGACCGCCCCGGCGCTCGGCGGCGCTCTGGGCGCCTGCCACAGCCTGGACGTCCCCCTGGCGTTCGGCACGCTGGACAGCCCCGTCGGCGCGCAGCTCCTCGGCGACGAGCGCGCCCCCGAGGCCGTCGCGCTCTCCCGCGAGCTCAGGGAGGCATGGGTGCGCTTCGTGACCACCGGCGACGCGGGATGGGCCGCGTACCGGCCCGGCCGGCGGCTCACCCGCGTCCTGGACGCCGTACCGGCCACTCTGCCCTACCCCGAAGAGGTCTCCCGCCGGATCTGGGCGGGCCACTCCCCCGCGCCCTTCGATCTCCTGCCGACCTGACGCAGGAACGCCGAGGTGGTGGCCACGAACCGGTCGGCGTCGTCGAGCCACGGAAAGTGCCCCGCCCCGGCCTGGACGACGAGCTCGGCGTGCGGGAACAGCGCGGCGAGCTCGGCCACCGCGGCGGGAGGGGAGTTCAGGTCCCTCTCGCCCGCGAGCAGCAGCACCGGCGAGGTGAAGCGGGCGAGCGCGGCACGGGTTGCGTCGGGGTCGTAGGCGCCTTCGGCGCCGAAGACGGCCGCCGCCTCGTTGTTCCGCTGCTCGTCCTCGGCGGCCTTGTGCGCCTGGGCCGTCTCGTCCCAGCGGCCGTACCAGAAGGGCGCGATGGCCTGGACGGCGTCAGGCGTGGCCTGGCCTGACATGACCTTCTCCAGGGCCGCGAACGCCCCCGGGAACCAGGGCTCCCCCTCGCGCAACCGGGCGGTCTCCCGCCGGACCTCCTCGGTGATCCTGATGCCGACGGCGGCGACGCTCGGAGTGACCAGGACGAGCCTGCTGACGCGTTCCGGATGGCGAGCCGCGTAGAGCACGGCCAGGTTCGTGCCCCCGGAATGGGAGAGCAGGTCCATCCGGTCGAGCCCGAAATGCTCGCGCAGCGCCTCGACGTCCTCCACCAGGCGGTCGCAACGGTAGGAGGCGGTGTCCGGCGGCACGGCGGACCGCCCGGTGCCCCGCAGGTCCGCCATGATCAGCCGCCGGTGCGCCGAGAGGCCCCCGAGGTCGCCGAGATAGGCGGAGGCCTGCATCGGCCCGCCGGGCAGGCAGACCAGAGGGGGGCCGTCGCCGAACACGTGGCAGGCGAGCTCGATGCCGTCGTGGGAGGTGAAGAAGTCCATGCCCGCCAGCCTGCGGGGAAACGGCGTGCCTCGGCTATCGTTCAGCCACAGCTACATGATGAGGGCGGATGGCGGTCGAGATCAGGTTCACCGCGGCGTCGGTCGCGAAGGTGCGATTCGCCGTCTCGCCGCTGGGCGAGACGGTGCTGGCGCTGCGGATCCTGTTCGGCACGGGCGGTCATGCCGTCCACCGGCCCTGGGTGCGCCGGGCGCGCCCCCTGCTGGCGCGCGAACGCGAGCTGCCGCTGCTGCGCGCGCTGATCGCCGGGCCGCTGCCGTCGTTCCTGTTCCCGGCGCCGGCGCAGCGCCTGCCGTCCATCGCGGCAGAGCTGGACCTGGTACGCGCCACGCAGGAGGACTTCTTCCGGCAGGAGTACGGCGCGGTCCTCGGCATGCCGCCCGAGGACGCCCCCGAGCCCGCGACGGTACTGCCACGGCTGGCCGAGGCGCTGCATCGCTGCCACGAGCTGCTGATCGCGCCGCACTGGGGCCGGATGCGCGCCGTGCTGGAGGCCGACCTCGGCCGGCGTGCGCTGACCCTGGTGGAGGGCGGGGTGCAGGCGCTGTTCGCCGAGTTGCACCGCGACATCGCCTGGGACGACGGCCAGCTGGTCGTGCACGGCCGGCGCACCCCGCACGCGGTGTACACGGTGGACACCGGCGGACACGGCCTCGTCCTGCAGCCCAGCGTCTTCAACTGGCCGGACGTGGGCGTCGACAAGGCGCCGATCGCCGCCGCGTCGATCCGCTATCCGGCGATGGGCGTCGGCCTGCTCTGGGAGTCGCCCCGGCCGGCGGTGACCGGCCTGATCCCGGTGCTCGGCCACACGCGAACGCTGATCCTCGCCGCCCTGGCCGAACCCCTGACGACCGCGGCCCTGGCCGCCCGCCTGAGCATCACGCCGAGCGCGGTCTCACAACACCTGGGCGCGCTGCGGGGGGCGGGCCTGGTGTCCACACAACGCCAGGGCCGCACGGCCCTCCACCTGCGCACGGAACGAGCCACCCACCTGATGGACGGCCCGCTCCCAGCCGGCTTCCCGGACGCGCTCACGCGCTGACCCGACGACGGGCACCGGAAACCGACCGCGCAGGCCGTTTCGCCGCCTTTCGAAGGCGTTGAACGTCTTTGACGTCTTCGGAAGGGCGGTGCTCTACTTCCTGCCATGACGCCCCTGACGAACCTTCGGCCTGCCCCCGTAATCGACGAGACCACCCGCCTGCTGACCGAGCACTACGTTTTCCCCGAGGTGGCCGAGCAAGTCGCCGACCTGCTACGACGACGCCTCACCGACGGCGCCTACGACGTCGGCGGCGCCGCGGAACTCGCCCGTCTGGTCACCGCGGACCTGCAGTCCGTCAACGGCGACAAACACCTGAGGCTGAAGCACCACGCCGACCCGGTCTCCCCCGAGCAGGGCGCGGCCACCCTGGAGTCCATCCGCCGGGACTACGACGCCTCGCTGGGCGGCGCGCCCCGGGTGGAGCTGCTCGACGGAGGGGTCGCCGTGGTGGAGCTGGCGCCGATGCTGTTCCCGCTGGAGTGGGCCGCCGAACCGCTGAGCGCCGCGCTCACCCTGGCCTCCCGCGCCCAGGCGCTGATTCTGGACCTTCGCGACAACCGGGGCGGCGACCCGGACACCGTCGCCTTCGTCTGCAGTTACCTCCTGGACGAGCGCACCCACCTCAACACCATGCACTGGCGCGGCGGCGAGCGCGGCGAGCAGTACTGGAGCCTGCCGCACGTTCCGGGCGCGCGTTTCGGCGGCAGCAAACCGCTGTACGTGTTGTCCAGCGGCAGCACGTTCTCCGCCGCCGAGGAACTGGCCTACGACCTGCAGCAGCTCGGCCGCGCCGTCGTCGTCGGCGAGCCCACCCGCGGCGGGGCGCACCCGTGCAAGGGCTGGACCGTGCACCCCCACCTGGAGGCCACCGTCCCCATCGGCCGCGCCGTCAACCCCGTCTCGGGCGCGAACTGGGAGGGCACCGGCGTGCAGCCGGACATCCCCTGCGCCGCCGCGGAAGCCCTCGACCGGGCGCACGCCCTGGCCCTCGCCCGGCCGGCAGGCTGACGCGGCCGGGCCCGTCGTCGATGTGACACCGGACGCGTGACGCGGTCACGGGCCTTCATCTTTACAGGAAACAGCCCGCGGGAGGGGTTCGGGACCGGCCTGGGCATGAGAGCGAGGACACCCGGCAGAGCGAACAGGCATGGGAGAAGGGCGTCCGGCCGAAAGGGCTCGGCCCTACTCGTCGTGCTCGCGCCCAGGACGTTCCGGCGACCTGGAGGCGCGGCTGTTCGCGCCGACCGCCAACGCAACCGCCGCGATCGCCTGCGCGCGTACGGGGAAGCCCCGGCCGGGATTATCTTCCTGGCCGGGGCACACGTCTCCGGAAGCGGAGGTGACGCGTCGCGCCTTTCGGGCGAAGGGCCGCGCTGGTCAGGCGCGGATGAAGCCGTTGACGATGAGCGGGAGCGACGCGTCCAGGCCGACCACGTTCAGGACGCCTTCGTCCTCGGGGTCGCCGATCGAGTATCCCGCGGCCGTCATCGCGGCGACCACCACGCGAGCGTCGGCGTTGACGGTGCGGCGGTAGGCGTCCAGGGCCTGGGTGGGGTGGGAGCGTCCCGCCCAGGTCTCGTTGTCGGTGAGGACGATGATGCCGTCCACCTCCATGCGCTGCTCACGCGCCCACGTGAACGGCAGCGACAGGTCCGTGCCGCCGCCCGACGGCTGCCACGAGGCGATCTCGCGCAGGTTCGTGCGCGGGGTCACCCTGGAGGCGTGCACGGACGTGTCGACGTCGATGACGTGCACGCCGCCCTGCTCGATACGCGACAACATGACCGCCATCGCGTTGCCCACCTCGTACGGGGAGCCGATCGGGGAACCGCCCACCCGGACACCGCCGCCCCAGCTCATCGACCCGGACGAGTCGACGGCGACCAGCAGCCGCTTCCCGGACGGCTCGACCGCGCCGAACGACGACTCGTACGTCTCCTCCAGCGCGTCGAGGACGGCCGGGACGGGCTGCCAGGTGTGCCGGTCGGCGCGCGGGTTGGGCTGCGCCTGCCCGGAGGCGTAGACGCGCATCGCGAGCCAGACGTCCATCGGGTGGATGCGGGCGCGCAGGATCGCCTCCCGGTCGGTGAGCCGCAGCACCGCCCGCGACGTGGCGTCCGCCGCCGGCTTGAGGGTGCCGAGCCGGGTCATGCGGGCCAGGTTGCGGATGAGCGCGGTCAGGCCGACCGTCTCGATCAGCGCCTCCCACACCGACGGCTCCCTCAGCACCGGGTCCGGCAGGAACTCCCACGGCACCTTGGCCTCGGTGACCACCCGGACCGCGTCCTCGGCCGTGGTGACGGCCTTCGCGGTCAGGAACCGGTCGACGGCGGGCAGCTCGTCGCGCGCCTCGTCGTCGGAGACGTTGCCGGCGATCCAGCCGAACAGCGTCCTGCGCTGGTCGGAGTCGGCGACCGGGTGGGCGATCCGCAGCACGTCCCGCAGCGCGAACGCCTCGCCCTGCGGCGTCCTGCGCTGGGCCGCCTTGCACGCCTTGAACGCGACCGCGTCGGCCTCACCGGTGAGGAACCAGGAGCCGAGCGCCGTGCGCAGGCTCCGGCCCATCGTGGGCGCGGTGCCTCGACCGGTCGCCTTGCCGCCGAGGTTCTTGTAGTAGCCGAAGAACTGGGCCAGGTGGTCGGTGGTCCGGGCGACCTTCGCCAGCGCCGCCTTGGCCGCCTGCCGGGTGTCGGCGTCGCCCTTGGCGTAGCAGGCCGCGAGAGCGAACAGGGCTGGACGCTGCTTCGGCGCCCGCGGCGGCCGGGCCGTCGAGATGTCAGTGAGCAGCCCGACGACGCGCGGACCGTCCTCGGCGATGGCCTGGAACAGCACGCCGGCGTTCTCGGCGGTCAGCGTGTTCTCGTCCACGTAGTAGGTGCCGCCGGTGGTGCCGAGGATGAGGAAGTCCTCCAGCCTGCGCCACACGTCCTTGGCGAACACGTAGCCGGCGGCGGCGTTCATGACCTGGTCGGTGCGGCCGGGGATCGGCTGCGTCTGCGGGGTCGTGATCGCCGAAACGCTCGCGAGAGGGTCACGTGCCATCGTGGGCTCCTTCCTTTCGACCCGCCCGAGGGCGGATATGACGAAGGGGAGCGGATGTGGTGATGTCCGCCGGTCTTTATGACAGACGCTCTTCCAGCTGAGCTACCGCCCGGTCCTGCCGGGCCGGGCGGGCAGGACTCGAACCTGCGACAACCTGTTCCCGATAACCGACGAACTTCGACCCGCTCCCCTGCCTGTGCGCGTCAGCCTTGCCGGCGGTACGGATGTGGGGGTTCCGACCGGTCTTCAGCGTGCTGCCGGTTACACCACGGCCCGCGAGTGCGGGCCGCCGGGATTCGAACCCGGACGACTCGAATGGGAATCGATAACCGATCGAATTCGACCCGTACCGCCGGCAAGGCTGGCGTGCGATCAGGTCTGGAACCGGCACGGATGTGGGTGATCCACCGGCCGTTTACGGTGCTCTGCCATTGAGCTACACGAACCCGAAGTCCGTGACGGGATTCGAACCCGCAACCACCGGCTTAGAAGGCGATAACCGATGAGATTCGCCCCGTGCCGGCACCAGACCTGACCGGCTTCGCGCGGCCCGGAAAGGCGCGGATGTGCGTGACGAGCACCGGAGGGTTCTTTGTTGGAGAAAGATAACCGATGCCCATTCGACCCACGCATTTCCGGGTCTCGCGAAGCTGATCCCACAGTAGCGATCAGCGTGCCGCGTCACATCTGAATATTGCCGAGATGGGGAAATGTCAGTCCATGGCTCGACAGGTCAGTTCTGAGGTGGAAGAGGGCCGAGGCAGCGGGCGATCTCGGGCGTGTCCAGAGGGACCGACGTGCGGCGGGTGACCTGGACAACCAGGCGATCAGGACGTCGATGTCCCCGCGCCGCGGGGTGGCGAAGGCGTCGCTGAAGCGGCTGTTCTGCAGGCGCAGCTTTCACCGCGGGTCGCGAAACGGGCGAATCACGTGCGGTGTCTCTCTAGGGAGTGGCCCGGTCGCCGGTCAGCGCCGTGCGGGCGGCGGCGAGGATGTCGTCCGACAGCGGGTCGCCCGAGGTGGCGCGGGCCAGGACGAGGGCGCCGACCATGGTGCACAGCCGTGCGACGCCGTCCTGGTCGGCGGTGGCGAGCCAGGCCGCGATGTCGCCGACCTGCTCGGTGAACACGCGGCGGGCCTCGGCGTCCCCGTGACCGCGGGCGATGTCGACGGCGAGCCCGGCGGCGGGGCAGCCGTCGGCGGCGTTGTCGCGGTGCGTGCCGGACAGGTAGGCGTCGATGAACGCCCGCTGGGCGGCTTCGCGATCTCCCGCGTGCCGTTCGAGCGCGCCGGCCCGAACGTCGGCGTGCTCCGCGAAGGCGCGCGCGGTCGCCTCGCCGATGAGGGCCTCCTTCGAGGGGAACTGCTTGTAGAAGCCGCCGTGGGTCAGACCCGCGGCCTGCATCAGGTCGGCGACGCTGACCTCGGTGCCCTGCTCGCGGAAGAGGCGGGACGCCGTGTCGACGACCCGCCGGCGGTTCTGCCGCGCCTGCGCCTGTGATCCGCGTCCCATCTGCGCCCCCATTCGGATGTCAGTTGTCATCTATCCTATGCTGTGACACATAGATTACGTTCATCATCTATTTCACCCGCATCAAGGAGGCAGGCATGGTTCTGAACGGCGCGGTCGCGGTGGTCACCGGGGCGAACCGGGGTCTGGGACGCCACCTGGCCGCACAACTGCTGGACCGCGGCGCATCGGTCTACGCGGCCGTCCGCCGTCCCGACGACCTGGACCTGCCAGGAGTCACCCCGCTGCTCCTCGACGTCACCGACCACGCGTCGATCCGGGCCGCCGCGCGGATCGCCGCCGACGCGAACGTCCTGATCAACAACGCCGGGATCTCCACCGGCACGCCTCTCATCGGCGGCGACCTCGACGCGGTGCGCCGGGAACTGGAGACGAACTTCTACGGCCCCCTCGCCGTCACCAGGGAGTTCGCCCCGGTCATCGAGGCCAACGGCGGAGGCGCGATCCTGAACGTCCTGTCGGTGATCTCGTGGTTGCACCCGGCGCGAGCCGGGGCGTACGCGGCGGCGAAGGCGGCCGCGTGGGCACTGACCGACGCGGCCCGCGAGGAACTCCAGCCCAGGGGGATCAGCGTCTCGGCCCTCCATGTCGGCTTCATGGACACCGACATGACCGCCGGGCTGGACGGCGTCCCGAAGGCCGACCCCGCCGACGTCGCCACCCAGGCACTCGACGGACTCGCCACCGGCCAGGCCGAGATCCTGGCCGACGACCTCACCCGCCGGATCCGTCAGGCCCTGGCACGGGGGCCCGTCCCGACCGGCGGGTGATCGCCCGGCGCGAGCCGGGCCGGCCGTTCCGCGCGCCGCCTTCCGCCGCTCCCGCCGGGATCACGCGGCGGGAGCGGCATGGTCTTTCTACGGCTTGGCCGACGAGGTGATCGGGGCTGCGGAGTCCGGTATGCCCGCGTAGTCGGGCAGCTCGACGCCGTTGATCGCGCGCCCGACCAGCTCGGTGAACCATTCGCCGGTGAAATCGGGGAGCGGCTCGGCGTCCGGCCCCGGGACGAGGCGGCTGCGGGCGTTCAACCGGCCGATCTCCTGGTTGGCCTCGACGAACGGGCGCATCCGCGCCTCGTAGCGGGCGAACCCGGCGGCGGGGTCCCATCCGGCGGCGGCCAGCTCTCCGGCCAGCAGGTAGGCGCCGACCAGCGCCAGCCCGGTGCCCTGCCCCGACATCGGCGAAGAGCTGAACGCCGCGTCCCCGAGCAGCCCCACCCGTCCGCTGGACCAGCGATCCATCACCACCTGGGCGACCTGGTCGAGGTAGAAGTCCGGGGTGTCGTCCAGGTGCGCGAGGATGTCCGGGGTCAACCAGCCCAGGCCCGCCATCCGCGCACGCAGCAGGTCCTTCTGGGCCGCGATGTCCCGGTGGTCGACGTCGAAGTCGGCCGAGGGGAAGGAGAAGATGGCCATCGCCCGGGTGGCGTCCTGGATGGGCCGCAGCAGGGCGGAGCGCCCGGATTCCTGATCCTGGTACTCCAGCAGCCAGCGGTCCAGCCCGAACTTGTTGGGCACACTGTAGAAGGCCAGCACGTGCCCGAGGTGGCGGAGGAACCGCTCATGCGGCCCGAAGACCGTCGCCCGCAGCGCCGAGTGCAGCCCGTCGGCCCCGACCACCAGGTCGAAGCGCCGCCGGTCGCCGCCCGCGAAGACCACGTCGACCCCGTCCGCGTCCTGGGCGAGTTCCGCGATCCGGTCGCCGAAGACGTACTCGACGCCGTCGCGGGTGTCGTCGTAGAGCAGCTGGGACAGGTCCCCGCGCAGGATCTCGATGTCCGCGATGTACCCGTCGCCACCGTCGTCGTCGGCGCGGAAGGTCTCCAGGACCTGGCCGTCCGCGTCCACGGTGTGCGCGCCGGCGGTGTCGGTGCACGCCGCGCGCACCGCCGCGTCCAGCCCCATGCGCGCGATGACCTCCTTGGCGACCCCGCGCGCGTCCACTGCCTGCCCGCCGGGACGCAGCTCGGCAGCCCGCTCCACCACGGTCACCTCGGCCCCCCGCCGGCGCAGCCAGTGGGCCAGCGCGGGTCCCGCGATGCTCGCCCCCGCCACCAGCACCCTGGGACCGCCCGCCCGCTGCGCGCCGGTCCGGATGGTGTGCTCCTGCTTGGCGTCGCCGACGCTCATCACTGCCTCCATGTGCTTCCTCCCGCGCTGGACGTTCCCAGCACGGGCCCACCGCTGCCGGTGTGTCCCGCCGTATCGACCACGCATCCGCACAGAACTCATCGCCGCGCGGCGTTTCTGCGCTCATGTGAGGGTGAAGGGCGCCGGTTCCACGTCGAGTTCTCTCATCGCCTCGGCATAGAGCCGGTAGCGTCGACGGGCCTCACCATGGCGGCGGGCCTTGGTCAGCGTCCGGACCAGGTCCAGGTGGGCCGCCTCGTCGTAGGCATCCCGTTCGAGCAGCCGGAGCAGGTAGCGGACCGCCCTGTCGGGGTCGTCGGCCTGCTCCGCGAGTGCGGCCAGTTCGCGGAGCAGGGCCTGGTGCACGGCGCGTGCCTCCTCACGGAGAGGCTCCAGCCACTCGGCATAAGGAGAGTCCTCGCAGACGTCCCCGGTGTAGCGAGCTTCCGCCGCGACCAGCAGATCCTCCTCTCCGGCGGCGAGCGCCCCGGCGGCCGCGCAGAGGAACTCCTCGACATCGGTACGGAGTCCGACCAGCTGGATGCTGTACTTGTCGGCGCGTACGAACTCTGCGGGCCCGAACTTCCGCTGCGGATCCAGGACCGAGCGCACGGTGGACAGAGCGACCGAGAGCCGGTTGGAGCAGGACGCGGGTTCCTCGCCCGGCCAGAGGATCTCCATCGCCGCTTCCCGGGCGACAGTGCGGCCGCGTTGGCACGCCAGCCAGGTCAGCAGGTCGCGCGCCTTGCGGGACTGCCATTCGACGGCGCCGCCGCGGCGGCTGAGCCGTACCCCGCCCAGCATGCACAACCGCACGGCGTCATGGTCGAGGAGCGTGATCACGCGGAGCAGGCCGGCGCCGCAGCTGTGCGGCCCGCGGATGCCGGCCCGGCGGAGCTCCCGCTCCGCCTCGTCGAGGCCGGAGCCGTTGAGCCGCGCGCGGGCGAAGGCGTTGCGCGCGATGTCCACCGGGCTGCCGATCTGTGCCCAGATCTCCGCGGCGGAGGCCAGCAGGTCCGCCCGCTCGCCCGGGGACTCGGCCACCGTGAAGGCCGACAGTTCCAGGGCTTCCGCCATCTTGGCCCGGTCGCGGCGGCTGACGGCCGCCTCGTGGGCGGACCGGGCGTAGGCGCCGGCTTTGGTCCGGTCGCCGGTCTCCGCCCGGACCCAGCCGGCGGCCAGCAGCGCGTCCACCCGGCTGGAGCCGCCGCCTGCCGCGACCGCGCGTTCGGCCAGCTGTACGGCCAGCGCCGGATCGTCGGCCGCGTGCACGCGGGCCAGTCCGGCCAGGGCCGTCTGGGTCAGATGGGCGTTTCGCAGTTGTTCGGCATGCTTCAGGGAGTTCTCGAAGCTGATCCGGGCGTGCATCAGCTCCCCGCGCTCCAGGTGGACCTTGCCGAGCCCGGCCAGTGGGTGGCCGAGCTTGTCGCTGCCCACCCGGCTGAAGATGTCGCGTGCCCGTCGGAAGTCGGCCAGGGCTTCGTCGAGCCTGCCCAGGCCCATGAGTGCCTCGGCGCGGTTGTGCAGGGCGATCGCGGTTTGGACGGGGTCCCCGACCACGTCCGCTCGCCGTGCCGACAGGTCCGAGTCGGCGATGGCCTCTTCGTAGCGGGCCTCCTCCGCGCGGCTCGCGGCGCGGTTGGCCAGGACGCGGGCCGACAACAACAGGTCTCCTGAGCTCTCCGCGGCGGCGAGGGCGAGGGCGCTGTGCCGTTCGCTTCCGGCCCCGTCGCCGGCGTCGTGGGTGACCATGGCCAGCGCGGTGTGGGCGCAGGCGGCAGCGCGTTCGTCCTGGCAGAGGGTGGCCATCGCCAGGGCCTGTTCGGCCAGCCGGGTCGCCTGCGCGCTCTCGCCGACCAGCCAGCGGGCGCTGGCGGACCAGGCGAGCAACATCGCCCGGTCCGAGGAGCTCGACGAGGGCAGCGGAAACGCCGACCCGTCGAAGCCACCGGCCAGCTCGAAGGTCGACAACGCCGCCTGGTAGTCGCCCCGCTGGTAATAGATCATCCCCATCCGCCAGGCCACCGCGGGGTCGGTGGCATCGACACGGCGAAGGCACTCCAGCGCGCCCGCCCAGTCCCCCAGGACCTGGCGCGCCTGCCCCTCGGCCAGGTTCACGGCACACGTCCGCGACTTCTCCGGCACTGCGCCGCAGGCCCGGACGAGCTCGGCCGCGTGCCCCTCGGCAAGCAGCGACGCATGCCACCTTTCGATCATCACCACCCGATGGCCGGGCTCGTCACAAACCGCCAGCGCCTCCCGGACGAACCCGTGCGACTCGTACCAGTGGGCCGCCACCGACGTCCGTCCGGCATCGCCCATGAACTCCCGGACCAGGTTCGACACCACATAGCCCTGATCGCAGGTCGTGATCAGGATGTGCTGGGCGGCCAGAGCGCGAAGCTCCTCGCGGCTGACGGCGACGCCCATCGCCCGGCACAGCTCGTCGGTGAACCACGGCAGCGCAGCGGTCGCGCGGAGGAATTCCTCATGCTCGTCCTTCACCACCTCCTCGACCAGATAGTCGAACACCGGCGTGGCAGCGATCCGCCTGGCACGGTCCACCGGGGGCAGGCCGCTCAGCCAGCTCAGCGTGAGCCGTACGGCGACCGGCCACCCCTTGGTGAGCTCGTGCACCTCCTCCGCCAGGTCGTCCGACCCCAGCACGATCGAGGTGAGTGAGCGGGTCTCGGCAGCGGTGAAGGCCAGCTGTTCGGCCGACACCTGGAAGACGTGACCCAGGCCGCGCATGCGCTGGATCGGGAAGGGCACGGCGGACCGTGAGATCAACACCAGGTGAAGGTCGTCGCCGCCGTGATGACAGAGCTCTTCGAGCAGGCGCGCCCCGGGCGTGCCCGGCTCGATCCGCTCCACCTCGTCGATGACGAGCACGGTCGGCCGGCAGACGGCGGCGGCCAGCTCGGTGGCGAGCCCGGCGGAGCGGATCCATCCGGCGGGCGCGCCCAGGGCTTGGCAGATCTCCTCGATCAGGGTGGCGTCGTCGGCCCAGGTCAGCCAGGCCACCGGATGATCAGGCCGGGCCCGCGCCCAGCCGCGTACGGCTGAGGTTTTACCGCCGCCCGGGCCGGCGGTCACCACGGTGAGCCGGTGTCGCGGGATCTGATCGAGAAGGGCGGTGAGTTGCGCTCGTGCCAGCAGAGGCTCGGTCGCCGTCACAGCGAGAAGTATCTGCCGGGCTGGACTTTAAGGCAACTGAAAGATCCATTTCTACCGTTGTCCTCAGTCCCGACCAGCGAGGAGAAGATCGTGAGAGTCATCCCAGGCCTGCTCGCGGCGAGCGCCGGCGTTCTCATGCTGACCGCGCCAGCCACCACCCCGGCCACAGCCACGACGAAGGCCGTGAACGAGCCCACAGCGGAGGAACTGCGGGCGGCGCCGATCGCCGAAGAGGCGGAGGCCGAGGTCAAGCTCGCGATGCTGCGCTACGGCAACGGGCTGACCGTGGAGTTCAACGACAGCCGGCCCTCCGGCGACGTGGGCATCGTCCAGACCGCCTTCATCGGCCGGGCCGGCCTGTTCGTCCGCGACAGCGGCGACAGTTTCCTGGAGACCTACCTGAAGATCACCCCGGCCTCGGTCGCGGTCCCGCGGCGGCTGGTGGAGGCCCATGGCGCCGAGCCGCTGCCGGCTGAGCTCCAGCGCCGGACGGTCACCGAGGAGCCGGTGGAGGCCGACGGCCTCGCCGCCCCCGCGGTCCGGACCATGTCCGGCGCGGTCAACTGCAACAAGACCTACTACCCCTGGTACCACTGGCGCGACGTGGGCCACCCCGGCATGCTGCCCAGGGACTCCTACTCCTCCAGTTACGGCGGCAAGTACGTCAACGCCGACAGCTGGCTCATCAACTGTGCCGCGGCCGGCAACCCGCCCCAGATCGCCGCCCGCCATCGGCTCTTCTACTTCAACAACGCCCTCGGCAAGTGGGCGGAGCAGAGCGACACCCTGGTGTACCCGGGACAGGAGCAGCACGTCGAGAAGGGGCTCGTCAACCGCTACCGCAGGGTCATCCAGGACGACACCTGGGGCTCCGACCCCGACTGCCTGTCCTGCAAGTACACGCGCGAGGGCCGTTTCCACGACTGACCCTCGCCCGGCGAACGGGACCGGCGAGCCGCCACCCTGCCCATAGGGCGCATCCGGTGTCGACGCCGACTCGCGCTCGTCAGCCGCTGGGGAAGCCGGGCACCGAGACGCTGCCGCCCCACGGTGGCAGCCGGTAGGCGCCGAGCTTCCGGATCTCGCCGGTGGTCACATCGATGGCGTAGGCCGTGTCCCCCAGGTCGGGCCACCGGTCGGAGCCCGGCTCCCGTACGGCGCCGCCCAGGGCCAGGACCTCACGCTCGTTGAGCCAGTACCCGAGCCGGTGCGGGCTCAGCTGCCGCGGCCGGTCGAGCTTGACCTCGGATCGGACCTGGCCGCTCGCCCGGTCCACGGTGACGACCTTGTCGTACGGCTCGCCGTTCGTCACGGTCTCCCCCGGCGCCGACGGGCCCGTCAGCATGGCCACGGTCGTGCCGTCCGGGCCGACGGTTCCCGTCAGCGCCAGGGTCTTCGGGTCGGCGAAGACCGTCACCTTGCCGTCCGAGAGCACGCCGAGCCGGCCTCGCTCGTGCTCCACGACCATGGGCACGCCCTCGTCGGCGGGATGGAGGGAGTGCCAGCCCTTGGGCACCTCCTCGACGACCCGCCCGCTCTCCACGTCCACGACGACCTCGGGGACGCCGGCCAGGTTCAGGCCGAGCCGGCGCCCGTCCGGCGAGAAGGTGATCACCCCGCCGCCCTTGACCATGGTCGTGCGCCTGACGACCTGCGGGATCTCCCAGACCTGACCGGTGCCGAGCTCGCGGACGGCGAAACGCTCGCGCTCGGACGCGTAGTAGGCGATGCGGCGTCCGTCGCGGGAGATCGCCAGCGGGGCGGCGGTGTTCATGTAGTTCTTCTTGCTCTGGTCGGTGTAGACGCTCAGCGCGTCGGCGACCCGGTACCGGGTCCCGTCCTGCAGGACCACCTTCCACTGCAGGCACGTCTCGTCGGCCACCGGCGCGTTGTCCTGGCCGGGCTTCCACGCGTCCTGGCAGAAGTCGTAGTAGGCGTAGCGCGCCGGCCCCACCCCGGACGCGGGCAGGACGGCGCGGACGGGGACGAGGTCCTCCGGCGACGGCGTCGGCCGCGCGGGGATGCCGCGGAAGGTCGGAGCGGAGGAGGGCGTCCCGCTCGTGACGGCGCCGACGTCGGCGGGCCCGCCGGGATCGACGAGCAGGCTGACGGCCAGCGTCAGGGCGGCGACGGCCGCGACCGCGGAGCCGCTGATCAGGGTCGTGCGGGTACGCCGGGCGCCGCGCAGCGCGACCTCGGCGAGATCGACGTCGGGCGCCTGCCGGGCGATCGCGTCGAGCTCGTCACGGAACCTCGTCATCGCGGCACCTCCACCGGATCGATTTCGGACAGCAGATCGGCCAGTTCGGGCGCGAGGACGCGCAGGCGGCCCAGGGCGTAGTGGGTCTGGCTCTTGACCGTGCCAGGTGAACAGCCCAGCGCTTCGGCGGTCTCCTCGACGCTGAGGTCCTCGTAGAAGCGCAGCACGAGGACGGCGCGCTGGCGTGGAGTCAGCCGGACGAGCGCCTGTTGCAGGACCATCCGGTGCAGCCCGGCCGACTCCGGATCGTAGGCCGGTTCCGGCGGGCTGCTGGTCAGGATGTCCGTTCGTCTGCGCCGCAGCCAGGACACGTGCTCGTTGACCAGGGCCCGCCGGGCGTACGCCTCCGGGTTGCCGTCCTTGGCCAGTTTGGGCCAGTGCCTGGCGATCCGGGTCAGCACGGTCTGCAGGAGGTCCTCAGCCCGGTGGGCGTCTCCCGCGAGCAGGTACGCGGTGCGCATCAACGCCTGCTGGCGGGCGCTGACGAACTCCCTGAATCCCTCATATTTGTCCATGCGACTCCTTCCGCCCTAATGAACGCGGGACGCCGGAAGCCGGTTGGAGACGATCCACGTCGAGCGCGTGCCGGCCGCCGGGTGGGCGCGCTCATGGTGGTGCTGGAACAGCCCGCAGATCAGCGGCGAAGGCCGCCCCGGCCGAGCCGGCCCGCCCGGCCGGGGCGGCCAGGGGGCCGGTGCGGCCGGGCGTTCGGGCTGGCCGGGGCGGCCGGGCGGGTAGGGTCAGCCCTTCGTGCGGACCGTGGCCGACAGTTCGATCGGGAGGGTCGTGCCGTCGGCGGCCAGCGGGCGGACGGTGAAGGTGTAGCTCGTACGGCCCCGGAGCCCGGTGACCCGAGCCGTCGTCCCCGTCACCCGCATGACCTGCGTGCCGCCGTCGAGGACCGCGTAGCCGGTGGCGGCCGGCACGGACGGCCAGGTCAGGGTCACCGACTTGGCGTTGACGTTGCCGACCCCGAGGTCGGCGCCGTTCCACGTGTTGGGCGTCTCGACCACGAACGCGTCGATGATGAGGAACTTGTCCGCGCCGTTGACGACCTTGATGGTGTGATCGCCCATCGGCAGCCCGCTGAGCTGGAACACCCGCTGGGCGGCGAGCCGTACCGGGGAGTCGCAGTCGACCGTGGCCTTGAGCTTCCCGTCGACGTAGATGTCGATGGTGCTCATGTCGGAGTAGCGTTCGGACAGCAGGCTGATGCCGGTGCCGGTGAAGGCGAACTCGACGGCCTGCCCGGCGCGCCAGCCGGCGTGCACGTCGTCGTCGTGGTCGCCCAGCCCGCGGTCGGGGCTGTAGGTGAAGTCGTCCTCGGGGTAGACGATGCGCTTGTCGGTGTCGTTGACGTAGGTGAGCAGCACCTTCGGGTCGGTGACGGTGATCTTGTGCTCGCCGGAGAATCCGTCGTGGATCGCGGTGATCGTGGCGGTGCCCCAGGTGCGGGGGGTGACGAGACCGTCCGCGTCCACGGTGGCGATCGACGGGTCGGAGCTCTTGAAGGTGACGCCCTCGGTGACCGGGGTGCGGGTGCCGTCCGCGCCGACCGTCGCGACGGACAGCCGGGCGGGCTCGCCGACCTTGAGGGTGCCGGCGCCCGTGACGTCGAGTGCCTTGATCGCGGCGGTGGTGGCGGTGATGGTGAACTTGTCGAGCTTCAGCCCGCCGCCCTCGCTGACGATCCGGAGGGTGTGCAGGCCGGCGGTCATCTTGCCCCAGGTCGTCACGTTCGCGTCGTCGGACTTGGGGACGAAGACCGTGGTGCGGTCGCCGTCCACCTCGAACCTGAACGTGGTGTCCTGGGCGGCCGAGCCCTTGAAGGTCACCTTGTACATGCCGGTGTTCGGGACGAACACGTTCTCGTAGCGCAGGTAGTCGTTCGGGTCGATGCCGCCGACGACGCCGTCCTTCGTGACGACGCCGGTGTCGGGACCCTTCCAGTTCCACTCCTGGTCGGTGTTCCACTGCATGGTCCAGTGCTCGGCCTCGACGGTCTGCTCGGACGTGCCCTGCAGGTCGAGCCGCAGCCAGTTCCACACGACGCCGGCGCTCGCCTCGATCCAGACGACCTTGACCGAGTGCTCGCCCGCGGTCAGCGGCAGGACGAAGTCCTCGGTCCGCGGGCTGAGCATGCCCCCGGTGGGGCGCAGGCTCAGCGGTCCCGTGGCGTCGGCGCCGTCGATCTCGACGCGGAACTTCAGCGGCTTGTCGTCGACGGTCGAGTAGCGAAGCTGCAGCAGGTACTTGCCGTCGGCGGGGACGCTGACGGCGTCGAAGCGCGACCAGTCGCCGGTGTCGATGGAGGTGACGCCGGGGGTGCCGTCGTCGCTGTCGGCGAGGTCGGTGTTCTGAGTGCCCTGCTGCCCGGTCGCCGACTCGGCCTGGAGGGTGATCGACTCGGGCCGTTCCAGGGTGAACCGCATCCAGTTGAGGAAGAACCAGCGCCCGTCGGGCCGGGTGAGCTTGATCGTGTGACGGCCCTCGGTGAGCGGGATCCGCCGTTCGAAGGTCCGGTAGGTGTTGTAGCCGCCGGAGTCCGGCACCTTGACGGTGGTGACCTCCTTGCCGTCGACCTCGAACCTCAGGTGGTTGGCCTCCTCGGAGGAGGCCCGGAACTCGACCCGGTAGGTGCCGGTGGCGGGCACGTCGACGTTGTCGTACTCGGCGGACTCGCCGGCCGCGTCCATGTAGAGCGCGCCGAGGCCGCCCTCGGGCGGGGTCTCGACGCCGTAGGCGCCGACGGCCGCGGTGTAGTCCTCGTTCTGGACGGTGAACTGCGTCAGCGGGGTCGTCGGCCGCCCGGCCGGTACGGCTCCCGCGGCGACCCGGACGGCGCCGATCGGGTAGACCTTGTCCTTGCCGCCCGGCATGGCCAGCTCGATCCGCGGCTTGCCGTCCTCGCCGAGCATGGCGACGGCCACCTCGTAGGAGCCCGCGGGCAGGTCGGCCGGGAGGGTGAAGGCCGAGTTGATCTGGCGGACGTCGCCCTTGAAGAGCTTGGTCTGGTCGAGGGCGGCGTCGGTGCCGCGCCACACGACGTGGCCGGTGGATCTGTCGGTGAAGCGCACCTCGACCGGGTAGCGCCGGGGGCTGAAGCCCACCGCGTTGTTGGTCCAGGTGTGCGAGATGCGAAACTCGCCACCGGGCTCGACCTCGGTGTCGTAGGTCGCGGTGGGCATGAGGAAGCGGTAGCCGGTGAACCGCGCCAGCGTCTCGAACCACTCGCCGTAGGCGTCCTTCATCGCCTGCCAGTTCGCGAAGCCGGTGTTGTTGATGCCCTGGAGGTTGGAGTGGTACCCCTCCAGCGAGTTCTTCACGAACAGGCGGGGGTTGTTCAGCATGATCGTGGGGTTGTCCCAGTTGGAGCCCTCGGACACCTGGATCATGTCGCGGCGGAGCCTGCGGTTGACGTACGGGGCCTGCGCGGTGTCGCCGTAGTTGTGCCAGACGAAGCCGGCGTTGACCGTGTCGGACCGCACGCCCCAGTTGTCGAACGTGGCCGCCTTGTCGTAGCCGTACACGCTGAACCGCTTGGCCTGGGTGTCGGCGTCGGGATCGTTCTTGTTCACCTCCGCACCGGCGTTCTGCATCATGACCATCGACTTGTCGAACGCGTCGTCGTAGATCTTGAGGATCGCCCGGAGCGTCGAGACGCGGGTGGCGTTGTCGGGCCACGGGAAGTTCATCGCGTCGTTCCAGCCCGACCACTCGCCGAACAGCGAGAAGGCGCGCAGGTCCACCCACGCCACGCCCGGGTCGCCGTCGTAGCGGCCGGCGAAGGCGTCCACCGCGCGCTTGAGCCGGTCCAGGTAGATCGGGTTGTGGTAGATCGGCTGCTTGGAGAAGTAGTCGTTGTACGGCGCCATCCGGAAGGGCACCCCGGCCTTGTCGAACAGCCAGGCCGGCGGGTACTCGTACGGGAAGACGCCCGGGTCGTTCCGGTAGTCGGGCGCCTCCGACATGAGCAGCTGGAACTCGACCGTCTTGCCCTGCTCGCCGATCCGCTTCATGAACGCGTCGAGGCGGTCCCAGACGAAGACGCCGTCGTCGGGCTCGAAGTCGGCCCAGGCGATCTGGAGCCGCACCACGTCGGCGTCGGCGGGGATCTTCTTCCTGCCTTCGATGAAGTCGGTGATGCCCGGGTCATCGGTGAAGGTGTAGCCGGGTGTGCCGGGCGTCCTGTGGGTGTTCACGTCGAACGCGGTGCCGGTGTACGGGTTGCCGTGCAGGATCTCGTGGGTGTCGGAGAAGGTCACCGTGGTACGGCCGGCGGCCGGTCCGGCGGCGGAGGCGGCGTGCGCGGGCGCCACCAGTAAGGCGGCGGTCGTCGCGGTGACGCCGAGGAGATGGCGGATCATCAGAGCTCCAGGGGGACGGGGGCGGCGGCGAGCAGGGAGCGGTAGGCCGCCTCGACGAGGGCGACGGTCCGGTGGCCCGCCCTGGCGTCGGGCTGGCGGGCCTCGCCGTCGCGGACGGCGTCGAGGAAGGCGCGGATGAGCAGGTCGTCGAGCGGCGCCCCGTACCCGTGCGCGAGCGGGCCGCTGTTCCATCCGGTGAGGACCCCGGAGAAGGGCGCGACGTCGGCCACGCCCTCGGTGCCGATCACGGTGAGGGTGACCAGGTCGCCGGTGTTGGGCCGGCCGGGCGGGCGCGACCATGAGCAGTCGATGGAGGCGATGGTTCCGTCGCGGTAGCGCAGGGAGACCAGCCCGGCGGTCTCGACGGCCTTGCCCGGGTTGGGGATGGAGTTGGCGATCGCGTAGACCTCGGTCGGGTCGTCGTCCAGCAGGTCGGCGAGCAGGTCGGCGACGTGCACGACGTGGTCGGTCAGGGCGCCGCCGCCGCTGCGGGCCGGATCGGTGAACCAGTCGCGGGTGGTGGGGACGCCGCCGCAGTTGGTGGCCGCGATCGACACGATCCGGCCGAGGTCGCCCCGCCGTACCGCGGCCCGGAGGTCGGCGTAGGCCGGCGCGAAGCGGACGGGGAAGGCGGTCATGAGGACGGTTCCCGCCGCGCGGGCCGCCTCCAGCATCTCGGTGGCGTCGGCGAGCGAGGTGGCGAGCGGCTTCTCGCACAGCACGTGCACGCCCTCGGCGGCGGCGCGCAGCGCGAACTCCCGGTGACGCGTGTTCTCGGCGCAGATCACCACGCCGTCGGGCCGCCAGGCCCACAGTTCGTCCTCGGCGGCGAAGACGGTGACGCCGTCCGGGACGCCGTCGTGGCCGTCGGCGTAGGCGCCGATCTCCACGTCGCGGCAGCGCAGCAGCGCGGCGGCGTACTCGGTGGCGTGCAGGTGGGCGAAGGAGAGCAGGGCGATCTTCATGCGGCTTCCAGGGGCTTGAGGTCGACCGGCCGGCCTTCGGCGGCCGAGCGGGCGACGGCGTCGGCGATGCGCATGGCGGCCAGGCCGTCCAGCGCGGTGACGCGCGGCGGGACGCCGGTGGCGACCGAGCGCACGAAGTCCTCGATCTCGGCTCTGTAGGGGCTGGTCAGCGGGGAGAAGGGGGGCAGGATGTCGGGCGCGGGCACGGCGTCGCCCTGGTAGCGGTAGGGGCGGCGCTCGTCGGAGTCGGCGTGCAGCAGCCCGTGCGAACCGGCCACCTCGAACAGCGTCCTGAACTCGATCGGCGCGGTGGTCCAGGTGGCCGTCAGCACGGAGATCGAGCCGTTGGCGTGGGTGAGGAACGCCTGGGTGCTCTGGCTGCCGCCGACCGCGTGGGTGCGGGCGAAGACGCGTTCGACCTCTCCGCCGATCCAGCGCGCCACGTCGATGTCGTGGATCATGAGGTCGAGCAGCACGCCGCCGGAGAGCGCCTCGTCCAGGAACCAGCCGCCGGCCGGGCTGCGACCCTGGCGGGTGTGCCGCTGCACGGCGACGCCGCCGATGTCGCCGCGGGTGACGGCCCGGTGCAGTTCGGCGTACTCGGCGAAGTAGCGGACGACGTGCGCGGGGAAGAGCGGGACGCGGGCGTCGGCGAAGCGGGCGACCAGGTCCTCCGCCTCGGGGAGCGTACGGGTCAGCGGCTTCTCGCAGATCGTCGGCAGGCCGTGACCGAGCGCGGCGAGCGCCAGTTCGTAGTGGGTGTGCGTCGGCGTGCAGATGTCGACGACGTCCGCCGCCTCGAACAGGGCGTCCAGGCTGGGGACGGTCCGGCCGCCCCCGTGGCGCCGGATCAGCGCCTCGGCGTCGTCGGCGATCGAGTGGACGACGACGTCGTGGCCGAGGTCGAGCCAGGCCGGGAGGTGCGCGTTGGCGATGCCACCGGCGCCGATGAGTCCGACCGTTGCGTGCATGGGAGTTCCGTTTCTTGTCATTTGCCGATGCCCTGCGTCATGCCGTTGACGATGCGGCGGCCGAACCAGAGATAGGTCGCGATCATCGGGAGCACCACGATGACGACGCCGGCGAAGAGCCCGCCCCAGTTCGAGGTGTACTGCATGTTGGAGTAGAAGTTGAGCAGGGCGACGTTGAGGGTCTGCGCGCTCTGGTCGGGGACGAGCATCAGCACGATCACCGTCTCGTTCCACAGGCTCAGCGCGTTCAGCACGGCCACGGTCGTGATGCCGGGCTTGGCCAGCGGCACCATGATCTGCAGGAAGGTGCGGAACGGCGACGCGCCGTCGAGCGCGGCCGCCTCCTCCACGTCGCCGGGCAGCGAGCGGAAGTAGCCGATGAGCACGAAGATGCTGAACGGCAGGCTGAGCACGACGTAGAAGAGCGTGACGGTGATCCGCGTGTCCCAGGCGCCGGTGACCCAGTCGATCATGAACCGGGACAGCCCCGCCCCGATGAGGACCATGGGGACGGCGAACGCCTGGAACGGGATGCTCATGCCCACCGCGAAGAAGGTCGCGACCGGACCGCTGGAGCGCCCGCCCAGCCGTGCCACCGCGTAGGCGGCGGGGATGGACAGCGCCATGATGAGCACCACGGACACGAGCGTGAGGACCACCGAGTTGACCGCGGCGGCGCCGAGCCCGGAGTCCGACCAGGCGGTGGCGAAGTTCTCCCACATCCAGGCGGCGGGCAGGCCGGCCGGGTTGTCGAAGATCTCCCGCGAGCTCTTCACCGAGTTCAGCAGGACCCAGACCACCATGCCGACGTTGAACAGCGCCCAGCCCCAGATCAGGGCTCTGATCAGGGCGAGCCCGGCGCGGATCACGCCAGCTCCAGTCGTTCGCGCCGCTGGATCCTGCGCGACAGGACGATCAGGACGGCGGTGATCACCGTCATCACGATCCCGATCGCCGCGGCCTCGCCGAGCTGGGCCAGTCCGCCCTCACGGCCGCCGGTGACCCGGAGGTACTGCTCGACGGCGAGGGTCCTGGCCTCGGGGGGCGGGGTGCCCGCCGTGCCGACGAAGGCGATGACGATCTCGAAGGTCTTGATGCCGGCGATCGCCCAGAGCGAGGCGGCGATGGCCAGCATGTCCCTGGTCAGCGGGAGCGTGACGTGGCGGAACTGCTGGAGCTCGCTCGCGCCCTCGATCCTGGCCACCTCGTAGTAGCTCGGCGGGATGCCGTCGACCGCGGACATCACCAGCACGACGTAGAAGCCGGCCGCGCTCCAGACCACTCCGGCCATGATCACGTTGAGGATCAGCTCGGGGGCCAGCCAGGGCTGGCGCAACTCGGACAGGCCGAGGGCCCCCAGCACGGTGTTGATCAGCCCGTCCGGGTTGAACAGGAACGAGACGGCCAGGCCCACGGCGATGGGCGAGATCATGAAGGGCAGGAAGACGGCCGCCCGGATGAACGCGCCGCCGCGCGCCGCACGCAATACGATCATGGAGGCGCCGGCGATGAGGAACAGCGCCAGGCCCACGAGCAGCGTCAGGGCCAGCGTCTGGACGAACGAGGCACGGAACAGCTCGCTCCCGGCCATCGACACGTAGTTGGCGAACCCGACCCAGGACAGCTCGGTCCCCAGCCCCGACCACTCGGCGAAGCTGAGCACGACGCCGAACAACGACGGCAGCACGAAGAAGACCAGGTAGGCGATCAGTGCGGGAAGCAGCATCGGCAGGTACAACCGGCGGCGCTCGTCCTGGAGCGCGCCGCGGGACACCTTGGCCCGCCTGTCCGCGGACGGCGCCCGCGGGGCGGTGTCGGACACGGTCACGGTCATCCGTTCATGGCGGCGGTCTTCGCCTTGCCCTCGGCCAGGAACTCCTCGGCGCTGAGCTTGCCGGCGACGAACTTGTCGTCGAGCGGGAGGAAGACGTCGGCCAGCCACTTGGGCTGCACGGTCGAGACGCCGTCGCCGTCGAGCGTGACCTGCTCGGCGTCGCGGATGGACGCCTGCAGCTGCTGGAGCTCCACCGGGGCGGGCGAGTCGGCGCGCGAGGGGATGTTGGCCGCCTCGGTGCCGATGCGGTCGATGTACTTCTTCTGCATGGCGAAGGCCAGGAAGTCGGCGACCGCCTTCTGGTTCTTCGACCTGGCGTTCACGCCCCAGCCGAGCGCGCCGACCGTGGCGACCGAGCCCTTGGCGGGGTCGACCGGCGGGAAGGCGATGATGCGGGGCTTGACCGCGGCGGCGCGCAGCGAGGCGGTCTCGCTGCCGAGCCAGGAGCCGTTCAGGATGAAGCTGTGCTTGCCGGCCGCCCAGGCGTTCTGCGCGGCCGGGAACTTGGTGGCCATGTGGTCGGGTTCGAAGAGGTCGGCCTTCACCAGCGACTCCAGCGCCTTGGCCGCCCGCTTCACCTCGGGCAGGTCCCAGGCGGCCGGGTCGGCGGCGAGCTTCAGCAGGATGCCGGGGCCGGCCGTGGACAGCAGCATCTGGTGGATCCAGAAGGAGTTGTAGGCGTTGACCGAGCCGTCGAGCGCGATCGGCGCGCGGCCGGACGCCTTCTCCTTCTTGGCGATCTCCAGCAACTCGTCGAACGACTTGGGGGCGAAGTCGGGATACTTGGCGGAGTCGTACCACAGGCCGATGGAGAAGACGCTGTGCGGGACGAAGCCGTACCCCTTGTCGTCGCTGACGGCCTTGAGCACGCTCTTCGGCAGGACTTCCTCGACGGTTCTGCCCTCGCCCGGGATCGTGGTCCGGAAGATCGGGCCCATGTCGCCGAGCACGCCGGCGGCGCGGAACTCGGCGGTGTGGTCGATGGCGGTGTCGAAGAAGTCGGGACCGGCGCCGGTGGCGACCGCGTTCTTGACCTGCTGCTCCTGGCCCTGGGCGAGCCACTGAACGTCGATCTTGACGCCGGTCTGCTGGGTGTAGTCGGCGATGACGCTCTCGAACAGGTTCGCCTGCGGGGTGCCCTTGGCCCACTTGCCCCAATAGAGGAGGCTCGCGGGCTGGGCGCCGGCGGACGCCGACGGACCGGCGTCCTGGAGCTTCTGGCCGCACGCGCCGAGGGCGAGCACGGCGGAGGCGCAGGTGGCGACGGCTATGGCGCGATTGCGCATGGATGGTCCCTTCTTGCTGGGAGGCACGGTTGGCAATAATAAATACACTTTGTGTTTTAATGGAAGACGTCCCAGGAAACGAAAGGGCCACGTGAGTGCTGATCGGACGTGAAGCGAGCCTGCTGCGCCAGCCCGTCGGCCAGTCGCGCCTGCGCCGCCTCAATTCGCTGGCGGTGATCGAGGCGATCCGCGCAGAGCCGCTCACCATCCCGGCGATCGCCCAGGTCGCCGGGCTGTCGAAGACCGCGGCCGACACGGTGGTGGGCGACCTGGTGGCCCTCGGCTGGGTGACGAGCGTCGAGCCCCTCTCCCCCACCGGAGCCGGGCGCCCGGCCAACCGCTACCGGTTCAACGCGGCCGCGGCCGTCGTCGCCGGCATCGACATCGGCCAGCACACCACCCGGGCCGAGCTCGCCGACCTGAACGGCGAGGTGCTGGCCACCCGCTCGATCACCGTCTCCGCCGCGGACCCGCCCGAGACCGTCCTGGCCGACGCCGTCGAGGTGGTCGACCAGCTCCTCGGCTCGCAGGGCCGCGGGCGCGCCGACGTGTGGGCGATGGGGGTGTCCGTGCCCGCCGTGGTCTACCAGGACGTCGTCACGCGCGGCCTCGACGACTGGGAGGGGCTCAACGTCCGCGCCGCCTTCGCGGAGTCCTTCGAGTGCCCGATCGCCGTCGAGAACGACTCGAACCTCGCCGCGTTCGCCGAGGCGTGGAAGGGCAGCGCCGCCGAGGCCGGTTCGATGGTCTACGTGCACTCCGGCAACCGCACCGGGGCGGGGGTCGTCCTGAACAACACCGTCGTGCGGGGCGCGAACGGCGCCGCCGGCGAGATCGGCGCACTGCCGCAGATGGGCTGGGAGCATGCCCAGCAGCACCTGCACGACGTCGAGCTCACCGACGGCCGGCGGGTCAGCAGGGAGGGCGTGTTCGACGCCGCCACCGCGGGCGACCCGCTGGCCGTGGCCGCCGTCGACCGGTTCGCCGACGTCATCGCGATCGGCATCGCCGCGCTGGTGCTCACCGTCGATCCCGAGATCGTGGTCGTCGGCGGCGGCAACGTCCAGGCGGGCGACACCTTTCTCGACCCGCTGCGCCGTCACGTCGAGAGGCTGTGCACCGTACGGCCCGCGCCCCCGATCGTCCCCTCGGCGTTGAAGGACCGCGCGTCGATCACCGGCGCGGGCGGCCTGGCCGCCACCTCGGTCATGGAACAGCTCTACGCCTCGGCCCTGGGCGGCAAGACGCTCTCCAGCGCCTCGACGCCGCCCTGGAAATGGTAAGAACCGGAGAAGGATCCCCCTGTGCCCATGCAGCCCTGGTTTCCCGACGCCAAGCTCGGCATCTTCGTCCACTACGGCCTCTACGCCGTCGAGGGAGTGGCCGAGTCCTGGTCGTTCTACTACGGCGACGTCTCCCGTGAGGCCTACCTGGCCCAGCTCGACGGATTCACCGCCGACGGTTACGACCCCGCGGCGTGGGCGGAGCTGTTCGCCCAGGCCGGAGCCCGGTACGCCGTGCTCACCACCCGGCACCACGACGGCTTCGCGCTGTGGGACAGCGCGTACGGGGAGCTGAACGTCACCGCCTCCCCGGCGGGACGCGACCTGGTCGGCCCCTTCGCGGACGCGCTGCGCGAGCGCGGGCTGAAGGTCGGGCTGTACTACTCGCACTCCGACTGGAACCACCCCGACTACCCCAGCGTCCGCGGCCCGCAGGCCCACCCGAGCCCCTACGTGACTCCCCCGGAGGGGCAGGAGGACCCGGCCGCGTGGGCCCGCTACCTGGCCTACCGCGACGGCCAGGTCGACGAGCTGGTCGAGCGCTACCGGCCCGACCTGCTGTGGTTCGACGGCGAATGGGAACGTTCGGAGGAGCAGTGGGGCATCGACGCCCTCGCCGACCGCATCCTCGCCGTACAGCCGCGGACCGTGCTCAACGCGCGCATGCTCTCGCGCGGCGACTACGCGACACCGGAGCAGGGCGTCCCCATCACGCCGCCCGACGGCCCATGGGAGTTGTGCCTCACCGTCAACGACAACTGGGGTTTCCGCCCGCACGACACCAACCACAAGCCCGTGGGCCACCTGGTCCGCTACTTCACCGAGACCATCGGCGCGGGCGGCAACCTCCTGCTCGACGTCGGCCCCACCGCCGACGGCCGCATCCTCCCCGAACAGGCCGACCGCCTGAAGGGCCTCGGCGCCTGGATCGACCGGCACGCCGAGGCGGTGTACGGCACGACCGCCGGGCTGCCGGCGGGCCACCACTACGGCCCGAGCACGCTGTCCGCCGACCGCAGGACCCTGTACCTGGTCTGCTTCGACCCGCCCCGCGACACGGTGACGGTGCGCGGGCTGCGCAACACCGTCCTGCGGGCCAGGGTGGTGGGCGCCGACTGCGAGCTCGGGCACTCGATCACCGGAGAGCTCAACGGCGTGCCCGGCGTCCTGTGGATCGACGCGCCGCCCGCGCACGCGATCGACCCGCACGCCACGGTGCTCGCCCTGGAACTCGACGGCGAGCTGGACCTCTACCGCGGCAGCGGCCGCGACTAACCGTCACGGACCGAGGGGCGCCCGGCAGGAGCGGGCCGTTCGAGCGGACTCCAAGTGCGTTGCAGCCGAGCCACAAGCGGGCGTCCCTAGCCTCTGGATCATGTTGACGACCCTGGTGGTGACCGCCTCCCTGCTGTTCACCGGCGCACCCGCGCAGAGCGCGGCGACCAAGCCGCTGACCTTCCGCGGCATGACGCTCCAGATCCCCGCGGCCTGGAAGGTCGGGAAGGAGGACAGGTGGGGCATCCACGTCAGGACCGGCGGCTGTGACCGGCTCGCCGTCGAGTGCCGCGGGTTCTACCTCGTCGGGCCGTTGGGCATCTCCCTGGCCCGGCACGGCAACCCGTACGACCCCGACGAGCCGTACCACCCGGGCAACGGGCTCGCGAGCTGCGCACCGGACAAGCGCTACATAGAGGACTTCCCCGGCAAGCTCGTCGTCCGCGGTGTCCGCCCGGTCGGCGCGGGCCACAAGGCGACCTACCGCGTCTGGCGCGTCGGCTGCTCGACGCAGTCGGCCAAGCGGACCGGCGTGTCCTATCAGGAGCGGATCTGGCACCTGCCCAAGTCGAAGATCCTCGTCTTCGACCAGTGGAGCGACAGCCGGCTCGGCCCGGTTCTCCAGCGGGCGACCTGGCGCTGAGCCCGCCGGTCGTGGTGCTCGCGCCCGCCCCGGCCGGCGGATTCCGGTCACCCGGTCACCCGGTCAGGCGGGCCTTGAGCCGGGCGGCCGACGGGTGTCCGAGCTCTTCGAGGAGGGCCAGCGCCTGCCGCCGGACGTCGGCGGCGGCGTCCCCGAGGCCCGTCCCGTCCAGGGAGTCCCCGAGGCGGACGAGGGTGTCCGCCTGGACAGCCGACCAGGTTGAGTTCGCGGGCCTGCCTGGTCAGGTGGCCCGTCGCCCGGTACATGGTGAGGGCCTGCGTGGCGTGGCCGAGGGCGTCGCGGTGCCGGCCCGGCATGCCGTACATGGCGGACAGGTTGCCGTGGGCGCACGTCTGCCCTAGCCGGCCGCCGGCGCGCCGCGCGGCGGCCAGCGCGGCGGTCCGGACGGCCAGCTGCTCGTGCCGCATGCCATGGCGGTCGAGGAAGTCGGAACTCCCGATGCGTCGCCGCCGCGGACCGGAGCACCGCCGCGGGGGCGCGGACGAGCGGCGTCTCGCTCGCCGTACGCCAGGCGAAGGCCCACTGGCACGGAGGGGCGTCGCGGATCGGCACGAAGGCGAGGCTGGGCCAGGGGTAGAAGGTCGCGGCCTCGGTGGTGACTCCGGCGGTGGCCTGGCCCGAGGCGACGGCGCCGAGGGTCTCCGCCAGGTGGTGACCTTGTGCCCGCGGCGGACGGGGCGTCCGGAAGGGGTGTGGCAGGGGTTGAAGATCTCCTCCATGCACGGGGGGATCGACCGGCCCTCGACCACGGTGCAGTCGCCGAGGTCCTCCAGGCAGATGGAGTCACGTCCCGCGTAGGGATGGTCGGCGGAGACCATCAACACCACGTCGGAGGCGTACGAGGTCGGCACGACGGTCAGATCGGGCTCGCGGATCGGCAGCCACAGGTGCGCCACGTCCACCTCCCCCGACTTCAGCAGGTCCAGAGGGGAGGCGGGCTGGATCACGCGGTGCTCGTCCTCGCTTGCCGGACTGCGTGCACCCGCACGGCTTTTCGGCCCGTCGTCCCTCGCCGGGGTTCGCGCTTGTGCTTCGATGTTGCTCTGTCAGCACATCGAAGGAGAGGTCACCGATGCCAGACCTTGACGACCCGGCCGCCACGTTCGAGGAGTTCGACCGCGACCGGGACGGATACATCACCCGCGAGGAGTTCGCGCTCGCCATGAACGCCCGCGGCGAGGAGGTCACCGCGGCCGAACTCGACTCGATCTTTCACTCCTCCGACGAGCACGACGGGGACGTGGACGGGCGCATCTCACTGGCGGAGTTCCTGGTGGCCTGGAACAAGTGACGGCACACCCGCCCTGACCCGGCGGCCGGCGTCACCGGAGATGATCGGCCGTCCAGGCGCGGAACGTACGAGGGGGACGTCCCAGCACCCGCTCGACGTCAGGGGTGAGCCGGGCGTTGCCGTCCCGCGCCACCAGCCGGGAGCCGTCGACCGCGACGTCGGCGAACTCGGCATCCATCCCGGCGGCGATCAGCTGCGTGCGGTAGACATCCAGCGGCACGTCCACCGTCTCGACGGGCCGCCCGAGCGTCTCCCCCAGCACCTCGGCCATGTCCGGGACGCTGAGCAGTTCGGGCCCGGTCAGCGTGAGGACGGATCGCCCGTGCTCGTCGGACGTCAGCGCCCGCACCGCCACCTCCGCGACGTCCCGCGGATCGACGACCCCCTGCCTGCCCCGGCCCGTCGTGTTCGGCACCGGACGCCCCTGCCGGATCTGCGGAACCCACCTCAAGGCGTTGGAGGCGAAGCTGGACGGCCGCAGCACCGTCCAGTCCAGCTCGCCCGCGCGCAACGCCTGCTCCCCGGCCTGATGCCAGCCGCCGACCTTGGCGCCGCCGTGCTCCTCGCCCGTGCCGATCGCCGAGAGCTTCACCACTTTCCGCACCCCCGCGGCCCGCGCCGCCACGATCATCGCCTCGTCGTGCCGGGCGAGCCACGGGCCGGGGGCGCTGAGCAGGAACACGGCGTCGGCGCCGCGCGCCGCTGCGGCCAACGACCCGGGGTCGTCGAAATCCCCCTGGACGACCTCCACCTCCGGCGGCACCGCGACCTTCGACGGCTCCCGCGTCATCGCCCGGACCCGCTCACCCCGGCCGGCCAGCAGCCGGACCACCTCACCGCCGACCGTGCCCGTGGCACCTGTGACAACAATCATGCGGCTCACTCTGCCGCCCCGCCCACCAGCCCTTATAGGAACTTTCGGCACACGTGCGCACCCCGTGGCGCGGCTACCGTGTGGTCATGAGCATCGAGGTCCCGCTGACCGTGCCGGACGGTCTGCGTCCGCTGGTCGAGGCGGTGAGCGTGCTGAGGGCGGAGGATCCCGTGGCGGGCGGGCGGCCGCCGCTGGTGCACCTCCCCGACCCCGGCACGTCCCTGATCTTCCGTACGACCTGCGCCGGGCAGGGCGACCTGCTCGTGATCGGCCCGCGCACGCGCGCCTCGTACCACGTCGGCAAGGACCTCCCGTTCTGCCTGCGGTTGCGGCTGCGTCCCGGCGCGACCAGGCCGTTGCTCGGCGTCCCGGTGAGCGAGGTCGTGGACCGGGTGGTCCGCCTCGGTGACCTGTGGGGCGCCTCCTGCGATCCGCTGGTCGCCGCCCTGAGGCACGCGGGCGGCGACCACGGCCTGGCACTCCGGCATCTGGAGGCGGCGCTGCCGGCCAGGATCTCGGCGGACGGGGCAAGGCGCGACCTGGTCCAGGCCGCCGTCCGGGCGCTGCGCGGTCGTACGGGCGCACGACGCGAACCGCTGCCCGCGCTCGCCCGCCACCTCGCCGTCAGCGAACGTCACCTGCGCGGCCTGTTCGCCGACGCCGTCGGCCTGTCGCCCAAACGCTACGAACGCATCGAACGCGTCCGCAAAGCCCTCGCCCTCGGTCGCGCCGACGGCCCCCGCTGGGCCGACCTGGCCACCGTCACCGGCTACTACGACCAGTCCCACATGACGGCCGAGTTCCGTACGCTGATGGGCGTCACACCGGCCGCCTACTTCGAAGGCCGCCTGCCCGCCCTCCAGCCCTGCTGACACACAGTCGCGCCGCGACGTGTCCGCGGAAGCCGGCCCGGTTCACAGTGAGCCGATGCTCAGGGTGAGCGAGCCGACGACGCCGGCCAGCCCTTGCTCGGTGAGACAGGCCAGAGGCTTCGTGCTGAACATGGTGAACGTGCCGGTCCACGGCGTTCCCTTGAACTCGCCGTCGACCACCACGCCCTTGATCAGAACGAGGCTCTCGGCGCCGTTGACGGAGACGGTGGACGTGGAGGACAGCGTGCTGGTGTTGCCGTTGTTCCACGTGATCCTCCGGCTCCCGGCCCTCGTGCCGGAGGTGCAGGAGAACGTCCCGGTGGCGGAGAAGGTCGACGTGGCCTGGGAGATGGTGGGATCACTGCTGGAGACGCACTCGATCAAGGGGGCGTTCCCGCTGACCGTGACCTCCCGGGGCTGATCGGTGAGGCCGGGGGTGTACGTCACCGTCTGAGAACCGGCGCACTTGGTGACCCCGATCGCGGCACGTGCGCCGGTCGCGGCCGGGACGAGCACGGCGACCAGCAGCGCGAGACCGCCGATCGCCATCCCCTTGAGAATCGACATTCCTCCTCCTGCCTAGGACGCGACGGCCACAGTCGGCGGCCCTCACTGTTGCGACCCGAAGAGCCAGCTACTTACCGTTACCATACACAAACATTAAGTCACCCCTCCGGCCCAGGACGGCTCGCCGGTCCTGCCACATGCATGAGGTACGGCGGCTTTCGAGAGGCAGGTCAGACAGTGGTCACACGCAGAACATTCCTCGGCACCGCCACCGCGGCCGGCGCCACGACGCTGCTCGGCGGCAACCT
Organism: Nonomuraea sp. NPDC049624; assembly: GCF_040675255.1. Classification (NCBI taxonomy): domain Bacteria; kingdom Bacillati; phylum Actinomycetota; class Actinomycetes; order Streptosporangiales; family Streptosporangiaceae; genus Nonomuraea; species Nonomuraea sp. NPDC049624. The sequence goes on along the minus strand of NZ_JBFAOR010000003.1, from coordinate 286,167 downwards.
CCTGCCCGTCGCCCGTGCCGGCGCCTCACCGCCGGACGCGGCCGGACAACGGACGGCGCGCGACGCGATCCGTGCGGTCAACGCCGACACTCGGCGGAACTACGCCGCGCTGAAAGCCGACCTCGTCAACCACCTGAGCCCGGTCATCGTCGTCCAGAACGACCGGCGGGGTGGTTTGTACAGCCTCGTCTCGAACGGGCGGACCCTGGAGTCGCTGCACCCGGTCGACGAGATCTTCGAGCTGGCGAAGTCGATCGCCCACCTCCCGCTGGGCATCTTCACCGTCATCGCCCCTCACCTGCCCAAGCAGGTCCCGGCGTTCCAGAGCGCCAGGATCGATCCGCACGACCTGGACATGGTCGCGTCCAAGGGCCCGGGGGACGGCTGGGTCCAGCCGCTCCGGGACGTCTCCGCCACGATCAACACGGCCCGGCGGCGACTCGAATCGGCGGAACTTCCCCTCGGCCTTCAGCAGTCGTGCGCCAACATTCTCGACAGGTCACGCGCATTCATCGCGGACGCGACACGAAGCCGCTCCTTCGACATGAACTCCTTCGAGGACTACTCGGGCAGCGTTTACCCGAACATCCGCACCAACATGTACTGGGCGTCCAAAGTGCAGATCGAAGGCGTCACGGACATCATGACCCGCTGGCGCGGTCAACTCGGCGCTGACGCCTGGAAAGGCCTGTACGTCGTCGTCTTCACGATCTGGACCACCTCCTCCCGAAACCAGAACTCCATCATCATCAGGAAGTTCATGGACCCGGCCCAGGCCGACAGCCACCTGATCGACATATCCACGGCCGAGCTCCCCTCCGAGCCGATCCCCGTCGCCCTGGACAACGTGGCCCGGATCGTGCAGGACAAGATCGCCGCGGACATGATCTTCTGCACCGACACAAGACTCGCCGACGCTCTCAAGGGCCCGGACGAGCTTCTGTCCGACGAGATCCTGCGACTGCTCGGCCACGCGCCCGGCGCGAAGGATCAGGCCTGCTGACGCCCTGGGCGACAGACCGGGGCTGACCGGGCGGAGTCGCCGACTGCGCGCTCGCTGATCGGTCTCGACCTCGGCTCGCGCACGTCGGAAGATACGGCCGTGGCCATCTGCGCCGAGTTGATCCGACTCCGCCGGTGGCGGCTCCGGCCGCATGGTGACCACGACCGAAGGACGCATCACCCTATGTCCCCATCGATCACATAGGAGGAGTCCCTTCATGACCACCGTGATGCTGGTCCACGGCGCCTGGCACCGGCCGAGCACCTGGACCAGGCTCCAGCCCGAGCTGCACGCCCTCGGCTACGCCACGCGCACGCCCGCGCTTCCGAGCGCCGGCGAACGTCCCACCGCGGGCATGCACGACGACGCCGCCGTGCTGGCCGGGGAACTGGCCGCGGTCGAAGGCCCGGTCGTGCTGCTCGCCCACTCCTACGGGGGCATCCCGGCGACCGAGGCCGCCACCCGGGCGGACAACGTCGAGGGGCTGATCTACCTGGCCGCGTACCTGCCGGACCGGGGACAGTCGTTGCACACCCTCCACGGCCTGCCGGACCCCGACGACACGAGCGGCCTGTTCCCCCTCATCGACCAGCCACGCACCGCGCTCTACGGCGACCTGCCGGACGCCGAGGCCGAGCAGGAGATGAGCCGCCTGGTCAACCAGACCAGACGGTCCTTCACGGAGAAGGCCGACACGGCCGGCCGGCACGACATCCCCTCCACGTACATCATCACCGAGCGGGACCAGGCCGTCCCGCCCGCCCTGCAGGAGCGGATGGCAGCCCGAGCCACCGAGATCCGCAGACTGACCAGCGGCCACTGCCCGTTCCTGTCCCAGCCGCACCGTCTGGCCGCTCTCGTCGACGACATCGTGCGCTCCGCGGCCCGCTGACCCGGCGCGGCAGTGCAGCGGGCAGAGGACTTCCGGCTCAGGCGGATGTGGCGGCCGGGTCGGACAGGTGCGGCAGTGGGAACCGGCCCGCAGTTCCGGACGGTGCCGCTGTTCGACGGTGCTCCCCTCCTGACGGTCCCTGCGGATCGCCCCATCGCCGGACCGGGCGGATCACGCCGCGTGCCCGGTGGGCAGCAGGACGGTCAGCAGCCAGCCGCCGTCCTCGGCCGGGCCGGCGGTGAGGGTGCCGCCGAGCGCGTGGGCGCGTTCGCGGATGCCCCGCAGCCCTTGCCCGGAGGAGGGCAGGCCGAGCGGGGCGGCGGGTGGGGGGCCGTTGCGCACCTTGACGGCCAGCCCGCCGGGCGCCGCGGTGAGGCTCACCCGCACCCAGGTGCCCGCCCCCGCGTGTTTGAGGACGTTGGTGAGCCCCTCCTGGACGATCCTGGCAGCCGAGACGCGAGCCAGCAGAGGCGCCCGTGCCACTTCGGGGTCGATGTCGAGCTCGACGAGCAGCCCCGCCGCGCTCATGCGTTCCGCCGACTGGCGCATCACGGTGGCCGGGTCGGCCGGCAGGTCGGGCTGCTTGCCGGGGTCACGCAGCAGATCGAGCAGGCCGCGGAGGTCTTCGAGCACCTGGTGGCCGGTGTCACGGATGTCGGTGAGCGCCTGGCTGGAGGGCCCGCCGGGGTCGGCGTAGCGGGCGGCGCCGGCCCGCAGGACCATGGCGCCAACGTGGTGGGCGACGATGTCGTGCATCTCGCGGGCGATGCTCTCGCGCTCGGCCAGCTGGTCGGCGCGCACCTGAGTCAGCGCGCGCTGTTGCGACTCCCGACGGCGCAGCCGTTCCGCCTGGCTCGCGGCCTGCCGGGCCCGCAGGTAGCGGCCGCTCGCCACGGGCGCCATGACGAGCGTCATCAGCGCCAGGACGCGCGTCGGCTGCCACCCGGCGTCGCCCATCGCGGCGGTGAAGGCGGCCACGGCGAGAACGGCGACGAGGTAGACGACGAACGTCCAGAGCCAGGAGGCCACGCGCATGGCGAACACGCCCGCGGCAGCGAGGACGAGCATGACGCAGGTGCCCGTCGCCTCCTCGAAGTACTGGTCGGCCAGCAGCATGAGGATGACCTGGAGGACGAACACCAGCCCCGGCAGCCGCCGCGCGACGCCCAGGGACAGGCCCGCGAGCACCACCACCGATGCGTGCCCCAGACCGGCCCGCCGGTGGCGTCCCAGTCCGTCCAGGTGTTCAGGACGGCCAGGGTGAGGCCGCCGCCGGCCAGCAGCACGTCCGGAGTGACGTCGCGCTCGGGAAGGCGTCCGGCCGGGCCGCGCAGGTAGACGCCGATCAGGACGGGCACCACGACGGCTCCGCCGCAGTACCACCAGGCGTTGGCCGTGAAGGGGTGGCCCGGATCGGCCAGGTTGACCGCGGTGGTCACGCCCACGACCAGGGCCGAGCAGGACACGGTGAGCGGCCGCGCCCGGTGGGCGACGACCCCGAGGGCCGCCATGAGCAGGATCTGCACGGTGTTGACGGTGAACGCGCCGAGCTGGTCGGTGAGGACGAGCAGCGCCGCCAGGTAGCCGGCCACCGCCACCGGCCACCGCCGCAGGAACCCCATGGGCGCCCCGGCCAGCACGGAGAAGGCGCCGCAGATCACCACGGGCGCCGACGCGGTCCCCCAGGTGTGCCACGTGGTCAGGACGTCGAAGCCGATGGCGGCCGTCACCAGCAGGACATCCAGCGCCTTGCCACGCCATCGCATGCGTCAACGGTATCCAGACAGCCCTGGAGATGGATCCTCCCGGAGGAGGAGCCCCCCGTGGCTCACCTGCCTGGCAGCACGGGCGACGCCGAGGCGGCCAAGCTGGTGGACGTCCTGCTGCGGCGGTCGCCGGAGTTCCGGTCGCGGAGGCCGGCGCCTCGGCACGGTCTAACCTTCGGCAGGCCCGCGGACGAACTGCGTCCGGCTCGGGCGCATCAGCCACACGGCGGCGGCCAGCGTGAGGACCCAGCCGATCACTTCGATGAGCAGGTGATCCGTGGCGTTAGGGACGGATTGCAGCAGGTACACCCGGACGCTGTTGATCGCTCCGTGCGTCAGAACCGCGGGCCAGACGCTCCCCGACCGCCGGCGAAGTGCGAGCAACAGCGGCGCCCATGGCAGCATGCCCGCGAAGTAGATGACGATGTCCCAGAGGGGTCGATCACCGATGACGGCCAGGACCGGCAGGTGCCAGACGATCCAGACCAGACCGCTGACGAGGGCCAGCGTCCAGAATCCCCATGACGCGGCGCGCGTCGCCAGCCAGCCGCGCCAGCCGAACTCCTCGCCGATGGCGAGGACCGACTGCATGAGGAAGACCGGAACGATCCAGATGGTCGCCGCGAGGATCTGGTCGAGCGGGTTGAGCCGCCAGATCCCCGAGGCCAGCGCGACGGCGGTCTGGATCGCGGCGATCGCGGCGATGAGGCCGATGCCGATGCCGGCCCACTGGGGTGTGCCGCGCCACCTGGTGGCGAACGTCTCCCGGAACGTTCCGGGGCGGCGGGCAAGCCACATGATGATCGCTGCGAGCAGCGGGGACTGCTGCATGATCGGAGTGATCAGGTTGTAGAGGTCCGTCGGGACGAGCCGGAAGACCATCGGGACGGACATCGCGAAACACAGCAGGACGGCGATCGCGAAGAACCACGTGACATCGACAACAGATGATCCGGCAGAACGAGAACGCGTGGCGGACGCGGTCATGATGACCTCGATTCCTGCGGGCGCGAGGATCCAGCGCAATGAGTGATCTTGGTGGAGCGCGAGGCCGAGGTCGTCCGGTCGACGAGCATGACGACGCTGAGAGGTATGAGACGGAGGAAACGCACAAGCTCGAAGCTTGGCCGGGCGGAATCGCTCCGGCCTCACCCGAAGGGGTGAACCTGGCACCGCCCGTCAGGATGGAATCCGTGGCGAGCGACTCGCCATCTGCACGCCGTCAGGCACGTTCAGGTCCCGCAGGATGGCCCGGACTTGGGACCGCTGTAGGTGACGTGCATGAGGTTTCCTCGAGGCAGGGTGCTCGTTCGCCGGCGACGGCACGATCTGTAGGCTCTTGATCGGCGAGGCGCCGATATCCGACGCCGCTGCGCTTCTCATCGCGATTTCGTCTTGCTCGTGAATAAGGGAGTGTCGTCGTGACGATCAGCAAGGCTGTTCACGTGGCAGCCGGGTTGTTCCTGACCGGAGTCGGCTCGCTGATACTGCTGGCCTTCACCAGCCTTGCCATCGGCGTGCCCTTCGGGTTTTCGCTTGTTTGTGTGGCGCTATTGAGCACGGGTCTGGTGGGCCTGCTCCGAAGTCGGTACAAGGAGTTTTTCGCAGGCTGGTTGCTTTGGGCTGCGACATTGACCACATACACGGGAGTAGTGCTCTTTTAGGCGTCTCCGGGGGACGGAGGGCGCCGTCCCTCAGGACAGATCGGTCCAAGGAGTGGGTGGGGCTGAGGTGAAGAAGCGGAGCAGGCCGAGGAGTCGGCTGGCCGGAGGTGCGGTCCAGTGGCGTTCGCCCGGGCGCGGGACGGGTTCCGCCAGGCGTCCCAGCGCCCAGGTGAGGTGGAACCACAACACGCGAGCTTCCCAGGCCGGCGTGCCCGTGGCGCTTTCCTGGCCGGTTTCCTGCCGATAGCCGTCGAGCATGGCCGGGATGCCGGTGAGGGGCATCTTGGCGAAGTCGGCAGCGGGGTCGGCCCATTCGGCGTCGCCCCAATCCACGATCCCGTTGAGCTGAGCCGTGTGCGGGGAGATGAGCAGGTTCTGGGGCGCGATGTCGCCGTGGATCAGGACCGAAGGCGGGCTCGTGGGGAGATGTGGTGAGAGCCGGTCGAACCAGCCGGTGAGCCAGCGGGCGGTCTCGGCGTCGATCCAGCCGTCCTTGAGGAGGCGGCCGGTGAGCGCCCAGGGGTCCGCGTTGCCGTCGTCCGCGGGGACGCCGGCCAGGGCGGGTGCGGTGTCCGGAGTGAGCCGATGGAGTTTGCCCAGCTCCCGCCCGACTTGCCGGTAGAGACGTTCGGCGTCCGCGTCGGGCAGTTCAAGGCATGCGAGATCCGTTCCCGGCGTCCGGGTGAGCACCATGTAGGGGACGTCCACCACCGAGCAGGTGTCGTCGAACGCGACGATCTCCGGGGTGCGTACGCCGGCGCGCAGGGCGTACGGGATGACCGCGGCCTCCTTGGCCAGGTCCGGAAGGAACTGCTCGGTCCGTGGGATGCGCAGGACCAGGTCGTCGCCGAGCAGGAGGACATGGTTGGCCCCGCCTTGCGGGAGGGGCCGTACGCGCTCGGCGGTCGTCCCGAGCAGGCCGGCGATGGCGGCCAGGGTCGCGTCACTCGTCTCGTATCCCGGCATGATCCATCATGCTGGCACGGACGGTCAGGAACTGCGCAACTCTCCCGCCGCCGCAGAACCGGCCGGCGCCCAGGGGGCAGATGGTCGAAGGGAGCGCGATCGATGCGGCGTGCCGATGTTCGACCGCCGGCTCTCACGAGACTCTTGCCACCAGCACCGCCCACCTGGCATCGGCCGGAGCGTTGATCGTCAGCGTGTATGGTTCGGGTCTCGAGACAGGGTAATCACCGATTGTATACGTGGTGTAACCCGCAGCGCACTGCCGCAACGCCTGAAAACCCTCACTCATCACGATCGTCAGCTTCCCCTGGGAACCGGCACAATCCAGAGCGATCTTGTATGAGGTTCCCACCTTGAGCTTGCCGACCCACTCGGTATCACCGCTGTCGGCGACATGATGCAACAGGACCTTGCCTTTCACCTTCGTCCGCAGATCGACCAACTGCCGCGCCGGCGGAGGACTTGCCGACGGCGAAGGGGCGGGAACCTGTGCAGGCCGGCTCGGCTCCGCCGGTGACCGTTCCGAGCAGCCGGCGGCCATGACGAGCATGACCACGATGAAGCCGACCGGGAAGCGGCCGAGCCGGCGAATGCGAAGATCAGCAAGCATCACGCCGAGCACTCTAACGACCCGACACTCCCGAAACCTCAGTAAACGATCACGGGCAGGCAGCGCCATCGGCGACTAATCGGATGAAACCCCCGAAAAGAGGATCAGGTCATCTTCCGGTTCCGATGGACGATCTCCCGGTCGCCCTTGCCGGGATACGCCATGATCAGCAGCCGCTGCCCGCCCTCCGCCTCGCCCTTCCAAGGGAACCAGGCGTAGTGCACGCGGATGCGGTAGTGCCCCTTGCGCCCGTTGAGGGCGAGGTTGGGCAGCTCGGTGCCGCCGACGTTGTCATAGAGCACGATCTTTCCGCCCGGGCTGTAGTAGCCGACCTCGACCACCTTGTCCCAGCCCTTGGTCTCGACGGGCGGCCGGCGGGTGTAGGTCTCCAGGGTGACGCAGAGGTCGAAGTCGGGGTGGGTCATGACGGCCAGGATGCCGCGCGCGGAGGAGACCAGCCCGTTGCCGGGGTCGATGTCCGGCCCGGTCTCCTCCTCTCCCTCCCCCTCGTACGTCTGCAGCACCCCGTAGTCGGTCCACTGCGGCTCCTTGATCCGGATCGCCCGGGCCGGCCTGGTGCGCGGGCGGTGGCGCGGCGTGGCGTCGCACATGGCTTGGGAGTCGGCCTCCATCGCCGCGATCTCCTTGTCCTGCTCGGCCTTCGCGGCCTGGCCGATCGTGGTGGCGCTGGGACAGATGCCGTCCAGAGGATAGGTGAGGGACGCGCGGTCGATCTTCAGCCGGGCCAGCTCCCGCGGGTCGTTGCGGGTGTGGACGCCGCACAGGTGGCGTCCGTAGGCGAGCACGACCTGGTCGGGCGTCGTGTCGGGAAACACGTGCAGGCTTCCTGCGCGGTGGCCGCCGCGCAGGGAGCACACGAACTTCTGCTCGGCCGTCAGCTCGCGCGGCTCCGCCTCCCCCGTGTCGATCTGCCACGGCTCCGGCATGACGCAGTCCGTGACGGGGCCGCGGGCCATGTCCGCCGCGGGCAGCAGGCACAGGGCCACGACCGAGGCGAGCCCGGCCAGGAGGACGTGGTGGCGGACGCGGTGAGCGGGCGGGGCGGCGTACAGGAAGAGCAGGATGAGGCCGGAGACGGTGAGCGCGAGGGCGTACCAGAGCGGGGAGATGCCGGGAGACAGGAGCTGGGCGCCGTCGTAGGGGACGGCGGCGCCCCGCGCGACGTAGAGGCTTTCCGGGTAGAGCCACAGCTCCCCGAAGAAGGTGGAGTGCTCCGATGTGAACGCGCTCACGGCGCCGACCCCGCCCAGCAGGAACAGGCTCAACGTCGTGGCGCGCAGTAACGTAGGTGTCCGCCGCCGCACGGCCACGAGGATCAGCACCGCCGGCGCGCCGACGCCGACGAGGAGGTCCAGCGCGAACCAGTACGCGGTGGCCTCCGAGCCGGTGTACTCGCGTACCGCGTCGCCCAGCACGTTCTTCGGTCCGAGCCAGAACGGCACCCCCCGCGCGAGGTTGACGGCCGCGGGCACCAGCGGGAGCACGACCGCCACGGCCGGCAGCGGCCACCGGCGGGCGCGCGCCTGCACGGGCTCCGTCCGGGGCGGGGAAGGCTGGGGCGTGCCCAGGTCGTGTGCGCACCGCGCCCACCAGACCAGCGAGAAGACCGAGGCCGCGCCCAGGAGCGAGGGCGTCAGCAGCTTCCACGGCACCTCGTCCACGCCGCCGAACGCCACGATCGAGAGCGACCCGGACGAGAGGAGCGAGAAGAAGACCGCGATCACGCCGACCCGTACCGTCGCGCCGCTCCATCGCGGGTCCCGCGCCTGCGCCACCAGCAGCGACGCCAGCCACACCGACCACAGAACGTCGAGCGCCCACGTCCAGTTCTGCCCGGTGAAGAGGTAGTCGCCCGTCTGGTACGTGATGGTGTTGAAGACGTCGTGCGCCACGCTGAGCAGGCCGGTCACGAGCATGAGCACCCGTGGCCATCGGCGGGTGCTCCCCCGCAGCACGCGGAAGAACAGCCATATCGCCACGAGCTCGATCACGTCGGCGACCAGCGACGTCCACCACAGGTAGGGGATCGGCAGCCGCCAGGTCAGGAGGTACACGACCATGGCGTAGGAAGCGACCCGCAGCAGGCGCGCCTCCCTGCCGTGCCGCGCCGGTTCCCCGCGCAGCCGCCCGCGCGCCACCTCCCGGTACGCCCACGCCTGCACCGCCGCGATGGGCACCAGCAGGGCGGGCAGCCACGGCCACGGCCGGATCTCGTCCGCCATGTAGCCGTCCGGGTCCGCGACGACTCTCCACAGAGGGACGAGGTCGCCGGTGACCAGTCCGACGACGGCGAGGACGATCACGACGGCCAGGTAGAGGGCCGCGACACCGGCGGCGAGCCGGCCGAAACGATGGCGGCGCATGAGGCACTCCGGGACTGGGGGTGAGGAGTAAAGCGCCCAACCCTACTGATCTCCGGCCAAGTGGATCAAGAGCCGATGCGCGCACGTACCGGTGCGACCGTCCTGCCGGCGGGCGGAGGAGATCTTCGGCAAGCTCACCTCACCGCGCAGAGCTGACGCCGGGGGGCGACGGCAGCGGCCGAAACCGGGCCGGCTTCCTCACTCGCCGCCCGGCTCATCGTCGCGCCCTGGCCGTAGGGCGCCCGCGCGCACGGCGGCGAGCGTGACGCGAACCGCCTGGTCGGCGATCGCGTCGTCGACGGGTTCGGCGGTGATGAGCAGGCGCAGGTAGATCGGCGCGGCGAGGGTCTTCAGCACTTCGGCGGGATCGGTGTCGCCGGGCAGCTGGCCGCGCTCGACGGCACGCCTCAGCACCGGCTCAGCCCTGGCGAGCCGGTCGTCGAACACCAGCCGGCGGGCTGCGGCGATCTCCGGAAGGTGAGCCGCCCCCGTGAACATGGCGGCCAGGATGGCCTGCCCGGCCGGGCTGGTGAACGCCTGGACGATCGAGCGCGCCAGCGCCCGCAGGTCGGTCTCGATCGCGCCGGTGTCGGGCACCGGGATGTCCGTCGCCATGTGTTCGGCCAGGGCGTCGATGAGCAGGCTCTCGCGGTCCTTCCACCGGCGGTACACCGTTGTCTTGTGGACCCCGGCGCGTTGGGCGACGTTCTCGACGGTCAGCGCGGCATAGCCCTTGTCGACGAGCTCGGCGAGCGTGGCGGCGTGGACGGCGGCGCGTACCTTGACGCCGCGGCCGACCGGCCGGGCAGGCGATGGACCAGACCGCATTGCAACTCCAAGTTGCGATATTCGAGGGCGAATGACAGGATCAATCTATCGCAACTCAAAGTTGCGATGCGCTGGTCCCCTTCCTCTGAGGTGGCACATCATGCACAGCCCTCCCGCCTGGACCTTCCACGCCATCCCCGACCAGACCGGCCGGGTCGTGGTGGTGACCGGAGCCAACAGCGGCATCGGCTACATCACCGCCCGCGAACTGGCCCGCCGCGGCGCGCACGTCGTCCTGGCCTGCCGCGACCCCGGACGGGGCCGACGCGCGCTGACCCGCATGCAGGGCGAGGTGCCCCGCGCCCGCCTGGAACTGCGCCAGGTGGACCTGGGCAGCCTGGCCTCCGTCCGCGAGTTCGCCGCCGGGTGGGACCGCGGCCGGCTCGACCTGCTGGTGAACAACGCGGGGGTGGCGATGGTGCCGTACGCCCGGACCGCCGACGGGTTCGAGTCGCAGTTCGGCATCAACCACCTGGGCACCTTCGCCCTGACCGGCGTGCTGCTGCCGCATCTGCTCGCCGCGCCCGACCCGCGGGTGGTCACCGTCAGCAGCGAAGGTCAGCGCTTCGCCCGCTTCGACCTGCGCAACCTCAACGCCGAGCGCAGATATCGCACGGCGTTCGCCTACGTGCAGTCCAAGCGGGCCAATCTCTACTTCGCCATGGAGTTGCAGCGCCGGGCCGACGCTGCCGGGCTGCGGCTGCGCAGCATGGCCGTCGCCCCCGGGCTCACCCGCACCAACGTGCTCACCGGCGGCGCCAACAGCGGCAGAGGACGACTGTACGCGACCGTCACGCGCCTGCTGGTGCGCGCAGCCTTCCGCCCGACGCCAGAAGGGGCGAAGACCTCGCTGTACGCGGCGACGGTACCGGACCTGTCCGGCGGCAGCTACATCGTTCCAGACGGGCCGCTGCAACTGCGCGGCGAGCCCGTACGCCGCACCCGCGAACGCGCCATCCGCGACACCGACACGGCCGCTCACCTGTGGCAACTGTCCGAACGCCTGACCGGAGTCACCTACGCCCTACCAGCGTGCACGGCGACCAGCCGTACTGACCACAGAGGTTAGGCCCGGGGCGGTGGCACTCCCCGCCAGTGTTCCGGGTGTCGTCAGGCGTCGCGCCGCTTCGCCGTCACGACGGCGATCGCGAGGAGGACGAGGCCGAAGGCCGCGTAGTAGGCGAGGGCCCACCACGGGCCGAGCAGCGACGTCGACGGAGGTGGGGCGGGTGGGCCTGGGGGTGCCGCGGCGGGATCCGGAACGCCGATGAGGAACTGCTTGCCGACGTTGAACGGGAGCCGCCGGTGGATGTCGGCGCCGATGCCGGGGATCGCCGGGACGAGCGACTCGGCGAACATCGCATAGCCCAGCAGCCGGGTCAGGGCGGCGGCGGTGTGCCTGACGAGCGCGCCGACCGCGACCGCCATGACGGCGGCGACCGCGTAGTAGGCGGCGATGCCGGCCACGTTCCGCCAGTCGGCCCCCGTGTCCAGGGCGAGGTCGGCCTCCGGCGCCAGCAGGGCCGCGGCGCCGAGCGACCCGAACGCGGAGACCAGGCCGAGCGCGCCGGCCGCGGCAGCGGCCACGGACGCCTTGGCGGCGAGCACCGAGCCGCGTCTCGGCACGGCGTGGAAGGTCGCCTTGATGGTGCCGTAACGGTACTCGGTGGTGATCGAGGCCATCGCCAGCGCCAGGATGGGCGCGATGCCGAGCTGGAAACCCGCCTGGCTGACGCCGACGGTGATCGCCGCGGCATCTCCCGCGCCGCCCGCCGCCAGCGCGGCGAAGGCGATGGGGACGACCACCGCGCCGGAGGCTCAGTTCGTGCAGCACGACCCCGTTCGCGGCGCAGGCCTCGCCGATCACGGAGCTGGGCGCGCCGGTGACGATCAGCGCGTCGTCTTCGACGCGGACGCTGGCCCCCGGACGCTCCAGCGGCGCTCGCAACCTGGCGGCGTCCGGCGTGCGGACCCGGACACTCGTCTCGGTCGCCTGGGCGGCGAACTCTGGCCGCCGCCGCCCGCATGGCGGCCCTGCCCGGCGCGCCGAAGGTCGTCATGCTCACCACGTTCGACCTCGACGAGTACGTGCACGAAGCGCTGCGGGCCGGGGCCGTCGGGTTCCTGCTGAAGGACACCCCGCCGCGTGACCTCGCGGCCGCCGTCCGCACGGTGGCCGCCGGGAACGCCATGCTCGCCCCCACCGTGACCAGGCGGCTCATCAGCGCGTTCGCCGAACGGCGGCAGCCCTCCAGGATCGACGCCGCCCGCAGACTCCTCGGCGGGCTGACCGACCGCGAGCACGAAGTCGTCCTCGCCGTCGCCCGCGGCCTGTCCAACCGGCAGATCGGCCGCGAGCTGTCCATGACCGAGACGACCGTCAAGGCACATGTCAGCCGCGCGCTGGCCAAGCTGCGCCTCGGCAACCGGGTGCAGGCGGCGGTCCTGGTCCACGAGGCCGCCCTCCTCTGACCCGCGGACCCGCAGGTGGACGGGTGCGTCAGCGCCCCACGGGCGGGACGCAGATCCGGGAGTCGTTGTCGACCCGCCGGGTGTGCCCCCGGGCGTCGAGGTACTCCAGGAGCGGTACGGCGACGCGGCGGCTCGTGCCCAGGGCGGTGCGGGCCTGGCTGACGGTGAAGGGCGCGGGCAGCGTGCTCAGCACGGCGACCGCCAGCTCCGGCGCGTCCGGCAGGAGGACGACGTTCCTCCCGATGTGCAGCAGCGCCGCCGCGCGCATGGCCGCGCCGAGGGCGGCGCCGGTCAGCCGCAGCTCGGTCAGGCGCTCGGCGGTGGGGGCGTCGAAGGGACGGCCGGCGAGGTCGGTCCGCAGCCGGGCGACGGCCTGTTCGACCTGCGGCGGCATCGGCGCCCGCGCCCGGTCGCCGTTGACGAGCACGCCTGCTCTGATCGTCAGCGGCTCGGCGACCAGCGCCCGTGCCAGCCGCCGGTCGGGCAGGCCGAGCAGCCGGGCGGCGGCCTGCACCGTGATCCCCTGGTCGTGTTGCGACACCTGCTCGCTCAGGCGGCGCCGCAGCTCGGACCAGTGGCCGGGGTCGGCGAACCAGTCGCCCGTCACCGGCGGCCCGTCAGGGGCGGCGCCCATCGCGGTCAGCTCGGCCCGGCTCAGCAGTCCGTGCCAGCGCAGCAGGTCGGCGGCGGCGGGCACGGTGACGCCGGCGAGCGCGGCCCCTCTGACCGCCGCGGCTCCCCGTCGCCGCAGGGGGGCCGGCCGCACGTCGAGGACGCGCACCCCCGCCACGATCATCCGGCGGCCGGGATCGCGGAGCAGGCCGTGGTCACCGCCCCTGAGCGGCAGGGGCCGGGCGAGGGTGAGACGGGCCGTGCCCGCGCCGAGAGGGCGCACCCGGGCCGGAACGGCGGCGGAGCCCAGATGGAAGACGAGTTCCCGGCCGACGTCCGCGCCGGGCTCCAGGCGCACGTCCGCCGACTGGGTGGTGATCCAGGAGTCCGGGGTCAGCAGCGGGGTGCCGCGTTGCAGCGCGTCCCGATCGGCGCCCCTGACGTTGACGGCGACGCGAGCCGTCGCCGGCACCGCGTCCCGCCGCTGGTTGAGCGTCTGAAGGCCGCGGACCTGGAGCCGGTGCGACCCGGCGAGCAGTTCGTCGCCCACCCGCAGCGTGCCGTGCGTGAGCGTGCCGGTGACGACGGTCCCGGCCCCGGTGACGGTGAACGCCCGATCGATCCACAACCGCACCGGGCCGTCCCGGCGCGGTTCCGGGAGGCCGGCCGCGAGCCGGTCGAGCGCGGCGGACAACTCGGGCAGGCCCTGGCCGGTCCGGGCGCTGACGGGGACGGCGTCGATCCCCGACAGGCTCGTCCCTTCCAGGTGGAGGCGGGCCTCCTCCAGCGCCGGTCCGGGATCGGCGAGGTCGGTGCGGGTGACCACCAGCAGGCCGTGCCGCACGTCCAGGGCGTGCAGGGCGGCCAGGTGCTCGGCGGACTGGGCCCGCCACCCCTCGTCCGCCGCCACCACGAACATGACCGCGGGGCACGGGCCGACGCCGGCGAGCATGTTGGTGACGAACCGCTCATGCCCGGGAACGTCGACGAACGCCACCTGCCGGCCGGAGCCGAGCGTGGTCCAGGCGAAGCCGAGGTCGATGGTCATGCCGCGGCGTCGTTCCTCGGCCCAGCGGTCAGGCTCCATCCCGGTGAGCGCGCGGACCAGGGCCGACTTGCCGTGGTCCACGTGCCCGGCGGTGGCGATCACCCACATGCGCGCTCGGCGGCCGTCGGCCTCGGGTCGGTGCCCGGTTCGCCCGGACCCCGCGGCCGGGTGAGGGCGGCGGGACGGCTCACCCTCAGCCCGTCCGCGATCCACGCCTGGAAGCCGCCGATCACGTCGGTGGCGTTCGCCAGCCCGATCTGCCTGAGGGCCGAGGCGGCGAGGCTGGAGGAGTATCCCTCGTCGCACAGGATGATCCAGCGGATCTGCGCCGAGGTGGCCTCGGGGATTCGCGCGTCGCAACGGGGATCGAGCCGCCACTCCAGGTGGTTGCGTTCGATCACGATGGCGCCGGGCACCTCGCCGCCGCTGCGCCGCTGGAACTCCGGGCGGGTGTCCACGATGTAGGCCTCACCACGACTCGCCGCGGCGAAGGCCTCGGCAGGCGGCAGGCGGCGCAGCCCGGCACGTGCCCGAGCCAGTAACGCGTCGATGCTCAGCAGGACTCCAGGGGGTGAGGTCTGGCGGAGGCGGACGGGAATCGAACCCGCCGCGCCGAGATGCTCGGCGCCATCGGTTTTGAAGACCGAGGGGGCCACCAGGCACCCGGACGCCTCCGCTGGTGATCTTAGCCCGCTCCGGGGCTCCGATTGAAGATCCTTCTTGCGCCGAGCCCCTCACCGGCAGCCGATGACCACGGCGCCGAAGGTGATCCACTGGCGTCTGGCCACCTCCGGCGACGAGGTGTACAACTGGATAATGATCTTCAAAGGTGTACGCAGGGGATCGATCTGGGCGGCGGTGGTGGCGCTGCTGCCGTCCTTGACCGCTTGTGCCGCCGGGGAGGCCGACGCGCGAACGGCGGCGCAGTCGTCCGGCCGGCCGGGAAGCCTGGCGAATCCGCGGGTGCTGAACTGCGCGAACCGCAACGGCGAGTTCCCCGGAGAGAAGACGGCGAGCCGCGCGGCCGAGCCGGACGACCTCGTGGTGGGGCCCTTGCTCATCCCCGGGCTGCTCGCGTGGGGCGACGCCCGGGCCGAGCAGTACGGGAGCGGCCACAAGTTCAAGGTCGGCGCGCTGGTCAGGAAGGGCAAGACGATCACGGTGTCCATCCCGGCGAAGTTCCACGACAGCGCGGGCCTGCTCTACTCCGAGCCGTCCAGGAACGCCCGCACCCCGGCCGAGGCCGATCACTCGGTGTCCTTCACCGCGTGCTCCGACCACGACACGATGTTCGTCGGCGGCTTCTACGTGAAGGAGCCCAGGTGCGTCCCGCTGGAGTTCCGGGTGCCGGGCGAGCCCGTCGTCCGGCGTGAGATCTCCTTCTTCAACGGCGCCTGCTGACCTTCGACGCGCCGCCCGCGCGAGCGGCGGGCGGCGCGTCAGCCCAGGAACGACGAAGCGACGACGCCGGCGAAGGCGACCGTGAGCAGGCCCAGCATCAGCCGCCTGACCGGCTTCTCCTTCTCCATGAGCCAGTCGATCAGCCACATCGGCTCAGGGATCTCCACCAGGTCCTTCGACGGCGGCACGATCGCGACCAGCGCGAAGCCCGGCCAGGTGAAGCCGATCGCGTAGGCGAGACCCGCCCACCACGGCACCAGCCCGAACAGCGTGACGCCGAGCGCCGCCCAGGTGAGCGAGGTGACCCTGAACGTGGTCAGGACCAGGCCGGTGTCCAGCCCCCACAGGAGCGCGCCCCTGGCCGGGCCGAACCGGTAGAAGTGCTGCTGCGGAGTCTGGCGCCGCCACATGGGCGTGCGCAGCCCGAACAGGCCGGAGTCGATGACCAGGCAGGCGAGCATCACCGTCGCCGCGGCGAGCTTGGCGCCCGTCCCCGGCATTCCGCCGAACAGGCCGGAGCCGAGCAGATGCACCAGCCCGTACGCGAGCGGCGCGGAGAGGCTGAAGCCGAGCATGAGCATGAGGATCGGCCGGTACATGGGCTTCTCCCCGGGAACTCTCCCCTGGACCAGGGGGCGGAGGTATCCGACGAAAGAAAGGCCTCAAAAGCTGAACAACTGCGCGAAGCCCGCGCTCGCGACGAGCAGGAGCAGCGCGAAGGTCAGCCAGGTGTCAAAGGACACGACATCCTCCATCCGGAGTGGCCGGCCGCGGACGTCGCGCCGGACCGGCCACCCGGTCGCTGTCAGCAGCCGTTGGCGTTGACGGTCCAGCCGGCCGAGCAGATGAACGGGCCCGAACCACAGTCGGCGCCCTTGGTGCACTCACCGCAGGCGTACTTCCGCTGGTACGGCGCCGAGCCGCTACAGCACTGCCACACCTTCATGCTGTAGCCGGACGGGCAGACGTACTGCCCGCTGCTGTTGGTCTTGCAGAAAGTGTTGGGAAGGGCGAGGTTGCAGCAGCGCCAGTTGCCCGCCGCCGCCGGCTTGGTCATCAGGGTCGCGCCCGCGACAGCGCCGATGGCCGCGACACCGACCCTGCCCATCCAGCCGAGGAATCCGCGCCGGCCCGACGCGTCGGGTCCGTCCGACATTTTGTTGAGATGATCCATGCTGGCCCTCTCTGGCCGTGGGGTGAAATCGGATCAGTGCCGTACGGAGGGCTTGCCGGCCAGGTGGTGCTTGTAGGGAACAGGGGCGGCCGCGTACATCTGCCTGACCGTCGGCACCGTGTGGGCCCGTGTCAGCTTCCCCTCGGTGACGTGGAGTGCGACGGGTGTGATGTCGAGCCCGATGCTGCCGACGATGCTCTCGTCCTCGTCGAGGACGACCCGGTCGCCGTACAGTCCGAACTCGGCGATGAACTCGTTGCCGTCCCCGGACACCGGGACGACCACGACCCACATCGATGGCGGCACCGCTCCCCCACGCAGCGCCGACGCCAGGTTGTGGCAGGTCTCGCACTTGTTGGACAGGAACAGCACCATGGCCCGCTCGGCCTCGTCGAGGGCCGCCGGCAGGCCGAAGCGGCTCGGCGGGGCACCCTCCAGGGTTCCCAGCTCCACCGGGGTGGGCTTGTCCTCCATGTCGAGGTAGCCCCGGATCTGCTTGACCTGCTGGAAGAGCTCCACCTGCGCGCCGATCTGGACGAACAGCACCACGGCCAGCAGGCAGATCACGATGAGCAGCACCGTCGTCATGCGGCGTGCACCTCCGCTTCGGGTTGGGTGGGGTCGGGAAGCACCATCCGGTCCTCCCGCAGCGGGCGCAACAGGCGCAGTTCGGCCCTCAGCTTCCAGGCGACCATGGCCAGCAGCGCCACGGCCAGGCCGAGCAGGCCCTCCTGCCCGGTCCAGGTCGGCGGGTTCGCCTCGGCCAGCACGACGAGCGCCAGCCACAGCGGGAGGTACAGCACCTGGCGCCAGCCGAGCACCGCGCCGCCGTTCCCGAAACAACCGCACTTGATCTTCTCGCCACGGCTCAGCGCGCGGATCCCGGCGCCGGCGAACGCCAGCGACAGCAGCACGATGAGCACGCGGGGCCACAAGGCGGACGGCGCCACCGTCAGGCCGATCACGGCCAGCATCTCGACGGCGATCACCGCGATCGCGGCATGCCTTCCCAGAGCCGCCGGGCCGAGTTGTGCGATGGTCCGGCCGAGTTCGCGGTGGGTTATGGTCTTTGACAGTGTCGCTATCAGGAAAACCACGATGAGTATGACCTGAGCAGCGGCTCCGGTCGCAACTGCCGCATTCAGATTCATCCGTCGCTCCCGTCAGGGTCGGATGAACGAAAAGTATGGTACCGGCCTTAAATGATCAACTCTTGACAAGATCGATTTCGCGGGATAGCCGGGAATTCACGGATTGACCCCGGCGAGCAGATCGTCGTCACCCACGGCACCGCGAACGTCGCCACCGCCGCCCCGATGCGCGCGCGTCCCCGACCCCGCCATCACCCGGCCGACCGCGCGATCCCAGTCCGGAGCCGGGACCGCCTGACCCTGCTCATGAACGGCCGGCGTACCGGCACGCGCCTCCCTTGACCCAGAATTCGCATATGTCGCCTGTTCCGCTCACCCCTTCGGATCCGCACCGGCTCGGTGACTACTGGCTGGCCAGACGGCTCGGCGCAGGCGGGCAGGGCGTGGTCTACGAGGCCTACGACGAGACGGGCCGGCGGGTGGCGGTCAAGGTGCCCAGGCTGAGCGACGCCGCCTCGCGCGCCCGGCTCAGCAAGGAGGCGGCGGCCGCCCAGCGGGTGTCGTCGTTCTGTACGGCCCGGGTGATCGAGGCCAGAACCGACGTCGCCGAGCCGTACATCGTCAGCGAGTACGTGCCCGGACCCACGCTGCGCCAGGTCGTCACCGAGGCCGGGCCGTACGCAGGCGACGCGCTGCGGCGGCTGGCCATCGGCGTCGCCACCGCGCTGACGGCCATTCACGAGGCGGGCGTCGTCCACCGCGACCTCAAGCCGGACAACATCATCCTGGGCCCCGGCGGACCGAGGGTGATCGACTTCGGGGTGGCCCGGGAGGCCGGGCCGCTGACGACGACCGGTCCGATCATGGGCACGCCCAACTACATGGCGCCGGAGGTCTTCACGGGGAGCGGGGCCGCGGCGGCCGCCGACCTGTGGGCCTGGGCGCTGGTCGTCCTGTTCGCCGCGCTCGGCCGCGACCCGATCCCGGGGCAGGAGCCGCTGTCGGTGGTCAACACCGTGCTCGGCTTCCGGCCCGATCCCGGCGTGCTGCCCGAGCCGCTCGACGGGCTGGTCACGGCGGCGACCTCCAGGAATCCGGACGAACGGCCCTCGGCCAGAACAGTGCTGCTCGGCCTGCTCGACGTCCGCGACGACGTCCACCATGACGCCCGCGCCGACGTCCACCACGACGCCCGCGACGGCGGCCGGCTGGACGACCGGCTGCTGGCGGCGGGCGGCGACGCCGCCGCGGCGGTGCGGGCGCCGCTACCGGCCGAGCCCGATCTGGGCACCATCGCGGAGGAGCTGTTCGGAGAGCTCTCCGACGGCGAGCGGACCCTCGCACCTGATCTCTTCCTCCGGATGGTGGGCCTCACGGAGGAGGACGGCGAGACCGTCAGGCACGTCCCCCGCGACGAGCTTGAGGCGACGGGACCGGCCGAGTCGCTGTTGTCCCTGTACGTGGCCGCCGGCCTCATCACCGAGGTCGACTCCGCCTACACCCTGGCCAGCCCGGCCCTGATGCAGGCCTGGCCGCGGCTGCGGCACTGGGTGGCGGACAACCGCGAGGGCCTGCACGTCCACCGGCGGCTCACCGCGGCCGCCCGGTTCTGGGACGAGCACGGCCGCAAGCCCGCCGACCTGCTGCGCGGCTCCGGCCTCGACAGAACGCTGGGCTGGGCTTCCGCCGAGCGCCGGGACATCGCGCTGCGGGCGCTGGAGCGCGAGTTCCTCGATGTCTCAGCCAAGCAGGCCAGGCGGCAGTCCAAGCGCCGCGGCCTGATCGCGGTCACGCTCGTCGTCCTGCTCGTGGCGACGCTCGGCGGGCTCGGCCTGGCGGAGCACCTGCGGGAGGTCTCCAGCCGCCAGCGCGACGAGGCGACGGCCCGGTCGCTCCTGCTGCGCGCGGCGGACCTGCGCCGGCGGGACCCCCGGCTCGCGATGCGGCTGAGCGTGGCGGCATGGCGGCTCAGCCCCTCGATCCCCCAGTCGCGCGGCGGTCTGTACGACTCCCTGTCGGACGACGGACTCGACTCGTTCACCGATCCGGACGTGACCGCCGGCACCGTCTACGCGACCAGCCGGGACGGGCGCACGCTGGTGAGCGTCCGGGCCGGTCTGGTGAGGATCTGGGACGTACGCGAACACCGGAAGGTTCGCGAGTTCCCGGGCGTGAGCCCTACGGCGGTGATGGGGGCGCTGAGTCCCGACGGCCGAGTCCTGGCGGTCCAGGACGACCACGAGGTGCGGTTGTGGGACGTCCCGACCGGCACGGCGATGGGGAACGGCTTCGCCGGCGGAGCAAGTCAGGGCAACGCGGGCAGATTGGCGTTCGACCCCGCCGGACGGTTCCTCGCCGTCCCCGACCTCTCGCGCAGCCGCACCGGCGCGCACTGGTGGGACGTGGCCACCCGTCGCCAGCTCCGCGCCGGCTCCGGCGCGGGCGTGGACGCCGTGAACGCCGACGGCACCCTGGGCGTCGTCTACTCCACCGGAGGCGGACGGGCGGAACTGTGGGCGCTGAAGACGAACCGAGCGCTCCGGGCGGACTGGCTGCCTCGGAAGAAGGACGTCCAGAGCGCCGTGTTCAGTGAGGACGGCCGGGCACTGGCCGTCACGGCCGCCGTCCCGCATCCGCCTGGTCAGGCTGGTGTGGCGGGAAACAGGCTCCTGTTGCGAAGTGTGCCCTCGGGAGCCGCGCTCAAGGGGGACGGAGGGGGGCCGGCAGGCAAGATCTACTCCTTCGGCTACGGCGACCGGTTCCTCGCCTACGAAGGTGAGGGGGCGAAGAGCCTGACCGTGATGCGACTCAGCGACGGCCAGATGGTCCTGCAGCGCGAACTCGGCGCGCCGATCGACCAGGTCCGTTTCGACGAGCCGGACCACGTCATGAGGGTCCGCCTGACGGGCACCGTGTCGACGATGGACCTGCGGAGCCTGGACGACCGCCCCGCGCTGCCCGGAACGGCTGGCGGAAGGGCCCTCCTCGGGCCCGGGGGGCGGGTGCTCGCCCTGTACGGAGCCGGCCGGGTGCGGTTGTGGGACGTGGCCGGCCGGAGAAGTCTCGGTCCGCCGATCGACGTGGGCGAAGGGACGTTGCACCGCCCTGCGCTCGCTTTCAGCAGGGATGGGAGAAGACTCGCCATCGGCGGCACGCCACGGATGGCCGGGTCCCCTGTCGGGGTGATGATCGTGGACACGTCCACGGCCCTGCCGGTCAGCTCTTTCGGGGTCGCGAACAAGCAGGCGAACAGCGTCGACGGTCTCGCCTTCAGTCCTGACGGCGCCACGCTCGCAGTCGCCCCCGGCCGCGAGGCCATGGACGGGGCCATGCCCTTCCCGCTCGAACTGTGGACTCTGTCCTCCTCCACCGTGCGGACGGTGAAGGACGTGCACGGGTCGGCGAACATGGCCTTCCGTCCTGACGGGAAGCTGCTGGTGGCCGGGTTCGCACCGGAGATCACGCTGGTGGATCCGCTGCGCGGCGCCCGGTTGCCGCGGCCGGAAGGGGCGGGAAGCCTGCCCGGCGGACCGTACGCGTTCAGCCCTGACGGTGGGCGCGTGGCCGTCAGCATGGAGGCCGAGCCGCTGTCGCTCTGGAGTCCGGATTTCACCGGCACCAGCGGCCTCCGGTTCCCGGCCGTGGGTGACGGCGGGATCTACACCCTTGTCTGGTCCGCGGACGGACGGACCATCGCCACGTACGCGGCCGGCGACAGAATCCGGCTGTGGGACGCGGACACCCGGCAACCCCTGGGGACGATCTTCGACGGCCATGTCGACGTGGGCTTCGAGAGCAGCGCGACGCTGGCGTTCAGCGCGGACGGCCGGACGTTGTTCAGCGCCACGCCGGACGGCGTGGTGCGCGCGCATCCCCTCGACGGCGAGCGAGCCGCCACGGCGGTCTGCGACCGGGCACGCGGACCGTTGAGCCCCGCGGAGTGGAAGAGACACCTCCGCGAGATCGAGTACGTCAACACCTGCGAATAGGCCACCGTCCGATCAGACGGGCCGCGACGACCCAGGCGATGCCGGCTCCCGCTGGTCACGCGGAGGGGACGTCGAGCGTTCGCAGGAAGTCCTGGAGCGCGCCGATGAAACCCGCCGGGTCCTGGAGGTGCACGAAGTGGTCACCGTGGAGGGTCACCAGCCGGGTGTGCGGCCGCCGCTCGGCCATCTCGTGCGCCTGACCGCAGGTGATCGGGCTGTTCTCGCCCACCACAAGCAGCGCGGGGACGTCGGTCGCCAGCCAGTCGGCCCAGTGGTCACCCCAGTTGGAGCGTTCCGACTCGACCGTGTCGCGAGGATGGAACGGCAGGCGCCAGCGGCCGTCCGGCAGGTGCCGCAGGCGGCCCGCGAACATCGGACCCGCTGCGCCGAGCCCGGCCACCAGCTCGTCACGGGTGGCGGCCTCGTACGGACTGGACAGCAGGAAGTCCAGACGGCTCGGACCTGAGACGACGGCGCCGATCTCCTCGACGACCAGGGCGCGGACGAGCGCCGGGTGACGGGCGGCGAGCTGGTAGGCGTTCAGTCCGCCCAGAGAGTGCCCCAGAGCCACGACCGGGCCGGCGTCCAGGTGCTCCAGCAGGGCCGCGAGGTCGGCGACGTACCCCTCGCGGGAGTAGTCCGCGGCTCGGTCCGACTCGCCGTGCCCTCGCTGGTCGGGCGCGATGACCCGCCAGTGGGGGCCCAGCTCGGCCGCCAGGCCGCTCCACGTCGCGCCCTGGTCGAGATGTCCGTGCAGGGCCAGCAGGGGCCGGCCGGGGCCGCCGAAGTCGAGGTAGGACAGGTGGCGTCCGTCCAGTTCCAGTGCTGCGCGTACCGGGGTGGGGATCGCGCTCGGCATCTCGGTGCTCCGCTCGTCTCGGTCTCCGGCCAGGGGTTCCGGCTGGATGTGTGCACCGTAGACTGCGCAGGTGCCCACGGCCAAGCGCGCCCTAGTGCAGCTGGTTCAAGTGGGATGATGAAGCCGGATCAACGGCCGGCCCGAGCTTGGGTGCACTAGTGCGGCCCCATGGAGGGAGTTCTGTGACGAGCCCTGCCGAGTCCTCCGCCGATCCGCCCTTCCTGCGCATCGCCGCCGAGCTGCGCCGACGCATCGAAGGCGGCGAGCTCCGCCCCGGTGATCTGCTGCCCTCCACGCGGCAGATCGTCCGGGAGTTCGGCGTCGCCATGGCCACGGCCAGCAAGGCGCTGACCGCCCTGCGGCAGGCCGGCCTGGCGCGGCCGGTTCCCGGGGTCGGCACGGTCGTCGACACCCCGGGCGTCTCCCCGAGGACGCCGCACGACCGCAGACGTCCGGCGGCGTCCTTGGACCGGGGCCGGATCGTCCGCGCGGGGTCGGCCATCGCGGATGCCGAGGGGCTGGCCGCACTGTCCATGCGTCGCCTCGCCGCCGAGCTGGACGTCACCACCATGGCCCTCTACCGCCACGTGGCCGGCAGAGAGCAGCTGATCCTGCTCATGGCCGACGCCGCCTTCGGCGAGTTCCCGCTTCCGGAGCCCCTTCCGCCCGGCTGGCGCCACCGTCTGGAGACGGCGGCCAGGCAGCAGTGGGCCATGTATCGGCGTCACCCGTGGCTGGCTCAGGCCGTCTCCTTCACCCGCCCCCTGCTCGCTCCCCGCGCGATGGTCCACAGCGAGTGGATGATGCGCGCCCTGGACGGGCTCGGCCTGGACCCGGCCACCAGCCTGCACATCCACGCCTGCGTGGCCGCCTACGTCCGAGGGGTGGCCGCGGACCTGGAGTCCGAGGCGGCGGCCGCGGCCCACTCGGGGATCACCGGCGAGCAGTGGATGGACACCCGCGGCACACCGGCGCTGACGGGCCCTTCAGGCGGAACGGCGTTCCCGAACCTCGCCCTCGTCCCCCTTCGTTCGCTCGACCTGGACACCCTGTTCGAGTTCGGGCTCCACCGCCTCCTGGAGGGCATCGCGGCGCTGATCCCCTCGCCGCCCTGACGACGTCGTCCAGGCTCAGATCCCGGCGAGCAACAAGATCGCCGCGACGACGATTCCGCCCTCGATGACCAGCACGAGGGTCCGGGCGTTCATCCGGGCGACGGTTCTCCTGCCCAGCCACGCGCCGGCGACGACGGCCGGGGTGAGCGCCAGGCCGAGGAGGAGCACGTGGACGGACAGCAGGCTGCCCGCACCATAAGCGACGATCTTGGTCAGGTGGATGACCAGGGAGGCGGCAGCCTCGGTGCCGATGTACGCGCTGCCGAGGACGCCCTTGACGAGGAAGAACGGGGCCGCGAGCGGCCCTGCCGCCCCGAACAGGGCTGAGGCGAGTCCGCAACCGGCGCCGACGGCGGCGAACGTCCTGTCGGCCGGCACCGCCGGGGCCGGCCGGAACCGCCGCCAGAGGACGGTGACGACGAGGAACGCGCCGAGCACGCGCTTGAGCGGTTCGACCGGCACGTAGGGCAGCAGGAGACCGCCGGCCAGGGCGAAGGGGACGGCGCCCAGGGCGTACCACGTGATGAGCCGCCACTGGACCGCGCGCCGGTTGAACCAGACGCGGCCGCCGTTGCTGGCCAGCTGAGTCAGTGCGAGGGTGGGCAGGGCCACCTGAAGACCGAACAGGGCGGTGAGCGCGATCAGCATCAACACGCCGCCGCCCACGCCGCCCACCGACGACAGCCAGGCCAGAGCGAAGGCCAGCACCGACGCGGTCAGCAGCGCGGGGACGAGGCCGGCGGACGGCTCGAGAAACGGTGCGCTCTGCCGCGGGATCCCACCGGGCAGATGCTGGATGAACAGGACAACGGTCGGGCACACCAGGAGGCCTCTCCGGCTCCCGCGCTCGCGGGAGGCACGACCTCCAGGCTTTTGCCCCTTCAGTTGACCGGTGGCCACCCGAGCCGCCGGCGGTGTCGCTCGGACCAGGCCCGCCGGACCCGCGTGGAACGGGCCCGGCGGCGGAACCCTAGACACTCACCTGGCACCGTACCCTCCGGCGGGGGTCGTCGCGGAGTGCCGGGCACGAAGTGCGGGCAAGCGGCGGTGACGAGTTCTCCTAGCGGAAGTCCTCGGCATGATCCCGCGCCCACTGCGCGAACGTCCGCGGCGGGCTGCCTGTCACGGACTGCGCCGTGGGCAACGGGCCCAAGGTGCTCGGATCGAAGTCCGTGCTGCCGGCCGGATCGACCGGATTGCCGTCGTAGTCCGCGAATCCCAGCAGGAAGTCGGCGGCCTCGGCGGCGAATCCGCCGATCTTCAGGTAGATCTCGCGCGCCTGCGCCGGAGTGACCTCCTCGAACCTCACCTCTTCGCCGAGCGCGTCGGCGATGGCTCGGACCTGGCCGCGCAGGCTGATCAACTCCGGGCCGTTGATGTCGTACGCCTGGCCGTGATGTCCCTCCTCCAGCAGGGCTTTCAGCGCCACGTCGGCGACATCCCGCTCGTGCACGGGAAACCAGGCCGCGTCCGGGTTCGCGTCCCGGACCAGCCGCTCGGCCCGGATCGACGGCCCCCACAGCGAGAGCTTGTTGGCGGCGAACTCGCCCGGCCGCAGGTGTGTCCACTCCAGACCGGACTCCTGCACGGCCTGTTCGACCGGCGGATGGAAGGTCGTGTCGAACCCGCCGCTCACCGCGCCCGACGAGAGCACGACGATCCGCCGCACGCCGGCCCGCTTCGCGCGTTCGACGATCTCCTTCGCCGTCGACGGCTCCGGGAACAGGAACATCCGGTCCACGCCGTCGAACGGCACGCTGTCCGGCTCGGTGAGATCTCCCTGGACGACCTCCGCGCCGGGCAGCCGGGCCCGGCCCGGGTTCCTGGTCAGCGCCCGTACCTGAATGTGGGCCTCGACCAGGCCCGCTGTCACATGCCGCCCGACGTTCCCCGTCGCCCCGGTCACCAGCACTCGCACGCCCGTCCTCCTTTTCCGTACGTCCTACGGATAAAACGTTACCGTACGATCTACGGAAAAGGGGAGGCTTGATGGAACGCAGCGGCGGTGGAGACCCTCGGGAGACCTTGCGCCTGCTCTGGCGTTCCCCGCAGGCTCGATCGGGCCGCGGCCGGCCGCCCAAGGTGTCCCTGGACAAGATCGTGGCTGCGGCCATGGCGCTGGCGGACCGGGAAGGACTGGCCGCCATGACCATGGACCGGCTCGCCGCGTCCCTCGACGTCGGCACGATGACGCTCTACACCCACGTGCCCGGCAAGGCCGAACTGGTCGACCTGATGGTGGACGCCGCCTGGCAGGAGCTCGACCTGACCCGATCGGGCTCCTGGCGGGACCGGATCGAGCACTACGCGAAGCAGAACACGGCCCTGCACGAACGCCACCCGTGGCTGCGCATGGTGTCGACCGTACGACCGCCCCTGGGTCCCGGCCTGCTCGCCAGGGCCGACTTCCTGCTGGCC
Organism: Nonomuraea sp. NPDC049624; assembly: GCF_040675255.1. Classification (NCBI taxonomy): domain Bacteria; kingdom Bacillati; phylum Actinomycetota; class Actinomycetes; order Streptosporangiales; family Streptosporangiaceae; genus Nonomuraea; species Nonomuraea sp. NPDC049624. Next base: position 259,875 of record NZ_JBFAOR010000003.1, on the reverse strand, counting down.
GCTCTGTCCATGACCGGGCTGTCCGCCGCCGAGACGTCCGCGGCGAGCGACTCCATCGTCACCTTCGTCGACGCCGCGGCCGCCACCCTCGCCGAACACACCCATGCCGAGCGGCTGAGCGGCCTGTCCGGCGACGACTGGTGGGCCGCCCGCCAGGAGTTCTGGGAGACCACCTTCGACCCGGCGCGCTACCCGGCGATCGAACAGACCTGGCACGACGGCGGCCTCGACCGCAGCGCGGCCGAGGCCGCGGTGCGCGCGTTCGACCTCGGCCTGCGTGCCCTGCTCGACGGGATCGCCGCGACGGCCCAGCGGAACCGCCGATCGGCCGGCTGATCTCCCCAGGGGCTCTGATCGGCTAGCCCTGTCCGGCGACGGTCGCGCGCAGGGTCTCGATCCACCAGTCGAGCAGACGATCGCGGGCGGTGTCGTCCAGCCCGACGCTCCGGCGGAACTCGTCGCCGAACAACGGCTCCGTCGCGACGGCCTGGTGCAGCGCGCACACGGTCAGCTGGATCGCCTCGCGGGACGGCGGCGTCCGCCCGGTGGCCTCGCACTGCTGCCGAGCCTGGGCGTGCAGCCGGTCCACCACCTCGTCCAGCATTCCGCTACCAGCGTCCCGCCAGCCGGAACGGTGCAGCGCGAGCGCCAGTTCGGCGTAACCACCCGCGTACAGCGCGGCCAGCGTGCGCACCAGCTCGGCGGGATCGATGGGGGCGCCCGCCCACGTGTCGAGCACGACGTGCAGTTCGGCCTTCAGTTTGGCCCCGCCGAATCGCAGCAGCGACTCCAGCAGCCGGTCACGCGTGCCGAAGTGGTGGTTGACCGCGGCGTCGGACACGCCGACCTCCGCGGCGACGGCGCGCACCTGCACGGCGGCGGGGCCGCCGGCGGCGAGCAGCCTGCTCGCCGCCTCGAGGATCAGCCGCTTGGCGTCCTCGGGCTGACGTCGTACTCGGGCGGCCATGCGCCCACCTTACCTTGACCGGTCAAGGCAGTCTCCCTTACCTTGATTGCTCAAGGTAAGGGAGGCGGCGCGTGCGGGGACACTTGGCGATTCCGGCGATGACCGAACTGGCGGCGGCACTGGGTGTCGCGATCGACGATCCGGCTCCGCCCCGCGAGATCCACTTCTCCCGGGCGGGCTGCCGGTTGCACGCGTTCGACTGGGGCGGACCGGGATCCCCGGTGCTGCTGTTGCACGGTGGCGCGTTGACCGCCCACACGTGGGACTTCGTCTGCCTCGGCCTGCGCGGCGCCGCCCGGCTGATCGCGCTGGATCTGCGAGGTCACGGCGAGAGCGGCTGGTCCGGCGACTACCGCCTCGGCACCCTCGCGGCCGACGTCGTCGCCGCGGCCGACCATCTCGGCTTCGACCGGGTCAAGCTGGTCGGCATGTCGCTGGGCGGCGTCGTCGCGGCCCAGGTCGCCGACGAGCATCCCGGCCGGGTGGAGCGGCTGGTGCTCATCGACGTCGCACCCGGCGTGGACTTCGACAGCACCTGGCGGGTGCGGACGTTCATCGGCGGGCTCGGCCCGGTGCGGGATCTGGAGACGGTGGTGGAGGCCGCGATGCGGGTCAACCCACGCGCCCACCGGCCCAGCGTCGCCTACCGCATGAGCACGCTGTTCCGCCGCGCACCCGGCGGCGGCTGGGTGCCGAAGGGCGATCCGCGGCCTCCGGACTTCCCCGCCATCCTGGCGGCCATCGAGCGGCTGCCCGCCCGGCTGGGCAGGACGCCGGTGCTGCTCGTGCGCGGCGGACGCAGCAAAGTGCTCCCCCAGGCCACCGCCGAACGCCTGGTCGCGCACGTCCCGGACGGCGAGCTCGTGGTCGTGCCGGACGCCGGGCACAACGTCCAGGAGGACAACCCGGCCGCCCTCATCAGCGCGTTACGCGCCTACCTGACACGCTGACCACGACAAGGCCGGACCGCGAAAGGAGAACCAGCGCATGTCCGCACGGACGTTCGAGCTCACCACGATCCCCTCGGTGAAGGTCGGCATGCTCATCCGCCGCCCCGCCCGCGAGGTGTTCCAGGCCATCGTGGACCCCGCCGTCACGAGCAAGATCTGGTACACCAGGAGCAGCGGGAGGATGACCCCCGGCGCCGAGCTGACCTGGGAATGGGAGATGTACGGGGCGTCGACCCGAGCCTCGGTCCAAGAGGTGGACGAGAACCGCCGGATCCGCTTCACCTGGGGCAACTACTCGCCCGACGCCCCCACCACGGTCGAGTTCCGTTTCATCCCCATGCCCGACGACACCACCTACGTCCAGGTCACCGAGACCGGGTTCACCGGCACCGGCGACGAGCTCGTCCAGCAGGTGACCGACTCCACCGGCGGCTTCACGTTCCTGATCAGCGCCCTCAAGGCGCTGCTGGAGCACGACGTCGTCCTCGGCCTCGTCGCCGACGCCCACCCGAGCGGCCTGTCAGCCTGAAGGAACAGGCATCATTGCACCATCGTTTTGTCCTGTCCGTTCATGTGTCGCAGGGAGCCAGATGGATCAGCTGGTGGAGGACGATCCGCGCACGCTGGGGCCGTACGAGCTCGTCGCCCGGCTCGGCGAGGGCGGCCAGGGCGTCGTCTATCTGGGACGCGCCCCCTCCGGCCGGCAGGTGGCCGTCAAGCTGCTGCACAACGGCCTGCTGACCGATCCGGGCGCGCGCGCCGGGTTCCTGCGGGAGGTCGAGATCGCCCAGCGGGTGGCCAGGTTCTCCACCGCGCCCGTGCTCCACGCCGACCTGGCGGGCCGGCGGCCCTACATCGTCACCGAGTACGTGCCCGGCCCCTCGCTGCGTGACCTGGTCGCCACCGAGGGACCACGGCAGGGGGCCGCGCTGGAACGGCTGGCGATCAGCACCGCCGCCGCGCTGGCCGCCATCCACCGGGCCGGGGTGCTCCACCGCGACTTCAAGCCGGCCAACATCCTCATGGGGCCCGAGGGCCCGGTCGTCATCGACTTCGGCATCGCCCGGGCCCTGGACGCGCCGGGCAACACCTCGACGGGCCCGCTGATGGGCACGCCGTCCTATCTGGCGCCCGAGCAGCTCGGCGGCGAGCAGGTGACGGCCGCGGCCGACGTCTTCGCCTGGGCCGTGACCATGGTGTTCGCCGCTTCCGGGCGGCCCGCGTTCGGCGCCGACTCCACCCCCGCGGTGATCAACCGCATCCTGAACGAGCAGCCGGCCGTCTCCGGGCTGGACGGCGTCCTGCTCCGGCTCGTCACCGCCGGCCTGTCGAAGGACCCGGCCGCGCGGCCGAGCGCCGACGACCTGGTCGCCGGGCTGACCTCGGGCGCGTTCGTACCGGAGCCGGCCGCCGGGTCTCCCCCGCCACCGGAGCCTCAGGCCGGTCGGGGGCGGCGGCGCGCGCTGCCGGCGGCGGCCGCCGCGACGGCTGCGCTGCTCGTCGCGGGCGGCGTGCTGTTCTTCGGGGACGGCCCGCCCGCGCCGCCCCCGGCCACGATCGGCTCGGTCGCGCCCCCGTCGGCCGGCATCACCACCTCGGCTCCGGCCGCGGTCACCGCCTCGCCGCAGGAGGCCAGGAGCACCGCGCGGCGCACGTCGTCCCCGCCGGCCACGTCGTCCCCGCCGGCCACGCAGCGGGCCCGGCCCGGGAGCTCGGCCCCCGCGACCCGGCCGGCCAGGACGGGCGACCCGGTGAGCAGCCGCGTCGACGACGGCTCGGCGCCCCACCCGACGCCTGCCAGGAACACGGAGAAACCGCCGGAGCCCACGCGCGAGCCGCCTCGGCAGACCACCCAGCCGCCCGCCCAGCCGCAGCAGCCATCCCCGCTGGAGAACCCGTTCACCTGCATCCCGTCGATGTGCTGACGCGCGGACCAGCGCGCGATGAAATTGGCGGAATCTCCGGTGTCGTCATGCATTGACCTGACTTTGAAGTCGATGCATTGTTGCTACTGCCTGTCCCTGTCCGGTGCGTTGCCGTGACGAGGCCGGGCGGCGCTTTGAGCCAGTGCTGTGGGGGGCCTGGCCGCTGACGGTCGCGCCAAGGGGGGGCGGCTACCGGGACGACGACGGATTCACCGCACAACGGTCCTTCCCGCTGTCGACCCCCATTCTTCATCTCCGGAAGACGACTTCACCTGTACGCGGCGCCGCCGGCCTGCCCTGCGCGCCCGCGATTCGGAGGTTTTTCCCATGCGAGTCGGCGACAGCCTGCCCAACTACCAGCTGCTGTTCGGTGAACTGGATTTCCGGCCGGGGGACGAGGCGCGGACGGTGAACTCACCGGCGGCCTACCTGGCCGATCTGCTGCGGCTGCTGGACGAGGAGGTCGACGCCGACGGGGCGCGGCTGCACGAGCGGCGGCCCGACATCCGGGAGATCCCGCTGGACGCCGAGCACACCACCACCGAGCTCCCCTACATCGACATCGTGGTCGAGATACTCGAACGGCTGGCGGCCCCGGACCCGTACGAGCGCATGAAGGCCATGCCCTTCCCCTTCGACAAGCCGTTCAACCTGGCCTACGAAGAGCTTGGAACGTTCCTGACGAGGCACGACGTCCGGCGGGACGAGATTCCGCGGCTGTTCGGCGCGCAGGCGGCCGAGCTGGCTGAACGGTTCCTCGGCCTGTCGCCCGAGGTGGTCGGCGTGGTCACGGCCGCCCGGCCGGTGGAGGCCGAGCTGCGGGCGTCCTTCCAGGTGGGAAAGGACGCGGCGGGCAAGACCGAGCAGCTCGGCGTGCTGGCCGACGCCGCGCGGCTGCGCCGGACGGCGGGGCTGTCGGAGGTCGAGCTGACCCGGGTGCTCGGCGCGGCGTTCGTCAGGCAGGGCGGCGCGGCCGTCAGCGTGGCCGGCGGGCGGCTGAGCCTGCCGGGCGGCGCCGAGCTGCTCGCCTGGCTGGACCGGTTCAACCGGTTCGTCCGCCTGGCGCGGCGGGCCGGGCTGGCGTTCGAGGACCTGGACCTCGTGCTCAGCGGTTGCTGCGAGAACCGGCTGGACGCGGCGGCGCTGGGCGTGCTGGCCGCGGCCGTGCACGTCAGCCGCTCGCTCGGGCTGCCCATGGACGTCACGGTGAGCCTGGCCGCGCCGATGCCGGCCGAGCTGGAGGTCCGTACGTTCGCCGGGGTCACGGCGGCCGAGGCGCTCGGGATCGGGGCCGCGGAGCTGGAGCGGCTGCGTGCGCGCTTCGCCGAGGTGGTCACCGGCGAGGCCGGGCCGTCGGCGCTGCATCGGGCGGCGCGGCTGATGACGGTGCTCGGACTCACCGCGGACGAGCTGTTCGACCTGCTGCGGCTGCTGGACGGATCGATCACCGTGCCGTTCGCGGTGCCGTTCACCATGCCGTTCGCGACGCCACGCAGGAGGGGCGACTGCAGGCGGATCCTGGCCATGCCCGCGGCGGGGGCGGGGTTATGGCTGGCGCAGGCGTTGCCGCTGGTGGTGCGGTGGATGCGCGACGGCGGGCTGTCGGTTCAGGACCTGGCCGAGTTCGCCGGCGGGCCGGCGCCGGAGGCCGTGCCGGGCGAGCCCGTCGAGGGCGAGGAGGAGTTCGCCGCCGCGCTCGGCGAGGCGCTGGCGCTGGTGGCGCCGGGGCCGCGGATGTTCGTGTCGGACCGGTTCAGCGAGCGCGCGTCCCGGGCGATCTGGGAGGGGCCCGCCGACGCGTACGCGGCCCTGATCGGGGCGGCGCAGATCACGCCGGCCGACTTCGCCGGGCTGGGGCTGGGTGACCGGCTGGCCGTCAAGATCTTCACCAACCTGGTGCTCCGCGGCAACCTCACGGCCGACGGCGAGCTGGTCGAGGTCCCGTCGGAGCTGGCCACCGACTTCTCCGCGTACTGGGACAAGGTTGCCGAGCTGTTCGGCGACCTGGGCGACATGTGCTATCCGTCGCACCTGGAGAAGCTGACCGGGCTGTCGATCGCCCAGCGCGCCGAGCTGTACGACAACCTCGTCTACAACGGCTACATCGACGCCGAGGGCGTGGTGCTGGACGCCGCCGTCGGCGAGCTGAACGCCGACCTCGGCGACGTCGCGGCCGACGTCATCGAGCTGATCAGGGCCGGCGGCCAGGCCTATCTGACGCAGCCGCTGAAGATCGAGCTGGGTGCGGCGCCCGACGGGCTGCTGGCGAACCTGAAGTACAACGGGTTCATCGACGGCGAAGGGAACTACCGCGACAAGGAGGCGGTGGCCGAGCTGGCGGCGGAGGACTTCGCGCTCTCCGCCGAGTTCGAGCCGTACAAGGCGGACGTTCTGGCGATCATGCAGGAGCAGGTCGCCGAGCTGTGGGCGCGGGTCTGCCTCTTCCCGCCGGAGGCCTTCGTCGAGATCGCCGAGCCGGCCGTCGGACGGCGGATCATCGACGCGGGCGAGTGGGACGATCCGGTCGTCGAGGAGCGACTGCGGGCCATCGCGGAGGAGCAGCGGCCCTACCGGCTCGCCCCTGAGTCGCTGCTCGCGCTCGGGCTGGAGGAGGCCGGGGCGCAGGTCGTGCTGGACGCGCTGATCCAGGGCGGGGACCTGGACGAAGAGCTGGCCGTGCCCGAGGATCGCCTGGCGTTCTTCGCCGAGCCCAACAGCGTGGTCGAGTTCTACCTGCCGGGCGTCGCCGACTACAGCGCGCAGGTCTTCGGCCTGCTGAACGCGGTCGCCGTGGCGACCCAGGAGGCCGTCGCGGAGATCGAGGCGGTGCTCGTCACGCAGGAGGAGGCCCAGGCGGCGGCGCTGCTGGCGGTCGCGCAGGACAGGCTGGGCGTGCCCGCCACGGTCGTCACCGCGATCTGCGCCGGGGCCGGCGCCGAGCTGACCGACCTGCTGCAGCCGCCGACGACGGCGTACCGGCGCATCAGGGCGTTCGCCCGGCTGGCCGCCAAGCTCGGCCTGGACGAGCGCCGGGTCGCGCTCGCCTTCGCCGACCTGCGGCTGGCCGGGCGTTACCCCGAGCCGCTGGCGCTGCCCGACCAGGCCGACGGCATCGACGCGGTGCTGGAGAGCGCGGACGGAGACGTGTACGTCTTCCGCGGCGACCGGTACTGGCGCTTCCACGAGGGAACGCTCACCACCACCGCGCCGCTGGCCACGCTCGTGCCGGGTCTGACCCGGGTGGAGGCCGCGTTCCGGCACCCAGCGGGGGCCGACTGGCTGGTGAGCGGCGCGCGGGCGTACGTGCGCGAGCCCGGCGGCACCCGATGGGTGGCCCACGAGCAGGCCTGGGGACGTTTCCGCGACGACTTCGCCGGCGGCGGGAAGATCACCGCCGCGCTGGTGGACGACGACGGGCGGACCTACCTGTTCTGCGGAGACCAGTACGTGCGTTACTCCACCGGCGACTTCGGCGTGGTGGACGAAGGGTTCCCGCGTCCCGCGGCGGAGTTCGGCGAGCCCGGCTTCTTCGGGCGGGACGGCGCGTTCCACGCCTTCGGCGACGAGGCGGGGTTCTGGCGCGGGGCCGGTGCCGGCGACGGGGAGGAGCCCGGCGCGCCGGGGTTCGACGGGCACGGCTTCGACGGGCTGGTGGACGCCGCGTACGCCGACCCCACCGGCGTGTACGTCTTCCGCGGCGACCGCGTCGCCCTGCACACGGCGTCACTGGAGAACGAGGGCGCGCAGGCCGACGACGGCTACCCGGTGAAGATCGAGACGCGGTTCCCCGGCGTGCCCGCCGAGTTCGAGCGCGACATCGAGGCGGCCTTCGCCGACGCGGGCCGCGTCGTCCACCTGTTCAAGGACGGCCGTACCGTCGCGCTGACCGGCGACGCGCGGATCGTGCCGACCACGCAGCGGTGGGGGAACATGCCCGCCGCGTTCCCCAGCGGCCGGGTCGACGCCGCGTTCGTCGGCCTGGACGGGCGGACGTACCTGTTCAGCGGCGGGACGTACCTGCGGTACTCCGGCACGGACTACTCGCGCGTGGACCTCGGCCACCCGCGCGCGATCGCCCCCGACTGGGGCGGCCTGACCAGCGTCGACGCCGCCTTCGTGCTGGACGGCGAGACGTACCTGTTCGGCGGCGGCCGGTTCGTGCGGTACTCGACCGCGGACTACGCCGAGCCTGACGCGGGCTTTCCGCAGCCGCTGCCCGGCAACTGGTGGAACCTGCCTGACACGTTCGGCTCGACGGTCGACGCGGTCTTCACCTCGGCCGACGGGCGGACTCATCTGTTCCGCGGCGACCAGTACGTCGAGTTCGACGCGCGGCGGCGCTGGTGGTCGGCGCCGCGGAAGCTGTCCGAGCAGTGGGACAGCCTGCCGTTCGCCTCGGTGGACGCGGCCTTCATCGGGCGCGACGGGCGCACCTACGTGTTCTCCGGCGAGCAGTACGTGCGGTACTCCAGCGGCGACTACAGCAGGACCGACGACAGCTACCCCGCGCCGGTGGCCGCCTTCTGGGGACGGACGCGCAACAACCTGGTGCGCACCGGGCGGGTGGACGCGGCGCTGCAACTGGCCGAGCACACCTATCTGTTCTCGGGCGACCAGTTCGTCCGCTACACCGGCACCACGCCCGACCTCGGGTATCCGCGCGCGCTCTCCGACCTGAAGGAGGAGCCGCGGCTGGGCAGGCTGACGGCGGAGCTGGACGCGGTGGACGCGGCCTTCGCCGATCGGGGGAACGTCTACCTGTTCCGCGAGCACACCTGTCATGTGGTGTCCGACGCGCTGCACCGGACGTACGACGTGCCCGGGGTGTCCTGCGCCTTCGTGGAGGACGGGCAGCTGATCGTCGAGGGGCCGGGCGGCTGGCGGCGGCAGGGGTCGGTGGAAGGGCTGGGCGCGGTGAGCGGCCCGGCCAGGCCCAGGCTGCTGCGCGAGGTGCCCGAGCGGTTCCGCACCGGCCTGGACGCGGTCCTGCGCGGCACCGACGGCGTCACGTACGTGTTCAAGGGCGACGCCTGCTACGACACGCTCGTCGATCGCGAGTACCCGGTCGCCGAGGCGTGGGGCAGGCCGCGCGGGCTCGGCGCGGTGGAGGCCGGGTTCACCGGGCGCGACCGGCGCACCTACCTGTTCAGCGGCGAGCAGTACACGGTGGACGGCGGCCGGCCACGCCCCATCGCCGCGACGTGGGGCGGTCTGACCAGCGTCGCGATCGCGTACGTGTGGCGACAGGCGACCTACCTGTTCGAGCGGCCCGACGAGAACGGGTTCATGCGGTACGTGGTCTACTCGGGCCCCGACTACACCGCGCCCGATCCCGGGTATCCGCGGGTCACCGACGCGTCGTACTGGAACGCCGACGAGGTGCCCCGGGCGGTGCTGGCGGTGGGCGACTCGCTGGTGCTGCTGTCCGGGCTGACGTACACGCTGCCCGACGGGTCGGCGCCGCGGCCGATCGGCCGGCTCTGGCGGGGCTTCGAAGGCACGCTGACCAGCGCGTACGTCGGCGGCGACGGGGCGACCTACTTCTGCTTCGGCGAGCAGTACCGGCGCTACGCCGACGGCGCCTTCGGCCCGCTCACCCGACCGGCCGGCGAGTCGTTCCGGCGGGTGGACGCGGCGTTCACCTGGGCGGGGCGCACGTACCTGATCAGCGGCGACCGGTACGCGCGGTACTCCACGCAGGAGTACGCCTACGCCGACCCCGGCTACCCCAAGCCCATGTCCCGAAATTTCCGGAAAGAGTTTCCAGGGCTGGCCGAGTCCTTCGAGGACGCCCTGACCGGCGTGGACGCCGCCGTCACCGGGCGGCGCAGCCTCTACCTGTTCATGGGCGGCCGCTGCCACGTGGTCTCGGCCGGGCAGGAGGCGGTGCTCGACACCGCCTTCGCCAGCGGCGACGAGGCCGGTTACCAGGCCCGCTACGAGGATCTCGCCGGACGGACCCGTCCGCTGGGCGGCCCGCTCGACGCCGCGCTGATCGTCGGCGAGCGCACCTACCTGCTGTCCGGCGAGCGCTACAGCCGCTACACGGGCAACGAGTACGTCCGGCCCGACGAGGGCTACCCCCGGGCGATCTTCGCCCGGCTCGCCGACGACCTCGGCCTGCCCGCGCCGCTGCCCGAGGCGTTCCTCGACGGGGTGGACGCGGGATTCGCCGGCCACGGCATCCACCTGTTCTCGGGCCCGGCCTACCTGCGGGCCGACGCCCCCGGCACGCCGCCACCGGTGTGGGGCCGGGTGCGCAACGCCTTCGACGGCCCCGTGGACGCCGTGGTGGCCATCGAGGAGGCGGTGTACGCCTTCCGCCGCGACCAGTACGTCCGCTACACGATCGAAGCCGGCGGCCTGACGGACGGCGGGCCGGACCCGGCAGGCGTCCTGGACCTGGCCGACCCCGGCTTCCCGCGGACGATCAAGGACGACTGGGGCGCCGTGCCGCCCGCCTTCGAGTCCGGCGTGGACGCCGCCTTCACCCTGGCCGGACGGCTGTACCTGGTGCGCGGCGACACGTACGTCAGCGACGCGGGCCTGGTGCGCACGCTCACCGAGGGCTTCGGCGACGGCGCCGACCACCGGCTCGCCGACCTGTTCACGATCATCCGCTTCGCCGCGCTCGGCGCCGCGCCGGCCGAGGCCCTGACGGCCGCGGACAAGGAGCCGTACAAGACGATGGCGGGCCTGTTCGGCTGGGACGTGGCCGAGCTGATGTGGGCGCAGCGCACCATGCCGTCGGCGTCGGACATGGGCTTCGTGCTGGCGGCGCGCGAGCTGTTCGCCCTCGCGCGCAAGCTCGGCGTGCCGCCGTCCAGGCTGCCCGGCCTGACCGGCGAACGCGACAACGTCCTGCGGCGCGACGCGCTGCTGTCGGTCGTGCTCGCGGCCGACCCCGGCCTGGCCGACTCCACCGACCTGTTCGACCGGCAGCTCATCGACGTCGACATGGGCGGCAAGGGCGTCACCTCGCGGATCCGCGAGGCGATCGCGGCCGTGCAGCTCTACCTGCACCGCTGCCTGCTGGACCTGGAGCAGGCCCCCGGCCTCGCCGACCCGGAGACACGGGCGCGGCTGCGCCGCTGGTGGTCCTGGATGAAGAACTACCGGGTGTGGGAGGCCAACCGGCGGGTCTACCTGTATCCGGAGAACTACCTGCGTCCCGAGCTGCGTGACACCAAGACGCCCGGCTTCGCCGACCTGGAGAGCGACCTGCTGCAGAGCGGCGTCACCTCCGCCGGCGCGCAGCGCGCGTACAAGCGTTACCTGGACGAGTACACCGAGGTGTCCCGGCTGGAGATCGCCGGCGGGTACGCGGACGCCGCCCACGCCGGGGCGCGCGACCTGGTCCTGTTCGGGCGTACCCGCAGCGATCCACGGCGCTACTACTGCCGTACGGCCACCTTCCGCGACGGCGACAAGCTGTCGGCCACCTGGCGGCCCTGGCAGAAGGTGGACCTGCGCATCGACGCCGACCGCGTCCAGCCCGTACGGGCCTTCGACCGGACCTTCGTGTTCTGGGCCACCGTCGAGGACCTGCCACCCGAGCGGACCGGCACCACGACCATCGCGGTCGTCGAGTCGGGCACCGGCCAGCAGGTGAGCGCACCGGTACGGCACGCCGTCACGATCTATTACTCCTACGTCAACCTCAACCAGGAGTGGGTGCCCGCGCAGCTGCTGGCCACCGGGTCCTCGACGAACATCCCGATCCTCGGCGTCACCCTCGCGGTGCGGCCCGGCCCGCTGCCCGGCGGCGGCGACCACCAGGCGATCATCGCCTCGTACGTGGCCACGCTGGCGGGCGGCGGCAGCATGGGCACGTCGTACGCGCTCACCCCCGAGCTGTACAGCGTGCCCGTGCCCGGGATCGCCGTGCAGCCGCCCACGGGAGACGTGACGACCATCTTCGACGAGCCGGGCGGGATCGACCCGGCTTCGGTGATCTGGTTCAACCGGCCGGCCGGCTCCGGGACGGGCGAGGGCTCCTGGTTCAGCGTGGACCACAAGGGCGGCAGCTTCCTGTGCCGGCCGATCCTGCCGGCCGCGGGAGAGCCGGCCGCGCTGGCGCCGATCAAGGGGGCCACCGGGCTGCCCGACTGGGTGCGCGTGGACGCCGCCGTCGCGCTGCCCGACGGCACGCGTTACTTCTTCACCAACAGCCGGGGCGGCCGGTTCACCAGGATGGCGCCGGGGTCGAACACCGCGGAGCGCGGCAAGTACATCTCCCGGCACTGGGGGCTCACCGAACCGGCGCGCGGCGGGTCACGCGGCGGGCGGGGGCCGGGGAAGATCGACCTGCCGGTCCGGCACGACCCGCCGGGCCAGCAGGGCGCTTCGTCCGACGGGCCCGGCTGGACCTCGGTGGACGCGGCGTGGGTCGTCGACGATACGTACCTGTTCATCACCAGCGGCACCAGGCTCGCCCGCTACACCCTCGGCCCCGGGTACAGCGTCCCGGAGGTGGTCGACCGGGGATACCCGCAGACGATCAACCACACCGTCGAGGCCGTCTTCCGCGGCTGGGCGATCAGCGACGGCGAGTACGCCAGGGTCGGCGACTGGAAGTGGCGGCCCCTGGCGGGCAACTGGGGCGAGCTGCCCGCCGGGATCACCGGCGCCCTGGAGACCAGCGCCGAGGTGTACCTCTTCGTCGGCGACCAGTACGCCGTGTACGCCAAGGGCGGCGGCCTGCCGCACCCGTACGAGTACACCGAGGTGCCGCACGACATCGTCAGGCTCACCACCAGCACCGCCTACAAGCTGAACCAGCGCCTGCTGGCCGGCGGCGTGCCCGCGCTGCTGGACACCTCCACCCAGGAGACCGACGAGCTGCCCGCCTTCGACACCGGCGCCTCCGACGCCGTCACGATCAAGGTGCGCGCGGAACGGGTCAAGAAGGCCTGGCTGCCCGGCCGCTCCCACCTGGACTTCACCAGCGCGAACGGCATCTACTACTGGGAGATCTTCTTCCACGCCCCGCTGCTGATCGCGCAGGCGCTCAACGCCGCCCAGCGGTTCGACGAGGCGCGGACCTGGTACGAGTACGTCTTCGACCCCACGCGGCCCGGTCAGCCGTGGCGGTTCCTGCCCTTCCTCGGCGCCGACCCGGCCGCGCTGGCCGACGCGTTGCGGGCGTACGGGGATCCGGCGCTCGCCGGCGCGATCGCGTTGCTCGACTCGCTCGTGCCGGTCTTCCGTGGCGGCGCGGCGCTCACCGACGAGCAGCGCAGGGACCTCGCCGCGCTGGCCGCGCTGCCGCCGGGTGAGGAGCTCGCGATCGCCATGGAGCTGCCCCGCGTGTACGACGCGACGGGCGACGTGGACAGCCTGCGGGAGGCGTACCGCGACGATCCCTTCGACCCGCACACGATCGCGGCGCTGCGGCCGGTGGCCTACCGGCGGGCGGTGGTCACCGGGTACATCGACAACCTGCTCGACTGGGGCGACCAGCTCTACCGGCGCTTCACCCCGGAGAGCGTGGACGAGGCGCGGATGTTGTACATCTTCGCCCACGACCTGCTCGGGCGGCGTCCGCAGGAGCTGGGGCCGATGCCCCTGGACGCGGCCATGGGCTTCGCCGAGCTGGAGAAGGTCTCGGCCTCCGACGAGCTGTTCGGGGAGCTGGCCAGGGTGCATGCCAGCATCGGGCACCCGTACTTCTTCGCGCCGGTCAACACCACCCTGCTCGGCTACTGGGATCTGGTCGCCGACCGGCTGACCAAGATCAGGGCGTCGCTGGACATCATGGGCATCAGCCGGCCGCTGCCGCTGTTCGAGCCGCCCATCGACCCGATGACGCTGGTCACGGGCGCGTACGCGGGCGAGCTCGACGGCGTGAGCGTCACGCCGGCCGCCGAGGTGCCGCAGCACCGGTTCGCCTACCTGTACCGCAGGGCGCAGGAGCTCACCGACCGGGTCTGCCAGTTCGGGGCGAACCTGCAGGACGTGCTTGAGCGCCAGGACGCCGAGGCGCTCAGCCTGCTGCAGTCCACCCAGGAGTCAGGCATTCTCGAACTCACCCGCGCCGTCAAGGCAGCACAGATCACCGACGCCGAGGAGACCCTCGCCGGCCTGCGGACCGGGCTGGCCGGGGCGCGGGCGCGCATGGCCCACTTCCAGCAGGTGATCGACGCCGGTGTCACGCCGCTGCAGGTCGCCCAGCTCACCATGATGGCCGCCGCGTCCACCGCCCACTTCACCTCCAGCGGCCTGCGGATCGGCGCCTCCGCCGCGCACGGCGCGCCGCAGGTGCTGGTCGGCCCGTTCATCATGGGCACGATGGCGGGCGGCGACGAGATCGGCGACGCCCTGGACAGCGTCGCCGGGATCGCCGAGTCGCTGGGCGAGGGGCTGTCGGTCCTGGGCGAGCTGCTCGGCGTGCGCGCGGAGCAGGAACGGGCCATGCAGGACAACCAGCTGCAGCTCGCCATCGCCACCAACGAGAGCGCGCAGATCGAGCACCAGGTCACGAGCGCCGAGGCGCGGCTGGCCATCGCGCGGCGCGAACTGGACATCCTGCACCGGCAGATCTCCGACCAGGAGGCGGTGACGGCGTTCCTGCGGGAGAAGTTCACCGGCGCCGACCTGTACCAGTGGATGTCGGGCCGGCTGGCCGGGCTGTACTTCCAGACCTACGGGATGGCGGCCGACCTGGCCCGTGCCGCCGAACGCGCCTACCAGTACGAGCGGGGCGCCACCGGCGGCGTGATCACTCCCGCGCACTGGGACAGCAGGCGCAAGGGCCTGCTCGCCGGGCAGCTGCTCGCGCACGACCTGGACCGGCTGGGTCAGGCGTACACGGCAGGGGACGGGCGGCGGCTGGAGATCACCCGGCAGATCTCGCTGCTGGAGCTGGATCCGGTGGCGCTGCTCACGTTGCGCACGACCGGCAGTTGCGAGTTCGCGCTCACCGAGGGCTTCTTCGACCGCGACTTCCCCGGCCACTACCGCCGCCAGATCCGCACCATGGCCATCACGTTCGTCGGCGCGGACGGGGCGACGCTGCCGCTCAACGCCACGCTCGCCCAGGTCACGCACCACACCCTGCTGACCCCGGACCCGAAGGGCGTGCAGTACCTGCTCACCCCGACCGGCACGCCGCCGAGCAGCGTGCGTACCGACTGGCGGGCGGGCCGGCAGATCGCGTTGTCGCAACCGCCCGAGGGCTGGGAGAACAACGGCCTGTTCGAGCTGCGTTACGACGAGGACCGCTACCTGCCGTTCGAGGGCACGGGCGCGGTCTCCGCCTGGCGTCTCACACTGCCCGGCCTGCGTTCCGCCGACCACCCCGCCGGTCTGCACGACGCCAGGATCACGCTGCGGTACGAGGCGGACCACGGTGGCGAGACGTTCGCGGCCGGGGTGAAGGGGCTGCTGCGGCCGTACGACGCGGCCCGGTTCATCGACGTCGCCGCGGAGTTCCCCGAGCAGTGGGAGTCGTTCACCGACACTCTCACCCTTCCCCTGTCCCCCGCCCTGCTGCCGGACCTGTACAGCCCGCAGATCACGGGCATCTACCCGGTGTACGACCCGGCCACGCCCGGCGCCGCCCAGTTCGCTGTGCACGGCAACCCGCTGGTCGACGGCCGCCTCCTGCCCACCCCCGGACTCCCCGCCACCGCTCCCCTGGTGCTCGCCTTCACCGGTGACCGCTCCGCCCTGGCGGGTCTGCGACTCGCCCTCCTCTACCGCGCCCGCTGACCAGGACGGATCACGACCATGAAGAGAAAAGCCAGGACGCTGTCCGCCCCGAACAAGAAGAAGGCGAACCAGAACCAGGGCGACATCCAGCCCAACCGCGTGCCCGTCACCATCGACACGGACACCGGCACGGGCCCGACCGGCGGCGACAGAACACCGGTCACGATCACGCCGGTCCTGACGACGGACGGCGAACCCAGCACGATCACCAAGCCCAAGCAGTCGTTGTCGTTCCTGACCCCGTCCATCTCGCTGACGACCACGACCCTGGACATGGACCCGCCAAAGCCCGCCAAGAAGCAGAAGCCGTCGAGTGACGAGCTGCGCACCGGCGCTCTGGAACTCGCGCAGAGCGTCATGGCCGGCACGGAAGAGGGGTCGTCGTCCTACGACTACGCCCAGCAGATGCATGACCTCGTCACCCTGGCCGGCACGCAGACGATGAAGAAGTTCTCGCTCAAGCAGCTGACCCTGATGGCGAAGATTCTGCTCAAACGGCAGACGCAGGCCGTCGAGGGCCCGGATCCGACGGTCGACGAACTCACCGCGACGGTCCGCGCCTACCTCCTCGCCGTCCGCCCGCAACCGGAGCCGTACGTGCTGCCGGGGGCGAAGAAGAAGGGTATGGACTCCGTGCCCGCGAAGCAGCAGGTCACCGAGACGAGCGCCTGGCTGGACGAGGCGCTGTCCGTCCTCGACCGGGACGGCTTCGACGACGGCCGCAGGCTGGAGTGGATGCGGGAGAACATCGACAGGCTGCTGAGGGCGATCGACGAAGGCACGGCCACCGTCGAATGGGCGGAGCTGCGCGGCTACATCTTCCAGATCAACAAGACGCTGGCGGCACGCAGCAACTACCTGCTCAAGGACGTCGAACTGCCGATCGCCATCCCGAACTCCAGCAAGGGGAGATCGGTGGACAGCATCGAGCTGGTCTTCACCCGCGGAGAGCCGGAGCCCGCACTCTGCTTCTGCGAGTACAAGGGGTACGGCACCAACCAAACCCCGACCAAGGATTTCGTCAACGACTTCGACGCCCAGCTCAACGACTACGTCAAGAAGCTTCTCCTGCCGAGCCAGGTCTGTCACCTGCGTTACGTCTTTCCGGACGCGGCTCCCGACTGGGTGCACTCCAGACTCCGCGCCGCCGCCGAGAAGCTGCAGGCCGCCGGGAAGAAGGTCTACATCACCGAGGGATCCGGCACCAGGATCGTCGGGAAAGAGAAGGACTTCTTCGGCAGGTCGGCGAAGTCGGGCATCATCACCACCACCTCCATCGACACCCCCGTCACCCAGGCGCCGCGGCAGAGAACCGTCTCGACCCCCAAGGCCGTCGTCAAGGAGAAGGTGGCCACGTCCAAGGAGAAGCTCCCGGCCAAGAAGAAGGCGCAGAAGAACAAGCAGATCGCCGTGCAGGGCAATCTGGATGGCTTCGTGAAGACCACCAAGGTGCACCCGCCGGCGTCCACTCCCCCGCCGGACGACCGTCCTCGCAGCACGTCCACCGTCCTGACCAAGAACCCGTGGACCTGAGGCCGCTGGCCGCGGCACCGGCACCGGCACCGGCACCGGCACCGGCACCGGCAACAAACCGGATGCGCCGAACCAGCCGGGTGGTGTTGCATACAGGCGTGACCGTACTTCTGCGAAAGCAGCCGCCCGCCCGCGGGCGCTGACGCGACACCGGCCACCGGACGAACCCCGCGACCGCCTCCCCCTGCGCCGCGCACATCAACTCCAGCAGGGAGAGGCGCCGAACACGTGAAGGACACCGAGATCCCGCGGGCGGTGGCCGCGGCCGTCGACACGGCCGCGGAGTACGGCCTGGGCGCCGACGACACCGCCGTGCTGCACAACTCGAACCGGATCGCCGTCCGGCTGCGGCCCAGCGGCGTCCTCGCCCGGGTCGCGCCCCTCGCGCACCGCCCGGACTTCGAGGTGGAGCTCGCCCGGCGCCTCGCCGGGACCGGCAGCCCGGTGGCGGGTCTCGATCCGAGGGCCGAGCCCCGGGTCCATGTCCGCGACGGCTTCGCCGTCACCCTCTGGACCTACTACGAGCCCACCGCCGCACCTGAGGACCACCCGCCCGCCGCCTACGCCGACGCCCTGGCCCGGCTGCACGCCGGCCTGCGCCGCATCGACTCGCCCGCACCGCCGTTCACCGACCGGGTCGAGGACGCCCTCCGGGTCGTCGAGGACCCCGCGGTCAGCCCGGACCTCGGCGCCGCGGAACGTGCCCTGCTGACCGGCACCCTCCGCGGAATCAGCCGCGCGATCCTGGGCCGCGGCCCGCGGCAACAGCTCCTGCACGGCGAACCGCACCCCGGCAACCTGCTCGCCACCGTGGACGGACCGCTCTTCATCGACCTGGAGACCGCCTGCCGCGGCCCCGTCGAGTTCGACCTGGCCCATGCCCCGCAGGACGTCGCCGCGCACTACCCGGGCGCCGACTCCGGGCTGCTCGCCGAGTGCCGGATCCTCAGCCTCGCCCTCGCGGTCTCCTGGCGTTGGGACCGCGACGACCAGCTCCCCGACGGGCGCAGCAGGGGCCGGGAGTGGCTCGCCGAGCTGCGGGCCCACCTCGACCGCCGCGAGCACGCCGCCGGTGGCGGCCACTGAGCCGCGCCCGTGGGCGCTGGGCCGGGAACGCCCCACCGGCGCTGCTTCCGACGGCGCCTCCAGGGACGGGCCCGGCCGCGGGCCACCCCCGGAGGCGCACGCGTCACGCTTGTCAGCGCCCGGTGCGCGAACTCAGCAGGGCTTCATCCCCCTGACGCCCGCCCAGCCCGCGATGACCCGCGTCCTTGACACGGTCCCTCCGCCAGGAATGGTGAGACATGGCTCGTCCGTGGTTCCGGCGATGTCCAGCTTGCGCTTGACCGTGTAGGCGTGGCAGTTGCGGATCGTGTAGTAGACGATCTTCAGGGGGCCGCCGGGCACGTCGCCCGTCGTGTAGCTGAGACCGCACGGCGCCGTGACGGCGGCCTCGGCAGAGGCGGATGCCGTCATCGTGAGGCTGCCGGCGAGAGCCGCCGCCGCGAACGAGGCGGCCCATCTGACTTTCCTGGTGCTCTGCATGGTGATTCTCCCTTGGTGTTCTCAGGCGGCCGGCGGCTTCGCCGACGGCCGAGCGTGTCAATCGCCCGGATGGCGCTATTGGCCGGCCACCGCGATCGTGTCCCGGGAAAGGAGATCATCGCTTGACTCGAACCGTAAAGCCATTCCACAGAAATGACCTCAAATGCAAATGGCAAGGCCTGCGACCTGGCCCAACACAATTGCATTGCACATGCAATCGCGCGGGAGGAGCGGCGCCGGGACGCGATACGGTGGAGCTGGAAAATGCCGTGAATTACCCATCGAGAACCAGGAGGTCGAACAAGGCATGGTCGGAACCAATCGGACACCGAGGGCGGAAGATGATGCGATCGCCGAGTTCTTCGGCCGCTTCTTCGGGTACGTATATGAGGCGGCCCGGCGCTCCGAACAGGGAAAACGCTGGCAGGCCCGCCGTGACGCCGACGGGAAGCCATTGGACGTCGACCTGGCCAGGGCGCTGGACCTGAGTGCCTCCACCATTGGACACTGGCGCAAAGAGCGGCATTTCCCGCGCCAGACATTGATCTCTTCCGTGCTCGTCCGGGCAGGGCTGGAAGTCGAGCACCCCGAGCACGCGGCCTTCCTCGACCTCGCGCGCCGCGCTCACCATGCGTGGACAATGCGCGGAACCGCCACCACCGGCCCGGCGAAAACCGTGCTCGCCGAATCCAGGGCGTCCGACACCGTCGCCGTCCCCATTCGCAGCGCCTTTGTCCCGATGGCCGCGGGCAGAAATGAAACGGCGGACATCGCACGTGATATGAAGGAGGAGTCCGAATCCGGCCCGCCGGAGGAAAGGTGTCCGGAAATGGCTGCGTCTTCCCCTGATCTCGCTCAGGAACGATGTCGCCCGGGCCCGGACGACGTTGCTCTGTCAAGGATCGTGCCCGAGGGCGAGGATGGCGTCCGGCTGGCCAAGGCGGCCAACGCGCTGGCGAGAAAGCTGCGGGTGCAGTGGGAGGACGAGGCGGCCGATCGCGGCTTGGACAACCCGCCGCCGATCCCCCCGCGCTGGGTGCGCACCTCCCGGCCCGTCGCCAGCCGGTTGCGCGTGGCCCTCGACGACCCGCGGCGGCCCCGCTTCACGCCGCTGCCCGGCGTCCAGCAGGCGACGGCGCAGGCGGTCGAGGGCGGCGGGCTTGCCGGGTTGTTCGACCTGTACGCGGGGCTGGGCTCCGGCCGCATCGTCGTCATGGGTCACTACGGCACCGGCAAGAGCGCGACAGCCATCCTGTTACTGCTGGAGGCGCTGGATCACCGGGTCCGCCTGACCCCTCAGCAGGCCATGGGCACGCCGGTTCCGGTGCTGCTGAACGCCTGCGACTGGGATCCCCGGCGCCACAGTCTCAGCGACTGGTTCGCCCGGCAACTGGCCACCGCCTACGACTTCCTCACCTCCCCCGAATACGGCCCGGACGCAGCGGGCGAACTGGTCCGCCACGGCATGGTCTCGCTCCTCCTCGACGGCTTCGACGAGATGGACGAGCCTCGCCAGATCGAGGCGTTGCACCACGTCAATCGGCAGCGCCGTTCCTTCCGGCTCCTGGTGCTGGCCCGCACCGACGACTTCAGCGCCGCCGTACAGGCCAGGACCGGCCCGCTGCACGGCGCCGCGGCGGTGGAGCTCCTGCCGGTCGCGGCCGAGCAGGCGGTCAGATATCTGCAGGACCACCAGCCCGACCGGCTCGCCGGCGACGACGACGACGCCATGAGCCGACTGATCGACCGTCTCCGACAACACCCCGACGACCCGGTCAGCCAGGCGCTGGACACGCCACTGACGCTCACCCTCCTGCGGGAGGACCCGCAGGCCGCCGCCGGCCTGCTCCGGCCAGGCCGCTTCACCACGCGCGAGCAAGCCGAGGACTTCCTGCTCGATCGCGTCGTTCCCGCCACCTACCCGCCACACCGGTCCGGCCCTTCGGCGGAGCAGGCTCGCAGATGGCTCAGCTTTCTGGCCGCCCGGATGGGCCGCGGCGACCTGGCATGGTGGCAGATGCACCACTGGGCGCCGATGTGGGAGCGCTGCCTGATCAACGCCCTTGCCGGAACGTTGCTGACGAGCGGGATCGGCGCCGTGGTGTTCGGCCCGATCGGGCAGTACACGGTCGCCGGTAACACCGGGACGGCGTTCGGCGTGTGGTACGGCGCCCTCATGGGCGGGTGTTTCGGGTTACTGGCCGGCCTGGTCTCCGAACTGCGCGATCCCCGCTCCGGCTGGGCGGACAGGCTCGGCGCCGCATTCGGCGGACGGCCCGCCCGGCCGCCGCACCGACGGCCTCGCCCGGCGTTCAACACCGCAGCCGGGTTGGCGATCTTCGTGGTGGTGACCATGGCCGTGGGCAACCAGAGCGCCTATCCGTACGGCCTGGCCGCCGGGATCGTCGCGGCGGCCGTCGCCGGGCACGCGGCCACCCGCATCCGCCCCACGTACAGCGCCGGTTCCTGGTGGAGCAGGCTGCGTCCGGGCGGCGTCGACCTGCTGGCCGCCGCGGCCATCGGGGGGCCGATCGGGCTGGCCTACGGCTTGAGCAAGACGCCGCTGCACGGAACGTTCGCCGGGCTGATCGCCGCCTTCGGGTTCGGGCTCATGGTCGCCGTGGCCCGTCCGATCGCCGACATCGACACCCCGCCCACTCCCCTCATGCGCTGGCGCCTGGACCGCCGGCGCGCCCTGCTGGTGGCCTGCAGCGCCGCGATCCCCATCAGCATGGCGCTGGGCTTCCAGAACGGCCGCACCCACGGCGTGCCGGCCGGGATCGTCACCGCCGCCGGGTTCGGCATCATGATCACCCTCGGTTCCGTCGCGGCGATCTCCGACATCTGGCGTACCGGCCTGCTCTTCGCCCAGCTCCGCATGCGGCGGCTGTTTCCGCTGCGCGGGATGCGGTTCCTCGAAGACGCCCGCCGGCGTCATGTGCTGCGCACCGCCGGAGCCAGATACCAGTTCAAGCACGACCGGCTCCGAGCGACCCTCGCCAACGGCTGCCAACGCTCCGATCCGCCGCCGCGCTGACGTGCGCCGGCGGACCGGACGAGCCCCGGCACCGCCTCGAGCGCGCCCTGCAGCCGCGCTTGGACCGGTGCGATGCGTTACATCTGCGGCGGCCACAGTTTTCCCACTCGCCGGTCGCGATCGAGTGACTCCTGCACATGGATCACCTCGCGCATGCTTCTGATCACGACCCCCTGTTCCATGGACTGACAGGAGATCATCATGCCCGGAGCGCCCAAGGCGGCGATCGCGCGCGGGGCGGCCGCGTGCCTGCTCCTCTTATCGGCCACCCTGATGTGGCGAACCCCGCGGAGGCGACCACCACGGCGGTGGCCTGCGGTGACGTCCTGACCACCGACACCACGCTCACCGCCGACCTGACCTGCCCGGCCGGCGCCCTGACCATCGGGGCCGACGACGTCGACCTGGACCTCAACAGCCACACGATCACCGGCTCGGGCACCGGCAACGGGCTGAAGGCCACCGGCAGGCAGGGCACCACGGTCCGCAACGGCACGATCACCGGCTTCACCTACGCGATCTACATCGACTACGGCGGCGCCGTCCTCACCGTCAGCGCCACGGACCGGGGCGTCTTCACGCGCAACGTCTTCGACGCCTTCCCCATGGGCGGCCTGCACTCCAGCTCCATGCTGAAGCACCGCATCGTCCGCAGGAACGTGTTCAACGGCAACAAGACCGTCGGCATGTTCGTGGAGAACTCGTACGGGAGCAACCGGGCCGGTCCCGATCCCGTCTCCGACAACGTGTTCGTCGGCAACGGCCACAACCCCAGCGGTCTCGTCGACCGTCAGGGGCAGGTGGTCCAGGGCGGCATCCACCTGGCGTCGCGCCTGGCTGTCACCCCGCCGGTCACCTTGAGGAACAACGTCGGCACCGGCAACGTCGGCCATCTGATCTGGGCGCCCCCGGGCACGGTCGCCGACGGCGGCGGCAACCAAGGCCCCTGTGGCCCCTCCCCCAACCCCGACCTGACCTGCTGGTGAGGCCGTCGGCGGCCGCGCCGGCCAGGCGTCGCGCTCCGCCCCCGACCTGCACCGGACGTCACGGGAGCCAGGTCTCGTGCAGGTGCAACCACGTGGCGGACTGGAGGACCACTGTGGACTGCCGGGTCCGGTCCGGCTGGACCTCCTGGTAGGTGGCCGCCACGAGCGCGCCGTGGGAGGCGACGATCCGTACGTCGCGGATCTCGATGGTCAGCCCTGGCGCCCGGCCGTGGAGCGCCTCGACCTCGGCGAGGACCTGGTCGCGGGTGAGCGTCCGGCCGTCGGGGGTGATGAGCGTGAAGCCGGGGGCGTGGGCGTCGGCGAAGCGGGCGAACTCCTCCGGCGCGGCGGCGCCGGTCAGCCAGCGTTCGACGACCTCGTGGTGGCGGACGATCTCCGCCTCGACGTCGTTCACCGGTTCGCCCAGGGCTGGGCGGCGATCCAGGTGCGCAGCGGCGTCAGCCGCAGGCCCAGCAGATCGGCCGCCGCGGGGTCGGCCGCGAACAGGTCGCAGTCGGCGGCGGCCCAGCGGTAGGTGGCCGCCACCGCGGCGGCCGTCGGCGCGCCCAGCGCCCTCGTGAGGCCGGACTCGAACTCGGCCGGATCCTGCGCGGCGTAACGGGCGCCGAAGGCGGCCGCCAGCTCGTCGCCGGTCACGACGTCGGGGCCGCCGAGCCTCAGCACGGCTCCCTCCAGATCGTCACGCACGAGCGCGGCGTGCGTGGCGGCGCCCAGGTCGTCGTGCGAGAGCCAGGGCACCGGCAGGTCGGCGGGCAGCGGGTAGCGCAGCACGCCCTCGGCCGCCAGCGGCCCCGTCACCCACGGCGCGGCCAGGTTGTCCAGGTAGACCGGCGGGCACAGCACCACGACGGGCAGCCCGGCCGACCGCAGCGTCCGTACCGCCCGGCGGCGCGTCTCGAAGGCCGCCACCCGCGTGGCGGCCTCGGGCAGCCGGTTGGCGGTGTTGAACACCAGCCGCCGCACCCCGGCCGCCAGCGCGGCGTCGCGCACATGACGGACGTG
Source organism: Nonomuraea sp. NPDC049624 (assembly GCF_040675255.1). Lineage (NCBI taxonomy): Bacteria > Bacillati > Actinomycetota > Actinomycetes > Streptosporangiales > Streptosporangiaceae > Nonomuraea > Nonomuraea sp. NPDC049624. The sequence goes on along the minus strand of NZ_JBFAOR010000003.1, from coordinate 236,197 downwards.
GGCGGCCACCGTGTCCGGCTCGTAGACCATGGGCAGGGTCACCGAGGCGTGCGTCACCCCGGCGAAGGCCGCCTTCACCGCCTCGGCGTCGCCGAGGTCGCCGGCGACCGGCTGCACTCCGTGCGGCACCCGGCCGCTCCTGGTCAGTCCGCGCACCGTATGCCCCTCGGCGACGAGCCGCCGCGCGACCGCGCCGCCCTGGGCGCCTGCCGCGCCGATCACAAGAAACGTCATGATGGACAGCTTCCAACGAGTCGGCGATACGCTCTATAAAGCGAAATATCAGCTTATTTAAGGATCGTCCGGTGGATGGTGACCTGCTCAGCGCTCTGCTGGCCCCGCTGCGGCTGGAGGGCGTCTTCCACAGCCGCTGGCGGGCCGGGTCGCCCTGGGGCGTCGCGGGCGAGGGCGAGGACTGCGCGCTGCTGCACTACGTGCACGAGGGCACGTGTGCCGTCGAGCTGCCCGGCGCCGAGCCCGTCCTGCTGCGCGCCGGGGAGCTGGCCGTCTTCCCGCACGGCAGCGCGCACCGGCTGGGCGACCGGCCGGGGCGTCCCGCCGTGCCGCTCGCGGTCGTGCTGCCCGAGCGGCCGCAGGGCGGCGTGAGCACCGTCGAGCTGGGCGGGCCAGGCGAGCGGACCGTCCTGCTCTGCGGCGGGCTGCACTACGACCGGGCCGCCATCTCGCCGATCTACCGGGCGCTGCCGCCCGTCCTGGTGCTCGACCGGGCCACGCTGGAACGTCACGGGCTGCTCGGCGGCACCCTCGGACGGCTGGCCGGAGAATGGGACCTGGCCGAGCCCGGCGCGACACTGGTCGCCCTGCGCGCCTTCGAGCTGGTCTTCGTGCTGGCGTTGCGGGCCGCGGTGGGCGAGATGGCCGAGATGCCCGACGGCTCGCCGGTCCTGCGGGCGTTGCGTCACCCGGCGATCGGGGCGGCGCTGCACGCCGTACAGACGAGGTTCGCCGAGCCCTGGACGGTGGAGTCGCTGGCGGCCGAGGCCGGGATGTCGCGCTCGGCGTTCGCGGCGACCTTCCGCGAGCTGGTCGGCGAGGCGCCGATCCGGCACCTGACCGCCCGCCGCATGCAGGAGGCCGCCCGCCTGCTGAGCGAGACCACGCTCGCCCACAGCCGGATCGGCGAACGCGTCGGCTACCACTCGGCGGTCGGCTTCCACCTGGCCTTCCGCCAGCAGTACGGGACCACCCCCGGCGACTACCGCCGCCGCACGGCCCCCAGGACACCGCACCCGGTCCAGCCGACGTGACCCGATCCCCCGCCCGCTGAGGCGTGGCGGCGCCGTTCCTGCGGCCGGGGCCACGTCACCTTGCCCATGCTCGCCCGCGCCGGCCGCTCCTGGAGACGCCGGCTTCTGCGGCCGCAGTGCTAGGAGACCAGGCAAATCGCCGCCATGGGATAGGCAGGCGCGAAGCTCAGGAGGAAGTTGTTGAGCCCCATGGTGGCCGCCACCCCGGCATGGAAGGCGAGCCCCGCCCCCAGATAAGCCAGCGTGAGCGGCTCGACTCCGAACAGCACCATGAAGAAGGATGCTTCGAACACGATGACTCCCCAGCCCAGCAGGCGGGACAGGCTGCCGTGCCGGGTCAGCACGCCGGCCAGTGCCGGCATCCCATAGCGCTCCGTGCTGAGAATCCCGCAGATCGCCTTTCCTGAACGCCACTCCTCGCCGGAGAGCTTGGCCATCCCAGCCACCACGAACGACAGAACCAACTGCCCGGTCACGAACCACAGACCCGCGGAGCGAACCGCCGGAATTCCCGATTGGGCGAGCAACGCCCCCGTGCAGACGATGATGAGCATCTGGTCGGCGCCATCGGCGCCGTAACCGCACCGGAGCAAGGAGAACATCAGGAGTGCGAGGTTGAAGAACAGCAGGGGGCCGACGAGGTGATCGGCACCCCATGGAGTCACCGTGAGCGCCGCGCCCGACGCGAGGCGGCCGATGACGCAGAAAGAGAGCACCCGGTCGGATCTCAGAAGGGGACGAAGGGCCGTCCACACAGAGCCGGGCCTGCCCGGTTGCTGCAGCAGGACGATGTCCCCGGACATCACCCCGTCCGCGCCGTACTCCTTGCGGATTGCCCAGTCCTCACCGGCCCGGATCAGTCCCGCCAGCCCGATCAGCGAAACCGACAAGGGAAGGGCCTGCGCAAACATCGCTACGTCCACGCCTGCCTGTCCTCCTGAGCGTCCTGGCGATCCCCGAGCGTGTGAAATCCGGAGACGAAGACGATTTCCAACTGACGGCTGCGCCCGTCGCGGCGAGCCAGGGCGAACTGACGGGCTCCTACCCCAGGACCGACGGCGAAGGAGCAGACGTGGTTGAGCAGCAGCAAATACGGAACCGTCAGGAAGAGGGATTCGGCAGCCATGGATCTGGCGGCGATCCCCTCCTGCAGGAGCACGGACTCCGCGTCCGATATCGCCTTTCCCGGCCGGCTGTGCGGATTCCACGCCATCCGGCGCAGCCAGTGCAGCTTCGGCGGTTCGGCTGCCGTTCGCCACGGCGAGCAGGTTCCGCCGGCCAGACGGTCTCGATAGAAGAGAAAGGTGTCGCTGACGGCAGGACGCGGAGCGAAGAACGACCAGTTCGGAACGAATGACCAGACCCGCCTGGAGGCGAAACGGCTGCCGATCAAGCGTTCCACGTAGGGGATGTTCACGGCGACGGTGGCCAGGTACCAACCGGACAGCACTGTCCAGGCAAGCCATCCGAGGATGTTCTCGACCACGGACTTACTGCTGAAGTGTGCGGGTCATGAGCTCCAGGCGCGCTCGGACAAGTTCACGAACGGACGCCTCCGGGGAGATCGTACCGTTGCGGATCTCCTCTTCCAGCTGAGCAAGCAAGGTGAGGTCGGGGCCGCACGTCCGCGTCTTGGCCGCGTCTTTGGCCGCTTTCTCGACGATCGCGCAGACCTCGCGCGCGGTCCGCGTCTCGTCCGGTGTCACCACGCCCAGGTGGATTTCCGAGATCGCGGACGGAATTCGGGAGACCATGGATCGCTCCATGTCCGTGAGATACGGCGGACGCCGGTACGCCACGTACTGCAGGTGTGGACCGGCCTCCTCGCGTTTATGGTATTCGACGACCGAGAACAGGTTGTCGTCGAGCTCTCCGCCGGTCCACGAAATGGATACGGAGCCCAGGAGCTCGGCGTCCGGCAGGATCTTGTTACTGGCGAGCGTTCGACCTCCGTAACGGATGTCGAATACGCAGTCGGATTGTCTCACGAGCTGCAGCAGGTCGAAGTTCTTGGAGGGCGTGATGGAACGCCTGCCGTCCAGTTCTCTGCGCAGCTCCGCCAGTACGGTCAGATCCGCTGCCTCAAAAGCCCGGGACAGGCGATCCAGGACCGTGGTGTCGCGGGCGAAATACACCACGACCGTTCCGGGAGGCGGGGTCAGATCCACATCCGACCGGTCGCCGAAATCCGAAGAGAACTCGCGGACAGGCAGTGGCACGGGACGTAAGAAGCGTTCGGCAAGGTCCATGCGTAGACGTTCTGCAACCACGAAGGAATCTTTGGGGGGATGCGCCATGTCCTTCTCCGTTTTCGGCTGGTCCCGATCTCGGGGCGTCCCGCGCGGTGGTGGCGATTGGTGCGGTTGTTGTGCGCGCGGCCTGTCCACGTCAGGGTCAGTGTAGGCAGGGAAAGGGCGATGTTGAAGGGCCCCCTGACCTTGATGCCGGTCCGCATCTCGCCGGGCTCTCTTGCGAGGTCGCAATAGGACCCGCAGCTCCTCGGGACGGGCATCGCGAAATGATCAAACCGTCTGTCAGCAGCTTCTCTATTTCGTCATCGCCTGATCTTTGACACTCGACGATGGCGCCATTGATAAAGGTGAGATCGTTGCAGGACGAATGTGGCCCGCACAAGTGCGGTTCCTCCTCGACGATGCGGAGTTCGCGCTCGACGCAGTCGGACAGGACGGTCGGCGCCTCCTGGTAGGCCGCCCCGGCCCGGGACCAGCGGCACCGGCCGGCCGTGACTCCGGAGACCCGGGGGATGTGATCGTTCCCGCTGTCACATTTCCGCCGCGCGCCGGGTCATGGAGGCGGCGGAACGGGCTCGGCCGCCGGCAGCTCGCGGAGCGTCGCTCCCGGGAGTCGTCACCTTCGCCGTGCCCGCCTCGTCGTACAGGCGAAGACAGAACGCGAGCAAGTGGGTGTCCATACATGTCAGCGACCGGGGCGTCTTCGAGGCGGTCCCGCCGCCCACGCGCAGGGATCGTCTGCCTCGGCAACCCCTTTCCACGAACCCGGAGGGACTCGTCCATGAAACTCACCGTCTTCGGCGCCAGTGGCGGCGTCGGCCGGCAACTGCTCGACCAGGCTCTGGCCGAGGGGCACGACGTCACGGCCGTCGTGCGGAGTCCGGCCAAGCTGGACGGGAAGCCGGTCCGCGTCGTGCGTGCCGCCGACCTGGCCACGGCCGACGTCACGACGCTGCTGCCCGCCGTCGAGGGAGCCGATGCCGTTCTGTCGGCGCTCGGCCCGCCGAACAACGCCGCAGCCGGGGTGGCCTCCAGGGGCACCAAGGCGATCATCGCGGCGATGCAGGCCGCCGGGACCCGCCGGCTGGTGGTGGTGAGCGCCGCCCCGGTCGGCACCACCCCCTCCCCCGGCCGGCCCAACCCGCCCCGGCACGACCCCGGCGACGGGCCGTTCCTGCGCTACGTGGTGTATCCGATCGTCAAGGCCGTGCTACGTCCGCAGTACCTCGACCTGGCCGTCATGGAGGACGCCGTGCGCGACAGCGGCCTGGACTGGACGGTGCTCCGGCCGGTGCAGCTGACCGACAAGCCGGTGACCGGCGCCTACCGGACGGCGGTGGCACAGAACGTGCCGGGCGGCCGGTACGTCTCACGCGCCGACGTGGCCCACGCCATGCTCGCGGTGCTCGACCGGCCGGAAACGGTCGAGCAGGTCATCGGCATGGCGAACTGACCCTGTCATCACCGATCACCAGGGAGAAATCATGAACGAAGTTCCGATCACCCGTACCGAAACGCCGGTCGACGAGCCGATCACCATGATCAACGCCTTCACCGTCCCGGTGGCGGAGTCGGAGACGTTCCTGCCGCTGTGGAGGGAGAACGCCGAGATCATGGCGCGGCAGCCGGGATTCGTCGGGGCGCGGCTGCACCGATCGATGATCGACGACGCCGAGCTGCGGTTCGTCAACGTGGCGCACTGGGAGAGCGGGCGGCAGCTCGAAGAGGCGCTGGGCAGACCCGAATGGCAGGAGAGCGCGCAGCGGCTGCTCAATGACCCCGGCCTGCACATCACCGCGCGGCCCAGCATCTACGAGGTCGTCGTCGACCTCCAGCCCTCCCGCGACGCAGGCGCCGCACCTGTGACGAGCTGAGGACGGCGCCGTGGCTCGGGCATCCGCCGAAGGACATGCGGACGCCCGGGCCACGGTGTTGTGCACGGCAGGCTTGCCCGGCCTGGCCGTGATCACGTGCTTGATCACGGCCAGGCCGGTTCCTCTACCGAACGGCCGACGCGCGTCCCACCGACGGGCTCGGCTCCGCGCGGACGCTCCGGTCGTCGAGAGGGTGGAGAAGGTCCCGCCAGTCCGCCGGCCAGTTCGCCAGCGCCACGCCGATCATGATGATCAGGTGCAGCGGCGCCGACACCTCCTCGTACAGGGGGGCGACGTCGATGAGGTGGGTCGTCACCGCGCCGATCAGCACGAACACCAGCCCCGCCGCCCCGATGAACCTGACCCGCCGCCGCGGGACGAGCATCGTCAGCCCGAAGACGAGCTCCAGCGCGCCGACCACGAACCGCATCCACGGCGGCCAGCCCCAGTCCACGAACTTCTCCGCGTAGGCCGGGCCGAAGAAGGTCGGCCCGGGCCAGAACTTGGTGACGAAGCCGACGAAGAACGACGCGGCCAGATACCAGTAGAGGACCGTGGCGAGCCGTCGCGGCCAGGTGCGTAAGGTCATGAGCCCTCCGTCGTGTGCGCCATGCGACTCAGCCCCACTTCTGGCCGGCGAGCTGCCGGGTGGTGACGTTGAGCCGGTTCGACAGGTTCGTGACCGCGACCATCAGGATGATCGCGGCCAGTCCCGCCTCGTCGTAGTGCCGGGCCGCCTCGTCCCAGATGTCGTCGGGGACCGGGTCGCTGCGGTCGGCGAGCCGGGTGGCGGCCTCGGTGAGGGCCAGCGCGGCCCGTTCGGCGTCGGTGAAGTACGGCGTCTCCCGCCAGGCGACGACCAGCCCCGTCCGCTCGTCGCTCTCGCCGCTCTTCCTGGCGCTGCGGACCCCCGACTCCACGCAGGGGCCGCAACCGTTGATCTGGCTGGCGCGCAGGTGCACCAGCCCCAGCGTGGTCTCCGGCACGCCGCCCGTACGGGCGGCCTTGAAGAGCTCCTGGACGGGCGCCATCGCCGCCGGCAGGACGGCGGCGGGATTCTTCATCCGTGTCTGCATGTGTTTCTCCGCTGTATCGGCTGGACTTCCGCACTGATGACGCGCCGCGAGGGGAGGTTGTGACAGCGCGCCGCCGTCACATCTGTGCGGTCGTTTCCGTCATCTGTTGCAGACAGCACGAGAGGGACGGCGTCATGGAGGAGAAGGACCTGCTGGCCGGTTGGTTCCAGCAGCATCGCGACCATCTGTGGGCGGTGGCCTACCGGCTGCTCGGCTCGGCGAGCGAGGCCGACGACGCCCTGCAGGAGGCCTGGCTGCGGCTCAGCCGCGCCGGCGCGGAGGACGTGCGTAACGTGCCGGGCTGGCTCACCACGATCGTCGCACGGGTGGCGCTGAGCATGCTGCGCGATCGCCGGACGCGCCGCGAGGAGCCGCTGCGCGTCTCCGGCCCGGACCCGGTGGCCGGCCTTCGCGAGGCGGACGATCCGGAGCACGAGGTGGTCGTCGCCGACTCGGTGGGCCTGGCTCTGCTGGTGGTGCTCGACATGCTCGCGCCGGCGGAACGGATCGCGTTCGTCCTGCACGACATGTTCGCCGTGCCGTTCGGCGAGATCGCGTTGATCGTGAACCGTTCGCCGGCCGCGGCCCGGCAACTGGCCAGCCGCGCCCGCCGGCGCGTGCAGCACCCGTCGGCCCCGGGAGCAGGGACCGGCTCCGTCAGGCAGCGGGAGATCGTCGCCGCTTTCCGGGCCGCGTCCCGTGACGGTGACTTCGCGGCCCTGCTCGCGCTGCTCGACCCCGACGTGGAGATCAGCGCGGACCGCACCGCCGTGCTCTCCGGCGCGTCCAGGCTGGTACGAGGGGCGGACGGCGTGGCCGAGACGTTCGCCGGCCGGGCTCGGGCCGCCGAGCTCGCGCTCATCGACGGGGCACCGGGCCTGGTGTGGGCGCCGGGCGGACGGCCGCGGGTGGTCTTCGCCTTCACCGTCGCGAACGGCCGGATCACCCACATCGACCTGCTCGCCGACCCCGAATACCTGGAGGACGTCGAACTGGTCACGCTCGGCGGGTAGGCGTCCGAGCACTGAAAGCGCTCAGGGCGAGGCGCGGGCACCGCGTCCTCACCCTGAGCGGGTGCGCCGGCTACCGCCTCCACTGCTCCGTCGGCGACACGCCGGCCAGCGGCTTGCCGATGAGGGCCAGGGGGGTGAAGAAGCCGACCTGGCCGATGGCCATGATGAGCGTGGCGAGCGCCTTCTCGTCGTAGTGCTCGCGCGCCCGCTCGTACAGCTCGTCGGGGACGCGCTCGCCGGCCGGGTTCGCGGTGAGGACGGCCTCCACCAGGGCGAGCGCGACGAGCAGCGCCACGGCCACCACGCCGAAGGCCAGGGTGAGCCCGTCGCCGACGCCGTGGGACCCGGCCCGGTTGATCGCGTAGACCAGCGAGCCGAGGGCCAGGGTCGCCGTGAGCGCGCCGGGCAGGTCGAGCCCGCCGCGCTCACGGGTGCCGGGCACCAGGGCGAACGTGCCGGCCAGGACCAGCAGCGCGATGGGGAGGTTGACGAACATGATCCAGCGCCAGCCCAGGTACTCGGTCAGCGCACCGCCCAGGAGCAGCCCGGCGACCGAGCCCAGGCCGCCCATGGCGCCGTACACGCCGAGCGCCTTGTTGCGCCGGGGCCCGGCGGGGAAGGTGTCGGCGAGCAGCGACAGCGCGGCCGGGGCGACGATCGCGGCGCCGAGGCCCTGCAGAACGCGGCCTCCTGCTCCGGCGTGGCGGTCCACCACCGGATCGGCCGGAAGCGGCGCTCCTCGGCCTCGGGCAGCCCCAGGTAGAGGTCCAGCCCGTAAGGGGCGCGGACGCGCTCGTCGTAGACCTGCTGCAGCGACTGGCCGGTGACCCGCCGGATCACCTCGTTCACCATGGCGAACGAGACGAACCCGCCGTAGCCGTAGGCCGAGCCCGGCTTCCAGTACGGCCGCTGCCCGGCCAGCCGGCGCGCGATCACCGCGTCGTCGGCCAGCTCGGCGGCCGACAGTCCGCCGTCGACGCTGATGACACCGGAGCGGTGGGTCAGCACGTCCCGCAGCGTGATCCCGTCCTTGCCGGCGGCGGCGAACTCCGGCCATCGCCGGGCCACCGGCTCGTCCAGATCGAGGACCCCGCCCTGCGCCAGCAGCGCCGTCACCAGCGTCGCGGCGCCCTTCGTGGAGGAGTAGACCCCGGTCAGGGTGTCGCCGCCCACCTCGTCCCCGGCCCACAGGTCCACCACCTGACGGCCGTGCACATAGGCCGCCAGTTGCGCGCCCGCCTGGCCGTCCTGCCCGGCCACCACCGCGGCGAACTCCTCGCGCACCTGCTCGAAGCCGTCCGCGACCGTTCCGTGGACATTCGTCCTGCTCATCGTCGGCAACCCTTCGTGAGTGAGTGTCGGTCGCCGGCATGACGGACGGTCCGCGGGAAAGGTGACCGGACGCGTGCCCGGTCACCTTTCACCGGTTCGGTGCGTCAGCGCTCTGACGTGGCTGACAAGAGAGGAACGCGACCGTGACATCCCAGGACTTCCTTGCCGACCGGTTCCAGGGGCACCGCCCGCACCTGAAGGCGGTCGCCTACCGCATGCTCGGCTCGCTGAGCGAGGCCGAGGACGCGGTCCAGGAGGCATGGCTGCGGCTGGCGCGTTCGGACGCGGGCGACATCGACAACCTCGGCGGCTGGCTGACCACCGTGGTCGGCCGGGTGTGCCTGGACATGCTCCGCGCCCGCAGGTCCCGACGTGAGGAGTCGCTGGAGGAACGCCTGCCCGATCCGGTGATCAGCCGCGCGGACGCCGCCGACCCGGAGCAGGAAGTGCTGCTGGCCGACTCGGTGGGACTGGCGCTCCTGGTCGTGCTGGAGTCCCTGACCCCCGCCGAACGGCTGGCGTTCGTGCTCCATGACATGTTCGGGATGCCGTTCGAGCAGATCGCGCCCATCGTGGACCGCACTCCCACGGCGGCCAAGAAGCTCGCCAGCCGGGCGCGCCTGCGGGTCCGCGGCGCGACCCCGAACCCCGGCCCCGATCCGGGCAGTCAGCGCCGGGTGGTGGACGCCTTCCTCGCCGCCGCCCGCGACGGCGACCTCGCCGCGCTGGTGTCCGTCCTCCACCCCGAGGTGACGCTGCGCGCCGACGGCGGGACGCTCACCGGCGGCATGCGGGTCATCAGGGGCGCCGCGGCCGTGGCCGGACAGCTCGCCACCTTCCAGCGCATGGCCACGAGCGCCACCACCCGCCCGGCGCTCGTCAACGGCCTGGCCGGTCTGGTCAACACCATCGACGACGAGCTGATCTCGGTCATGAGCTTCACCGTCTCCGACGGCAGGATCGCCACGATCGACATCCTGTCCGACCCCGATCGGCTGGGTCGGCTCGACCTCACCCACCTGGAGCCGTGACGACGACGGACTTGACCCTGACACCGTGTCAGGCGGCACGGTGCGGAGCATGTCGGTCACCTATGTCGGCTCCGGGCCGTACTGCTACGCCAACTCCCTCGCGATGGTCCTGGGCGGCCAGGCGCCGCCTCCGGCCGTGATCGAGGTCCTGACGGGCTCCCCGTACGGGATGCAGCTCATCGGCGGCCGGCTGCCGCTGTTCGACGCGTTCGGCTGGGACCCCGGGATCGGGATCGACGCCGCGCTCGGCCTGCTCGGCTGGGAGTGCGAGCGCGCCGACGGCGGGACGGCGGCGGCGGCGCTCGACCGGCTGCGCCGCGCCTGCGAGGACGGCCCGGTGCTGGCCGGCCCGCTTGAGCTCGGCCTGCTGGCCTACCAGCCCGGGTCGGGTGAAGCGGTCGGCGCCGACCACTACCTGGTGGTGCTGGAGGTGGCCGGCGACACCGTGCTGGTGCACGACCCGCAGGGCTACCCGTACGCCACCCTGCCGGTCGGCGCCTTCGCCGAGGCGTGGCGCGGAGAGCTGATCCCCTATCTGGAGCGGCCGTTCCTGATGCGGCACGGCTTCACCCGCCGCCAGCAGGTCGGCCGGCAGGAGGCGCTGCGGCGCTCGCTGCCCGCCGGACTGGCCTGGCTGGCGGGCCGTACGGATGTGCGGGTCCCGCCCGGCACGCTGGGGCTGGCCGAGGCCGCCGAGCGCACGGCCGAACTGGTGGAGGAAGGGCTGGATCCCGAGATCAGGATGCTGTGGCAGGCGTTCGCGGTGCGGGTGGGCGCCCGCCGCCTCAACGACCTGGCGGCCTGCCTGTCGTCCCTCCGCCTCGACGCGGGCGCGGCCGTCGCCGCCGAGCAGGCCCGCATCGTCGGCGGGTTGCAGGGCCCGCTCGTGGCGGGCGACGACGCGGCGCTGGCGGCCGGGCTGCGCCGGCTGGCCCCGACGTACGAACGGCTGCGCGCGGCGCTGCTCGCCGCCGAGAGTGCGTCGAACGCGGCGAATCGATGCTGATTTAATGGCGGATCATGAACTTTGGCAGGCTTTCAGCGAGCGGCCGGATTCTGATCGCGGCACTGCTCTTACTCGGTGGCTGCTCCGTCCCGTCGGCACCGGCGGCCACCACACGACCGCCGTCCGCCGCGCCGTCCGTCGCGCCGTCCGCCAGCCCCTCCGCAGCCACCGCCAACGGGGGCACGCCGCCCGCCGACGCTCCGCCCCTGGCCACGCTGTACGGCGACGGCCACACCGACGGCGTGGCCACGGCCCGCATCGACGTGATCGGGCTGGAACGCAGCGCCCCCAACGCCGTCACCGCGCGGTTCAGGATCAGCGCCGACCAGGGCGAGGTCCGGCTCGAAGGCTTCCACGCCGGCCAGCTGGCCGGCGACACCCCCTACGACTACATTCAGGCCGCCTCCGGCTTCTTCCTCCTGGACGACCCGCGCTTCTCCGTCTACTACCCGATGAAGAAGGACGACGCCGAGGTCCGGGCCCGCTGCCTGTGCAGCTACTCCGGGCCGCTCGCCAAGGCCACGCCCGGCAGCCCCGCGCTGATGTGGGCCACCTACCAGGTGCCGCCGGAGACCACCAGCCTGGCCGTCGGATTCGACAGCGCCGGACTGACCGCGCCCCTGCCGATCAGCCCCGCCGGCACCGGCCCCCGGCTGGACGGCGAACCGGACGCCGCCGCCATCGCCGCCGCCTTCCCGCTCACCGTCCCGCTCGCCACCCGCTCCGACGCCACCACGACCTCGGTGACCGAGTCGGACCAGCAGGTCGAGCTGGCGCTCAACACCGACGTCCTGTTCGCCTTCGACAAGGCCGCCCTCACCAGCCGCGCCAAGCAGACACTGCAGCGCGTCGCGGAGCGCGTCCGCACCGAGGCCCAGGGCGCCGTGCGGGTCGTCGGGCACACCGACGACGTCGGCGACGACACCTACAACATGGACCTGTCCCTGAGACGGGCCAAGGCCGTGCAGAAGGCACTGACCGGCCTCGTCGGCCCGGTCCCCTTGCAGGTGGAGGGCAAGGGCGAGACGGAGCCCGCCGTGCCGGCCACCTCCGATGCCGCCCGCGCCCGCAACCGGCGGGTCGAGGTGACCTTCCAGCGGCTGCCCAAGCCGGCCGGCGCGCCGCGCACCCCCGTTCCGACGCCGTCCGTCACGGCGACCACGACGGCCACCACGGCGGTTCCGACGGCCACCGGCCTGCGCGAGCTGACCGGCCTCAAAGCCGACCTGCGGGAACTGAGACGCATCAACGACAGGACCCTCATCGCCACCGTGACCTTCCGACACGCCGGCGGCGGCGACAGGGTCTCCTTGGAGAGGGGAGCCTGGGACCCCGACGTCGACCAGCAGGCCGGCATCTACGGGTACAAGCTCGACTTCTTCTGGCTCGCGCTGACCGACGCGGCTCGTACCCGCTACCTCCCGCTGACCACGCCCGGCCGCCTCGACGTGCCCCGGCACTGCGTCTGCTCCAGCACGGTGCTGAAGTCGCTGGGAGCGGGCGAGCAGATCCGGATGTTCGTGCTCATGACCGCCCCACCCGCCGACGTGACCAGCGTGGACGTGAACCTGTTCGGGTTCACCCCGATGCACGACGTGCCCATCACCTGATGACCTCTCCCGCCCCGGCCGCCGCTCACCCCACGAAGGGGGAATCGAAGGAGAACTGCTCCCGCCTGATCAGGTCCGTGACCTGGGCGGTGCCCAGGGCCCGGTCGAACTGGAAGGGATTGTTGTCGGGCACGCTACGGGTGCCGCAGAACGCCGTCTGCCCGTTCTGGAGGCTGATGTGGACGCAACGGGCGTCCGCGGGAAGGCCCTCCAGGCGGGCGGTGAGGTTCTCGACCTCCACCGAGAAGCCCGTGCCGTTGAAGACCTCCGTCTGGGCCTGCTTCCAGGGGGCACCGCTGCCCCAGATACAGGCTCGGGCCGACAGGCCGGGGAAGACGAGACTGGAGATCCAGCTCCCGCATGTCGGGTCGGCCGCGGCCGAGGCGCTGCTCGCGCCGGTCAGGCCCGGTGCCGTCGTCACAGCAGCCGCCACCACCGCTGCGATCAGGGCTCGGGACAGGGCCCTCGCCGATCGGTTGTTCATCGTGGCCGTCCCTTCGTCAGCGGCCTGATCGCCGCCGCCGGACATAGGTGTCACGCGACCTTCGGACCGTCACTGACCGTGATCGACCCTGTACAGCATCCATATTCTTGGCGGGGCGCGGCGGCGGGCAATCTTCGGTCCACTCAGCGGACCGGTGGACGCAGCCCGCTCACGCGGGAAGCAGACACCGTTCCCCCTCGGGACATGATGAGAAGCGGCCCCGTGATCCCATTGGTGATCACGGGGCCGCTTCGCTCTGCTCCATTCGCGACATCGAGGATGCCGGGCTGCTGTGGGATCGGTGGCGCGTTCTAGTCGGGCAGGCGGTCCAGGAGCCAGGTGGCGCCCTCTTCCGTGATCTCGGTGTGGCCGTGGTTGTCGTTGGCGCAGAGGAAGTCGTCGAAGTCGCTCTCGTCCGGCGACAGCGCGTCGATGTCGGTGTACAGGTGGGTTTCGGTGACGTCCCGCACGGAGACGGCGCTGATGGAGGGGACGAAGCAGTGGCCGGCGATCGGATTGTCGACGTCCAGGCCGAGACCGGTGGCTTCGGCGATGGCGTTGAGCGCGTCGGCGAGGATCTTGAACCCGTCCAGGATGCCGCCGGGCGCGCCGTCCACGCACGGGACCCCCGGCGCCTGGACCTCGATGACGTCGGGCGTCAGCAGGCGAAGCCTGGCGGCCAGGGTCTCGGGCGCCTTGGGCTGGGTGCGCAGATCGGTGCCGGAGATGAGGTCGCCGGTGCCGAGCAGCGCGCTCTCGCCGGCGCCGGTGCCGTTGCCTGCGCCGTTGCCCGCGCCGTCGGCCACGGCGAGCAGACGCGGGATACGCGGCCATCCACCGACGGACTCCAGTTCGCGCAGGAACTGGGTGCGCAGCGGGTCGACGCCGGGCACGCCATTGGGGTCAGGCAGGTGCCAGGCCAGCAGCTGGCGGGCGGCGGGGCTGTTGAACAGGTCGGAGAAGCGCGGGTCGTAGGCCTTGCTGTGGTGCGCGAACGCCTGCAGCGAGATGGGCACGTAGGCGCCGCGGTGCGGGGTGTCCCAGGAGAAGTACACGCCGACCTGGTGGTCGACGTGCTGCGTCTCCATCCGGGCCAGGGCGTAGCGGGTGACCAGGCCGCCCATGCTGAACCCACCGGCCAGCAGGCGGTTGTCGCCGACCCGCTCGGCGGCGGCGCGGTGGATCGCCGCGGTGACGGTCTCCGCGTTGTCGAGGATGGAGGCGCCGCGGTCGTCGTAGCCGATGACGACGACGTCGCGGTCGCGCCGGCGCAGCTCGCTGATCAGCGGGAAGGCGCGCCGCTCCAGGCCGTCGTAGAGCTCGTCGATGTCGGTGGCCCCGGCCCCGAAGCCGTCGGCCAGGAGCACCGGCCGGGTCAGGGTCTGGTTCCGCTCGCCGTAGTACACCCAGGCCGTGCCGCCGGGCAGCTGCCAGCGGTCGCTCCACTGCTCGGCGGGCGGGGCGGTGGTGGTGGCGCCGGCCCTGGAGCTGGCGCTGGAGGACAGGACGACCGGCGGCGCGGCGCTCAGGGCGCTCGCGATCTGCTGTTTGTTGATCACTCCAGAGTTATCACCATTAGTAGTCGTACGGACACCTAAAGCTATCCCCTCGCCCGGCTCCTCGTTTGGTTGGCCCAAGCCCTCAGCAGCTCAAGGTCTGCGCGGGGGCGGGCACGTGGTACTCGGGCGACGGCACGAGGCCCACTGCTCGGTCGTCCTCATCGTGACGCCTCGAACGCGTGCAGCAGGAAGGCCAGCACATCGGCGAGCAGGGCATGTTCCTGCTCCCGGGTCGAGCCGGCGCCGTGACCGCCGTGCTCCTCCACACGCAGCAGCACCGGCCGGCCGGAGGCGCCGGCCGCCTGCAGGCGGGCGGCCAGCTTCGCCGGCTGCCACGGCGGCACCCGCGCGTCGCGCCGTCCGGTGGTCAGCAGCACCGCCGGGTACGGCACGCCGTCCTGGACCCGCAGGTAGGCATCGGCGATCAGCAGACCGCGCAGGCCGTCCTCGGTGGTGACGCTGCCGAACTCCGGCACGTTGATCGGCCCGTTCTCGCTGAACTCGATCCGGGTGGCGTTGACCGTCGGCACCTGCATCACCATGGCGGCCCACAGCTCCGGCCGGCGCACCAGCGCGCCCCCGGTGGGGATGCCGCCGGCGCTGACGCCCTCGCCCGCCAGCCGTCCCTGCCGGGTGTAGCCCAGGGCGATGAGGTGCTCGGCGCAGTCGATGAAGTCGGTGATGGTGGCCTCCTTGCGCGGGCCACGCCCGGCTTCGTGCCACTCCCGGCCATAGGCCCCGCCACCGCGCAGGTGTGCGACGGCGTAGACGCCGCCGCGCTCGTACCAGGCGAGCATCTCCGGACGGAACTCCGGCAGCTCGGACATGCCATGGGAGCCGTAGCCGGTGAGCAGGACCGGGTTGTCGCCGTCCAGCACGACGTCCTTGTGGTGGATGACGGTGAGCGGGATCTGTGTTCCGTCCCTCGCGGGCACATGCAGGGTGCGGGCGTGCACGTCGCCGAAGTCGACCGGTGAGCGGGGCGCCAGCCCGGTGTCCTGGAGGGTTTCGCCGTCGTAGCGGTAGAGCCGCGGGGCGTCCGTCCAACCGGCCGCCAGCAGCAGGGCCTCGGGCCGTTCCGGGTGGGTGGTCAACTCCCAGACGGCGACCTCCCCCGGCAGCGGGAGGTCGGCGGGCGCGCCGCCGGACAGGGGCACATGCCGTACCCGATGGACGCCGCCGTCGAGATCGCGCACCAGCAGCCGGTCGCCGACGACCCGCACCGCCTCCACCACGCGCTCACCCGCGGGCACCACCACCCGGGCTCGCGACAGATCGGGTGCGGCGAACGGAACGGCCAGCACGTGGGAGCGGGGCGCGTCCCGATGGGAGACCAGATAGAGGGTGTCGTGACTGGCGGCGAAGGCGGTGACACCGTCCGCCACGTCCGCCACCTTCCGCCAGGGGCAGGTGGCGGGATCGGCGAGCGCGGCTCGTGGCGCCACGTACAGCGCGCAATCGCTCAACTGCTCGCTGGTCCAGGGGCCGAGTGCGCCGCGGGAGACGATTGCCAGCATCCACTCGCCACGCGGCGGCACCACGAGGAAGGGCCGATCCTGCGGGGTCAGCTCGACGTGGGGGTTGAGCCCGCGCGCCAGCACCACCTCGTCCCGCGCCGGGTCGGCGCCCAGCCGGTGCAGGAAGGAACGGCTGTCCAGGCGGCGCTCCTCGGGCGGAGCGCCCGCCGCAGGAGCCACGAAGCGGTGGTAGACGAACGACCGGCCGTCCTCCAGCCAGCTCAGGAAGGCGAAGCGCACCGTGGGCGGGATCGTCTCCAGGACGGCACCGGAGCCGACGTCGATGACCTGGATCGTGCTCTCCTCCGCCCCGGACGGGAAGACGGCGCAGGCGACGTGGCGACCGTCGGGAGAGGGCACGTACCAGGCGATGGCGTGGTGCCCCTCGCCGGGCAGGGTGTCCGGGTCGAACAGGACTCTGCTCGTTCCGTCGGGCTCACGCACCATCAGCACGAGTACGCCGGCGCCCGGTTCGCGCGCCAGGTGGAAGATCCTGTCGCCCGCCGGCGTGAAGGTCGAGTACTGCGGGAGCGCGCCGCCCAGCTCGCGGATCCGGGTCAGCAGCTCCTCCCGGCGGGGCAGGGTGTCCAGCTGCTCGCGGGCATGGCGGGCCTGGCCGTCGAGCCAGCGGTGGAACTCCTCGCCGTCCGCCTCCATCCACCGGTAGGCATCGTCGAGCGTGACGCCGTGGTGAACGTCGCGCACCACGTCCACTCGGGCGATCGGGGGGCCGCTGATGTCGCTCATCCGCGTGATCATAGGCGCGAAGCCGGGTGTGGGGCTGATGATTCCTGCGCAGCCTCGGCGTCGCCAAGCTGGTCGAGCCGCTCCGCAGCGAGGGCCGTCTGACCGTCAAGGGCACGGAGTCTTCTGGGCGATGGCTGCCGTCAGCCCTTGTGTTCGTGATCGTAGGCGGCCTGGGCGGCGGCGACGGCGGCGCCGTGTCGCTTGGCCCAGTCGGTGAGCTCCAGCAGCGACTTGTGGAGTTCCCGCGCCATCTCCGTCAGCGTGTACTCGACCTTGGGCGGAACGACGGGATGGACGGTGCGGACGAGCAGGCCGTCCCGCTCCAGCTTGCGCAGCTTGAGCGTGAGCATGCGCCTGCTGATCCCGGTGATCGAGCGTTCCAGCTCCGTGAACCGGACCGGACCCTGCGCAGCGGCTACCAGGATGCCGATGCTCCACTTCCCGGAGACGTGATCGAGGACCTCCGAGACCGGGCACGCCTCGCGGGCCAGGGCTGACACATCGATGTGACTCTGGGACATGAAAGTGCCTTCTTCCGCCGGTCTCGACAGTCACCAATCATGTACTCCGTATCAAATCGTGCACCAAACCGGAAGGTGGCC
Organism: Nonomuraea sp. NPDC049624; assembly: GCF_040675255.1. NCBI lineage: Bacteria > Bacillati > Actinomycetota > Actinomycetes > Streptosporangiales > Streptosporangiaceae > Nonomuraea > Nonomuraea sp. NPDC049624. The sequence goes on along the minus strand of NZ_JBFAOR010000003.1, from coordinate 218,826 downwards.
CCCATGTTGCAGGAACTGGCAGACCGCACCGCGATCGTGGACGCCGTCATCGCCTACGCGACGGCCCTGGACACCAGGGACTGGAAGACCCTGGGCGCGCTGTTCACCGACGACGCCTGCTGGGAGTACAGCGGTTCGGGCGAACGGCTCCGCGGGCCTGAGGCGATCATCGCCAGGATCCGGACCGGCGTGGAGCGATTCGACGCCACCCATCACCTGAACGGCAACCATGTCGCCACAGTGCACGGCGACGAGGCCGAGCACACGTGCTACTACCAGGCCCAGCATGTCCGCCTCGGCCTGCCCGATGGCGACAAGTTCCTTGCCGGGGGTCGCTACGACGACCGGCTGCGCCGCACCCCGGACGGCTGGCGGTTCGCCCACCGCAGGATCACCAGCGTCTGGAGCGAGGGGAACCCCGCCGTGATCACGTCATGAGGTCACGATGCCCGCTCAGACCACGGTCAGGGTGACGCCGCGACGCCGGGTCGAAGCCAGCCGGTACGCGGCCAGGATCGACGCCCATGCCATGGTGAGCGCGATGGCCAGCGCGAAGGCGACATTGGCCGCTCTGGAGCCCTGCGCCGCGAAGATCGAGATCCAGGCCGCCACGAAGAGCCCGCCGGTCACCATGCTCAGGACGGCCCAGCCGCGACGGCCGGCCGCCGCGAACCGCCGTCCGAACGCGAAACACGCGGAGATCAGCGCGAGAAAGGCGATCCCGGAGACGAGGAGGTGCAGCATCGCCTCCGTGCTCATGCTGGTGGGCGGGCCGACGGGCGTCCCGGGCGGGAAGCCGTCGGCAGGGTCGGCGGAGAAGCAGGCAGCGGCGATCATCCCGGCGCCGAAGACGCCGACCAGTCGCGGCCCCCAGGCGCCGTCCCAGCCCGCCGGGCCACGAGCCCGGTGCAGGCCGACCGCTCCGGCCACGAACAGCAGGCCGCTGACCGTGAAATTGGCGATCTGCATCCATCCTTGGTCGCCGTTGCTCAGCATGCTGGCCGGGTACCGGCTGATGTCGAATCCGTCCCTGGTGAGCATCTGCAGCAGGACCACGATGATGTAGAACGCTCCGGCGACGGTGCCGCACGTCAGCAGCGTCCGCGTCGCCCTGCTGACCGCTGTGGTGGTGGGGTGGTCGGCCGTCCGGCCCACTCCTCTGAGAACGGGACGACCCACCGAGCGGCGGGTCATCTGTCGCCGTCCCTGCCGGACTCGGGGGCGAAGTGCTGCACGGCGAAGGCGACGGCTGCGGCGAGGCCGTCGTCGCCGGTGCCCCGAGCAGCCTGGGGTGCGGCGTGCTCCAGTTCCAGGACGGTCCCGCCGCCGTCACCGCCGGGCGCCAGACCCGCTTCGACCTCGGTGGGCATGCCCTTCCCCGACATCCGGGTCACTTTGATCAGATGGCGCTTCTCACGGCGCAGGATCTCCCCCCTGGCGTTGTCCTTGAGCAGCAGTGAGCGTCCCTCGCCGACGGCGACCGGCCGGTTGCCGGTCTCCCGCCGGGTGGCGTTCACCTGGTTGACGATGTCGATCATTGGTCCTTCTTCTCGTCGTTCGAGCCTGTTCGTCCCTCATCGGACGGATCTCCTCAAGCGGGTGACGGCGCTCGCGCCGGGCGCGCGCGACTTCAGCGTCCAGCGCCGCCGAGCACGTCGAGTGCGTGCGCGGGCCATAATTTCAGCCAGTACTTATATAAGTCAATCCTGATACAGCAGAGATCGATCAGGGATACGGTCCATCACCAGGCGATCGACTACTGTGATTGCGCCTGTGCGGTGAACGTTCTTCGCCCCCTGAGACCTCGGCTCACGACAGGTCGAAGACGAGACCGGACGTGGCGATGCCGATCTCACCGTCGTATTCGGCCCCGGCGGCGGCCCGCGCGGCCGAGGTGTCCGTGCCCGGCTGCAGGTGCGTCAGGAGCAGGTGCCGGACGTGGGCCTCCAGCGCCTGCCGACCTGCCTGACGGGCGCCGGTCAGGTGACGTCGCAAATCCTCCGGGACCTGGTCCACATAGGTGGCCTCGGCCAGCAGCAGGTCAGCGTCACGCGCCAGTTCCACCCTGTCGGGGCTCGGGCCGCTGTCGCCGGTATAGGCGAGCACCCGTCCGCCCGCTGTCAGCCGTACGCCGGCATTGGGGACCGAGTGCGGCAGCAGGCGAGTCTGTGCGCGAAACGGGCCGAGGTCGAATGCGCTGCCGACGGCGAACTCGTGCAGGACGTAGGCGTCGGCCAGCACTCCCGGGCGGTCCAGCGCGAGCACCGCGTCCAGGGCGCCGGGCAGCGAGTACACCGGCAACGGCGCCGACGGGTCATCACGCATGGTGCGCGCCCGCAACAGCGGGTTCAGGTCGGCGCAGTGGTCGGGATGTCCGTGGCTGATGAACACCGCATCGATCTGATCGGCGCCGACCCGTTCCAGCAGCCGCGGCACCGTCCCGGAGCCAAGGTCGACGAGCAGCCTGAACCCGTCGTGCTCCACGAGGTAACCACTGCAGGCCTGACCCGCCGCCGGCCAGGCACCGCATCCGCCAAGGATCGTCAGCAGCATCCGTGAGCCACCCCTTCCCAAGAGTCGTTGGGAAAATTATTATCCCAAGGTGTCTTTGGAAAACCGGGACGATCTTGTTCCCCTGCGCGCCCTCGCCAACCCGCTGCGTATCCGCATCGTGTCGCTGCTCACCGGCGCGTCGATGTCGGCCACCGAGGTCGCCGACGAGCTCGGCATCGCGCACGCCTCGGCCAGCTACCACCTGCGCCAGTTGGCCAAGGCGGGCTTCCTCCAGCAGACGGAGGAGCGTCCGCGGGCAGGCAAGGGCCGCCCGCAGCTGCTCTACCGGTACGACCCGTCCAGTGGTGAGCGCCTCGACCGGTCCGAGGGACAGCAGCTTCTTCACCAGGCGATGAGCACCGACCTGGCCAGGCGCCTGGCTGAGACCGCTCGCCGGCGCACGTCCATGGACGCCGAGGTGTGGCTGGCCAGGCCTGTCTGGGAGGAGATCGTCGGCCTGATCGACCAGGCCGTGGCGCTCCTGCACGACAAGGCCGGACCGCCGCACGACGGCGTCAAGGTCAGCATGACCGCGCTCCTGCTCGAACTACGTGACGAACAGTGATCGGCCGCCTGCTCTCCTGCGCGGCCGGCGCGTTCCTGCCGATCGGACCGCTCGTCCCGGCGGTTCCGCGACACCTCACCGGCCCGCTGGGCCGGCAGGCGGGCATGGTGGGCGTCTCGCCGGCCGTCACCTGCGGTCTCCATCTCCTGGTCCACGACGGCGTCCTCGTCGCCGTCCGCCGGAGCGCTGCTGTTCCCGCCCATGCACCACAACGAACGCGAAGGAGCCCCCCTTGACCATTCCCCCCGCTGACCTGTCCGACTATGCCGACGTCGTGTTCGACGTGGCCGTGCCCCTGCTGGCGGACGACCGGGTGCTGATCAACGCCGAGATCGAGCACGCCCCGCTCGCCCGCGCCCTGGCCGAGGCCGCCTACGCCCGAGGCGCCCGCTACGCCGACATCTGGTACTTCGACCCGCACGCCAAACGCTCCCGACTCCGGCACGCCGACACCGCGAGCCTGGCCGAGGTGCCCTCGTGGCTCGACGCCCGCAACGACGAGCTGGGGCGGAACGGCGGCATCATCGTCAACGTCCGCGGCACCGCCGCCCCCGACCTCCTGGCCGGACTCCATCCGATCCGCGTCGGGCTGGACCGCATGCCGGCGCTGACCTCACGGCAGCGGCTCCAGCTCAACAACCTGGTCCGCTGGACGATCGTCCCCTACGCGACCCCCGAGTGGGCCCGTGCCGTCTTCGGCGAACCCGACCAGGCCAGGCTGTGGCGGCACCTGCGCCGCATCCTCCGTCTCGACGAGCCCGATCCGCGCGAGGCGTGGCGGCAGCGCATCGCCGAACTGCTCGATCGCGCTCGACGGCTCACCGACATGCGCCTGGACGCCGTGCGGTTCGAGGGCCCCGGCACCGACCTGACCATCGGCCTGCTCCCGGACGCCCACTGGACCGCCGCCCGCCTGGAGGACGTCAACGGCCGCCCGTTCCAGGCCAACCTGCCGACCGAGGAGGTGTTCACCACCCCTGACTACCGCCGCGTCACCGGTACGGTCCGCGCCACCCGGCCGCTGTCCCTCGACGGCACCCTCATCCGCGACCTGGAGCTGACCTTCGCCGACGGCGTCGTGACCGATGTCAGGGCGAGCGCCGGAGCCGAGGTCGTCCGCGCGCACCAGGCCACCGACGCGGGCGCCGCCCGGCTGGGCGAGCTCGCTCTGGTCGACCGTTCCTCGCGGGTGGGCGAAAGCGGCATCACCTACCTGGAGACCCTTCTGGACGAGAACGCCACCTGCCACCTGGCCTGGGGCGCAGGGCTGCCTCCGGGCGTGCCCGCCCACCTGCGTACGGACGACCCCGCACGGCTGGACGCGGCGGGCGTGAACACCTCGCGCGTGCACGTCGACTTCATGGTCGGCGGCCCGGACGTCACGGTCACCGGGCTGGGGCCCGGCGGGAAGGTGGTGCTCCTGCGCGACGACACCTGGGAGTTCTGACGCGGCCAGTTCGCCGAGGTCGCCCCAACCATCCTCCGCTCTATCAGCATTGACTTATACAAGCCGCGGGACGGCAGCGACAATCCGGCAGGGCGGGCCAGGAACCGCCGCGTGGAGATCTCCTACTCCATCAAGCAACAGGGCCGGACGCGGCGACGCGGCCACCACAAGCCCCTCCCCCGGCCGAGTACGCGGCTCCACGGGAGCGGCGGCCCCCCTTCCGCGCCGATCCGGGAACGCGGGTGGCCGATTCCACCTGGTCATGGCGCCGCCAAGCGGACAAACCCAACGTGGACGTGCTGCCGCTCCATCGTGACGGCGCCTACGTGGTGGCCTCCTTCGACATCACCAGGACCAACGACGGCACGTTCATCCCGCGGCAGTCCCATCGAACGCTGACCGGCCGGGGGGCCGGGACGGCGGGGCTCGTGTCCAGCGGTGAAGACCATGATCCGCGCATCTGACGTGGACGTTCCAAATCCCTTCCAAATGCCTTCCAAAGACCCAGGAGCAGGCTGAACACATCGCAACCGATGAAGGAGCGGGAACAGATGAGCGTCAACGCCCAGGACATGGAGATCGTCCACCGCGTGCTCCGCCGTGAGTCGCGGCTGCTGGTGGAGCTCGTCGCGGCCGTCGCCCCGGGTGACACCGCTCGCGCCAAGGTGATCTCCGGCCACTTCCGCCTCTACCGGCTGGGCCTGCGCAACCATCACGAGGCCGAGGACGAGCTGCTGTGGCCGCCGCTGCTCTCCCGGGTGGACCTGGAGGCCGACGTCGTCCTGCGCATGCAGGCCCAGCACGAACGCGTCGCGGCCACCCTGAGCAGGCTGGACGCCGCGTTCCCCGCCTGGGAGGCCACCGCGGGCGCCGACGAGCGCGACGCCCTGGCGGCCGCGCTCTGCGAGCACCGCGCGGTCCTGCTGGAACACCTCCGCGACGAGGAGGCCACCCTCCTCCCGCTAGCGGCCAAGCACATCACCCCACGGGAGTGGGCCTCCCTGGGCGACCACCTGGTGCACAACACGCCCAAACTCACCCTGCTCACGCTCTGCGGCGCCGTCCTGGAGGACGCGAACCCGGCCGAGCGCGCCATCGTCCTCCGCGGCCTTCCCGCTCCGGTCCGCGTCATCTGGCACGTCATCGGCCGCCCCCGCTACGCCCGCCACATCCGCCGTGTCCGCGGCTGAACTTCCTGACCGTCCGTACAGACAAAGGAGAACGACCATGTCGCTGAAGAAGCTCAACACCGTCCTGGCCGCCGTCGTCGTCCTGTTCACCCTCTACCTCGGGTTGTCCTTCGTCCTGCCCCTCGGGACCACCTTCCCGGGGCTGGCGAACTGGCCCTCTGACGGCAGCGGCTTCTCCATCGTGAAGGGCAGCCGCGAGATCGCGATGGGCCTGGCCATGGGCGTCCTGCTGGTGACAGGTCACCGCCGCCCGTTGGGCTGGGTCCTGCTGATGACGGCCGTCGCCCCGTTCGGCGACATGGTCAACGTCCTGGCCCACCACGGATCCACGGCCGTCGCGCTCGGCGTCCACGGCCTGACCGCGGCGCTGATCGCGGTCACGGGGTTGCTGACCCTCCGCGAGGCCGGCACCGCCCCCGCGACCGCCGCGCAGCCCGCCTGACGCCCACATTTTTCTGACAACTCGACCAGGGAGACGACAATGACGATCAACGATTTGGCCGGTGTCCTCAAGGGGCGTGTGCTCCTGCCCGGTGACGACGGCTTCCAACAGGCGGCCACCGCGTGGAACCTGACCGTGAGGCAGCCGGTGGCGGCCGTGGCGGAGGCCGCGGATGCCGATGACGTGACGGCGCTCGTGCGTTACGCCCGGCGGGCGGGCATGACGGTGACCGCGCAGCCGAGCGGGCATGGCGCCTCGGGCGATGTGGACGGCCTGATCCTGTTGCGTACCGGCCGGTTGAACGAGGTGGAGGTACGCCCGCAGGAGCGCGTGGTCCGGGTGGGCGCGGGCGTGAAGTGGGGGCAGGTGCTGGCGGCGGCCGGTCCGCTGGGTCTGACCGGCCTGTCCGGCAGCGCGCCGGGGGTCAGCGTGACCGGCTACACCCTGGGCGGTGGGGTCGGCTGGTTCAGCCGCGCGTACGGCTTGGCCTCCGACAGCGTGCGGGCCATCGAGATCGTGGACGCCGACGGCGAGCCGGGCCGGGTGACCGCCGAGTCCGACCCGGACCTGTTCTGGGCGCTGCGCGGCGGCGGCGGGGACTTCGCGGTGGTGACCGCCCTCGAACTCGACCTGTATCCCGCTCCGGACCTGTACGGCGGGCGCGTGATCTGGCCCGAGCACCGGACCAGGGAGGTGTACGACGCGTTCCTGGAGATCACCGCCGACGCGCCGCGTGAACTCAGTGTCTGGATCAACCGGCTCCAGCCCCCCGGCGCGCCGCCGATGGTGACGCTGGATCTGGCCTACCTGGGCGAGGCGGCGCAGGGGGCGGACCTGCTGGCGCGCATCGACAAGATCGAGGACGCGATCTCCGACAGCCGCGGCGTCGTCCCGGTTGCCGACCTGGGTGACATATCCGCCGAACCCACCGGCCCGGTCCCGTCCATCGCTCGGGCGGAGCTGCTCACCGGGCTGGACGCGGACGCGGTGGAGCTGCTGCTGGCCAAGCCGATCGAGCCGCTCGTCAACGTGCAGATCAGGCACCTGGGCGGCGCGCTCGCCGAGCCGGACGGCGGGGCCGGCGCCAGCGGCGCGGTGGCTGAACCGTACCTGCTCGGACTGGTGGGTCTCGGCCTGCCGCACGCGGCCGACGCGACGCGCGCCAAGCAGGCCGAGGTCGTGGCCGATCTGGAGGCGTACGTCAGCGGCCGCAAGCCGTACACCCTGCTGTCCCCCGGCGAGACGGCGGCGCAGTCCTTCTCCGGCGACGCGCTCGCGCGGCTGCGGAAGATCAAGCGGGCCCGTGACCCGCACAACGTGTTCCGCGCGAACTACCCGGTGCTCGGATAGATCGGCCCCAGCAGGTCATGGCCCCTCCGCCCGCCACGGCGGCGGGGCCGTACCGCACCCGCGTGCTGCGGGGTGGCGTCACCGCCCTCCGGCGAGGGCGGTGACGCCGGTGACGCGTGGGGATGCGACGTCAGCTGAACTGCCACCAGTTCATGTTGAACAGGTAGCCGCTTCCGCCGGTGAACCTCAGGTACAGGTCGCGGGTGCCGGTCGCGCCGCTGACCGGACAGGACACGGTGGTCCAGGTCTGCCAGCCGCCCGTGCCCGGCACGGTGCACGTCCCGGCCGACGGGCCGTTGACGCCGTCCAGGTGGAGTTCGAGCCTGCCGCCGGCGGACGCCGAGGCGACCCGCGCGGTGAAGGTCCTGGCGCCGGCGCCGAACGCGACGCCCTTGACCTTGATGTAGTCGCCGTTCTCGATCCAGCCGACGTTCATCCCGCCTTCACTGGAGGGCTCGGTCTCGACCCCCGACTCCCAGGCGATCGTCTCGGCCTCCTGGCGGACGTACGGATCGAGGGTGCCCACCTGGGGCGCCCCGGACGCGGTCATGTTGATCGTCGGGATCGTGCCGCCGGAGCCGTAGGTGAACTTCTCCACGGCCACCGAACGGGTGAAGCCGCCGCCGCCCGGCAGTGCGCCGTTGTGGTAGAAGAAGTACGAGCCGCCCTGGAAGTCGACGATCCCCGCGTGGTTGGTGAAGCTGCCGCCCTGCGTGGGCATGATCGTCCCTCGGTAGGTCCAGGGCCCGGTGGGGCCGGGGGCCGTGGAGTAGGCGATGAACTCCGAGCAGCACTTGGCCGCGAACACCAGGTAGTACAGACCGTTCCGCTTGTAGACCCAGGGCCCCTCTTCGAACAGCGTCGGGCGGTTGGCGTCACCCGTCCTGGCGCCGAATCCCGCCGTGGTGAGCGGGATCTGCGTCGCGCTTCCCGAGTAGGAGGTCATGTCGGCGTTCAGCTTCACGTACCAGAGGTGCGGGTTGCCCCAGTAGAGGTAGGCCTGCCCGTCGTCGTCGATGAAGACCGTCGGGTCGATCTCGCCGTTCTCGATCAGCGGCCGTCCGAGTGCGTCCCTGAACGGCCCGGTCGGACTGTCGGAGACGGCCACCCCGATGGCCATGCGGCCGGTCGCCCGGTTGGTCGTGGGCACGTACCAGTAGAACCTGCCGTTCCGGTAGATGGTCTGTCCCGCCCAGGCGTCGGACTTCGCCCAGCTGAAGGTGGTCAGGCTCAGCGGGGATCCGTGGTCGGTCCAGTTCACCATGTCGGCGGAGGACCAGACCCGCCAGTCCTTCATGGTGAACCAGGTCGAGCCGTCCTCGTCGTGGCCGGTGTAGAGGTACACCCGTCCGTTGTGCACCAGCGGCGCCGGGTCGGCGGTGTAGACGGTCTGGATGATCGGATTGTCCGCCCTGGCAGGGTGGGCGGGCAGCAGCGCCACGAGCCCGAGCAGCACCAGCACCCCTACGATTCCGCGTCCGGCTCCTGTGGTGGCCGGAAACCGTAATGCCATTCTCACGATCGCTCCCGGGACGACGGGTTAGCTACGGGTCCAGCGCTGGTTGGCGCCGCCGTTGCACGACCAGATGGTCAGCTTGGTGCCGTTGGCGGTGGCGTTGTTCGGCACGTCCAGGCACTTGTTCGCACCGACGGCGGTGAGGGTGCCGTCGGCGTTGAACCGCCACTGCTGGTTGCTCTGGCCGTTGCAGTCCCAGATGATGACGTTGGTGCCGTCGGTGGTTCCGCCGTCGTACACGTCCAGGCACTTGCCGCCGTAGACGCGCAGTTCGCCGCTCGCGGTGGGCGTCCACTGCTGGTTGGCCTGGCCGTGGCAGTCCCAGATCTGCGCCTGGGCGCCGTTGGCCTGCGAGGCGCCGGCGACGTCGAGGCACCGTCCCGAGCCCACTCCCTTGATCGCGACCGTGGCAGGCGGGACGATGCCGCCTCCCGTCACGACGTACATGGCCGCCCCGTGCCCGGGGACCGGCGCGCTGATCGTCCCCGGCGAGGAGGACGTCGTGTGCGCCCACAGGTCACGCACGGAGTAGGAGGACGCCGAGCCCAGCCCGAGGGCCGCGGCGGTGGTGGAGACGGTCGCGGTCGAGGTGCCCCGGTTGAGCAGGACGACCGCGACCGAGCCGTTCTTCATCGGCTTGCGCCAGACCTCCAGGTCGCCGTTGTCGCTGATCTTGTGGCCCTGCCGGCCGCCCCAGTCCTGGTTGACCGCGATGACCTCGGTGTTGGTGAGGATGGCGCGCGTGTCGGCGCTCATCGTACGGAGGTCGTTGCCGGCGATGAGCGGCGCGTTCAGCAGCGACCACAGGCTGAAGTGCGCGCGCCCCTCGGTGCCCGTCACCGAACCGACGCCGACCTCCAGCATGTCCGGGTCGTTCCAGCCCCCCGGGCCCGAGTACGACTCCAGCCCGACCTGCTGGTCCAGGATGCCCATGATGGAATTCCAGTTGGCCGCGATGTCGCCGGTGTCACGCCAGGAGTTGCCCACCGGCGCTCCCCAGGTCCACACGTTCTCCTGGCCCCAGTTGCACAGGCTGTACACGATCGGGCGGCCGGCGGCGGCCAGCGCGTCCCGCATGGCCGTGTACCGCTGTTGCCCGTTCATGCCGCGGTGGTCGCCGCAGTTGTCGTATTTCAGATAGTCGATCCCCCACGACGCCCACAGGGCCGCGTCCCGCCGCTCGTAGCCCAGGCTGGCCGGGTAGCCCGCGCACGTCGTGGTGCCGGCCGAGGAGTAGATGCCGAGCTTGAGCCCCTTGGAGTGCACGTAGTCGGCCAGAGCCTTGATGCCGTGGGGGAACTTCTGCGGATCCGGCACCAGGTCGCCGCTCGCGTTCCGGCTCTTGGTGGACCAGCAGTCGTCGATGTTGACGTAGGTGTAGCCCGCCGCCGCCATGCCACTGGAGACCATGGCGTCGGCCGTCTGGCGGACGAGGCCGTCGTTGACGTTGCAGCCGAAGCTGTTCCAGTCGTTCCAGCCCATCTGCGGGGTGCGGGCGAGGCCGTTCTCCAGCGCGACGGCCGGGGACGTGGCACCGCCGATCGCGACGAGGGAGCCGGCCGCCAGTAACGCGGCCGTCGTCAGGCCGAGAATGCTGCGCATTCGCTTCTCCACCTCCTGGGTGTCGTCATGAGCCGGTGCGGGTCCAGCGCTGGTTGGCGGCGCCGCTGCAGGACCAGATCTGGAGCTTGACGCCGTTGGCGGTGCTGTTGCTCGGCACGTCCAGGCACTTGTTCGCACCGACGGCGGTGATCGAGCCGTCGGCGTTGAAGCGCCACTGCTGGTTGCTCTGGCCGCTGCAGTCCCAGATGATCACGCCGGCGCCGTCGGCGGTGCTCCGGTTGGCCACGTCCAGGCACTTGCCGCCGTACACGCGCAGCTCACCGGAGGCGGTGGACGTCCACTGCTGGTTGGGCTGCCCGTGGCAGTCCCAGATCTGCGCCTGGGCGCCGTTGGCCTGCGAGGCGCCCGCGACGTCGAGACACCTGCCCGACCCCGCGTTCCTGACCTGGCCGCCGGGCGCCGGGCCGGGCGAGGTGCCGTCGAGTCCGAGGAAGGAGAGGGCGTAAGGGAACATGCCCGTCAACGGCAGGGAGTGGCCCTGCCCCGCGAAGCTGAGCCCCTCGACCCGCGGCTGGTTCCCGGTGCCGCCGTACCGGGTGCGGGTGACGCCCGAGCGCGGGCTGTCGGTGTACGCGGGGGTCTGGCTCACCCCGTTCAGGCCGGACCACTGCTTGATCTCCTCGCCGAAGTTGGCGTAGGCCAGGGTGGTGTCGACGGTGCCGTGCCAGAGCTGCATGCGCGGGTAGGCGCCGGTGTAGCCGGGGAACATGGCGCGGGCCTGGTCGCCCCACTGCTGGGCGGTCTTGACGATCCGGCCGCCGGAGCACTCGCTGTTCCACAAGGATCCGTCGGCGGTGGCGAAGCATCCGGCCGGGACGCCGGAGAACGCCGCGGCGGCCGAGAACACGTCGGGGTACTGCGCGGCGAGTACGTTCGTCATCATCGCGCCCGAGGAGAAGCCGCTGACCACGATCTTGGCGGGGTCCACGTTGTACCGCTGCCGGGCGTAGCCGACCATCGACATGATCCCGGTGGAGTCCCCGCCGCCGTCACGTCTCAGCGCGGCCGGAGTGGACACGTCGAAGCACTGGCCGCTGCGGGTGGCCTCCGGGACCACGATGAGGTATCCGTACTGGTCGGCGGCGGTGACGTAGTCGTGCCCGACGCCGTTGAACACCCCGGAGGCCGAGCCGGTGCAGTAGTGCACCATGACCAGCAGCGCCGGCCTCGCCGCCACCCGGTCCGGGACATAGATGTACATGTTCAGGTTGGTCGGGTTGTTGCCGAAGCCGGTGACCCGGGTCAGCGACGCGGCGGCGGCGGGCCTGATGCCCAGCAGCACGGCGGCGGCCATCACGAGGACGGCGGCGGCCGCGAGTGCGGCACGCGATGCCCAGGTCGTCGCGGGGCCGCGGCCGACGCGGCGGGCCAGGGGCGTCACGTCCGGGTCCACTTCTGGTTGGCGCCGCCCGAGCAGCTGTACAGCTGGAGCGCGGTCCCGTTGCCGTTGCCTGCGCCGACGGCGTCGAGGCACAGCCCGGACTGGACGCCGGTGATGGTGCCGTCGGAGTTGAGGCGCCACTTCTGGTTGTCGCCGCCCCAGCAGGAGTAGATCTGGATCCTGGCGCCGTTGCCGGCGCCTCCGGCGTCCAGGCACTTGTTGCCGTACACCCTCAGCTCTCCGGCCGGGGTCTGCGTCCACTGCTGGTTGGTGCGGCCGTTGCAGTCCCACAGCTGCACGGCGGTGCCGTCGGCGGTGCCGGCGTTGGGCACGTCCACGCAGCGGCCGGAGGCCACTCCCCTGATCTGACCTGCCGGTGGCGGGGTCGGCGTCGTGGTGGACGAGCCGCCGTCCAGGCCGAAGAAGCGGATGGCGTACGCCGCCATCCCCGGGTGGGGCAGGTCGTGTCCGGCGCCGGTGACGGTGTACGCCTCGACCTGCCCGGAACCGAAGACACGCCGCGTCCAGCCGGACTGCGGGCTGTCGGTGGAGGCGGGGGTCTGGCTCAGGCCGTGCACGTCGGTCCACTGGTCGACCTCCTCCTGCAACATCGTGTACGGCAGGACGGAGTCGGCGGTGCCGTGCCAGGCCATGACGCGCGGCCGGGGCCCGGTGTAGCCGGGGTAGGCGTTCCTGGCCAGGTCACCCCACTGCTGCGGGGTCTTGTCGCCGCATCCGGCGGGGCCGAGGCAGCCGTAGGGGACGCCCGAGAACGGCGCTCCGCCCTTGAAGACGTCGGGGTACGTGGCGAGCAGGTTGTTGGTCTCCATCGCTCCCGAGGAGAAGCCGGTCGCGAACACCCGCTGCGGGTCGCCGTTGTAGCGTTGCAGCACGTAGTTCGTCATGGAGACGATCGACACCGGGTCGCTGCCGCCGCCGTGCCGCAGGGCCTCGTTCGACCAGACGTCGAAGCAGTTCGACAGGCCGTTGGCGCTCTTGTTCGCCTGCGGGTAGATGACGATGAAGCCGTACCGGTCGGCCAGCGAGGCGAACTCGGTGCCCTGGTGGAAGCCGGGGGCCCAGCCGTTGCAGCCGTGCATCGCCACCAGGACGCCCGGCCTGGCCGCCACCCTGTCGGGGACGTAGAGGTACATCCGCAGCCCGCCCGGGTTGGTGCCGAAGTTCGTCACCTCGGTCAGGACCGCGGCCGACGCCTGCGGCGCGCCCACCAGAAACATGGCCAGAGTGGTGGCCGCCGCCGTGATCACAGCCGCCAGGGCGGCTCCGATGCCCGCGCGCCTTCTCCTGCGCGATTCGCCTGGTCTCATGCATCCACCTCTCGTATGTTAGCGCTAACAAAGTGCCAACCGGTCGAGCTCTTCCGGGCCGATGGAAGGGACGGTGGGAGCAAATACGAGCCGGAAAGGCGCTGTCAAGAGCGCCATGGCGCGCGGCGGCCGGACGAGGCGGCCGCCGGGCGCGCTCACCTTGAGCTATCGAGGCGGGCCGGCCAGAGCGTCGCCATGAAACTTTCATCAGCCTCCGCGTCCAGCACACGCACTTCACCAGGCTTACGGCGCGCCCCGCCCGGCGCTGTCAGGAGCAGCTGACGGGAGGTGAGGAGGGCAGGGAGATCGGCTGCTGCCGCCGGTACGCCTCCAGGTCGACGAGGTTCCCGTTGATCGCGTTGCGTCTCTGGAGCTCCGCCCAGTACACCGGATCGAGGAAGATCGCGGGGTTCCACAGCGGCTGCGTCAGGTCCTTCAGCTGCCCCAGGTACAGGACGGCGTCGGCCAGCTTCCCCAGCGGGAAGCCGCACAGCCGGGGCGCGTCCATGAAGTGTCCCGCGTCGGCCGACTCCAGCCAGGTGCCGGAGCACGCGATCACGGTACGCCGTGGACAGGCCGCCAGGCGGGGATGGCTGCCGGCCACGATCACGTACACGCGCCGGCCGGTCTGCTCCTCGATCAGCGGGATCGCGTGGTCGGCGTTCTGGCCCCGCTCCGGCGAGTGCGTCACGTGCCCGCTGCCGTAGCAGATCAGCGCCCGGCGGTTCCTGGCGAGCACCTCCCGCCGCACCAGGGACGCCATGTGGGTGTCACGCTGGGCGAGGAAGCCGTCCACCTGGTCCTGGGTGGTGATGCGTGACCAGTCGATGGGCGGGTCCCCGAGGAGCACCCGGATCCTCCGCGCGGCGGGCAGCGTCCAGTTGACGGCGCGGACCGTACGGAAGAACTGCTCACGGATCGGCTGGTCGCCGGTGCCCCCGGGCGATTGCGTGGTGTTCCGCCAGACCTGCCGCAACACGTGGTCCTCGACGGCCCCGCCGGCGACGAACCGGTCGACGACCGGCTGGTAGAGCGCGTTGCCGAATTCCACGACGATGTCGTCGACCACGTCCGGCAACCGCGGGTCCGTGAGCAGCAGCTGCTGCGCGTCGCCGTGTTCCTGCTGGCCGTGCGACTCGCCGACGGCGACGAGCCGGTGGTGTTCGAAGGCCGACAGGACGGCCTGGGTGAGGCCCCGTGCGGACACCTCGCCCGTGCCCGTCGAGCCGCCCGTCGAGCTGCCCGTCGAGCCGGCCGTCGAGCTGGAGGCCAGCAGTCCGCCGGCAGCCGTGCCGGCTCCGGTGACGGCGAGGAACCTGCGCCGGGTCAACCGCGGATCTGTCACGTCTCGTCCTTTCCGAGGGGGATCACGGACGGTTGTACGGCACGGCCGGTGTCGGCCGGGTGTCAGCCGCTGACACCCGCCCGACACCCGATCCCTGGCATCGTGGCCATTGACGGGAAACGGTGGACGGGACGGCGCCACCACCGGGGTGAGGAGGACGGTCGTGCGAGTGCTGGTCGTCGAGGACTTCGAGGTTCTGGCGCGGGCGATCGGGACCGGGTTGCGGCGCGAGGGCATGGCGGTGGACGTCGTCCTCGACGGCGACGACGCTCTGGCCCGCCTGGCCGCCACCCGGTACGACGTGGTGGTGCTGGACCGCGATCTGCCGGGCACGCCCGGCGACGAGGTGTGCCGTGACATCGCCGCCGGTGACACGGGTTCGCGGGTGCTGATGCTCACCGCCGCCGGCACCGTGCGGGACAGGGTCGAGGGTCTGGGGCTGGGCGCGGACGACTACCTGCCCAAACCGTTCGACTTCGCCGAACTCGTGGCCCGCGTGCGCGCGCTGGCGCGCCGCTCGGCGCCCGCCGTGCCGCCGATCCTCCGGGCGGAGGGCCTGATGCTGGACCCGGGCAGGCGGGTGGCCTTTCGCGGCGCGCGGCGCCTGGAGCTGACCCCGAAGGAGTTCGCGCTGCTGGAGTGCCTGCTGGCCGCCGGTGACCGGGTCGTGTCCACGGAGGAGCTGCTGGAACGGGTCTGGGACGAGGCCGCTGACCCGTTCACCACGGCCGTCAAGACGACCGTGCACCGGTTACGGGCCAAACTCGGCGAACCACCGGTGATCGGCACCGTCCGCGAGGGCGGCTACCGCATCGGGGTCCCGCGATGAACCCGACGGTGACCGGCCGCGTTCGCAGCCACTTGCGACGGCCGTCCCTGCGCGCGCAGCTCACGACGCTGTACGCCGGACTGGTTCTGGCGGTCGTCGTCCCGATGATGCTGGTCGCCGGTTTCCTGTTCGGCAGGGACCAGGTCCGCCTCCGGGCCGGGGACGCCGCTCCCCCGCCTGACGCCTCCGCCCAGCAGGTCGACGCCGTGCTCACGGTCACCGGGATCGTCGTCGTGGCCCTGACCGTGGTGGCCGCGTGGTGGCTGGCCGGGCGCTTCCTCCGTCCGCTGCGCGCCATGACCGTGACCGCCCGGCAGATCTCGGCCACCAACCTCAACCGCCGGCTCGGCCTGCGCGGCCCGGACGACGAGCTGACCAGGCTCGGGCGTACGCTCGACGACCTGTTCGAGCGGCTGGACTCCGCGTTCGCGGCGCAGCGCCACTTCGTGGCCAACGCCTCCCACGAGCTGCGCACCCCGCTGGCCGGTCAGCGCGCCGTGCTCCAGGTCGCGCTCGCCGACCCCGAGGCGGGTGAGGCGAGCCTGAGGGCCGCGTGTGAGGAGGCACTCGCTCTCGGAGCGCGGCAGGAACGCCTGATCGGCGCCCTCCTCACGCTGGCCGAAGGAGAGAAGGGCATCGAGCACCGGGAGCCGGTCGACCTGGCCGAGGTCACCGAGCAGGTGGTGTCGTCGCGCCGCTCGGAGGCCGCCGGGCGAACGGTCACGGTTCGTACGTCGCTGGACCCCGCGCCCGTCAGCGGTGACCCCGACCTGATCGCCAGCATGATCGGCAACCTGGTCGACAACGCGCTCCACCACAACGTCCCCGACGGACACGTCACCATCGCCACCGGCCTCACCGGCGAGGGCGCCCGCCTGACGATCGGCAACACCGGCCCGCCCATCCGGCCGCAGGACCTGCGGCGGCTCTTCCAGCCGTTCCAGCGGCTCGGCGCCCCCCGCACCCACACGACCGGCGGTCACGGACTGGGCCTGGCGATCGTCCGGGCCGTCGCCCAGGCGCACGGCGCACGGCTGACGGCCCTTCCACGCGCCGAGGGCGGCTTGGACGTGACGCTACTGTTCGGCTGATCCCGGTTCGGGCGCCGGCGGACCGGTCGCGGCGGAAGTTCTCCCGATGGCGAATTCCTCGATCACGCTACGATGCCCCCATGGCACTGCTCTACCAGGCGACCCTTCGGCCTACGAAGCTTGAGCTGCTGAGCGGCTGGTTGCCCGGACGCCCCTGGTACAGCGGGTCGGCCGGCGAGATGCGGCACGTCGCCTCCTTCCGGTTCGACGACCCGGCCGGCGCGGTCGGCATGGAGACGATACTGGTACGGGTCGGTGACGGCCCGGTTCATCAGATGCCGCTCACCTACCGGGAGGCGCCGTTGCCCGGTGCCGACGCGTGGCTGCTGGGCACCGCCGAGCACTCGGTGCTGGGCATGCGCTGGATCTATGACGGGGTCGGTGATCCTGTCTACGCTGCGGCGCTGGCGGGCGCGATCATCAATGGCACGGGCCAGGCCGAGAAACTGGTGCAGGTCGATGGCCGTCTGGTGCGTCGCGAGCCTGATATGAGCGTCCTCGGTGGTGGAGCTGAGGCAGTGGTGCTGCCGGCGGTGCGCGAGATCGAGCGGGTCACCGAGGACGACCCGACGGTGATCGTGACAGACACGGTCGAGCTGGTCGTCGTCCGCCGACTCGATGTCGGCGTCGAGCTCGCGGACGTCGTGGTACGTGGTGCCTGGCCGGGTCAGGAGACGCCGGCGCCTCTGGCGTCCGCGAGGATTCGCTGACGTCCACGAGACCACGGCTCAGGTCGCGATGCGCGCTCAGCCGAGCGGACGGGCACGTCACCCTTGCAGGTGACGCGCGATGTCAGGTACGTCCGGCCGTCCGGCGCACGGACGGCCGGACGTGCTCAACCTTGTGAGCTACCAGTTGGCGTCGCTGATGGGCTCCAGCCGGAACTTCTCGTTGTCCCGGGTGCCGGTGTCGTACTGGTTCAGGCTGGCGCCCTGATTGAGGCTGGCGTTCTCGATCGCCAGCACCTTGCCCGAATGCTTGACGATGATGCGCACGTAGCCGTCACCGGCGTCGCGCAGCTGGAACTTCTCGTTGTCCTGGGTGCCGGTGTCGTACTGGTTCAGGCTGGCGCCCTGATTGAGGCTGGCGTTCTCGATCGCCAGCACCTTGCCCGAATGCTTGACGATGATGCGCACGTA
>NZ_JBFAOR010000003.1:0-200934 GCF_040675255.1 Nonomuraea sp. NPDC049624 | reverse complement strand
CACGTAGCCGTCACCGGCGTCGCGCAGTTCGAACTTCTCGTTGTCCTGGGTGCCGGTGTCGTACTGGTTCACGCTGGCGCCGTCCTTGAGGCTGGCGTTCTCGATCGCCAGCACCTTGCCCGAATGCTTGACGATCAGCCGGGCTCGCGACGGGTAGGGAGCCATGGGTACCTCCTGGATAGGGGGAATTCGAGGGCAGGGCCCTGCCACACACACCGGACGGTGCGACCCTGCCGGCGGTCACCACATCGAGCCGGTCGACGCTCCAAGGGTCAAGAGAGGCGCAGTTGCCATATCGGAGACATATTCTTCAGCCTCGAATTCCGGCAGATACGCCCGTCAAGAAAACCCGCGACGAGCTGCCGAACCACGGCTGCGCCTGGACATCATGGAGTTGTCGATGCCGGCCAGAATTTGCGACAGCAGAAATGGCCATGCGATTCCCTCCAGTCGATGATCGAGGCGGCGACGCGCTGTTCGCCTCCATGAAACTTGATTGCGGGCGGGAAATCACCCTCCAGCCGTGGCCACATCCGGACAGGGTTCAAGCCTCCGGCACTCGCCCCCACCAGCGGCGTCAGGCGCCAATGGCCGAAGTGTGGGTCGCGGAATCGATGTCGGACCAGGCCAGGCCGAAGCACTGCCGGGCCGTGCGACGCCGGCGCTTGACCACTATTGGCCAATAGCCAGGAAATCGTTGACGTCGGCTCAGAACAGGCCAATAGTTCAGCCCGTCGGGGAGTTTCGATTTGGCCTTCCCAGCTTTCAGGGCCACGTATTTCCAGGCCCACCGCTTGATTGGCCCGACCGGAATCCTCCCCCGCTTGATTGGCCCGACCGGAATCCTCCCCCGCCTGCTCGGCCGAAACGCGTCAGGAAAGCTCGAGGTCGGACGAGGCGGCCCGCCGGACGGCCGCGGCCACGGTCTCGCGTACGGACGGGAACTCGGGATGGGCGCGCGGATCGGCCGCGTGCGGCAGCTCCGAGGGCCGGTCGAGGACGACCGTGCCCGGCCCGCGGCTCATCACCAGCAGGCGGGTGCCCAGGTAGACGGCCTCGTCGACGCTGTGCGTGACGAAGAGCACGGTCTTGCCCGTGGCCTGCCAGAGCCGTCGCAGCTCTTCCTGGAGCCGCTCCCTGGTGAGCGCGTCGAGCGCGGCGAACGGCTCGTCCATCAGCAGGATCGCGGGGTCGGGCGCGAGCGCCCGGGCGATGGCGGCGCGCTGCTGCATGCCGCCGGACAGCTCGTACGGACGCCGTCCCGCCACCTCGCCCAGCCCCACCAGCGTGAGCAGCTCGTCGGCCCTGGCCCGCCTGGCCTGCTTCGGCACCCCTGTCATGCGCAGGCCGAACTCGACGTTGCGGCGTACGTTCAGCCAGGGGAACAGGCGCGGCTGCTGGAACACCACGCCCCGGTCGGGTCCGGGCCCCGCCACGGGCTCGCCGCCCACGGCGACCGTCCCGGAGGTGGGCGCGGCGAACCCGGCGACGAGCCTGAGCAGCGTGCTCTTGCCGCAGCCCGAGGGGCCGACGATCGTCACGAACTCGCCCGCGCCGATGTCGGCGCCGATCCCGCGCAGCGCCTCGACGGGCTCCGCCTTCGACCAGCGGGAGCGCGGCCGGTAGGTGAGCGAGACGCCCTCCAGCCGCACCGCCGCCGCGGTGCGCGTGTCAGCCTGCGAAGGCATCGCGCAGGTCCTTGGTGTCCAGGCCCTTCTGGAAGACCTCCAGGGCGGGCACCTCGGGGAGCTTGTTCTGGGCCTTGAGGAACTCGGCGGCGCTGCGCAGGTTCTCGGCGAGCGCGCCCGGCTTGTCCGGGGTGCCCAGGTAGTCGGAGCCGGCCTGCTCCTTGGCGTCCAGCAGGATCAGCTCGTCGATCTGGCGGGCGGCCTCGTCGGGGCTGAGGTTGAGCTGGCGTCCGACGGCCGCCGCCGCGGCCCGCTTGTCGGTGCGTACGAGCTTGACCGCCCGGTCCTGCTGCGTCAGCCAGGTGTGCAGGGCCTGGGGGTAGGAGGTGGCGAACTGGGTGCGCGCCACGGCCAGGTCGGCCGTCAGCTTGCCCTTGGCGGCCAGCTCCTTGCTGGTGACCAGCACCTTGCCGCCCTTGCGCAGCTCGCCGAGCACGGGCGTCCAGACGTAGGCGGCGTCGATGTCGCCGCGCGTCCAGGCGGCCTGGATGTCCGGCGGCTCCAGGTCGACGACGGTGACGTCCGACTCGCTCAGCCCGACCTCCTGGAGTGCGGCCAGCAGGCTGTAGTGCGAGGTCGAGGAGAACGGCGTCGCGATCTTGCGGCCCTTCAGCTCGGCCACCGAGCCCGCCTGGCGGGCCACCAGCGCCTCGTTCTCGCCGATGACGTCGAAGATCCACGGCACCTGGTACGGGATGTTCAGCGGCGCGGACAGGCCGCGGGTGACCGGGCTGCTGCCGGCCAGGCCGATGTCGATGCTGCCCGCGACCATCGCGGTGTTCACGTCGCCGCCCGAGTCGAACTTGATCCAGCTGATCTTCGTGTTCGGCAGCGCGCTCTCCAGCCAGCGCTGGTCCTTGACGATGAGGTCGCCGTTCGGGATGAGCTGGTAGCCGATGCGCAGCTCCGCGGGGCTGCCGTCGGCGGCGGGGGCGGCGCCGGTGCCGGTGGAGCAGGCCGCCAGGCACAGTGCGAGCGCCAGCGCGGGGATGAGGCGGTGTTTCATGGCTGATGCCTTCGCAGGGGGTCAGGCCTTGCCGCGCCAGGGCACGAGCAGGCGCTCGGTGAGTTGGAGGAGCGTGTCGATGAGCAGGCCGGACGCGCCGATGACGAGCAGCCCGAGCACGACGACGTCGGTCTGGTTGTAGCGCTGGGCGTCGCGGATCATCCCGCCGATGCCCGGCACTCCGTTGACGGTCTCGGCGGCCACGACCGTGGTGTAGGCCACCCCGACCGCGACCCGGACGCCGGTGATCACCTCGGGCAGCGCCGAGGGCAGCACGATCCGGTACGGCAGTTGCCGGCGCCCGGCCCCCAGCGACCTGGCCGCGTACAGGTAGTCCTCGTGCACCCCGCGTACGGCGTCGGCGGTGGCCACGGCGAGGGGCGGCAGCGCGGCCACGAACAACAACGAGACCTTGGGCGGTTCGTCGATGCCCAGCCAGATGATCAGCAGGCTGAAGTAGGCGAGGGGCGGCAACGTGCGGACGAACGTGATGAGCGGATTGAGCAGGGCGCGCACGGTGGGCACCAGGCCGACGACCAGGCCCAGCGCGATGCCGCCGGCGATGCCGTACAGGCTGCCGAGCAGGATGCGGCGCAGGCTGGCCAGCAGGTGCTCCGACAGCAGGTAGCCGCCGTAGCCGCGCCGGCCGTCGTGCACGGAGGAGGTCAGGAAGAGCTGGTCCCACACCGACCCCGGGCTGGGGACGAACACCTCGGGCCACAGGTGGGAGGCCGCGACCGCCCACCAGATCGCGGCCAGCAGAACCACGCCCGCCGCCCGCAACCCGACACCACGGATCACCGGCCCCACCCCTTTCCTTCATAAGCGACTGGTTTAGTCGGGATGACGGTAGAGGATCCTCCACCCGCGCGCAAGCGCCCCGGCGAAGCGGTTTGACGCGTACACTTGCACCTGTAAGACTGAACTAACAGGTGCAAGACAGACCCTCCAAGGACGACATGCCGACCAGCGAAGAGTTGCTCCGCCTGCTCGGCGCGGTCGGGCATCCGCTCAGGTTGCAGATCCTCGCCGAGCTCGCCGGCGGCCGGGTCCACGTCAGCGAGCTGGCCCGCCGGATCAAGGTGTCCCGTGCGCTGCTCTACATGCATCTGGAGCGGCTGGAGAAGGCGGGACTGATCGAAGGGCGGCTGGAGCTGGCGGCCGACGGCAAGGCGATGAAGTACATTGAGCTGCTGCCCTTCGAGCTCACCCTGACGATCGACACCGTCCTCGCGGCTCTGCGCGCGGACGACGAGGAAGGACCCCATCAGGTGCAGGAGACCCCGCAGTGATCGACATCGGTTCCATCGTGATCCCCATCGTGGTCGTGCTGATTCTGTTCGGCGCGATCACGGCCTGCATGGCGTTCTACTTCCGGTTCGAACGGCACCGCACCGACGTGCTGACGGCCGAGATGGCCAGATATCGCGAACTGGCCGAGCAGGCCGTGCAGCGGCAGGGTGAGGTGCAGGCCAGGCTGGGCGAGCTGACGGAGAAGGTCGCGGCGATGGAGAGGATCCTGCTCAGCGTCGACTGACGAGCCCGTGACACAGGTCCGGGGGCGAGCGGCAACTCACCCCCGGACGGCGGAACCGCACGACCACGCCGTGACGGCGTGCCTTTGACGCGTACGTGCTCCCACAGAAAGGAGAGCAGCTCATGCTGCTCGAACGCAAATCATCCCGCCGGCGTGCCCTCATGTGCTCGCTGACGGTCGCCGTGCCGCTGCTGGCGGTGAGCGCCCCCGCCGCCGCCACGGCGGCCGATCCGGCCCGGTCGGTACGGCAGTTCGCCGACGCCTACGTGCCCCGCCAGCTCAAGGAGCACCAGATCCCGGGGGCGGCGATCGCCGTCGTGGCGGGCGGCCGTCAGGTCTTCGCCCAGGGGTACGGCGTCGCCGAGGTGGAGACCGGCCGTCCCGTGGACGCCGAGCGGACCGTCTTCGCCCCCGCGTCGGTGGCCAAGCTGATCACCGCCACCGCCGTCATGCAGCTCGTCGAACGCGGCCGGATCGACCTGAACGCCGACGTCAACCAGTACCTCACCACGTTCAAGATCGACGACGCCTACCCGGGCCGGCCGGTCACCATGGCGAACCTGCTGACCCACACCGCCGGGTTCGCCGGCGGTGACTTCGGCACCGGCGCGGCCACCGCCCGTGAGGTGCACCCGCTCGGCGCCCACCTCGCCGACCACCAGCCGCCCCGGATCCGGCCGCCCGGCACCAGGGCCGTCTACTCCAACTACGGGATGGGCCTGGCCGGCTACCTGGTCGAGGTGCGCTCGGGCCTGCCCTTCCACCAGTACGTGCAGGAGAACATCTTCCGCCCGCTCGGCATGACGCACGCCAGCATGACCCAGCCCGAGCCCGGCCCCGCCGCCCAGGCCCTCGCCCCCGGTTACCGTCTCCAGGACGGCCACCAGGTCCGGGCCGAAGGGGCAAAATACGGGCACATGCCGCCGCACGGAGCCGGCTTTCGCTCCACCGCCACCGACATGGCCGCGTTCATGCTGGCCCAGCTGACCGGCGGCGGCGGGATACTCCGGCCGGACAGCGTGCGGCTCATGCAGAGCCGCCGCTTCGGCAACGCCGAGGGCACCGCCGGCATGGGGTACGGCTTCCAGGAGTACACCAGGAACGGCCGGCGCCTGCTGGTGCACCGGGGCAACATTCCCGGCTACTTCGCGATCATGGCGCTGATCCCCGACCGGGGCATCGGCGTCTACGCCTCCTACAACGGCATCGGCAAGGGCGGCCCCGACTCCGCCTGGTCCCTGGTCAACGCCTTCGCCGATCGCTTCGCCCCGGCTCCCGCCCCGGCGGACGGCACGCCGGGCCCGCTGCCCGACGTCGCCCAGTACACCGGCACCTACCGTACGGCCCTGGCCGCCGACATGACCGACCTGGGCAAGCTCAGCTCGCTCACCAGCACCGTGACGGTCAGCGCGGGCGGCGACGGCCTCCTGACCACCACCGGCGCGGTCGCGCTCGGCCCCACCGAGAGCCGTCAGTGGACGCAGATCGCCCCCGCCCTGTTCCGTGAGAAGAACGGCTACCGCACCATCCAGTTCCGGCCTGACGGCCTGCTGGCCACGGAGAACCCGGCGGGGCCGCTGGAGCGCCTGGCCTGGTACCAGTCGCCCACGTTGCATCTCGGCGTGCTCGGCGTGAGCCTGACCGTGCTGCTGCTGTCGGCTGTGGGCGGACCGCTCTTGCATGCCGTACGCCTCGCGCGGCGCCGCCGCAGGCCCGGCGGGTCCGGCGGGTCCGGCAGGTCCGGCGACGGATTCGCGCCCGCGGGTGCTTTCGGGGCTGCCGCCGGAGCCGGGCGGACGGCGCGCCTGCGGACGGTTCACGGGCGGACGGTTCGCGGGCGGACGGTTCGCGGGCGGACGGTTCGCGGGCGGACGGTTCGCGGGCCGCGCCTGGCCGGGCTGCCCGCGTGGATCACGGCGGTGCTCGTCACGGCATCCGCCGGATCCCTCGTGGCGATGTTCGCCGACTTCGACGCCAACCAGGCCGAGTTCTTCCTGGGCGGCAGCCCGTTGTTCACGACCATCACCACGCTGCCCGTCCTGGCCGCGGCCGGGGCCGGCGTGACGCTGGTCACCGCCGGGCTGGCCTGGGTCAAGGGCTGGTGGACCCTGGCCGGGCGGATCCACTGCACCGTCGTGGTCCTCGCCGCGCTCGCCTATCTGAGTGTGGCCGCCGCCTACAACCTGATCGGCTGAGAGCCTCCGGAGACGATCATCGAGGCACCGCACAGGCCCGCCGGGTCAGGTCAGTCGGCCGACCTGCGCTTGCGGTAGGCGCGTTGCTGGCAGGCCCGCGAGCAGTAGACGCGCGGGCGGCCCGAGGGGGCGGTTTCCAGCGGGGCGCCACACTCGGGGCATATTTCGTCACGGCTTTCGTCACGCTCTCGGATCAGCACCTCGACGCCGTCCAGGAGGCGGCCCAGGCCGAACGTGAAGGAGTCCTCCGGGTCGTCCCAGCCGCCCGTCTCCCACAGGCGCGAGAGGGCGGGAAAGCGGTCGAGGCGTTGGTAAAGGGAGTCGCGGGCGCCCCACCACTCCTGCTCGGACACGCCGCTGCGGCGTTCCTCGCGCCGGGTCTCGGCCAGGAGCAGCGCCTCGGCGTCCACGAACCGGCCGAGCAGGCCGACCACCGCGACCACCTCGGACGGCCGCAGCGCGGTGCCGGTCAGCGCGCCGAGCATGTGGTCGTAGTGGGCGACCGCGTTCGGGCCCGGCAGGTGGCGGGAGCCGCGCACCTCAGCCAGCCACGGGTGGCGCATGCGAAGCTCCCACGCCCGCCGCGCCGCCTCCTCCAGCCGCCCCCGCCACCCGACACCGGCGTCCGGGCCGGCGTCCGGGGCGGCGTCCGGGGCGGCGTCCGGGGCGGGGACGAGGGCTTCGCCCAGCACCTCGTCGCGCATCAGCTCCACGAGCTGGTCGCGGCCGGGTACGTGGCGGTAGAGGGACATGGTCGTGAAGCCCAGCCGGTCGGCGACCTTGCGCATCGACAACCCCTCCAGGCCCTCGGCGTCGGCCAGCTCGACCGCGGCCCGCACGATCCGGCCCAGGCTGAGGCCGGGCCGCGGCTCCCGTTCCGCGTCCCGCCACAACAGCTCGAGCCCGTGGTCCGGGTCCCCCGCCGCACCTCGCGTCATTGGCGCCTCCCTCGTTTATGGTGTATTACTCCGTGTACGCCATAAACAGCAAAGGGGAAACCTGTGTTCCACTTCCATGTCGCACCCGGCGGGGACGACTCCTGGCCCGGCTCCCTCGACCGCCCCTTCGCCACCGTCCGACGCGCCCGGGAGGCCGCCAGGGGGGCCGGCGGGGAGTCCGTCGTCCACCTCAGGGGCGGCGTCCACGTGCTGGGCGAGCCTCTGGAGCTCACCGAGGCCGACTCGGGCACCGTCTACCAGGCCTACGGCCACGGCACCCCCGACCAGGAGGACGCCGTGCTGAGCGGTGGCCGGACGATCACCGGCTGGCAGGTGCGCGACGGCGTCTGGCTGGCCGACGTCGGCGACCTGGAGACCCGCCAGCTCTACGTGGACGGCCGCCGCGCCGCCCGGGCCGCGATCGAGGGGCTGCCCGGTTCGTCCCCGGCCGCGACCGCCACCGGCTACGTCACCGACAGCGCCGCGCCGCTGGCCTGGACCAGCCCGCGCGACGTGGAGTTCGTCCACCGCGGCGTGTACCCGTGGACCGAGGGCCGCCTGCCCGTCGCGGACGTCGCCCAGGACGGCGACCGGACCGTGATCACCATGGCGACGCCCGCCTTCGGATGGGCCGCCGAGCTGTACAACTCCACCTGGGAGGGCATCACCTCCGCCGGGCCCGGCCTGCCCACCAGGATCGAGAACGACCCGAGCTTCCTGCGCGAGCCGGGCACGTTCGTGCTCGACCGCTCACGGCCGGGCCACCATGTGCTGCGCTACCTGCCCCGCCCCGGCGAGGACCCGGCCCGTACGCGGGTGGTCGCCCCGTCGCTGGAGACCCTGGTACGCGGGTCCGGCGCGCGGCGGGTGACCTTCCGCGGGCTGACGTTCGCCGAGGCGACCTGGTTGCGCCCGAGCCGCCCCGAGGGCTTCGTGCACTATCACGGCAGCGGCTTCTACGAGGGCGGCGGCGTCGGCGTGGCGGAGCTGGGCGAGGGGGCGTCCGTGACGTATCCAACGGCTTCCGTGACGATTCCCGCCTGCGTCACGTTCGAGGACTGCTCGGACGTGGTGATCGAGGGGTGCCGGTTCACCCGGCTGGGGGCGTCCGGGCTGGGGGTGTCCGGCGGCGAGGGGCACGTCGTGCGTGGCTGTGACTTCGACACGCTCTCGGCGGGGGCCGTCGTGGTGACGGGCAGCCGGGGCACCGTGATCGAGGACAACCTGGTACGCGGCGTCGGGCTCGAATATCCGGGATCGCCGGGCATCGCGGTGATGGGGACGTCCGGGTGCGTCGTCGCGCACAACGAGGTCAGGGACGTGCCGCACTGCGGGATCACCGCCGGGCCCGGCGAGGGCACCCGGATCGTCCGCAACCGGACCGTCGACACCATGCAGGTGCTGGCCGACGGCGGCGGCGTGTACGTGTCGGGGCCGCAGGGCGGTTCCCATGACGACGGGGCGCTGGTGCTGGGCAACGTCATCGAGGACACCCGCACGCCGTACAACTTCGGGCTCTACACCGATTACGGCGCCTCCTGGGTGCGGGTGGAGGAGAACGTCGTCGCGCGCGCCGACAACACGGCGGTGCTGCACGTGGGCCCGCCGCTGGAGAACGTCGTCTACCGGGGCAACTTCTGGGACGCCGACCCGCTCGGCCACGACGCCCCGCCACCCGGGGTCACGTACGAGGAGAACCGCACCATCAAGGACGAACAGGAACTGAACGCCGCGACCACCGCCATCCGCGCCCAGGCGGGCCCCCGCCGCCCCCTCTGACGAACGGGCGCCTGGCCGGGACCAGCCGTCCCGGCCGGGCCGATGTCGGTCCCGATCCCCCTGCCTCGCGCGCCCGGTGGACCATGTCGACGAACGCCTTGCGCAGCTCAGCGCGACGCGCACCGGTCAGGGACACCCACAGCCGGATGAGCTGCGGCGCACCGGGTGGACGCCCGGGGGCGCTTGTCCAGGACGTGCCGAATGGCGGCACGCCCCCATCAGGTCTGGGAGAAGCGCACACGAACCGGTGACAGATGCCTCTGGGCAGCCCCTGGCCGGGCTGCCTAGTTTCTTGAGCGGAACCGTCTCCTTGAAGGGAGCCTGGAACGGCTTCCTCGGCGCCGACGGCTGCAGGAAGGAACCCCTGTGAAGCCCCCGCCGCACGCCAACAGCTCCTCGGGCGTGGGCCCCGACAGCTTCGTCCGGCAACCCTCAGGACTCAGAAGGGAATGCATCATGCGCCACGTCCGAACGCTCGTCCTTGCCCTCGTCGCGGCAGCGCTCCTGCCCGCGACGGCGGCCGCGGCCCAGGAACGTGTGTACGACTGCGTCCAAGGCTTCTGGTCGCTCAACCCCTACCGCGGCGGGATCGACATCCTCGCCGGCCCCTGCACGGGACCGGCGTCGAGCCCGGAACCGGCCTACGTCACGTTCCCGTCCGGGGTGCCCTCGCCTCCCAAGACGTTCCTGTGCCCGAGGCCCGCGTACGTCAACGGCACCGTGGTCGCGTCGCAGTGCGCCCACGTGCCGCCGGCCTGACACCGGAAGCCCGCTCCGGCAGGGGTGGCGTCTCCGGCGGGCGCGGCCAGGTCCCCTGGCCGGAGCTCGCCCTTGACGGTGCTCATCGCCGGGTGGAGTCGCGCAGGACCAGGCGCCATTCGATCGGACCGGTTGCCGCTTCCTCGCCCAGGACCAGCTGCGCGCAGCGGGCTCCCTGGGCACGCAGGTCCTGCGCGACGGTCGTCAGCCCGGCGGCGGCGGCCGCGTCGGTGCCGTCCCAGCCGGTGACGGCGAGGTCGCCGGGGATGGCGAGACCGGCACGGGCGGCCGCTCGCATCAGGCCCAGGGCGAGCTCGTCGCTCATGGCCATGACAGCGTCCGGCGCGTCCGGCCCCTTCAGGAACGCCGTGGCCATGGAGTCGGCCTCGCGCGCGCTGTTGCGTGCGCACACCGCGACCCGCACCTGCGACCAGCGACCGCCGGCCGCCTCCCAGCCGTCACGGACCCCGCGCAGGCGCTCACGGGTCACGCGGAAAGTCGCCTCGGCCGGATCCAGCCCGTTGTGGACCCCCGGCGTCCTGGCGCGATCGAGCGGGAAGCTGAGCACCATCGGCCGCCGGGCGCCGGCGAGGGCCTCGGCGGCGACGGCGCGGGCTGCGGCACGGTCGTCGATGGCCACGATCGGCAGGTCCCGGTGGTGTGGTCCGCCGTGCACGACGGCGGGCAGAGCGGTGGCGGCCACCGCTTGCAGCACGGGGTCGTCGTCGCTGGTCGTCCAGACGACGAAACCGTCGACCGCGGCTTCGGCGACCCGGTCGGTGTCCGAGGGCGCCCCGGTGATGGGCACGATCGTGAGCCCCAGGCCGTGACTGGCGCAGACCTCGGCGACGCCGGCCAGGAACCGGGTGGCCTGGGGGTCCTCGAAGGCGTAGGTGAGGTGCTCGCCGAGCACCACCCCGAGGCTGCCGGTCCGTCCCCGGCGCAGTGAGCGGGCCCCCGGATGAGGGCCGGGGTATCCCAGGCGGGCGGCGGCTTCGCGGACCCTGGCCCGGGTGCGTTCGGAGACGCGGTCAGGCTGGGCGTAGGCGTAGGAGACGGTCATCACCGAGACCTTCGCCGCGCGGGCCACCTCCGCCATGGTCGGCCGGGGCCGAGAAGGGTCTTTGGCCATGCCTCACCCTATCCTGTGTATCGTTACACAGCATGTGTATCGATACACAGGACTGCACCGGTCACGGTCACCTCCGAGCCTGGGTGCCGTACGCGGGATTCACTGTCTTCGGCGCGTTCTGGGGCGTGTGGGGCGCGTCCGTGCCCGCCATTCGCGACCAGGCCGGGCTGACCGATGGCCAACTCGGCACGGCGCTGCTGTTCATCGCCGTCGGCGCCCTGCCCGCGATGCCTCTGGCGGGCCGGGCCGTGGACCGGTGGGGGCATCGCGTCACGGCGATCACGCTCACGTCGCTCGGCCTCGCCGGCATCGCCGTGGCCGTCACCGCTCACGACCTGCTTGCCTCATCCGTGGGACTGGCGGTTCTGGGCGTGTCGTCCGGCGCGGCGGACGTGACGATCAACGCGGCGGCCGGCTCCGTCGAACGGGCCACTGGCCGTCCGGTCATCACCAGGGCGCACGGCTTCTTCTCCTTGGCCGTGGTCGCGGCGAGCCTCGTCACCGGCCTGCTGAACGCCGCCGGCCTGCCCGTGGTCGTGCCGTACGTGCTGGTCCTGCTCGCCGCCGGCGCTGTGAGCGCCGCCCTCGTCAACGGCGACCGCGCGCGGCCTGATGCCGGCCGTCGCGATCATGACCGTACCTCGGCCGCGCGGAGCCGGCCGGGTCTGCGCGCTCATCTGCCGCTCCTGCTGGTCGCGGGCGGACTCGGTGCGCTGGGATTCGCCGTCGAGAACGCTCACCAGAGCTGGAGCGCCGTCTACCTCGCCGATGCCGTGCACGCCGGACCCGTGCTGGTCGGCGCCGGACCCGCGGTCTTCGCACTCGCCGTCTCGCTCACCCGCTTCGCGATCAGCGCGGTGCAGGCCCGGCGCGCGTGGATCGTCCTCACCGCCGGCGCGGTGATCTCCGCGGCGGGGACGTCCCTGCTCGCCCTCACCGCGTCTCTCCCTCTGGCTCTGCTCGGGCTGGCCCTGGCCGCCGTCGGCACCGCCGTGCTCTTCCCCACCGTGCTCGCCCTGGCCACCGCCAACGTCCCCGGCGCGGCCCGCGGTGCCGCCACCTCGGTCGTGTCCACCTCGGCCTATCTCGGCTACCTCGCCGGGCCGGTGTACGTGGGGCACTGGGCGCAGGCGACCGGGCTGCCGGGCGCCATGCTGGCCGTGGCGGCACTCGCCGGGGCCTTGGCGCTGCTGGCGTGGCCCGCGCTCAGAGCCGTCGTTCCCTCCCCCGCACGGCGCGGCACCGCCGAAGCAGGAGCGACGGGCAGGCCGCGCCCGTAACGGGACCGCTCGTCGCGGGCGAGGTCGGGCTTCCCGGCCGGCTCGCCGCCGCGCAAGCCCCTGTGCGCACGGCAGGCAGAGGTCATGGCCGCTCCCCGGCCTGGTCCACGACGCCGATCGCGACGCGGGTGAAGACCGACCAAGTCGTGCCCTTCTCGACGCTCCACTCCAGATGAGGAGGAACGGGAACCAACTCGCCGTCCTTCAACGTGGACATGAGGACCCCGTCCGGCTTGGGGTAACGCTCCTCGTGGTCGGTGATCGCAGTCTCCCGCCGCGCCCGGTAGGCGTAGGTCACGGGGTCCAGGAGGATTTCGACCTTGCGCCAGCCTTCGGCGACTTGAGAGATCGACAGCGCCGGACGAGTTCGGCGTCTTCGTCCACTGGGGGCTGTACTCGGTGCCCGCGTGGGCGACCGCCCGTCTGCCCGGCGAGCACGTGCCCGTGGAACTGGAGTTCAGCCACCACCAGTACGCCGAATGGCACGCCAACACCGTCCGCATCCCCGGCTCGCCCGCCCGCGCCTTCCACGAGCGGGAGTACGGGGTCGGCACCCCGTACGAGGACCTCGCCGACTCCTGGCGGGCGGAGGCGTTCGACCCGGCGGCCTGGATGCGACTGATCGCGGGGTCCGGCGCGCGCTACGTCGTGCCCACGGCCAAGCACCACGACGGGTTCTGCCTGTGGGACACCGCCACCACGGCCTTCAGCAGCGCGCGCCGCGGCCCCCGCCGCGACCTGATCGCCGAGCTGGACCGCGCCGCCCGGGCCGCGGGCCTGCGGTTCGGCCTGTACTACTCGGGGGCGCTGGACTGGCACGTGTCCGACTTCCCGCCGATCCAGTCGATGACGGACCTGTTCACGCTGCGCCGCAACGACGAGGCGTTCGCGCGCTACTGCTTCGAGCAGGCCATGGAGCTGATCGACCGGCACTCCCCCGACGTGTTGTGGAACGACATCGACTGGCCCGACTCGGGCAAGGCGGCCGGGCCGTACAGTTTGCAGGCGCTGTTCGAGCACTACTACGAGCGGGTGCCCGAGGGCATCGTGAACGACCGCTGGGGCGTGCCGCACCTGGGCTCGCGCACCCGCGAGTACGTCTCCGAGCAGCAGACCTCCCCGTGGGTGTGGGAGGCCACGCGCGGGCTCGGCCAGTCGTTCGGCTTCAACCGGGCCGAGGACGAGCGCCACCTCGTCCGGCCGGACGAGCTCGTCCACCTGCTGGTCGACACCGTCGCCAAGAACGGCAACCTGCTGCTCAACATCGGGCCGCGGGCCGACGGCTCGTTGCCGGAGTCCCAGGTCGAACGGCTGCGCCACCTGGGCGCCTGGCTGGCGGCCCACGGCGAGGCGATCTACGGCACCCGGCCGTGGGTCCGGCACGCCGAGCCCGTCGGCGACCCGGTCCGCTACACCGCCGCCCCCGACGGCGCCCTCCACGTGATCGCCCTGGACCCGGCCGCGGGACGGCTGACACTCGCCGGCGACCTGGTCGAGCGGGCGCGGGCCGGAGCCACCTGGGGTGACGGCCCGGCCGCGGTGGATCGTTCCGGCGGGGTCGTCGTCCCCGAGGCGTTGCGCGGGCTGCCGGCCGCCGTCCTCAGGCTGGCGCCCGGCGCCTGAACAGGGGACGCGAACTCGTGCGCCGCGGCCGCGCCATCGGCGTGGGAGGCAGACGGCACGGGAGAAAGGGGGCGGCCCCTGCGCCAGGCGGGCCGCCCTCGTCTGCCTACGGCCCGTGCGACGTATGCCGGCGGCAGGGAGCCGTTGGCGGCCACGCCGACGGCGACGATGCCGAGCAGGCGCCACGTGCCGAGCGGCGGGTCCTGGTACTTGAGGAAGACGCTGATCATCCAGGCCGAGGAGAAGGGCCCAGAGGACGCGTTGGCCGACCCGGATGATCCCAGCCCTGCCCACGCTCATGACGGCCATCAACGCGCCGCCGTCCCTGGTCGCAGGGCGGCCCGCGCGGTCACCGGTCCGAGGCATGCCCCTGCTGGTGAGGCGTGCGTCAGCTTCCGGGATTTCCTTTTCGAGGATCATGCACGTCACCGGACGCTTCGGTGTGCCCCGTTCGCAGACGGAGTTCCAGGACCTCCTCCCTGCCGAAGACCTGCCCGGTGGGGACGAACCCGGCAGAGGTGTAGAGCGCCCTGGCCGCGATGTTGTCGCCACGCACTCCCAGCCGCAGCACCGGCACGTCGAACGCGTCCCGCACGTGGGCGATGACCTGTTGGAGGGCCGCTCGGCCCAGCCCCTTCCCCTGGTGATCCTTGTCGATCATCAAGCGATAGAGCCAGATCTGGCCGTCATCGGGGTCGGGGCCGTACATCGCGAAGCCCACGGCGCGCTCGTCGTGCATCACCGCACGGGTCACGAAGCCCGGCAGGAACCGGCTCTCCGCGATCGAGTACAGGTTCGACGCGATGAGATCATCCTGGTCGTCAGCCACCCTCAGCTCGGCCACCGCTTCCCAGGTCTCCCGGCACAGGTCGTCAAGGCGCACATGAATCGACATGGGTCCTCTCTATCGGATCATCGCGCGGACCGTCATGCGAATATGCCTGCGACCAGGCACGGGTGCCCCTTGCGCGAATCGCCGCACGTCATGCCCGGATGTCGGACGAACTGACCGCCCCAAGAGGTGGGAGGCCCGGCAGCGCAGAGGCGCCCCGAACAGCGCGACAGGTGGCTCGCCGGAGCCTTCCGCCGTTCGGCAAGAAGTCGCCCAGCATTCGCTTCCTCTCCATGCAAGCCGTCACGCTCCTCTGCGAGCGTGACGAAGGGCCGCAGGTCACCTGTTCCGCCCCATTTCGTGCGAAAGCTCATGGGCCACCCGAGAACGACGCACCAGGTATTCCAGATGAAAGGTATGTCCCATGTGCCGCACCCATGCACACTCCCACAGCGCGCCGGAAGGAACGGCTGCGTTCGCCGACCTGTCCGTCTCAGAGACCGAACTGTCCCCCGCCGACCTCGGCCGGCGGCGCTTTCTGCTGAACAGTGGGCTGCTCGGCCTAAGCAGTCTCGGCGTCACCGCTCTGGGAGGGCTGACCACGCGTCCCGCCGCCGCAACCAGCGGAGGCTCCCGCGCGCTGCACTGGCTGGCCGGCGACCATCATGTTCATACGCAGTACAGCTACGACGGCATGTACACCATTGAGCAGCAGGCCGCGGGCGCTCTCAAGCACGGCCTGGACTGGCTGGTCATCACCGACCACGGGCACGCCGCGCACGAGAAGTTCGCGGTCGAGTCCACCTATGCCGACATCGTCACCTCCCGGGCCAGGCACCCTGAGCTGCTGTTGTGGCAGGGGCTCGAGTGGAACGTCCCGGGAGGCGAGCACGCCACGGTGTTCTTCGACGGTGCTCGCGATGAGATCCAACTGCTGCGCGCGTTCGAGCGGCTCTTCGACTCCAGGATCAACGGCACCGGCGCCGGCACCCCGGCGAACGAGGCCAAGGCGCTGGAGGCGCTCGCCTGGCTCGGGACCGCGCTGCGCACGGGTTCGGCGAGTTCCGCGCTGTTCCTGATCAACCACGTGATGCGGCGCGGCCGGTACTCCCCGCGTGACCTGCGCACCTACCGCGACACGGCGCCGAACATCGCCGTCGGCATGGAGGGCGCGCCTGGCGCCCAGAACGAGCCCAGGGCCCGCGGCGACTTCAACAACACCGCCGACCCCGACTCCTGGGCCGGCTGGCGGCCCGAGCACTACCCGACGTACGGCGGCTTCGACTCCATGACCGGAATCCTGGGCGGCATGTGGGACTCGATGCTCGCCGAGGGCAAGGGCTGGTGGATCACCGCCAACTCCGACGGCCACTTCTACAACGGCGACACGACCGTCGAGCCCTCCCGGCCCGCTGACTGGTACGACCAGCACGGCAGATACCCCGATCCCATCGACGGCGGCGTCCCGCTGCGGCACGCCGACTTCTGGCCCGGCCAGTTCAGCCGCACGGTTGTGGGGGCGACCTCACGCAGCTATGGCGCGGTCATGGAGGCGATCAGGGCCGGGCGATCCTGGGTGTCGATGGGCGGCCTCATCGACGGGCTGCACGTCGACGCGCACGCCCCCGGCAACGCCCCGGCCACCTTCGGCGGACGGCTGTCGGTGCGGCGCGGCGACGACGTCACCATCACCATTTCCGTCGATCTCGCCGGCCGTCCCAACGCCAATGAAGAGATCCCCCGGCTCGCCCGCCTGGATCTGATCCGCGGTGCGATCACCGGCCCGGCCGCCGACCCCGACGTCTTCACCGCCCCGGACGTGAGCGTGGTCGAGTCGTTCACGCCGAAGGGCAAGGGCCGGGTCGCCCAGTTCCACTACAAGTTCCGCGACGTGCGCGAGCCGTTCTACTTCCGGCTGCGTGGCACCGACGGCAGGCGCAGCGCTCCCGGCGGGATGGAGCCGGCCGCGGACACGGGCCGCAATGAGAACCCCTGGCACGACCTCTGGTGCTACACCAATCCCACCTTCGTGGAACTGACGTAGAACGAGTCCGTGCTCCCGAGCGGTGAGTTGTCGGGCATCAGGTGCGGTATCCGGCTCCGGGCACGATCAAGCCGGTCTCGTATGCGACGACCACGGCTTGGGCGCGGCTGGACAGCTTGAGCTTGGTCATGAGGCGGCCCAGGTGGGATTTGACGGTGGCCTCGGCGATGTTCAGGCGGGTGGCGATCTGCTGGTTGGTCAGGCCCTGGCCGACCAGGTGGAGCACGGCGGTCTCCTGGCTGGTGAGCCGGGCGAGTTCCTCGGGGCGGCGCCGGTCGGGTTCGG
Organism: Nonomuraea sp. NPDC049624; assembly: GCF_040675255.1. Lineage (NCBI taxonomy): Bacteria > Bacillati > Actinomycetota > Actinomycetes > Streptosporangiales > Streptosporangiaceae > Nonomuraea > Nonomuraea sp. NPDC049624. The sequence goes on along the minus strand of NZ_JBFAOR010000003.1, from coordinate 183,836 downwards.
GCGCGGCGACGAAATGGTCGACCAGACGCCGGGTGACGCTGGGCGCCAGCAGCACCTCGCCGCGGGCGACCGTGGCGATCGCGGCCAGCATCTGGTCGGCGGGGGTGTCCTTGAGCAGAAATCCCGAGGCGCCGGCGCGCAGGGCGGCGAAGACGTGTTCGTCCAGGTCGAAGGTGGTCAGGATGAGGATCTTCGGCGCCGGGCCGGCGGCGTGGGCGAGGATGTGGCGCGTGGCGGCGACGCCGTCCAGGCCGGGCATGCGGATGTCCATCAGGATGACGTCCGGGGCGGTCGCCGCGGCCTGGGCGATGGCTTCGTGGCCGTCGGCGGCCTCGCCGACGACCGCGAGAGCGGCGTCGGTGCGGAGGAGGGCGACCAGGCCCGCGCGGACCAGGGCCTGGTCGTCGACGACCAGGAGGCGGATGGTCCCGCGGCCGGTGTCGGGGCCGGTCATCGGGCTGCCCCGGGTCGTGGTGCGCTCTGCTGCGGGTGGGCCGTGGCGAAGGCGGGTTCGGCGAGTGGGGAGGCGGGCAGGTGCGCGGTCACGGTGAAGCCGCCGTCCGTACGTGGGCCGGCGGTGAGGGTGCCGCCGTAGAGGGTGGCTCGTTCGCGCATGCCGATCAGGCCGTGCCCGTCGGCGCTGTGCCCGGTGGTGGCCGGGCCGTCGTCGGCGACCTGCAGCGTGACCGCGGCGGGCTGGTAGGTCAGGGTAAGGGTCACGTCGGCGTGTGGGGCGTGTTTGAGCACGTTGGTCAATGACTCCTGGGTGATGCGGTACAGGCACCGGTCCACGCCGGGCGGCAGCGGGCGTACCTGACCGGAGGTTTCCCGCCGGATCGACAGGCCGGACAGGCGGGAGCGTTCCAGCAGCGTGTCCAGCTGGGCCAGCCCCGGCTGCGGGGCGTAGGAGTCCTCGCCGACGTCGGACGTGAGGCGCAGGACCGACAGCATGTTGCGGAGCTCGGCCAGCGCCTCGCGGGTGGTGGCGGCGATCGCGGTGAACGCCTCGCGTGCGGCGGCGGGCTCGGTGTCGATCAGGCGGCCGCCGGCACCGGACTGGATCGAGACGACCGACAGGTGGTGGGCGACCACGTCGTGCAGTTCCCTGGCGATGCGCACGCGTTCCTCGGCGACCGCTCGCAGGGCTTTCTCCTCGCGTTCGATCTCCAGGTGGCGGGCGTGCTCGACGAGGTCCTGGTGGCGCAGCCGGCGGCTGCGCACCCCCTCCCCGATGGCCCAGGCCGCGCCGAGCTGAAGCGCGTTCTCGACCAGGCTCTTGACGATCGCGAAGGTCAGCCCGGACCTGACGAGGTCGGGAACGAGGATGCCCGCCATCAACGCCAGGGCCACGACGCCGTCGCGGTGGCCCTCCCGGCGGTAGGCCGCGACGGTGTAGAGGCTGACCAGCACCGGCGGGGCCTGGAATCCGTTGGGGTAACCGGCCAGGCCGCAGCCGATCAGGCCCGCCGTGATCACCGCGAGGACGGGGACGGGGTGGCGCCTGCGCAGCACCAGCGGCGCGCTGGTGAGCACCGCCAGCAGGTACGCCAGCACGACCGGGTCATGGGCGGACAAGGCGGCCTGCGTCACCGCCAGCGCGGTCGACACACCGGCCAGCAGGCTGTCGGCGACCATCACCGGCAAGCCGCGCCACCAGCGGCCCCATCGTCGCACCACGTTCATGAGACGAAGGTAGCCGCCAGCCTGACCCGCTTTGTCCTCCTTTGGGAGGAGCCGTCGTTGGGGCAGCGGTTGCAGAGAAGCGGGCGGTTGGTGTGCCGGTGGCAGGGCCCGGATCGACCTTCCGCACGATGTCCAGGGGCTGCTCAGCCCCCTAGTTTGGAGACAGCCGGCGATCAGCAGGGGGCGCCCTCGAGCCCGGACCCATCCTGACCGGAGCGTCGAACTCGACGCGTGCCGGACCCGCAGGAAACAACCCCTTCACCAAGGAACGATGCATGCTCCTCATCAAGAGTGGAACGGCTGCCGCAGTGGCACTCACGGCCGGAATCGGATTGGGCGCCGCCGGACCGGCGCAGGCGGCCACCCCCCTGGACCGCTTCCACCATCAGACGATCACCTGGCGCGCCTGCGCAACCGGACCCGGCGATCAGATGGGCGCACAGATGGACGCCGCCGGTGCTCGATGCGCCACCGTTCTGGTCCCGATGGACTACCGCAACCCGCAGGGGCGGACCCTCTCCATCGCGCTCTCCCGGATCAAGGCCACCGACTCCTCCCGGCGCCGCGGCGTCCTGCTGCTCAACCCCGGCGGGCCGGGAGGCGCCGGCCTCTCGATGACGCTCCTGGGCAAGGAGATGCCCGCGGTCGCGGCCCGTTACGACCTGGTGGGCATGGACCCCCGGTTCGTCGGCCGCAGCACACCGATCAACTGCCGGTGGCGGACCGACACCTTCCTCCGCTCGGCGGGACCCGACCGGCGTTCCTTCGACGAGGGGGTGCGCCTCGCCGAACAGTTGGCGGCGGGCTGCGCCAAGGGCAATCTCCAGACCCTGCCGTACGCCACGACCAGGAACACCGCACGCGACATGGACGTGATCCGGGCCGCGCTCGGCGAGCGGAAGCTGTCCTACCTCGGCTACTCCTACGGCACCTACCTGGGTGCGACCTACCTGCAGCTGTTCGGCTCGCGGGCCGACCGGGTGGTGCTCGACAGCGCCGTCGACCCGCAGGTGTACGGCCCGCGCATGTTCGCACGCGCCGCCCCCGCGATGGACGCCGCGCTGCGGCGCTGGGCGTCCTGGGCCGCAGCACATGACAAGGAGTACGGGCTGGGCGGGACACGTGACGCCGTCCTGGCGACCGTGGAGAAGATCAACCGGCATCCCGTGCAGATCGGCGGATACCGCGTCGATGCCCATGTCGTGCCGTACTGGCTGTTCGCACGCCTCTACAGCGACGGCCCGCAGTCCTATGCCGTCCTCGCCGAGGAGGCGCGGGCGCTGGGCCGCGGCGGCGGGACGCCGCCGCCCGCCTCGCTGAAGGAATTCCTCGACGGCCTGTTCACCGGTGCCGGAGCGGCCTCGGACCGGGCGGGCACGGCGATCCTGTGCGGTGACCGGGCCGCACCCCGCGACCCGGCGACCTACTACCGCGACATCCAGCGGCACCGCACCGCCGAACCACTGTTCGGACCGCTCGTCCGCAACATCAGCCCGTGCGCGTTCTGGCCGGTCAAGCCGCTCGAAGCGCCCACGAGGATCCGCAACTCCGTACCGGCGTTGATCGTCGGCGCGGCCGGCGACCCCGCGACGCCCCATCCGGGCCAGCAGGCCATGCACCGGGCGCTGACCGGCTCCCGAATGATCACATTGACCGGCGCCTTCCGCCACGGCGTCTACCTCGCGGCGGGCGACGCCTGCGTCGACACCAAGGTCACCGGCTACCTGGTCGACGGCGTCCTGCCTGGCAAGGACGTCACCTGCGGCCGCCCGGCCGGCTGACACGTTCGCGCCCCGCCACCAGCCGTCCCGGCCGGACCCGGGCCCCGAAGCGGGTGTCGCGGCCGGCGAGCACTCCGAGCGCCACGTCAGGTGGATCAGGGGCGGTTGTCCTCTCTGCCGTAGTCCTGGTGCCCCTCACACCTGCTGTGCGGCTGGTGACACGAACCCGAGCCGCGGCCCCTCCAGGAGAGGCAGGCCCGCCGCGTACCGCCGGAAGAAGCCGGCGGTCGGGGTGTTCGCGGTCGCGACGACGTCCGGGGTGCCCTCCGCGACCACCGCGCCCCCGTCCGGACCGGCTCCAGGCCCCAGGTCGATCACCCAGTCCGCGGACGCGGCGACGGGGATGTCATGTTCGGCCACGACGACGGTGTTGCCCGAGTCGAGCAACACGTCGAACGCATCCACCACCCGCTGGACGTCAGAGGGGTGCAGGCCCGAGACGGGTTCGTCGAGAACGACGAGACCGGCCTTGCGGCCCGCGGCGCCGCGCTGGATGGCGGAGGCCAGCTTCAGCCGCTGCGCCTCGCCGCCGGACAGCTCTGTGGCGCTCTGGCCGAGCTGCAGATAGCCGAGCCCGACCTGGTTCAAGGCCCCCAGGGTCTCGGCGAGTTGCCGGGGTTCGGAGAACCGCTCCACCGCCTCGGCGACGGTCAGCTCCAGCACCTGGTCGATGGCCAATCCCTGGTACGTGATCTCCAAGGCCTCCGGCGTGTAGCGCCGCCCCTGGCATGCGTCGCAGACCACCCACACATCGGGCAGGAAGTGCATGTCGACCAGCTTGCGGCCATAACCGGTGCAGGGTTCGCAGCGGCCACCGCCCGCGGTGTTGAAGCTGAACCAGGACGCGTTGACCCCACGTGCGCGTGCCAGGTCGGTTTCGGCGAACAGCTTACGGACGACGTCGAACGCCTTGCTGTAGGTGGCCGGGTTGGATCGCGGCGTGCGCCCGAGCGGTTCCTGATCGACGACGGCGACCCAGTCGAACCCCTCCAGGCCGGTCACCTGTCGCACGGTGTCGATCGTCGTCCCGTTCAACGCGGCCTCCGCGCTCGCCGCGAGCGCGCCGAGCAGGCTGCTCTTGCCGCTGCCGCTCACCCCGGTCAGGCAGGTGAGCCGGCCGGCGGGGAAACGCACCACGTCTGCGGTCACGTTGTGCGCACGCAGGCCGTGCAGCTCCACCCAGCCGGTGTCATCCCCGGCCGGACGGCGGGTCCGGCGCAGCCGGGGCCCCTCACCGGCCAGGTAGCGTCCGGTCAGCGACGTGGGGTGGGCGGCCGCGTCGGCGGGAAGCCCCGACACCAGGATCTCACCGCCGAGGCGGCCCGCGCCGGGCCCCATGTCGATCACCCAGTCGGCCCGGGCGATCAGTTCGGGATCGTGCTCGACCAGGAGCACCGTGTTGCCGGCCTGGCGCAGCTCCAGGGCGATGTCGAGCAGGTGCGCCTTGTCCGCCGGATGCAGCCCGGTCCCGGGCTCGTCCAGGACGAAGACGATGCCGCTCAGCTCGGTGCTGAGCTGCGCGGCGAGCCGCGTTCGCTGCAACTCGCCCCCGGACAGTGTCGCCGCGCTCCTGGACAGCTGGAGATGGGCCAGGCCGAGGCGGTCGAGGATCCCGAGTCTGCGGCCCAGGTCCTGCAGCAGCGGCTCCCCCACCTCGCGCTGCCGGGCGTCCAGGTCGCCGGCCAGCCGCGCGGCCCAGCTGCGCACCTCCCGTACGTCCACCTGGAGCAGGTCGGGAAAGGTCAGCCCGCCGAGCCGCACGGACCGGGATACCTGGTCGTACCCGCTGCCGCCGCAGGTGCCGCACGGCTGCTTGCGCATGTACGGCAGGTAGCGCTGCTTGGCGGTGGCGGTCTGGGCGTTCAGGAACACCCGCTCCACCTCGGCCAGCGCCCCCCGCAGCGGCTGGCTGGAGGTGTAGGTCACCGAGACCGTCTCCTTCTTGCTGGTCATGTCGACGGTCGCCTCGACCTTCTCCTCACCTGTGCCGTACAGCACGCAGTGGCGGAACTCCTCCGGCAGCGACCGCCATGGCAGGCCGAGGTCCACGCCGCGCTTGTCGGCGAGCGCCGGCACGAACGCGTGCTCCCCCGACCGCCACTTGGCGTACCAGGGCGAGGCCCCCTCGAAGAGGGGAAGCTCCGGATGGGTGATGATGAGGTCCTCCTGCGCCTGCCAGCGCCCGCCCACGCCGTGACAGTCCGCGCAACTGCCTTCCGGGGTGTTGCGGTCGAAATGAGCGGTCGTCAGATGCCCGTTGACGCTCTGCGCCGCCGGGTCGGCGCCGATCCCCGGGAGGCGCGAGTACAGCAGTCCCAGATGCCCGTCGATGCCGGTGATCGTCGCGACCGTGGACCGGGGGTTGCGGTTCAGGCGGCGCTGGTCGACGGCGAGCGTCGCGCCGAGCCCCAGGATGCGGTCGACCTTCGGCCGATTGCGCTGGGTGATGTACTGCCGCACGAACGGCGAAAGCCCCTCCAGGTAGCGCAGCTGGGCCTCGTTGTGCAGGGTGTCGATGGCCAGCGAGGTCTTGCCGCTGCCGCTCACCCCGGTGAAGGCGGTGAGCCGCCCCTTGGGGATGCTCACCGACACGTCCCGCAGATTGTTGGTACGAGCCCCCACCACCTCGATGGCCTCTCGCCCCATACTGGCGACGTCCCGTACGAACGCAGTCAACCTTGATCCACCCTCTCGCAACACAGGCGAACACAGGCGGATGGACTCCCACCCGTGTCGACACAAGTTGATTCCGCCACCACGCGGCCGCTTGATCAGTTCCGTCGGCACGTGGCCGGTCCGGATTCGGCCCGTACCGCAGATCAGGACCTGGACACCTCGGCGAGCTTGTCGTCCCCGTCGAAGGTCAGGCCCCCGGTCCACCCCCACATCGGCGCCGACCGGTGCATTGATGATCACTCTGAAACCCGACGCCTTGTGTCATGTTTTCATCCGTGTCCTGTCCCGGGACATGCTTGACGCGTCGATCCCAGGACATGGGTGACAGGTGCTGTCGAGTCGGGCGGCGTGCCGCCAGCTGGCGGGCGTGAGGGCGAGGTGGTGACCGGCGTCGACGACCACTCGCGCCACCAACCGGCCACGTACTCAACCTCACGGGACAGAACGACTAGACGTCGTCGTCCGCGCGTAGGGCGTGCAGGACCGCAGAAGTGTCCAGGTAGAAGGGGTGTATCTCGGTGATGCGATCGTTCCTGATCGTCATCAGCTGCATCACCGAGGTCTCCAGGGCCCGGCCGGTGGCGCGGGCGCGCAGGATGCCGCGGTTCCAGACCACGACACTGCCGCCGTCGACCACATACTTCTGCTCCAGGAACTCCAGGGACTGCCATGCCTCGCTCATGGCGGCCATGAACTGCTCGATGCCGCTCGGTCCGCGCCAGGTGCCCCCGTAGGGCAGGGAGTCCGCCTGGTACATCACGACCTCCGGGTCCAGGCACTCGGCAAGCTCGCCGAAGTCGGCCTTGCCGAAGCCCCCTGCGGCGATATAGGCGACTTCCGCCCGGTAGAACCTCTCCAGCACTGCCAGTGAGCTCCTGCCCTCGTCGCCCCCCGGAGCCGGACCGTCATTCGTCATTGTCTCTGCCGTCATGCGCTCATCATGTCCGCCCTGGACAGGATGCACCCGGCGGAAATCGGACCCGTAGACGGCAAGCTCGCCACCGACGACCGGCCCGAACCACTGGACGCGCTGTCCCACCTCCAGGACGGGGACCTTGCGCCTGCCGATATCCGCCCAGGTCGCCCCCTTGCCGCATCATCAAGACACCGACCCATCGTGCAGGGCCCCACAAGGATGACGTGGGTTTTCAGCAGGCCGGGCTAGGCAAGGATTCGGCGGAGTCTGTGGGCGAATGCGGTCGGGTGGGTGACCACCGTACGTACCAGGCCGGGATGGCGGGCGGCGAGGGCGAGGGCGATCAGGCCGCCGCTGCTGTTGCCGAAGACGTGCGCCGGTCCGCCGCCGGCGGCTTCCAGGACCCAGCGGGCGTCCGCCACCTGCGTCTCCATCGCCACGTCCGCAGCCGGGCCGTCGGACCGGCTGCGGGAGATGCCGCGGCAGTCGTAGGAGACCACCGTGTAGCTGTCGGACAGCAGCGGCGTCATCCCGGTGAAGTCCCTGGCGTCGTCGGTGCCGCCGGCGATCAGCAGCAGTAACGGGCCCGAGCCCGTCACTTCGTAGTACAGCTCCTTGCTCATGCCTGTTCCTCCGGTGGTTCGAGGGCGGACGCGATCGCGCGCCGCCATGGTTCGTCCCAGGTCAGCCGTCCCTGCCGCAGGTCCTCGACCACACCGCGGACCCACTCCAGCTCGGCGGTGAGCACCGCGCGGCGGTACTCCTCCTCCAGCAGGAACAGCCGCGGCACCTCGCCGGAGGACTCCAGCGTCGACTCCACCTCCGCCAGCGACGCGGCCAGCGCGTGGGCGCGTGTCTCCAGCTCCTCGCACGCCGTTTCCGGCGGGAGCCCGACCAGAATCGAAACGGCCGCGACGAACTCGGGGAACTCGCCGCCCGTGGTGCGCAGCATCTCGCGCAGCCAGCGTTCGGCGGTTTCGCGGCCCAGGTCGGTGATGGCGTAGACGGAGTCATATTATGGCTAGCAAGCACTGGGCTCGGAGGAGGCCACCGCGGCCAGGGGCCCACCCTTGCTTTCGACGTTCCAGCGATCGGCGGATCGCAGGTCGGTACGATGCGCTTCGTGCGACCATGATCCCTGTGATCTGGGTGACGGCGTCCCGCTTGATGCTGATAGCGGCTGCCATGGTGGGCCTGATCTATACCTGGATGGGCCTGGGCAGCCCGCTGAACCCGCTCGTGCTCTTCACCGTGCAGAGCAATCTGCTGCTGATGGGGTTCTACTCCTGGAAAGTGATCGGCAGGCGGTGCTCCTCTGCCGACCTCAAGGGGGCCGTGACGCTCTACATCGTGATCACTGGGCTGGTCTGGCACTTTCTACGCATGCGTGGAGCGAGCCCCTTCGAACACCTCTCCCTGCACGGCTACGGTCTGGGCAACTTCCTCCTCCACTATGTGACGCCCGTCATGGCTGTGATCGACTGGCTGTTCTTCGACCGGAACGCTCCTCGGCCAAGATGGGCAGCCGCTCTCCGATGGCTGGTCTACCCGATGGCGTATCTGGCCTTCGCCCTGGTCAGAGGTGCCCTGCTGCCCCCCGGCGCGTGGAAGCGGTATCCCTATCCCTTTCTGGATGTGGACAAGTTCGGGTACGACGGCGTGGCACTCATGGCCTTGGCGCTGGCCGTGTGCTTCGTACTGCTCGGAGCCGGGTTGATCGCCCTGCGCGGCCTGGCCGATCACGCCAGTCGCAGACTCCGGACCTTCGCCCCTTCGGCTCCCGCCGACACCGCAGACCCTGCCACTCCGGCGAGGCGCTGAGAGCATGAGCTTGGAATGACTCAGCCACAGGTCGGCGGTCAGGGGGCGGACAGCGCCTCGACCGGCCTGGCCCGCAGCGCCCCCGCGGCGGTGGGCACCGTGGCCGCCAGGACGAGCAACAGCGCGCCCCCGGCGATGGCCGCGTAGACCCAGCCGGGCCCGGCGGCCATCGGGGACCCGGTCTTGACCAGGCTGTAGGGCACGGTGGTCGCGGCGGCGGCGACCGTGCCGAGCACAAGGGCCAGGACCGCGGTCAGCACGCCCTCGGCCACGACAGTTGCCATGACCTGGGCACGAGTGGCGGCCGACAGGCGCAGCAGCCCGAACTCGCGGCCCCTGCGGCGGGTCGCGGCGATCAGCGTGTTGACCACGACGATCGCCGTGAACGTGATGATCATGGCGACGACCAGGTAGTTCACCGGGGCGAGCCGGGCGCTGACGTCGGCGGCGCCCCGATGGAGGCTGTCCTCGGTGCTCTGCATGTAGAGCGTGCCGCCGGCGATGCCGACCATGAGGATCAGCGGCCCGGCGACGCTGCCGGTCTGCGGGGCGCGGGCGTGCAGGTTGCGGACGGCCAGCCGCCCGGACGCCCCGAGCCCGGCCCCGGCCAGCCGTCCCACCGGCCGGACGGCGACCGGGCTGAGCAGGGCCAGGCCGACCGCGACGGCGACGCCCGCCGGGCCCGCCGTGCTGGACAGCAGCGGGCCGTCCGCCATGAACAGGGTCGTCACCGACAGGCTCAGCCCCAGCGCCAGCAGCAGCCCTCCGGCCACCAGGCGGCCCCGGCCGAGCGCGCGGGCGGGCCCGGCGGCGGCCAGCGCCCGCACCGGCGGGATCGACGCGGCGCGCCTGCTGGAGATCAGCGCGGCGGCCAGCGCGGCGACCAGGGACGTGCCCGCCCCGAGCGCGACACTCGGCCACCCCGCGACCAGCTCGACGCCCGCCCCGACGAGCCCGGCGTCCGCCAGGCGGGCGAGCACGACCGCGCCGAGCCCGGCGCCCGGCAGCAGCCCGGCGGCGATCGCGGGGACGGCCACGACCAGCGTCTCCAGCACGACGTTCTGCCGGATCTGGCGCGGGGTGGCCGCGATGGAGCGCAGCAGGGCCAGCTCCCGCTCGCGGTGGCCGATGGTCAGCGACACGGTGGACACCACGCCGAAGGCCACGACGGCCAGTGTCCAGCCGCCCAGGATGGCCGGCAGCATGACGAGGAACCCGGGGTCGCGGCCGGTGGCCAGGCCGGTCTCCAGCAGGGTCGCGAACGCCGTGAGCAGCGCGGTCCCGGCCGCCATGACGGCGGCCGAGGCCAGGTAGGACGCCCGGTGGGCGCTGATCGTGCCGAGGGCCAGCCGCCACCTCATCGCGCACCCCCGGCGTGGGCGGGCGCGGACAGACGGGCCATGCGGGCCGCGACCGTGGCGGCGTCGGGGCGCGGCAGGTGGTCCACGACGTGGCCGTCGGCGAAGAACACCACCACGTCGGCGTAGGAGGCGGCCACGGGGTCGTGGGTCACCATGACGATCGTCCGTCCGTCCTGGGCGGCGGCCTGGCGCAGGATGGCCAGCACCTCGCGGGCGGCCTGCGTGTCGAGGGCGCCGGTCGGCTCGTCGGCGAACACGACGGCGGGCTCGCCGAGCATCGCGCGGGCGATGGCCACCCGCTGCTGCTGGCCGCCGGACAGCTCGCCGGGCCGGTGCCCGGTGCGCTCGCCCAGGCCGAGCCGGGTGAGCAGGGCCCGCACCCGGCGCGCGTCGACGCGGCGGCCGGCGAACTCCAGGGGCAGGGTCACGTTCTGCGCGACCGTCAGGGTGGGCACCAAATTGAAGGACTGGAAGACGAAGCCCATCCGCTCGCGGCGCAACCGGGTCAGCGCGGCCTCGTCCAGGCCGTCCAGGCGGCGGCCGTCGAGGACGACCGAGCCGGAGTCGGGCCGGTCCAGGCCGGCCGCGCAGTGGAGCAGGGTGCTCTTGCCCGAGCCGGAGGGGCCCATCACCGCGGCGAAGGTGCCGATGGGGATCGCCAGGGAGACGTCGTCGAGGGCGGTGACGGCGGTGGCGCCCTCGCCGTGGCGTTTCGTCACATGGTGGAGTTCCAGAGCCATTTTCGTCACAGGATTTATGTACGCTGCACGAGTCATAAATACACCGTACATCAATTGCATATGAGCGCGACGTTATAGGGGTGAGATATAATTTCGTCACGGAATTTGACCGTGACGAAAAGGGGGGCTGGCGCGGTGGCGTGCGAGGTGTGCGGGCGGGAGCTGCGGACGGCGGAGCGGGGGCGGCCCCGGCGCTACTGCTCGCGCGCCTGCCGCACGAGGGCCTACCGGGCGCGGCTCGCCGAGCCGCCCGCCCCCGAGGAGCCCGCGGCCCAGCCGGGACGTCCGGCCGAGGCGGCGCTCGACCAGGGCCGGGTGGTCCGGGCCGCCGTCGCGCTCGCCGACCGGGAGGGGGTCGCCGCGCTGTCGATGCGGCGCGTCGCGACCGACCTGGGAGTGGGGGTGATGTCCCTCTACCGGTACGTCCCGAGCCGGGAGGAGCTCAACGACCTCATGGTCGACGCCGTCTTCGCCGCCCGCCCGCTGCCCGAGCCGGGGCCCGACGGCTGGCGGGCCAGGCTGGAGCTCTCGGCCCGGCAGGAGTGGGAGCTCTACCGGCGGCATCCGTGGATGTCCCACCTCGTCGCGGTCACCACCCGGCCGCCGGTCGCGCCCGCGCTGATGGCCTACACCGACTGGCGCATGCGCGCCCTCGACGGGCACGGGCTCGACTTCGCCACGCTCGTCCAGGTCGCCATCATGATCGGCACGTACGTGCAGAGCGCCGCCGTGCCGCTCGCCCACGAGGCGCAGGCCGCCCGTACCAGCAGGCACACGCGGCGGGAGTGGGCGCAGGCCCGCAAGGAGGCGTTCGCGCGCAGCATCGGGGCGGCGCGGCTGCCGATGGTCGCGGAGTTCGGGGACGAGGCGTTCGAGGCATCGGAACCGGAGAACATCTTCGAGTTCGGGCTCCACCGCATGCTCGACGGCATCGGGCTGCTGCTGCCGCCCGACCAGGGCCCGCCGGCGCCGACGGGCACCCCGCATCGGTGAGGTCGGGAAGCAGGCCGCCCCCGGCCTTCCCCACCCTGCTCGAACTGCGGCGAGACTCGCCGAGTCCATACCGACTGGCCGAAGGGGCCGGTTGGCCATGCCTGCTACACGGACCCTCGATCCTCAGCCGTCACAGCGAGAAGCATCTGCCGGGCTGGACTTCAAGGCAACCGAAGTCTCCCGCTGTCCCGCCGATGCCCGGCTCGATCGTCTCGTACGGGAACTCCGCGCGACCTCCGGCGCCTTCGCTCATCACTGGGCCGCGCAGACGACCGGCGCCCCCCATACGACCGACGCGAAGACCATCCGGCACCCTCAGGTCGGCGACATCCTGCTCGACCGCGACGTCCTCGTCGTTCCCGGCGCCGACCTGCGCCTGGTCACCTACACGGCAGCGGCCGGAAGCGCCGAGGACGGAAAGCTCGATCTTCTCCGCGCCACGGGAGGCCGCCTCGCCGCCACCCGTCGCTGACCGGCTGCAGCAGGGTGATGACCCATCCGGGGCGGGGACGGCTCCGAAGCCTGGGGGGCCGGTGCCGTGCCGGTCGGGACAGGAAGGGGCTGTATGGGAGCGCGTGACCGGTCGCCGGTGAGCCAGGACTGTCCACGACGAGACGGCCCAGCCGCTGTCGGGCGTGGCGTAGCCGTGTTCCGGCGGCACCCCGGATGGCGTCGCCTCCATCGGCCCTGCGCGTGGTGGTCAGGGCGGCGTCCGAGCTGTCGTACGCGGGACTGCCGGAGGCGGCGCGGCGCCGGTGCTGTCCGCTGCGAAGCCGCCATCCCCATCGCTGCCGTCAACGGCTGGCTCGTCATTCTTCGACCGTGGGATACGTGGTGGTGACGCCGCTGTCGGCGTCGTAGGAGTCGGAGAGTTCGATCGTCGATGGCTTCAGGTCGTGGACCGCCTGTTTGCACTCGATCTCGAAGACGATCTCGGTAGGGGTGCTTCCGACTTCTTTGAGGTAGAGCTCCAGTCGCTGATTCAACTGATCTGTCTCGTCTATGTCGTACAAGCTTACGAGGCCGCCTGCGACGAGGGCGTCGAGCGAGTCCCTGACTGGCGTGAATCCGCGGAGCATTTCGCACTCGATCATCGCCAGGTCCGTGGCGGGTTGCGACGAGTTGAGAAGGCGGGCAGTGATGTGCAGGGTCACTCTCTCCCCCTTCTCCGCCGTGTCGTCCGGTCCGGGCAGATGCCACGGCGTACCGTCCTGGGCCAGGCACTTGGCTTGGACGCTGAATCCCTGAACTGTCTGAGTCATTGCCGCCTTGTCACTTCCTGTGGTTGCTGACTTTCCCGCGTTCAGTCATGGGCGATCGACAGTCTCGGATCGACCAGGCGCTCGTTGCGCGGATGGTGCACGTGGAAGTCCGGCATCGGCACCGCGGGCGCCTGACCGAACACGCCGGCCATGTAATCCACCAGGCCTTTGCATCTGTCGGGATCGAACACCTCCTGGTCGTTCTCCTCGACGGTGCCCCCGATGACGACGTGGTCATGGCGCGGGAACATGTACCCCTTCTGCCCGTACAGGTATTCCAGGTCCGGCTGCGGCCGCAACATCGCGAGCTGTCCTCGGTACGAGATCATCTCGTTGTCGTTCCACAGTTCCTTCGCGCCGAGCCCGGTGCAGTTGATGATGACTTTCTGCGTCAGGGACGTGAGCACGTCCGTGCTGTTGATGAATCTCCGGCTCACGAACATGACGCCGCGCGCCCTCAGGTCGCGTTCCAGCCGGGGAATGAGGATCGGCGGTTCGACGAGCAACGTCCGGTACCTGTATCCGGAGGTGTTGTGGCCCGCGAACGGCAGGCGCGGGAGATATTCGCGCGGCGGCAGCAGTCCCGGCACGAGTTCGTGCACCACGTCGATTCCCGAGGTGGGACGGACGCTGTAGTTGTCGACCTCGGACACGCCGAAGCCCTTGCCGATGCCGGCCTTGAACATCGTGTAGGCGGTCGCGAGGATGTACTGGAACTCCTGCACCTTGGCGAAGTCCTTGGAATACTCCAGGATCGACGCGGCCCACTGGCCGCCGGCCTTGTACGACGTGGTCTCGACCGGCTTGCGGTCGGAATAGATCGTGACGTTCAGCCCGAGGTCGAGCAGCAGGGACGCGGCGGTCATTCCCATGACGCCAGCGCCGATCACCGCGATCTCCCTTTCGATGATCATGGTATCGGCCTGGCGTTTGAGGACCATGTCCCGCACCGCGGCGGCGCAGCCCCAGCTCAGCGTGATGCCTCCACCGCCGTGGCCGTAGTTGTGGATGACGAACTTGTCGCCGAGCTCCTCTCCTTCGAGCCGATAGGAGTGCTTGCGGTAGGGCCTCAGACCCGCGACGCACGCGCCCGGCTCATGGGGATCGAAGGTGAAGTCCGGAGTGGGCAGGTGGGCAGGTGTGCTCACTCCACGCTCGTCCAGCAGCATGTCGGGCTCCGGTGATCAGACGCTTGGCCGTCGATGGGTACGCATACCCGTGCAGGCGTCCGCTCCTTCCCCCGACTCCAACGCTTGACCGGCTTCTGGACGACTGTTTCCAAGACGGCGACGACGTCCGGCCGAGCCGCATATAGACGTCTTGACCTGCGGAAACACCAGCCCTGAGCAACGTCAAGGCACGGCTCCCGCGCGTTCGCCCGGCCGGCCGCGCGGGTAGGCGTCCCAAGCGGCCGGACGATCCGTGCCTGTCCTTTCCGACTGATCTGCCGTACGGCGGGCATGCCCAGGAGCGTCATCGTGCCCTTCACCGTTGCCGACTACATCCTCGAGCGGCTGAGCCAGCAACAGGTCGACACCCTGTTCGGTGTGCCCGCCGCATATGGTGCCCCGCTGTTCGACGCGGTGGGCGCGCACCACATCACGCCGGTCGTGACGGCCACCGACCTCGAAGCGGGATACGCGGCCGACGGTTACGCGCGCATGAAGGGCCTCGGCGCCGCCGCGGTGGCCAACGGCGTCGGCATGCTCAGCATGATCAACGCCATCGCCGGCGCGTTCGTCGAGCGCAGCCCGGTCGTCGTCGTGAACGGCGGCCCGAGCGCCGCGAACCGGGCCAACCTGAAGAACCTGGACGTCCTGTTCTCGCACTCGACCGGCCAGCCCGACGGAGACCTCAACGCCTACCGGCTGGTCACCGCGAGCGCCGCCCGCGCCGAGCAGGCCGCCGACGTGCCCGGCCTGGTCGACAGCGCGATCTCGACGGCGATCAGGAAGAAACGGCCGGTCTACATCGAGATCGATCGGACCATCTGGACGGCGGCCTGTACGCCCCCGGCCGGCGCGCTGCCCGTCACCGATCCGGCGGCGGGCACGGAGCAGCAGCTCGCCACCGCGATCGTGGGCCTCGTGCGCGCCGCCACGAAACCCGTGCTCCTGCTGGGCGTCGAGGTCCAGCGTTACGGACTGGCCGACAAGGTCGCCGCCCTGATCGCCAAGCTCGGTGTCCGCTGGTCGACCCAGGTGCTGGCCAAATCGGTGCTGTCCGAACAGGACGACGGCTGGGTCGGGGTCTTCGCCCCGCCGAGCTGCCAGCCCCCCGAGGTCCGGGACGCGGACCTGATCGTGATGCTCGGCTGCGTCTTCCCCGGCAGCTACGCCACGTTCATCCAGAACAACACCGACCATATCGTCACCGCCTACGACGGCAAGGTGAAGATCAAGAACGGGAGCAAGCAGAACGCGGACATCACCGCCCTGGTGACCGCACTCGTGGCCGAGGCGGCGAAGGAGGCGCCGGTTCCCCTCTCCGCGGCCGTCGACCCGGCCCCGCCCGTCGCCACCGGCCCGCTGACCTACGCCCAGGTGTTCGATCGCGTCGGCGCCGCCCTGGACGCCACATGGCTGGCGATGCCGGACACCTTCCTCGGCGGCGCTTCTGCGGCGAACCTGCCGGTCAAAGGCCGCGACGGGTTCCTGAGCAGCGCCGTGTGGGCCTCCATCGGCCATTCCGTGGCCGCTGCCGTCGGCGCGTCCTTCGGGTCGAGCAGGCGTCCCCTGGTCATCTGCGGCGACGGCGGCTTCCACATGACCGCCCAGGCACTGTCCACGTTCGTACGCTATGACCGCAACCCCGTCGTCGTGGTCATCGACAACGGCATCTACGGCCTGGAGCAGTACCTCATCGACTCGGACTACTTCACCGACCCCGGCGTGACGCCGAAGCCCTACGTCCTGCTCAACCAATGGGACTTCGTCAAGTTCGCCGACGCGCTGGGCGTCCGGTCCACGTACTCCGTCGACACCGCGGCGGAGCTCGACCAGGCGCTCGCCACCGTGAAGACGTCGTCCAGCGCTCCGGCGCTGATCGTCGCGAAGGTCGACTCGCGCGGGCTGCCTGCAGTGCTGCCCTGAACCACCGTCCGAACCCACCTCCTGACGCAATGAGGGGCGCGTCGCCGCAATGCCGCGCGAGGACGCTCCGGCGCCCTCGACGACCTCACATGCTCTGCCGGGAGGGCGGAGCACGTACGAGTGAAAGGGGCAGTGAATCGCTGAACCAGCGTTCGGGATCGAGGCGAGGGACGGCCTTGGGACGACGCGGATCGAGCGGACCGCCTGTCCGCAGCTCAGACGGTTGACGTGGGCGCGGGTGCTGCACGTGTTCTTCGGTCCGCCCGTACTGGCATCGTGCCGGCATCCCCCACCAACAGGGTCACCGTCCAAGGTCGATCAGCATTGGGTTAGGTTGATCGGGATGAGGACATATGTGGATCTGCCGGCGGAGCTGGTGACCGAGCGGCTGCGGTTGCGGCGGTGGGTGCCGTCGGATGCGGAGGAGTTCCGCGGGTTGTGGCTCGAACGGGATCCGCGAGTGCCGGCGGCCCGGCGGATCGACGCCGAGGGACGGCCGACGGTCGAGGACGTCCGCAGCTGGCTCATTGACAATCCGCTGACGGCGGCTCCTGGGCTCGGGTTGCTGGCCATAGAGCTGCGCGACACCGGCGAGTTCATCGGGTATTGCGGATTGACCGTCGGCCAGGGATCGTTCGACGAACCCGAGATCGCGTACGAGCTGGCACGACGAGCTCACGGCCATGGTTATGCGACAGAAGCCGCCCGTGCGGTCTTGGAAGCCGCGATCCGAACAGGGCGTCGCCGCCTCTGGGCGACTGTACGGGAGTGGAACACACCCTCGTTCCGCGTCCTTGAGAAACTCGGCTTCCACCGAAGCGACCGCATCGACGAGGACAGCGAACACGGTGACTCGATCTGGATGACGCGCGTACTCGACCCGCGCTAGGGACGCGTGCATCGGCTCGCCAGATCACGCAGCTCGCGCCGGTGGCCACCGCCGAAGGCCTCGACGGGACGCAAAGGGCGGGAGTCGCCGGGCAGGCGTTCGGTGCGGCCGCGCGCGGCGGCCGCCTGCCGGCCTCCAGGGTCCCTTGTCGCGGATGTAGTCGCGGTCGCGCTGGACGGAGACGGCAGGCCCCGCCAGCTGAGTCACGATCTTGGGTGGGTACTGAGACGCCTGGCCCGTTGCCGGGGCCATCGGATCCTATTCCCAGCTGACGCCGACCTGCCGGAAGCGCCACAGTTGGTTATTGCCGGATCCGGGCCCGCCGCAGGTGCCCTGAATGACGTTCGCTCCGTGCTTGGTGCTGGCATAGGCGACATCGAGGCACAGGCCGCTGTGCCGGGCGATGAGGCGGATGTAATTGCCGGAGGCGCCGCTGTCGACGATGCGCCACTGCTGGTTGTAGCCGCTGCCGCGGGGAGCGCAGGTGCCCTGGATGACGTTGGCGGCGTGCCCGGTTCTGGCGTACGCCACGTCCAGACACTTTCCGCTGTGCTGAGCCACGACCTGGTACCAGTACACCGGACCGGCCGACGACGCCGACGCCACCGCCGAGGCGGGCACGCAGAGCGTGCCGGCCAGCAGACCGGCTGACGCAACGGCTACGGCGAGTCGCCTACCACTCATGATCTCTCCTGCGCTTCCTCGGTGACACGGGCTGAACTCCCCTACCGTCACCGGCCCAGGCGAGATCGGTCATGAGTAACCCCGTACTCGGATTTCGACCCGCGCCTCACCCCGGAAGTTCAGGGACTGGACGGGTCGTTGCCCGGCTGTGGAACCACCGTCGCAGGGGTGGCGGCCAGGCTGTGGCCGCCGCCGGAACAGGATGAGTACGGGCTACTCATGACGGCACG
This sequence comes from Nonomuraea sp. NPDC049624, assembly GCF_040675255.1. Lineage (NCBI taxonomy): Bacteria > Bacillati > Actinomycetota > Actinomycetes > Streptosporangiales > Streptosporangiaceae > Nonomuraea > Nonomuraea sp. NPDC049624. The sequence goes on along the minus strand of NZ_JBFAOR010000003.1, from coordinate 165,708 downwards.
AGCGCGGGCGCCGACACTCGGCCCATGCTTATCCGCCGCGTGATCGTGCCGCTCGTCCTATTCGTCGTCGCCGCCCTGCTCGGCGCCCCCGCGGGGCACGCCGACGGCGCGGTGCACGGTGAGTGCGAGTTCCTCGGGACCTCGCCCCTGTCGCTCGCGGAGGGCGAGCGGCCCCGTGCCCGTATCACCTTCCTCAATGACAGTCAGGAGAGCGGCTGGTTCACCGCCACGGTGGAGGCCGGGTTCCACTACTGGCACGCCACGCCGTTCTACCGGCAGTTGTTGTCGGCCGAGACGGGGCTGGTGCAGGGGGAGTTCGACCTGCCGCCGGCGTACGCGGAGGGCCTCGGTGACGCGAGCGGCCTGCGGATCGACATCACCTCGACGCTGTCGGGCGACACGACGATCGGCACCTGCTCCACCACCCTGAAGGTGCACACCGGCCGTGACACCGACCAGGACGGGCTGCTGGACGACTGGGAGACCAACGGCATCGACTACGACCAGGACGGCACGGTCGATCTCGCGCTGAACCAGCCCCCGTACAGCGCCGACCCGAACAAGAAGGACATCTTCGTCGAGCTGGACGCGATGTTCTGCCTGGCGTCGTACTGCCGGCGCTCCAGGGAGCTCGACCCGAACGCCATCAGCCAGGTGGTGACCGCCTTCGCGGCGCACGGCATCACCCTGCACGTCCGTACCGGGGAGCGGGCCGGCGAGGCGGAGCGGGTCACGTTCGACACCAAGAGCCCCGGCAGCTGGGACGACTTCGACGATGTCAAGTTCGGCGACCCCGCCATCGCCTGCGACGGGAACTTCGGCGACGTGCTCGACCGGATCTCCCGCAACTGCGAGAACATCCTGGGCGCCAAGCGGCTGGCGTTCCGCTACGCCGTGTCGGTGCACGGGCTGACCGGCCTCGGCACCACATCGGGCCAGGCAGAGGCGGGCGACGACACCCAGCAGCACGTCGACCTGGCCCACCTGGCCCGCGTCGCCCTGCCGGGCGGCAACGACTTCGTCATCTCGCTCGGCGCGTGGGACAACACGCGGATCACCGCCAACGGCGGCCAGACCGCGGCGGAGGCGGGCACGTTCATGCACGAGCTCGGCCACACGCTCGGGCTGCAGCACGGCGGCCTGGACAGCATCAACTGCAAGCCGAACTACCTGAGCGTCATGAACTACTCCTACCAGTTCCCCACGGCGTCCACCGCGTCCCGCCCCCTGGACTACCAGCCCCAGGAGCGCGCCCCCATGAACGAGGACCAGGGGCTCGACGAGGTGGGCGACGCCCTGCCGGGAGCGGGTAGCGCGACGGTCGTGTACGGGACGGTGGTGGCCGGAAGACCCGGAGTCGCGCTGACCACGCCGGCCAACAAGCCGGTCGACTGGAACGGCGACGGCACCAGGGCGACGAGCCAATCCGGGGACGTCAACCACATCATCATGGGCCCCGACACCACGTCCTGCCCCGTCTCCCCCAAGCAGACCCTCACCTCCTGGAACGACTGGGACCACCTGAACCTCAACTTCCGCGAGAGCCCCTGGTTCGAGGACGGCGCGCACAAGGGCGTGCTCGGCCTGGGCAGCGCCGAGATCACCGCCGAGGCCGCCGCGAGTCTCAACCCGCCGATCGACCTCACCGCCGCCAAGACCGTGGACAGGCAGGACGCCTCCCCCGGCGACCGGCTCACCTACACCGTGGCCGTGGGCAACAAGGGACCCGCCACCGCCACGGCGGTGAAGATCGACGACACGATGCCCGGCGGCGACGTCGTCCACCGCACGACGTCCGACGTGCCGGCGGGCGGCTCCGCGCGGGAGACGTTCACCTACGACGTCCCCTGTGCGACCACGGACGGGACGGTCCTGACGAACACGGCGGCCGTGTCGGGGACCAATGAGCGCGGATACGCCGAGACCGGCACCCTGTCCGACAACACCGCCGGGGTGTCCACCACGGTGCACCGGCCGGTGATCGGCGTGGCGGCCACCGCGCCCGCCACCGTCGACGCCGGCGAGGCCGCCGCCTACACCCTGACCTACCGCAACACCGGCGGGGCCGCGGCCTCCGGCGCCACGCTCACCGCCACGCTGCCCGCCGGCCTCTACTACAGCACCGCGCTCGACCAGGGCGCCGGGCCCCGCCCCGGCTCCGTGAGCAGGAACGCCGACGGCACCACCACGCTGCGCTGGGCCATCGGCACGCTGCCCGCCGGCACGGGGACCGGCACGATCGCCTTCACCGCGCGGCCGAGCCTGCTGTTCCTGGACGCGGCGACGGTCACCGTGCCGGTCTCGCTGAGCGCCGACGGCTCCGGCCCGTGCCCCACCAGCCCCGCCGCCGCGACGGCGGAAACGCGGATCACGACCGTCTCCCCCAGCCGCGACCCGGGGCTGGTCACGTTCTGGGCGCTGCGGCCCGACCTGCGCACCGCCGAGGCGCTCGCCCGCGTCCAGGCCACCGACGACCGCTTCGACGGCGCCGACGGCTCGGCCGCGAACGGGGCGCTCTCCCTGCGGGAGTCCACCGCCGTCCTCACCCTGCCGCTGACGCAGCCGCGCACACTACGGGCCGAACTGCTGGCCACCACGCTCAACCTGGCCGACCGCCGGATCAACGCCGGCACCGCCGTGGACGGCCTCACCGCGCGGGCCCTGGGGGTGCGGACGGTGGGCGAGGCCGTCCGCCACGCCCAGGCCACCCTCGCGCAGCCGCCCACGCTGGACAACCTCATCCGCTACACGAAGGCGACCCAGCTGCTCGCCGAGATCAACTCGGGTCTGGCGACCTAGCCATGTGCTTCCGAGGTGGCCGCCCGCCGGTGGCCACCTCGGTGGCCACCCCCGTGGGGGCTTCGGTCGCGGCGGGACGGAGCTGGGCCGCGCGGATGCGGGATCGTACGGTCGAAGCAGTAGATCCCGTATTGCTCCTGGAAGACGTCGGTGAGCTGCGTGTAGCAGGAGCCGAACATCAGGGATCGTTCAGCAGGACCCCGACCAGCCCGGCGAACCGCAGCTTTCGGCACCGGGCGTCAGCGCTGGGATGCGCCCGAATCCGCATGGAGATTGTCTCGGATGCGCTGACCTGCGATCCAGCCATTCCGGAACCGGCCAGAACAGGCGTGCCCGATCAGCGCCACCTGACGGCTGGGGACAGCTTCGGGAGAAGGACGCCCCTCTGAGCCTCACCCAGAGTGCCTGACCGAGATCGCCAGCGTCAACGGCCACTACCTCGCCATAGTCCAGGACCTCACTCATCGTCGGTGTTCCCCGGTCCCGCGCCGTTCCAGTTCGGCGCGGCCCGCGTCGGTGAGGTGCCAGCGGTGACCATTCGCAAGATCGTCCCGCTCGTCGCGAATCAGCCCCTGTTCGGCCAGCCACTTGAAGGCAGCGCGCTTCGCCCAGTCGCCCCACAAGGTGTTCACGTCGCCAGTGATCACTGTGGAGTCCCGGATGCGGATCAAGAGCTTGCGTTGCCCCTCGGTGAGGTCGATCGGCGTGGCGTTCATCGCTGACCTCCGCGTCGCGTCTCGGACCAGATGCGGAGCTTCACGGTGGCGCTCATGAGGCATCATCGCCCTCGGCGCCGACGCTGATCAAGGCCGCATCGGCGATGGGCACCCCGGCCTGCGGGTGATGCCCGAAGAACACCTCGCGCTCGCACTGGAGTACCCAGACGTTGCCGCTCCGCTTGAGCGGTTCGACCACCTTGTGCATGCCCCGGTCGATCGCCGGCGTTCCCGGCCCTCGGCCGGCCTGCGTCGTGTAGACGATCCGGCGGCCAGGCTACACCTCGGGCGCGGGAGCGTACGTGTACTCGTGGCGCGTCCAGATGACCGTCATCAAGCGTCACCGCCCGACGTAGTCGCCACACCGTCGAGGTCGGCCGCTTCGATGACCGCCCGCGCGATCTGCCCTTCGGTGAGACCGGCCACGAGCATCATCTTGGACACCAGGAGTGGCGGCAGCCGCGACCATGGCGGCTCGGCTCGTCGCCTTCACCGCGTCACCGGCACTTGAGTGACAGCTTCATCGAACGGTTCACCAGGTCCCGCGGTCGTCAGGCACCGGCGTGAACGCGGGCGAGGCGGCGAGCGTTTGATCAAGCCGGACAACTGGGTCATCACTGCTCGCGCGGGTCACCTCCGCCCTCAGATCGATGAGCGCACCGCCGCCCAAGGGAGTGATCGTCCCCTCCGGCGGGGCCGGGGCCTCCGCCCAGCGGCGGGCCGACAGGTAGGTGACGTATCCGGCTCGCAGGTCGGACGGCCGCAGCGACCGATGTTCCTTGAGCCGGGCCCACAGTTGGGCGTGGCCCGCGTCCCCCCAGTCGATGTCCCAGTGCTCGGCGACGATGGTGAGGATGCCGGCGGCGACCTCCCAGCCGTGCGCCGCCACCTCTTCGCCCTGCATCGTCACCGTGATGCTGTTGCGGACCTCTGAGCCTTCGGCATGAGAGCCCACGGTTCCGCGGAACACGACGCTTCCCCCGTGCGGCGCGGTGCTCCAAGCGGAAAGGGTGAAGCCCAGCTCCGCCTTCGTGGCACCGAGTTCCACCTCCAGGTACTCGTCGAGGCGCGCCATTTCGGCCAGCAGGCTCCCTGCGTCGGGCTTGAGCGCAGGAGGATCCTTCTCATCCTCGTCCAGCGGCGAGTGCCAGGTGGTGAACAGCTCGGGAGCGGTGCGCTGAAGCCTCGTCAAGCAGGCGGCCCAGCGTTCGGCGCAGTCCTGCGCAGACTGCCGGCGAGGACCCCAGAATCCCCGCACCAGAATCTTGCGCACGATTATCTGATCTTCCAGTTCATCCGCTGATAGTCGACCTTGATGTTGATGCCCTCTTCTTCGAAGAACTCCCTGACGGCATCGGCCACCCGCTCGTTGGAGAACCTCCATTCGATGGACCTGCCGGTCCCCTTGGCGGCCTCGATCTGCCGATTGGCCTGAACCTTGAACTTGTCCGCCTGCTTCTTGGTGAGGTTTCCATGCTCGTCAAGCTTCTTACTGTAGCCAAGCTTGGCATCCAGGAGGACTCCCCGAGGGCCGTCGTACCCGTCGAACTTGACGCCGTTGACCTTGTACTCGCGGCTGATCCGAACGCCCGTGACCTGCTCCTGGTAACGCATCCAGTGCCTGCGCTTGGTGTAGTTGATTTTGATCCATCTGCCCGGTCCGCCGCCGGTCGTGCCCACCCGCGGCGTCCTCAGAACGCGGGCGTCAGTCACGATGTTGTCGGTGTCAGAGCTGGCAGAGGGGATTGCCTGCTGTTCCGCCTCAAGTGCCTTGATGGTGGCCGGGATCTCGGCTTTGACGAGGGCCCGGGCGAATCCGGTGGACTGCGCGTGGACGCTGTGGCTGCGGTTGGTGGCGGCGTGGTAGGAGACGCTGCAGGTGACGTCCGCTTCGCCGTTGGCAGGGATGGAGACCTGCCGCCGGCATGAGCCGGCAGGCCTGCCGTCCAGCTGGAAGTCGATGATGACGTCGGCGGTGATCGCGCCGACCTTGAGATAGGGGCTGTCGAGCTTTACCCGGTTGCTGATCGTGATGGTGGCGGTGCAGCCGCTGTTGTCACAGGGGGACAGCCTGCCGGAGCTCGCCGCCGAGAAGGCCACGCTGGAGTCGATGGCGCCCCTGAGGGCCTTGGCTTCCTGCTTGAGCTGGTCGATGAACGTCCGTGCCTGGGCACCCGTCATCGCGGAGACGGTGATGTTCAACCGGAAATCGTCACGCCATCGCGCCGGCCGCACGACGAGGGCGCCGCCGGAGAGACCGGTGCCGGTGATATGGGGGGTGGGAGGTGCCGGACCGCCGCCGGATGCCCCGGAATCGATGCGGACGATCTGGTACGGAGCAGTCGTCGTCACATAGATGGCGCCAATCGGCGCAGTCACCTTACGTGCCTGGACGCCGTTGACCTTGGTGACCGGGCCGCTCGACAAGTCGACCTGTCCGGACAGGCCCAGCAGCCGGGCAAGACTGGGCGGGGCGAGGAGCTTCGACAGCGCGAAACCGGCGGGTCCGGTGCTCATCTTGACCCAGCGCTTGGCGTACTCCTTGCTCAGGCGCGCAGTGGCGCCGTTCGTGCGCCAGTAGCCCGGTCCGGCTTTCACATAGGTGCTACCGCCGGCGGTGAATATCTTGATCTTCTGACCGCTCACGGTCACCGTGCCCGCCGTCGACCCCTTTGAGGTGACCTTGACGTCGAGGCCCAGCTGCTGGCCGCGGTCGGCCAGCGTTCCCCTGTAGTGAGCCGCCGGGAGCCCGGCCAGATGGCTGATCGCGCTGTTGACCTCCGTGGTCGCAGCGGGGCCTGCCGTGTTCACCGGGCGGGTCAGGCCGGGCAGGCGACCTAAGCTGCTGATCAGAAGGGTGAGCGCGACGGCCACCGCGGCCAGCGCCGCCACCGCTCCTCCGCCGACGAGGAACCACATCCGGCGACGATTCGGCGTCCGTCGGCCGACCGGCGGACCACCTGGAACCGGCGGGCCACCCGGGACCGGCGGGCCCGGGAAAGGAACGCCGGGAAAGGAAGGGCCAGGGGGTGGCAAGCCGGGCACGGGAGGACCGGTAGGCGGTGCCGGCCCGGACGCAGGAGGGCCGGAAGACCACGGCGGCCCAGACGCGGGAGGACCGATAGGCGGTGGCAGTTCTTCGCCCGGGCGATTCTCAGGCATGTCGCTCATCCCCCGCGACCTCGCTTCGTCAGCCCGTCAAGGTGCAACGTGATGATGCAGCGTTCGGCTGTGTTGCGCTGCTTGTAGAGATCGGGATCATGGGTGACCGGCCGGCCGCCGCCAGATCCGCGTTTCTTGCGGTTGGCTGCCTGGTCGGCCTTCTCCGGGATGACCGCCTTGATCCCGCGCCGGCGCAGGTAGGCGCGGTTGCCGCGCGAGGAGTAGGCCTTGTCCGCGGCCACCGCGCCCGGCGGGGTGCGCGGACGGCCGATCGCTAGCCGGACCTTGATGTGCTCCAGCACCGGGCGGAACTGCGGGCTGTCTCCGGCCTGGCCGGCGGTCAGGACGAAGGACAGCGGACGGCATCGACCATCGGCCGCCAGATGCACCTTGCTGGTCAACCCGCCCCGGGAGCGGCCCAGCTTGGCGGCCTTCAGCCGGAACCGGTATCGGCGTCGCAGCCGGCGCCGCTCGTTCCTCCCGTCGTCCCCGTCGACGTTGTCCCTGACCTCTTCGTCGCCGGGGTCGCCGTCGGGGGCGTTTTGCCCCTTTGGCGCAGCCCCCTTTCCTGCTCGACGGCTTCTTCCAGGGCTGCGCTCAGCTCACCGTCCAAGACCATCCCGGCGGCATGATGGTGGGCGCGGGCGGTGGTGGAGTCGACGCTGACCAGGGCGAGGCCGGCCTGTCCCCGGGCTGCGGCCTCGGCGATCATGGCCTGCATCAGCTGCTCGAACACGCCGTCCCGCGCCCAGGTACGGAACCGGTCGTATGCGGTGGACCATGGCCCGTACTCGATCGGCAGGTCACGCCAGGGGCTGCCGGTACGAAACCGCCACATCACCGCATTGAACAGCCGCCGCAGATCCGGGATCGGACCCCGCTCACCCAGAGGTAAGTGAGGCTCGATCAAGGACCATTCCTCGTCGGTGAGATCTCCACGTGCCCTGTTCGATGGCCTACCAGGGCCACCGGCCGTACTCTTCGACCAGGTGGCCCTGCTGTCCCAGGGCTACGAACGATGGCCCTTCACCGTGTCCGCCAACGTCGCCATCGGCCGCCACACCACCGGCCCCACCCCCGAAGCGCTCGCCTGCGCCGCCGCGGTCACCCGCGCGTACTTCCGGGACGCACCCGTGCTGGTCCTGGACGAGCCGACCGCCGCCCTCGACCCCCGCGCCGAGGCCGAGACCTTCGCCGGGGTGCGCGCCCTGGCCGGCGGACGCACGGTCATCCTCATCACCCATCGACTGCACTCCGTGCAGCACGCCGACCGCATCTTCGTCCTGCAGGACGGCCGGATCACCGAGAGCGGCAGCCACCAGGAGCTGCTGGCTCTCGGCGGCGAATACGCGCAGCTGTGGTCGTTGCAGGCAGCTCAGTACGGCATGGGCACCACCCCGTGAACACGGCCGGACGTGCCCGTCGGATCACCAGTCATCGGTGACGAGGCTCCTGGGCGGGGCCGTGATCTTGACCGGGCTCCCCCAACCTCGATAGATGATGTTCATCGTCATCGTCTCGACCTCATCGCCCCCGTACGCCGAGGTGAACCTCAGGATGGCGTGAAAGCGTCGCGGCAGATTGTCCGGGCCCACCCACAGCTTCCAGGTGATGGACCCGCGCCACGAGCCGCCCTCCTGCTCGGTTTCGAAGAACATGCCGGCCTGCCGCTCCCCCACCTCCGGAACCGTCACGACGCCGTTGAAGACCGTGGTCCGGACTCCCTCGAATGTTCCGCCGTCGCCGCTGAAGGCACCGTTGTGGGCGCCCAGCCTGAGGAATCCGGGGTTGATTCCGTTGATCAGGTCCTCTCCCCAGATGACGCCGGAAAGGTTCCGCCCGCCATAGGTCCATTTCCCCACCGTTGACGGCGACTTCCAGATGTACTTGCCGTCCTTGGAACGTACGTAGCCCTGGGAGTAGAAGTCCGGGCCGACGCTGATCTCCCGAGACCGGCCCGTCCCCCCTGCCTCCTGGGAGATCGTCGTGGTGTCGGCGGCGTACACGCCTGAGGCGTTGAAGCGGTACGCGCCGGACGCCTTGATGTCCCAGGTGGCCGGAGGCCCGCCGCGCCGCTTGACGGTGAACCGCACGCTGCCCTTCTTCGCGAACTGGTGCTGGATCGCTTCGACGACGGAGTCGAGGGACTGCGACTCAGGAGCCGCGCGAACGGCGCCGCCGGGAATCGTGACACTCAGCAGGCCGGCCATCACCAGCACGGCGCTCATGCGCTTCATGAGCCGATGATCGCAAACGGTGATCACCATCTCGTCACGGCGGCGAGCGGTCAGAAGGACGGATGCGCGTGCACCTGTCGTCCCTCCACGTAGGTGGCGAGGACGGTGATGCCGCCCAGGTCACCGGAGGGTACGGCGAACGGGTCGGCGTCGGTGACGATGAGGTCGGCGAGCTTGCCGGGCTCGATGGTCCCGGTCCTGGTGTCGAGGTGGTTGATCCGGGCGGTGCCGATCGTGTACGCCGACAGGGCCGCCGCCACCGAGAGGCGCTGCGCGGGCAGGAACGGCCGCCCCGATCCGTCGGGGAGCATCCGGTTGACGGCGACGTGGATGCCGAGGAACGGGTCCGGGCTGCTGACCGGCCAGTCGCTGCCCGCGGCGAGGGCGGCGCCCGAGCGCAGGAGGTCGCCGAAGGGGTACTGCCAGGCGGCGCGCCGGTCGCCGAGGAAGGGGATGGTCAGCTCGTCCATCTGCGGCTCGTGCGCCGCCCACAACGGCTGGATGTTGGCGGTGACCTCCAGGGCCGCGAACCGCGGCACGTCGTCGGGATGGACAACCTGGAGATGGGCGATGTGATGCCGGTTGCCCTTGCGCCCGTTGACCTTGAGCGCCGCCTCGAACGCGTCCAGCGCCTCCCGGGCGGCCCGGTCGCCGACGGCGTGCACGTGGACCTGGACCCCGACGGCGTCCAGCCGGGTGACGTAGGCGCGCAGGTCCTCGGGCCCGACGAAGCTGATGCCGCTGTTGCCGGTCCGGCATCCACAGCCGTCCAGGTAGGGGGAGGTCATGGCGGCGGTGTAGTTCTCCGCCACGCCGTCCTGCATGATCTTCACGCTGGTGGCTCTGAACCGTCCGGTGGTGGTACGGCGGGCGAGCAGTTCGGGGATCTGCTCCTCGCCCCGCTCTCGATCCCACCACAGGGCGCCGACCACGCGCCCGGTGAGTATGGAGGCGTCGGCGGCTGCTTCGTAGGCGCGCTGGACCTCCGGGCCGACCATCGCGTCCTGCCATGCCGTCACTCCGGCCTGGTGCAGGCGTCGCTGGCCGGCCTGGAGGCCGCGGAGCAGGTCCTCGTCCGTGGGCTCGGGCACGTGCCTGCCCACGAGCGAGGCGGCGCCCTCGTGCAGGGTTCCTTGAGGGGTTCCATCGGGTTCGCGCTCGATGCGCCCGTCGTTCGGGTCGGGGGTTCCGTCGTGGACGCCGCACAGCCGCAGGGCCTCGGTGTTGACCCATGCGCCGTGCCCGTCCCTGTTGGTCAGGTAGACCGGCCGGTCGGGGACGACTTCGTCGAGGGCGATCCGGCTCGGCGTGCCGCCGGGGAACCATTCCATGGACCATCCGCCGCCGGAGATCCAGCGCACCTCGGGATTGGCCGCGGCGTACGCGCGGACGACGGCAAGGGCGTCGGCGGCGTCCCGCGCCTCGTGCAGGTCGCACCGGGTCATGGAGAGTCCGGCCAGCACCGGGTGCACGTGGGCGTCCTGGAACCCGGGAAGCAGGGTCCGGCCGGCCAGATCGACGATCTCGGTCCGCGGGCCGGCCAGGTCGCGCACCTCCTCGACCTCGCCGAGCGCCAGGATCCGCCCGTCGCGTACGGCCAGCGCGCGGCTGGGAGCGCCGGCCATGGGGCGCACCCGGCCGTTGAGGAACACGATGTCGGCAGTTTTGTCGGCAAAAGTCATGAAAGTCTCCTCAGAGCTGCGGGCGGGTGGGCCACGGCAGGACGCGTTCGACGGCGGCGCCGATGTGGAAGACCGTCGCGTCGTCGTAGCTGCGGCCGACGATCTGCGTCCCCGTCGGCACGCCGTTCGACGCGAGACCGGACGGGACGTTGAGCACGGGGCAGCGGCTGGCGATGTTGAAGACGGTCGTCAGCGAGTACTCCAGGTAGTGGTCGAACTGGACCCCGTTGACCGTCAGCTTGGTGTCCACGTAGTCCTCGCCCGCGGGCAGCGCGGCGGTGCCCGCGGTGGGGCAGATCAGCGCGTCGTACCGGTCGAGCACGTCGCCGATCACGGCGTAGATGCGGCCCTCCAGCTCCAGCCCGGCCAGGAAGCCGTCCCGCGCCAGCGCGGCGCGCGAGTCCTCGGCGAAGGCGAGGGCGTAGGGCGTGAGCTCGTCGCGGTGCGTGTCCGCCACGCCGGCGACCATGGGACCGAAGATGGCGCCGAAGTGGATGAAGGCCGCGCGCATGACGTCGGCGCGCCGCAGCGGCACCTCCACCTGTTCCACGATGGCGCCGGCCGCGGCCAGCGCGTCGGCGACCGCGCGGGTGTTGGCCGCGACGTCCGGCTCGATCTCCCAGTTCCCCAGGTCGGGGGAATAGGCGATGCGCAACCCGGCGACGTCGCCGAGGCGTTCGGGGATGTGCACGGCGGGGCGGATGGACACGACGTCGGCCGGGTGCGGCCCGACGATGACGTTCTGCAGGAGCGCGCAGTCGGCGACGGTACGGGCCATCGGCCCGTCATGGCAGTAGTGGTCCAGGTTGTACGGCGACATCGCGGGCACCCGCCCGTAGGGCGGCTTGTATCCGACCGTGCCGGTGGCCGCGGCGGGCAGGCGGATCGAGCCGCCGATGTCGGACCCCGTGGCGAGCGTCGCCGTCCCCGACGCCAGGGCCGCGCCCGCGCCGCCGGAGGAACCGCCGGGCGAGTAGTCCAGGTTCCAGGGGTTACGGGTGAGGCCCCACAGCCGGGAGTGCGTGTAGGCGGCGCAGCAGAACTCCGGCGTGGTGGTGCGGGCATGGACGATCCCGCCGGCGGCGACGACCCGTTCGACGACCGGATGGGTGGTGTCGGCGACGTGGCCGGCGTGGGCCAGGGAACCGTCGCTGGCACGCCTTCCCGCGATCGGCTGCTCGTCCTTGGTGGCGACCGGCAGCCCTTCGAGCGGCCGCGGCGACCCGTTGCCGAGGTAGGCGCGCTCGGCCTTCCTGGCCTGATCGAGCGCCTCGTCGAACATCGTCTCGCTGAGCGCGTTGACCCGCGGCTCGACGGCCTCGGCCCGCTCGATGACCGCGGTCATGAGCTCGACGGGCGACAGGGCCCGGGTCCTGAACAGCTTCAGGGCTTGCGTGGCGGACAGGTGTGCGAGCTCACTCACATGATCTCCTGAAGGGCGCGCCGGTCGGCGGCGATCTGGGCGGGATCCCAGCCCGGCCGCGGCACGGAGTGCAGCAGCAGGCGGGTGTAGGGATGCTGGGGGGCGGCCAGGACCTGCGCGGTCGGCCCGGCCTCGACGACCTTGCCGCGGTGGAGCACGACGATGTCGTCGGCCGCGTGCCGGACCAGGGCCAGGTCGTGGGTGATGAACAGGTAGGCGATGTCGAGGTCGCGACGGATCCGCGCCAGCAGGTCGAGGATCTGCGCCTGGATGGACACGTCGAGCGCCGAGGTGGCCTCGTCCAGGATCAGCACCTTCGGCGCGGTGGCCAGCGCGCGGGCGATGGCGACCCGCTGGCGCTGCCCGCCGGACAACCGCCTGGGCCGTACGGCGGCCTCACGCTCGCCGAGCCCGACGCGCTCCAGCAGTTCCTCGCGCCGGGCCCGCCGGGCCTGCTTGTCCAGGGCGAAATGCAGGCGTAGCGGCTCCTCCACGCATTCGCTCACGCTGATCCGCGGATCCAGGGAGAGGTAGGGGTCCTGGAAGACCATCTGGATCTCGCGCGCCCGCGACAGCCTGGCCCGGCGGCCCCGCGGGGCGCGCGAGCGGTTCCGGCCCTCGACGCTGATCCGCCCGGCGTCCGGGAGCTCCAGGCCGACGAGCATCCGCGCGGTCGTCGTCTTGCCCGATCCCGACTCGCCCACCACGGCGAGCGAGCCGCCGGCCCGCAGCGAGAAGGAGACGCCGTCCACGGCCGCCTTGTGGCCGTACGCCTTGCGCAGCCCCTCGACCTCCAGCACGTTCTCAGTCATGGACCGGCTCTCCAGCTCTCAGGCACGCCACCTGCGCGCGTTCCAGGATCTCCAGGTCGGGCCGTCGCTCCCGGCATCGTTCGACGGCCAGAGCGCAGCGGGCCTCGAAGGCGCACCCGGCCGGGGACTCGGCCAGCGACAGCGGCCTGCCGGGCACGCCGTGCGGCGGCTCGGGGGACTCCAGCCGGGGCGTGGCCGCCAGCAGCCCGGCCGTGTACGGGTGCCGGGGGCGGGCGAAGAGCTCGCCGGTGGCCTGCTCCTCGACGATCCGGCCCGCGTACATCACGTAGATGCGGTCGCAGATGGCCGCGGCCAGCTCCAGGTCGTGGGTGACGAACAGCATGCCCATCCCGCGCGCGGTCCTGAGGTGGGACAGGATCGCGATGACCTCCGCCTGCGTCGTGACGTCCAGGGCGGTCGTCGGCTCGTCGGCGAGCAGCAGGTCGGGCTCCGCGGCCAGCGCCCCGGCGATCATCACTCGTTGCAGCATCCCGCCGGAGAACTCGTGCGGGTGACGGCGCAGCGCGGCTTTCGGGTCCTCGATGCCCACCGCCTCCAGCAGCCCCTCCGCCCGATCGAGAGCCTGCCGGTACGGCAGCCCGCCCGCCCGCAGTCCCTCGGTGACGAAGTCGCCGATCCGCCGGACGGGATTGATCGACGCCCGCGGATCCTGGAAGATCATCGCCACGCGCCGGCGGCGCAGGGCACGCAGCCCCGCGGCGGTCTGCGCCAGCACGTCCTGGCCGTCGACCAGGACGCGCCCGCTCACGGCGGTCCGCCCGGGCAGCAGGCCGAGCACGGCCCGGCAGGTGACGGACTTGCCCGACCCGGACTCGCCGACGAGCCCGACGGCCTCGCCCTGGGCGACGCGCAGCGACACCGCGTCCAGGATGGGCCGGGCCGCCTGGCCGGGCGCCAGCCGTACGGTCAGATCGTCGATCTGGAGCATCAGCGCTCCCTCCCGGAGACGCGGTCGGCGATGCCCTCGCCGACGACGCTGAAGGCCACCACCGTGATCACGACGGCCGCGCCGGGGGCCAGCGCGGGCAGCATGGCGCCCTGGAGCAGGGCGGAGGCCCCTTCGTTGATCATGGCGCCCCAGTCGGGGACGGGCGGTTGCGTGCCGAACCCGAGGAAGGACAGCGCCGCGAGGTCCATGAGCGCGTAGCCGAAGTTGATCGCCGACTGGGCGAGGATCAGCGGGACGACATTGGGGACCAGGTGTTTCAGGCAGATGACCCACCCGGACCAGCCCTGCACCCGGTAGGCGTGGATGTAGGGGCGGGACATCTCCCGCAGGGCGACGCCGCGCGCCAGCCGTCCGACGTAGGGGGTGTAGGCGATGCTCATCGCCACGACGGGCGCGGTCAGGCCGGGGCCGAACATGGCCACCAGCGTGATCGCCAGCAGCAGCGCGGGGAAGGCGAAGACGAAGTCCATGGCGCGGGACAGGACCGCGTCGAGCACACCGCCGGTCCAGGCGGCCAGGACACCGAGCAGGGTGCCCGCCACCGTCGACAGGGTCACCACCAGGAGCGGTCCGAGCAGTCCCGCCCGCGCGCCGTGGATCAGGCGTGACAGGATGTCGCGGCCGGACTGGTCGGCCCCGAGCAGGTGATCGGCGCTCGGGCCGCTCAACGCGGCAGAGAAGTCGATGGCGAGCGGATCGTGCGGCGCCACGACCGGCGCCAGGATCGCCACCGTCACCAGGACGGCCAGGACGGCGACGCCGGCGACGGTCATCCGGTCCGCGGGAAGCCGGTAGCGGCGGTGGAAGGTCACGGCTGTCAAGAGGACTCCTTCACTACGCCCTGCGCAGACGCGGATCGATGGCCGGCTGAACCAGGTCGACCAGCAGGTTGGCCGCCGCGAAGACGACGACGATCAAGGTGGTGACGGCCTGCACGACCGGGAAGTCCTTGACAGTGACCGAGCTGACCAGCAGTTGCCCGATCCCGGACAGGCCGAAGGCGGTCTCCACGATCGAAGTCGCGACGAGCAGCCCGGCGATCACCGTGCCGGTGACCGTGCTGATCGGGCCGAGGGAGTTGCGCAGGACGTGGCGCCGGATCACCGCGTTCTCCTGGACGCCACGCGAGCGTGCCACCTCGACGTGCTCGCGGGCCAGTTCCTCCAGCATGGACGAGCGGGTGACCCGGGCCAGCAGACCGGCGAACGTCAGGGCGAGCGCGGCCGCGGGCAGGGTCAGATGCCAGACGCGGTCGACCGGTCCCTCGCCGTTGCCGAAGGCGGGGAACCAGCCGAGCTGGACGGAGAACAGCGAGATCAGCCCGATCGCCGCGACGAAGGAGGGGGTCGCGGTGGCCACCCCGGTGCCGATGAGGACGATCCGGTCGAGCGGCCCGGGCCGCAGCGCGGCCAGGGCGCCGAGGATCAGCCCCGCGACCACGATGAGCAGCCCCGCGTAGCCGACCAGGAAGAGCGTCGTGGGCAGCCTGGCCAGGAGCAGCCCGGTCACGTCCTGCCGGAACTGCACCGACCGGCCGAAGTCCCCGGTCACCGCGCCGCCGACCCATTTGAGGTACTGCATGAGGAACGGATCGTCCAGGTGGTACTGCGCCCTGATCGCCGCGATCGCCTGCGGAGAGGCCGAACGCCCTTGGGTGAGGAAGGAGGCCGGGTCTCCGGGAGCCAGGTACACGGCGGAGAACACCGCGAACGACGCCCCGACCAGCGTCGCCACCAGACCGGCGAGCCTGCGGGCCAGGAAGGCGCCCATCAGTTCGCCGACCCGAGCACTGCCGCCCACGGATAGACGAGCTGGGTGATGCCGGTGGGCGCGCCGGTGAGCCGCTTGTTGAGGAACATGCTGTGCGGCACCTCGTACAGCGGGATCCATACCATGTCCCGGACGGCGATCTCCTGGAGCTTGGCGACCACGGCGGCGCGGGCCGCGGGGTCGGCCTCGGCGCCCGCCTGGTCGACGAGCCTGTCGTACTCGGGGTCGGAGTAGCCGCCGTAGTTGGCGAAGTTGCCGGTCTGCAGGATTCCGTAGAACTCCAGCGGATCGGGGGTGGAGTCGTACCAGATGGTCATGACCAGGTCGACGCCCTGACGGGCCTTGGGGTCGGAGAACAGCGCGGAGTAGGCGTCGGGGGCCACCGCCTTCTGCTCGACCCTCAGTCCGATGGCCTGGCCCGCGGCCTGGACGGCGTTGGCGATGACGCCGATGTCGGGAGCCATCGTGCTCGTGGCGATCACGATCTTCTTGCCCGTCCCGCCGGCCTCCTTGACCAGCTTCCTGGCCCCTTCGAGGTCGGTGTTCAGCTCGGGGAGCTTGGCGTAGTACTGCTTGGCCGCCTCAGGGGCGATGCCCCACGCGCCGATCGCCGCGGGCGCCTTCGCCGGCGTGGCCACCCCGGCCACGCCGGCCTGGAGAATGCTCTTGCGGTCGAGCGCCATGGACAGCGCCTTGCGCAGCCTCAGGTCGCCGAGCGTGCCCTTGAGGTTGAGCGGGATGAGGCTGACGGCCGCGGTGTTGGGGCCGAAGTACAGCTTGCCGCTGGAGGCGCTGCCCAGGCGGGTGAAGCCGGTGGTGGGGACCAGGTAGCTGCCGTCCGCCTCGCCCGAGAGCAGGGCGTTGACGCGGGCCGCCGGGTCGGAGATGAAGACGTTGCGCACGGTCGCGGCCCTGGCCTTGAGCGCGGGGTCCCAGTAGCCGTCGAAGCGTTTCAGGTTGATCGCCTGCCCCTTCTCCCACTTGTCGAGGGAGTACGGGCCGGTGCAGTTCACGCCCTTGTCGGGGGTGCCGTACCCGGAGCCCTGCGCGGCCAGGAACGCGGCGCTCTCGATGGTCCCGGCCGAGGTGCCCATCTGCTCGTTGAACAGGTGGTCGGGCTTCTTCAGGTGGACGGTGACCTCCATGGGGCCGGTCTTCTCCACCGATTTGACGTTCTGGTAGGACGAGACCCAGTACGAACCCACCGCCGGGTCCATGTGCCGCCGCATGCTCGCCACCACGTCGTCGGCGGTGAGCGGCGATCCGTCGTGGAAGCGCACGCCCTGGCGGATCGTGTACACCCAGCGCCCGGGATCCGGGGATTCGGCCTTACTGGCCAGCCCCGGCTCCACCCGGGAGCCGGGGGTGATCCGCATGAGCTGCTCGCACACGTTGGCGAGCACGGTGTTGGGCGGGTAATCGAAGGCGTAGGCGTAGTCGAGCGACTGCGGCTCCGCGTAGAGCGCCCAGGTCACGGCGTCCACCGGGCCCTTGGCCGGCGGCAGGTCCGCCGTGACGGTGAAGGTTGCGGAGCCGGCGGCCTTCGGGGCGGCCGCGCCCCCTCCACAGGCAGTGGCCGCCAATACGGCCAGCGCCGCGACGGCGAGTCGAGCGGTACGCATCGGACCACCTCATCCTCGTGCGGGAAAGTGCCATGAGTATTGGTGAAGGAACGTTCCTGCACAAGACATTGAAGGAACGATTCAGCAACGGTCAGCGAGGTGGCGAATCGCCTGACATCCTGCAAAGATCGGACCCATGGACGAGCCAAACCGTAAGGCCGCCGCGCGCGTGCGCCTGGTGGACGTCGCCCGCGCGGCGGGGGTGTCGAAGACCACCGTCTCGGACGCGCTCAACGGCGCGGGCCGCCTCCCCGACGCCACCCGCGAGCATGTCCGGCAGGTGGCGCGCCGGCTCGGCTACCGGCCGAACGCCACGGCGCGGCGGCTGCGCGCCGGGCGCTCACGCCTGCTCGGCCTCGCCGCCCGCGAGTTCGTCGAGCATCCGTGGTTCTACACCGAGCTCGCCTACTTCGCCCGGCTGACCGCCGCCACCACCCGCGCGGGCATGACCCACGGATACGGCGTGGTGCTGCTGCCCACCACCGGCCCCGACGACTACTGGACGGACCTGCCTCTCGACGGCGTGTTCGTGGTGGATCCGGTCGAGGGAGATCCGCTGGTCGGAGACTTTCTCGCCGCGGGGGTGGCCGTGGTCTCCGACCGCAGAGCCGTGGCGGGGACACCGTGGCCGTGGGTCGACTTCGACTACGGCGCGGCCCTGCGCGGCGTGCTCGACCACCTGGAGGAGGGAGGCGCCCGGCGGATCGCCGCGGTCGGCGCCCCGACCACGGCCTGCTACCACCGCGATTCCGTCCAGGCCTACCTCGACTGGAGTGCGGAAAGGGGCCGCGACCCGTTGCTGGCCCAGCTCGACGGCCCCGGGTTCGAGCCGACGCTCGCCGCGGTGGAGAGCTTGCTGAGTGATCCCGAGCCGCCGGACGCGCTGGTCGTGCTCGTCGAGATCAGCCCGTCGCTGCTCCTGGACAGGATCCGCAAACTCGGCAGGTCGGTGCCCGGCGACCTGCTGCTGGTCTGCGCGACGGAGGATCCCACGGCGCCGTTCACGGATCCGCCCGTCAGCACGCTCAGCTTCCTGCCGGTCGAGACGGCCGACATCGCGGTCGGGATGCTCGTCGACCTCATCGAGGGCCGCGGTGTCGCGGGCGGCCGGCTGCTCCAGGCGAGGTTCGACGTCCGGGCCTCCTCCGATCCCCGCTCCGTGCCGGGAGTCGGGAAGTGATCACTTCCGTGGCGGGCGCAGAGTCGTCCACGCCACGGTGAGGGCGGTGCGGAAGAAGGATCGATCTCGCCGTGCGGTCACGAGTCGCGGCTCTCGTTCCGTGGGATTCATCGGGAGGCCGGCCACCGGGGCACTGTCGTCGCCGAAGATCGGGGGGCCTCCGTCCAGCGGGCGGCCCCGGCCGTCGCAAACCCGTCCCTGCCAGCCTGCCCCGCCCGGGACGCGCAGCGGGCTTCCCGGGAAGGCGACCCCGGTCGTCCTCGCGCTGAGTCCTTCGGCGCCTTCGAGCACCTGGATGACGGCGAGGTCGCGGTCGACGTCCAGGACGAGGCCGCGCCTGCGTTGGCCGGAGTCCAGGGTGATCGTGGCCTACTCGTCCCAGCCGTTGGCCGACCTCGACGCCCTCACCGACACGTTGTGAACCGCTTGCAGAAGAAGCCACACCGGACGGATGCGAGGCCGCGCCCGGCAGACCACCTCCGGCACCTGGAAGCCGATCCCTGGCGGCAGCCCCGACAGGACGCGAACCACCACGACCCCACCCCTCGCACAAGCCGACGACGCTGGGTGCGGTGGCCACAGACGTCGCGTGGCATGAGCGGCTGATCGTTCCCGGCGACCCCGCACCGAGGTGACCTCGGGGTCAGGAAGCGCAGAGGCCGGCCAATCGGCGGACGTCGGCGCGGATCGACCGTCGCAACAACCACTTCAGCGCCGGCTCCAGCAACCTTTCGGAGGTCACGCGCGGGGCGACTCGCACATGGAAGGTGAAGCGGCACCGGTCCGCGCCGAGCGGCTCGACGAGCCTACCGCCCTCGGCGTCGATCCCCGAGGTGGTGCGCCAGGCGAACGAGCGACCCGGCTCCACCTGGATCACCTCGCCGCCGTTGCGATAGGTCCGACCCGCGAACCGCATCACCTCAGCAGTGGTGGTGCCCACCTGAACGATGCCTTCGGGGCGCGGCGCCATCGTCTCGACGCCCTTGCGCCAACGTGGATCCTGGCCGTAGTCGGCGACGACCGCCCACACCAGCGCGGCCGGGCAGGCGATCTCCCCGTATTCCTGAAGCTCGATCATTCGGCGATGGTACGAGGTTGGCGAGCCACAACTGAACACGGTGAACGTTCATGATCACCGCCCCGGCAGCAGGCGCTCCCCGACCAAGCTCGACGAGCCAGGAAAGCCTAGGCTTCCCGAGCTCAGTTCTGGGGCCCGCACTCGATCTCGACGGCCGTGGTCGCGAGCAGATGATGCGTGACGGAGTCGCGCAGTGCCATGTCGATGATCTCGATCTCCGGCTGGGCCGGGTCGTGCCATCTCCGGACGGCGATGGCGAACACGGCGCCGGGGTCCGCGTTGCCGAAGTAACCCACCTTCTGGTCGATCACGCGGCGCTGGAGGAACTGTTCGTCGGCGCGACCCAGCGAGCGCCACAGGCGCAGCAACGCAGAGTCGAAGATGGAGAAATAGGAGGCGAAATACACCAGTCCGGCGCCGTTGATGTCCCGAGTGACATCCAGCGTGTACTCGAAGGTGTGCTCGGGGCCGGCCATCGCGTAACCAGGCGGGGCCGGAGCGCAGAAACTTCCGGCCCCGCGGGCCCGGCCGACCAGCGTGCGCGGCGAGTAGTCGTTCGGCAGTCTCGGCAGGCCGGCGAAGACGAAGTCGGGAGGCACGACCTGGGCGAGGCCCCGGTTGCTGGCCGGGCGGCCGCGCGTGACCCACCGGTTGAAGTTCTCCACGTACATGCAGTCCGGATGGGGCAGCTCGTACATCTCCGCCGGGTCCAGCGGGGTCGCGGCGAGGCCCAGGGCGAGGGGCGCGAGCCGGTGCAGCGTCAGCACCGACTGGCTGCCGAACTGGAACACGCGCGAGTCCACCTGGAGCTCGTCACCGAACGTGAGGCCGTGCGGGTGGACGACCTTCCCCCCGCGTACCCGGTAATAGTAGAAGGACAGGTAGGCGGGGTCCCCGTCCGCCGTGCGGGCCCGGTGCACGTTGGTGCCGCACGCCGCCGCCACGGCCTCCCAGGTCCAGTCCCCGATGCGGCCGAAGACGAGCGAGCCGCCGCCGCACATCCCGGGAGAGACGACCACCTTCCGCGTCATGGAGGCGAGGTCGACCATGCGGGCCTGGTCCGTCGCGTCGTTCATCGCGGCCACGTCCGGGTGGCGGCGCACTCCTCCAGCAAGCGGGCGACGTCCCCGACCGTGGCGAGCTCCAGGAGCTCGTAGTCGCGGACCTCGATGCCGAACCTGCTGCTCAACACATCCGACAGCTCGACCGCAGCGAGGGAGTCCAGCCCCACTTCGACCAGGCTCGCAGTCGCGGTGACATCATCCGCTCGCATCTGGAAGTGGTCCACCAAGATGTCCTTGAGCGCCTCATACACGGCTTGCCCCTCTTTCGTTCGTGCTGATCGATGAGCCGGTGCCGCCGGCGGACCTGCGCAGGGTGAGCGCCACGTCGACGATGAGGTCCTCCTGGCCGGCGACCGCCTGGAGCCTGCCCAGCTCGAAGAAGACGTCGCGCGGATCGACGCCCTCGCGTTCGGAGACGTCGAGCACCCGGTTCTTGAACCCGGAGAAGACTCCGGCCAGGCCGCTGACGATGGAGATGGAGTCGATGGTGGGCGGGGCCGGCATCAGCGTCCGCCCGGCGACGTCCGCCGCGTCGAGGAGCCGGTACAGGTCTATGCCCGTACGGAACCCGAGCCGTTCCAGGACAGGCACCAGGACCTCCAGTTGCGTGTTGCCGGCGCCGGCGCCGAAGCCCCTGGCGCAGGCGTCGAGGATGTCGGCGCCCGCCTCGGCGGCGGCGATCGAGTTCGCCACGGCCATGCCGAGGTTGTTGTGGCCGTGGAACATCACCGGCACGTCCACGGCGGCCCGGATGGCCGCGACCCGCTCGGTGACGTCCGCCGGGAGGTAGTGACCCGAGGAGTCGAGGATGCCCACGCCGGTCGCGCCGAACCCGACGAGGCGCGCGCACTCCTCGGCCAGCCGCCCGGGGCTCGCCATGTGGCTCATCAGCAGGACGCCGTGCGCCTCCACGCCCGCGTCGCGCAGATACCCCAGATGCCGCTCGGCGAGGTCTCCCTCGGTGCAGTGGGTACCGATCCGGACCAGATCGGTGCCGTGCGAGAGGGCTTTCTTGAGGTCGCGGACCGTGCCCCACCCGGGCAGCATGAAGACGCCCAGCCTGCTGGACGACAGGGCTTCCCTGACGGTCGAGAGCATCTCGTCGTCGCTCAGCCGCGCCTGGCCGACCTGGAGGGATGAGGCGCCCAGCCCGTTGCCGTGGCCCACCTCGACCACCGGCACGCCCGCGGCGTCCGCGGCCTCCGCGTACGCCCGCAACTGCTCGCGCCCGAGGTCGTGCCGCACCGCGTGGTGGCCGTCGCGCAGCGTCGGATCGTGGATCAGGATCGGTCTGCCCGCGCGCTCGTCCCTGGTGTCCGCTGTCTGGCTCATGACGTTTCCGCCCCTGCGATCGCCGGCCGGTGCGCCGCGTACAACTCGGCGACGGTGAGCGCGGCGGAGTTGATGATGTCGAGATTCCCGGCGTAGGAGGGGATGCGGTCGCCGGAGGAGGTGACCTCCACGGCGACGAAGGCCCTGCCGTCGTTCACGGTGCACGCCATGACGTCGACCCCCCTGACGAACGGGCGCATCTCGCTCACGGCCGTCGCCGCCAGCGCGCTCACCACACCGGCTTCGAGGCCCCGGCCCAGCAGGGACATGGACACCCGGAAGGTCGCCGGCGGCCGGGCCGGGCTGATATTGAGCAGCGCCTTCACGTTCTCGACCCCGGTGAAGTCGCGGATCGCGTCCTGGGTGGTCTCCACGTACTCGTCGAGGTTCAGGCGCGTCCCGCGGCCCACGCTCAAGGTGGCGGCCGTGGTGACCACCTCGATGTAGTCGATCGGGTATGCCCGCGCGATCGCGTGCAGGACCGGGATCGAGGCCTGCCCGCCGCAGGTCACCATGCTGATGTCGGCTATGTCGTGGCGGCCGGTGACATCGGCCCCGTTGACGGTCGGGACGACCAGGTGCCCCGCCTTGCTGGGCGTCAGGTCGACGAGCTTCGTGCCGAGGGGCACGAGCCGCTCCGCGTGCTCGGCGTGGGCCGCGGCGTTGGTGGCGTCGAAGACGACGTCGAACGGCTCCTCGGTGGCGAGGAGGGAGCGGACGCCGTCGGCCGCGACCGGCACGCCGAGCCGGGCGAGCTGCCGCAACCCTGGGGCGGCGACGTCCCGGCCCGCGACGAGCCGCAGGTCGAGGGCGTCGGAGCGGATGATTTTGATCGCCAGGTCGACCCCGATGAGCCCGGCGCCGAGCACCGCCACGGACAGCCGTCCGTCCGATTTCATGCCCCTCCCCCGCCGACGTGCAAGGTGATCGCGCCGAGATGGTCGAACTCCGCCGTGAACGTGTCGCCGGGGCGCAGCGGGACCGCCGCGTGCAGCGCACCGGTCATGATCAGATGCCCGGCCTCCAGCGAGACCCCCTGCGCACCGAGCACGTTCGCCAGCCAGGCCACGACCGCGACCGGATCGCCCATGGCTGCGGCGCCCGCGCCGGTCGCCACCAGCTCGCCGTCGCGGGAGAAGGCCATGCCGACCAGCCGGTAGTCCAGGTCCGGCGAGGGCGGGACCGGGTGCCCGACGACGACGGCGCCGTTCGAGGCGAGGTCGGCGATCGTGTCGGCGAGCCCGATGCGCCAGTCCTCGATCCGCGAGTCGACGATCTCCAGCCCGGCGCGGACCTCACCGATCGCAGCGCGTGCCCGCTCGACGGTCACTCCCGGTCCGGCCAGCGGCTTCGCCAGCCGGAAGACGATCTCGGCTTCCACCTTGGGCGCGATGAACGCCTCGCACGACACGGTCGCGCCGTCGGCCAGAACCGTGGAGGACAGCACCGGCCCGTAGTCCGGGGTGTCGACCCCGAACATGCTGCGCATCGGGGCGGAGGTGAGGCCCGCCTTGTACCCGATGACGGCGTCGCCGTCCGCGAGGAGGAGCGCGACCAGCTCTCGCTGGACGGCGTACCCGTCGTCCATGCCGAGCTCCGGGTCCGTGTCGGTGAACGGCGGGATCGGCACCCGGCTCTTCCTGGCCTCGTAGAGTGCCTTGGCCCGGCGTACGGTGTCCTCGTGGTCACGTAACGGCATCGCGGTCACCCGGCGGCCACGAACAGGCGGCTGCCGGGCATCCGCAGCGGCGTGCAGGACACGTCGGTGAACCCCGCCCGCCGGAACCCGGCGCGCCACTCGGCCTCGGGCGGCAGCAGCACCTGCATCGAGCCGGCGTGCAGGTAGGTGAACAGGGCGCTGAAGGCCCGGTCCCGCGGGGTGTCCGCGTAAGGGACGGCGTCGGTCACGACCAGGCACCCGCCGTCGGCGATGGAGTCGCGGCAGGCGCGCAGGATGCCGTCGAACACCTCCTGGTCCCCCACCACGTCGTGCATCACGAAGCCCGCGTGCACCACGTCCGCGCCACGGATCGGGCCCGGGTCCTCCACGAGCGACTCGATGGAGCGGTTCGCCACCGTGAGCCGGTCGTGCACGCCCGCCCGCCGGGCGGACCGCTCGGCCTCCTCGCACGCCGCCGGGCTGATGTCCAGCGCCAGGCCGGTGCTGCTCGGCAGCGTGGTCAGTAGGTGGATCAGCAGCCTGCCCGCGCCCGCGCCGAGGTCGACGACGCGCTGCGGCTTGCGGCCGGCGATCTCCGCGACGATGCCCGGGTAGAAGCCGTAGGAGCCGATCCAGCGCGAGGAGATGGCGACCCGCCGGCCGTCGCGCCGGTACTGCCCGGCGGCCGCCTCCGGCCCGCTCAGGAACTCCACCGCATGATCGATGTACGGGCGGTTCGCGTTGAGCGCCCACGAGAGGTAACCCGCCTCGTAGCGGCGATCGGCCAGATCGGCGCACGGTATGAAGCTGCGCGCGTCCGCGCCCTGCTCCACGAGCCCGGCGGCGAGCAGGGCGCGCAGGAAGGAGCGGGCGCCGGCCTCAGGGACCCCGGCGGCCGCCACGACCTCGTCGAGCGTGAACGGCGCCGCCCGGTCCAGGAGCGTGGAGATCCCCAGTTCCTCGGCCATTTCCAGCAGGGCGGCGTTCGCGGCGAGGTCCGCCGCGATCTCCTTGGCATCGTTGCTGTTCATTCGTCCCCTTCGGATCAACTCTTGACGGTCCCCTCTTTGAGGCGCCGCACCATGCGGTGGGCGGCCTCAAGAGGGCTCTCGTCGCGCTCCACCTCGCTGAACCCGTACTTGCCGTTCATCGCGGCGGCCCGCTCGTTCCACTCCGCGTCGCCGGCGAACGGGATCGTCTCGCCCTCCTGCCACAGGGGGTAGGGACGGTAGTTGTTGATCTCGGGGATCGGAGCACCGCGGACCAGGAGGGGATCCAGGTAGAGCCCCTCGTTGGAGATACGGGTGGTCGCCGCCATGTATCCCACGTCGAGGCCGCACCGCCGCATCGCGGACGTGTTCTGCTTGGAGTGGTGCAGCAGGTGCGGGTGATGGATCGACACGTCGCCCGGCTGGAGCTCGATGGCCACTTCGCCGGCCTTGTCCAGCCACTCCTGGACCAGGTCCTCCTCGCAGGTGGAGAAGAGCATGTTCGGGATGTCCGAGCGGGGGACGGGCTCGTGCATGGCAGCGCGATGGCTTCCGGGGATCACGCGCAGGCACCCGTTCTCGGTCGTCGACGCGTCCACCGCGACCCAGACCGTCAGGGCCTCCATCGGGTCGAGCTTCCAGTAGGCGCCGTCCTGATGCCACAGGACGGGCCGGCCGTCGTACGGCGGCTTGCAGACGTAATGGCCGGTGAAACAGGCGATGTCCGGGCCGAGGAACAGCTCGGCGATGTCGACGAGCCGTTCGTCCGCGACCATGCGGACCCAGAAGGCGTCGTTCCGCATCAGCGGGTGGTGGTATTCCTCGGGCCGTAGATCCGGATACTTCTGCCCCAGCCATGCTGTGTGGGCGCCGGCTTCCCGGATGAGTTCGGAGTCGATCACGCCACGGAGAATCGCGAAGCCGTTCTCGTCGTATTCCTCTCTCAACTTGACCGGATCGATGTCTGTCATCTCTAGCCTCCTTCGGCTCAGCGAGTTCCGCTCTCACGCAACCTGGCCGCGATCGCCGCGATGGTCTGGTGTTCGAACATGTCGACGAGGGTGACGGACAAGCCCTGGTCGTTGGCGACGCCGACGACCTCGGCGGCCAGCAGGGAGTGTCCGCCGAGGTCGAAGAAGTTGTCTTCCACGCCCACCTCGTCCAGGCCCAGGACCGCAGCCCAGATCGACGCCAGCACCTCCTCCACCTCGGAGCGCGGCCGGACCGGTGCGCTGCCCAGCTCCGGCCGCCCCGATCCCGGCTCCGGCAGGGCCCGCCAGTCCACCTTGCCGTTGGCCGTCAGCGGCACCTCCTCCACCACCACGAACGCCGACGGCACCATGTACTCCGGCAACCGCGCACGCAAGGCGGCGCGGACCATGCCCACCGTCTCCGCCGCGGGCGAGTCGCTGACCAGGTAGGCAAGCAGCCCCTTGGTTCCCGACTCCTCGGCCCGGGCGACCACCACCGCCTGCCGAATCCCCGCAACCGACGCGATCACCGCCTGGATCTCACCGGGTTCGACACGGAACCCGCGGATCTTCACCTGATCGTCGACCCGGCCGATGAACTCCAGATCACCGCTCGACCGCTGCCGCACCAGGTCACCGGTGCGGTAGAGACGCGCCCCGGCCTGGAAGGGGTGCGGCACGAACGCCGCCGCGGTCAGACCCGGCCGCCCCAGATAGCCGCGCGCCAGCCCGAAGCCTCCCAGGTACAACTCACCGACCGCGCCGATCGGCGCCGGCCGCATACGCTCGTCCAGCACATACGCCTCGACGTTGCCGATCGGCCGGCCGATCGGCACCGGCCCGTCCTCAGCCCGCCAACCCGCCACCGGAAACGTCGTGGCGAACGTGGTGCACTCGGTGGGCCCGTACCCGTTGACCAGCTCCACGCCCTCCGGCACCCGGGCCACGTGCCCCGGGCTCAGCGCCTCCCCGCCCACCATCAACTGCTCGACCCCGGCCAACGCCCGCGGATCGGCATCGATCACCTGGTTGTACAGCGACGTCGTCAGGCACGCCGTGGTCACCTGCTCGGCTCTGATGACCTGACCCAGCGTCCCCGCGGTCGGCACCCGCTCCGGGAACACCACGCAGCACCCGCCGTGCAGCAACGCACCCCAGATCTCGAAGGTGGAGGCGTCGAACGCGGCCGTGGCCGCGTGCAGGAACACCCGATCCGGCCCGAAACGCACGAACCCCGCATGCACCAACCCGACCACAGCCCGATGAGGCACCTGCACACCCTTGGGACGACCGGTCGAGCCCGAGGTGTACATGACGTACACCAGGTTGTCCGGCGACACGGGCACACACACCTCATCCTCAGGCAGACCCGCGATCGCCACCAGCTCATCGGCGCCGATGACCAGCCGGCACCCCGAGTCAGCGATCATGAACTCTCGCCGCTCGACGGGCAGCTCAGGGTCCAGCGGCAAATAGGCCGCACCCGCCTTCACGACGCCGACCAGCACCGCGACCAGGTCGATGCCCCGGGGGAAGCACACTCCCACCACGTCATCGGGTCCGATACCGGCTGCCCGGACGTAGGCGGCGACCTGGTTGGCCCGCGCGTTCAACTCCCCGTAGCTCAACCGGTCCGCGCCGCAGACCAGCGCGAGCGCCTGCGGGGACGCGAGCGCCTGAGCGGCGAACAACTGCGCCACCGAATCGTCCGGCACCGGCACCCGCGTGGCGTTCCACTGCCGTAACAGCGCCTGCTCGCCCACGCTCGGCTGTGCCAGCACCGACACCGGCGACCCGGGGGCCACGCTGACCCGTCGCAGCACCTCCAGGTAGTTCGCCATCAACCGCTCGACGGTCTCCCCGTCGAACAGGTCCAGCGGGTAGATCACGGTGGCGTCGATCCCGCTTTCCGGGCCTTCGGCGAGGAGGACCTCGAGGTCGCAGCGCGAGGTCCGCTGGGCGACGCCGGTGAGCGGCTTCACCTCGACGTCAGGCAGTTCGAGCGTCCAGAAGGAGCTCTGATACCGCCCGATCTCGACGTGCTGCGGTTGCATGAGCTGGAACACCACCTGGAAGAGCGGGTGGCGGGACAGGTCCCGCTGTTCCTGGAGTTCCTCGACGAGCTTCTCGAACGGCAGGTCCTGGTGCGCGTAAGCGCCCAGCGCCGCCTCACGCACCCGCGTCAGCAACTCCGTGAACGACGGGTCACCCGAACAGTCGGTCCGCATCACCAACGTATTGGCGAAGAACCCGACCAGTCGTTCCAGTTCCGGCCGTATCCGGCCCGCGATCGGCGATCCGACCACCACGTCCTGCTGCCCCGAATACCGCGACAACAGCGCCTGGAACGCCGCCAGCGTCACCATGAACAACGTCGCGTTCTGCTCCCGGCCCACCTCGCGCAGTCCGGCCACCACCTGCGCGGGCACCCGGAACCGCACCACCCCACCCCGGTAGGAGGGCACGACCGGCCGAGGCCGATCCAACGGCAGCTCGATCGCCGCCGGCATCCCCGCCAACCGGTCCCGCCAGTAGTCCAGATGCCCCGCCAGCACCTCACCGCGCAACCACGACCGTTGCCACACCGCGAAGTCGGCGTACTGCACCGGCAACTCCGGCAACACCGGCTCCCGCCCAGCGACCAACGCCGCGTAACACTCCCCCAACTCACCCAGCAGCACACCCCACGACCAGCCGTCGGAAGCGATGTGATGCATCGTCAACAACAACACGTGATCGCCCTCGCCCAGCCGCACCAGCCGCGACCGCAGCAACGGCCCGGACGCCAGATCGAACAGCGTCACCGCCTCCCGCTCCGCGACCAGCCGCGCCCGCGCCACATCCGCGGCCTCCTCCACCTCCAGCAACCGCTCCGGCACCGGCCCCACCACCTGGAACGGCCGCCCATCCACATCGGCGAACACCGACCGCAACACCTCATGCCGCCCGACCACCCACCGCAGCGCCCCCTCCAGCGCCACCACATCCAACGCACCCTCCAGCCGCAACGCCAGCGACACGTTGTAGAACGGATTACCCGGCACCAACCGATCCAGGAACCACAACCGCTGCTGCGCGAACGACAGCACCAGCTCCCCGCCGCCACGCGGCACCGGAGCCAACTGCGGCAACGCCGACGCCGTGCCCGAGGCGGCTGTCACCGCGGCGGCCAGACCCGCCACCGTGGGCTCCTCGAACAGTGTCCGCAACGGAATCTCGGCGCCCAGCACCTCCCGCACCCGCGACATCACCTGCGTCGCCAGCAGTGAATGCCCACCGAGGTCGAAGAAGTCATCGAACACCCCGACCTCGTCCAGACCCAGCACGGCAGCCCAGATCGACGCCAGCACCTCCTCCACCTCGGACCGCGGCCGGACCGGCGCGCTGCCCAGCTCCGGCCGCCCCGATCCCGGCTCCGGCAGGGCCCGCCAGTCCACCTTGCCGTTGGCCGTCAGCGGCACCTCGTCCACCACCATGAACGCCGACGGCACCATGTACTCCGGCAACCGCGCACGCGCGTAGCCACGCGCCGCGACCAGCAGGTCTTCCGCGGCATCGGCATCGGGCACCAGGTACGCCATGACCCGATGCTCGCCGGACGCGTCCGCGCGCACGCCCACCACGGCCTGGCGCACCCCGGGGCACTCCTGGACCACGGCCTGGATCTCGCCGGGTTCGATGCGGAACCCGCGGATCTTCACCTGGTCGTCGACCCGGCTCAGGTACTCCAGGTCTCCATTCGAGCGCTGCCGTACCAGGTCACCGGTGCGGTAGAGACGCGCCCCGGCCCGGAAAGGGTGCGGCACGAACGCCGCCGCGGTCAGACCCGGCCGCCCCAGATAGCCGCGCGCCAGCCCGAAGCCTCCCAGGTACAACTCACCGACCGCGCCGATCGGCGCCGGCCGCATACGCTCGTCCAGCACGTACGCCTCGACGTTGCCGATCGGCCGGCCGATCGGCACCGAGGTGCCGTCATTGGCCCGCTGGTCGGGATGGATGCTGCCGGTCAGGGCCTCGGTCGGCCCGTACAGGTTGAAGAGGGCGGCGTCCAGGCGCGTATGGAACCACTCGGCGAGAGACGTGGACAGTGCCTCGCCGCCGGCGATGATCCGCTTGAGGCTGGGGCAGCGCTCGTCGCCCAGTTCCGTGAGGAACAGCTCCAGCATCGAGGGCACGAAGTGGGCGTCGGTCACCTTCTCCGTGCGGATGAGCTCGACGAGGTAGGGGAGATCGGCGTGTGCGTGCGGTTCGGCGATGATCAGGCGCGCGCCGGACATGAGCGCCTGGAAGATCTCCGCGACGGACACATCGAACGTGGCGGGAGCCTTCTGCAACATGGCGTCGTCAGCCGCCATGGGGCACACGTGGTTGATCCACGTCAGGGCGTTGGTGACGGAGCGGTGAGGGATGGCGACGCCCTTGGGACGACCGGTCGAGCCGGAGGTGTACATGACGTACACCAGGTTGTCCGGCGACACGGGCACACACACCTCGTCCTCGGGCAGACCCGCGATCGTCACCAGCTCATCGGCGCCGATGACGAGCCGGCACCCCGAGTCGGCGATCATGAACTCTCGTCGCTCGACGGGCAGCTCGGGGTCCAGCGGCAGGTAGGCCGCGCCCGCCTTCATGACGCCGATCAGCACCGCGACCAGGTCGATGCCCCGGGGGAAGCACACTCCCACCACGTCATCGGGTCCGATACCGGCTGCCCGGACGTAGGCGGCGACCTGGTTGGCCCGCGCGTTCAACTCCCCGTAGCTCAACCGGTCCGCGCCACACACCAGCGCGAGCGCCTGCGGGGACGCGAACGCCTGAGCGGCGAACAACTGCGCCACCGAATCGTCCGGCACCGGCACCCGCGTGGCGTTCCAGCCCTCGATCAGGGCCGCTTCCGCGCCGCTCGGCCGCACCAACGCCGACACCGGACGGGCCGCGTCGGCCGCGACCTCCGCCAGCAGAGCCGCGTAGTTGCCCGCCAGCCGCTCCATGGTGTCCTGATCGAACAGGTCGACCGAATAGATGAAGCTGCCTTCAAGTCCACCGTCCGGCCCGTCCTGCAGCAGCACCTCCAAATCGAACCGCACCGTCGCCTGATCCGGCTGGAACCAGCCGACCTCCACACCGGGCAACCGCAGCTCCCAGTCGCCGGGGGAATGGTAGAGCTGGAACATCACCTGCACCAGCGGGTTGCGCGACAGATCCCGCTGCTCGTGCAGCTCCTCGACGAGCTTCTCGAACGGCAGGTCCTGGTGCGCGTACGCGCCCAGCGCCACCTCACGCACCCGCCCCAGCAACTCCGCGAACGACGGGTCACCCGAACAGTCGGTCCGCATCACCAACGTATTGACGAAGAACCCGACCAGTCGCTCCAGCTCTGGTCGCACCCGGCCCGCGATCGGCGATCCGACCACCACGTCCTGCTGCCCCGAATACCGCGACAACAGCGCCTGGAACGCCGCCAGCGTCACCATGAACAACGTCGCGTTCTGCTCCCGGCCCACGCCACGTAATCCGGCCACCACCTGCGCGGGCACCCGGAACCGCACCACCCCACCCCGGTAGGAGGGCACGACCGGCCGAGGCCGATCCAACGGCAGCTCGATCGCCGCCGGCATCCCCGCCAACCGGTCCCGCCAGTAGTCCAGATGCCCCGCCAGCACCTCACCGCGCAACCACGACGCTTGCCACACCGCGAAGTCGGCGTACTGCACCGGCAACTCCGGCAACACCGGCTCCCGCCCAGCGGCCAACGCGGCGTAACACTCCCCCAACTCACCCAGCAGCACACCCCGGGACCAGCCGTCGGAAGCGATGTGATGCATCGTCAACAACAACACGTGATCGCCCTCGCCCAGCCGCACCAGCCGCGACCGCAGCAACGGCCCGGACGCCAGATCGAACAGCGTCACCGCCTCCCGCTCCGCGATCAACCACGCCTGGGCCACATCCGCGGCCTCCTCCACCTCCAGCAACCGCTCCGGCACCGGCCCCACCACCTGGAACGGCCGCCCATCCACATCGGCGAACACCGACCGCAACACCTCATGCCGCCCGACCACCCACCGCAGCGCCCCCTCCAGCGCCACCACATCCAACGCACCCTCCAGCCGCAACGCCAACGGCACGTTGTAGAACGGATTACCCGGCACCAACTGATCCAGGAACCACAACCGCTGCTGCGCGAACGACGACATCGACTCCCCGCCGTCACGCGGCACCGGAGCCAGCTCCGGCAACGCCGACCCCGACGCCATCTCCACCGCAACAGCCAGGCCCGCCACAGTCGGCTCCCCGAACAGTGCCCGCAACGGAACCTCGGCGCCCAGCACCTGCCGCACCCGCGACAGAACCTGCGTCGCCAGCAGCGAATGCCCACCCAGATCGAAGAAGTTGTCTTCCACGCCCACCTCGTCCAGGCCCAGGACCGCAGCCCAGATCGACGCCAGCACCTCCTCCACCTCGGAGCGCGGCCGGACCGGCGCGCTGCCCAGCTCCGGCCGCCCCGATCCCGGCTCCGGCAGGGCCCGCCAGTCCACCTTGCCGTTGGCCGTCAGCGGCACCTCCTCCACCACCACGAACGCCGACGGCACCATGTACTCCGGCAACCGCGCACGCAAGGCGGCACGAACCATGCTCACCGTCTCCGCCGCGGGCGAGTCACTGACCAGGTAGGCAAGCAGCCCCTTGGTTCCCGACTCCTCGGCCCGGGCGACCACCACCGCCTGCCGAACCCCCGCAACCGACGCGATCACCGCCTGGATCTCGCCGGGTTCGACACGGAACCCGCGGATCTTCACCTGATCGTCGACCCGGCCGATGAACTCCAGATCACCGCTCGACCGCTGCCGCACCAGGTCACCGGTGCGGTAGAGACGCGCCCCGGTCTGGAAGGGGTGCGGCACGAACGCCGCCGCGGTCAGACCCGGCCGCCCCAGATAACCGCGCGCCAGCCCGAAGCCTCCCAGGTACAACTCACCGACCGCGCCGATCGGCGCCGGCCGCATACGCTCGTCCAGCACATACGCCTCGACGTTGCCGATCGGCCGGCCGATCGGCACCGGCCCGTCCTCAGCCCGCCAACCCGCCACCGGAAACGTCGTGGCGAACGTGGTGCACTCGGTGGGCCCGTACCCGTTGACCAGCTCCACGCCCTCCGGCACCCGGGCCACGTGCCCCGGGCTCAGCGCCTCCCCGCCCACCATCAACTGCTCGACCCCGGCCAACGCCCGCGGATCGGCATCGATCACCTGGTTGTACAACGATCCCGTCAACCAGGCCGTCGTCACGCCCTCCGCGGCGATGAGCTCCCGAAGCCCTGCCGCGGTCGGCACCCGTTCCGGCAACATCACGCAGCGCCCGCCGTGCAGCAACGCACCCCAGATCTCGAAGGTGGAGGCGTCGAACGCGGCCGTGGCCGCGTGCAGGAACACCCGATCCGGCCCGAAACGCACGAACCCCGCATGCACCAACCCGACCACAGCCCGATGAGGCACCTGCACACCCTTGGGACGACCGGTCGAGCCCGAGGTGTACATGACATACACCAAGTTGTCCGGCGACACCGGCACACACACCTCATCCTCAGGCAGACCCGCGATCGCCACCAGCTCATCAGCGCCGATGACCAGCCGGCACCCCGAGTCAGCGATCATGAACTCTCGCCGCTCGACGGGCAGCTCAGGATCCAGCGGCAAATAGGCCGCACCCGCCTTCACGACGCCGACCAGCACCGCCAACAGATCGACACCTCGCGGCAGGCCCACCCCCACCACGTCATCGGGCCCCAGCCCGGCCGACCGGACGAACGCGGCGACCTGGTTGGCGCGCGCGTTCAGCTCCGCGTACGTCAGTCTGTCCGTTTCGCAGACCAGCGCGAGCGCCTGCGGGGACGTGAGTGCCTGAGCGGCGAACAACTGCGCCACCGAATCGTCCGGCACCGGCACCCGCGTGGCGTTCCAGCCCTCGATCAGGGCCGCTTCCGCGCCGCTCGGCCGCACCAACGCCGACACCGGACGGGCCGCGTCGGCCGCCACCTCCGCCAGCAGAGCCGCGTAGTTGCCCGCCAGCCGCTCCATGGTGCCGTGATCGAACAGGTCGACCGAATAGATGAAGCTGCCTTCGAGTCCACCGTCCGGCCCGTCCTGCAGCAGCACCTCCAAATCGAACCGCACCGTCGCCTGATCCGGCTGGAACCAGCCGACCTCCACGCCGGGCAACCGCAGCTCCGATTCGCTGCGGGAATGGTAGAGCTGGAACATCACCTGCACCAGCGGGTTGCGCGACAGATCCCGCTGCTCGTGCAGCTCCTCGACGAGCTTCTCGAACGGCAGGTCCTGGTGCGCGTACGCGCCCAGCGCCACCTCACGCACCCGCCCCAGCAACTCCGTGAACGACGGGTCACCCGAACAGTCGGTCCGCATCACCAACGTATTGGCGAAGAACCCGACCAGTCGCTTCAGTTCCGGCCGTATCCGGCCCGCGATCGGCGATCCGACCACCACGTCCTGCTGCCCCGAATACCGCGACAACAGCGCCTGGAACGCCGCCAGCGTCACCATGAACAACGTCGCGTTCTGCTCCCGGCCCACCTCGCGCAGTCCGGCCATCACCTGCGCGGGTACTCGGAACGACGCTACCCGGCCCCGGTGCGACAGGACCTCCGGCCGGGGGCGATCGAACGGCAGCTCGATCGCCGCCGGCATCCCCGCCAACCGGTCCCGCCAGTAGTCCAGATGCCCCGCCAGCACCTCACCGCGCAACCACGACCGTTGCCACACCGCGAAGTCGGCGTACTGCACCGGCAACTCCGGCAACACCGGCTCCCGCCCAGCGGCCAACGCGGCGTAACACTCCCCCAACTCACCCAGCAGCACACCCCGGGACCAGCCGTCGAAGGCGATGTGATGCATCGTCAACAACAACACGTGATCGCCCTCGCCCAGCCGCACCAGCCGCGACCGCAGCAACGGCCCGGACGCCAGATCGAACAGCGTCACCGCCTCCCGCTCCGCGACCAGCCGCGCCCGCGCCACATCCGCGGCCTCCTCCACCTCCAGCAACCGCTCCGGCACCGGCCCCACCACCTGGAACGGCCGCCCGTCCACATCGGCGAACACCGACCGCAACACCTCATGCCGCCCGACCACCCACCGCAGCGCCCCCTCCAGCGCCACCACATCCAACGCACCCTCCAGCCGCAACGCCAGCGACACGTTGTAGAACGGATTACCCGGCACCAACCGATCCAGGAACCACAACCGCTGCTGCGCGAACGACGACACCAGCTCCCCGCCGCCACGCGGCACCGGAGCCAGCTCCGGCAACGCCGACCTCGGCTCCGGCAATGCCCGCCAGTCCACCTTGCCGTTGGCCGTCAGCGGCACCTCGCCCACCACCACGAACGCCGACGGCACCATGGGCTCGGGCAGCCGTTCACGTGCGTAGGTCCGAGCCGCGGCCGTGAGGTCCTGAGCCCTGGCTCGCACGCGCCGAGCGGCCAGGGGGTCGTTGGTGAGGGGGCGGTGTCGCAGGAGGTCGTCCTGCGGGAAGACGACGGAGCCCGCCTCCGCCGAGGGGACGAGGGCCACGTCGAAGTCGCCCGTGGCTGCTCCGCGCGACCAGCTGAGGTGCACTGAGCAGGGCAGCTCCGCCTCCAAGGCCCAGATGTCCTCGGGGTCGACCCCCTTCTGCACGCGACGCTCCAGGTCGTCGGCCGTGAGCGGGCCGGCGGCTCCGTCCAGGAGCAGCTGGAAGGCGTGAGCCGGCCGGTTGACGCGGGCGTTGGGGACGGACTTGATGCCGACCCCGGCCGGGTGGCTCTCCAGCAGCTCGCGGGCCGACTGCGGCGACAACCGGTCCGCGTTCCAGTCGAGCCAGGTGCCGATCTCACAGGTCTGGGTTTCTCCCACGTGGAGGATGACGTCATAGCGGAAGCGGGTGAGCTCGTCGTCCATGCGCCCGCGCTTGGGCAGGACCTCGCAGTGGGAGACGCGGCCGTGACGCCGCGCGAAGTCGGCGAAGTAGGCCGGGGCGACGGCCAGCTCGCGCTCTTCGCCGAGCGAACGGCGTACCGGGCCTTCGAGGTGCCGCAAGGGCGAGCTGTCCGAGGAGCGGGCCAGGGCGACGGCGAGGTGGTGCGCCCCGAGCAGCGGCAGGCTGCGTACGTCGCCGACGAACACCGTGCCCGATCCGGCCATCACGGCTATCGCGTCGTTCAGCACCTGCTCCAGGTAGTCCTGACCGGGGAAGTACTGGATGACCGAGTTGATGATCACGATGTCGAAGCCGGTGCCCGCGACCTGGGCCGTCCGGAGGCCGTCGCAGGCGAACAGCGTGACATTGTCGACGCCTGCCTTCTCGAGCGCGGTGCCGAGTCCGGCAACCGTGGCGGGCGACAGGTCCGTTCCCACGTAACGCTCGCATCCAGGAGCGATGCGCCAGGTCAGCAGGCCCGTGCCGCAGCCGATCTCCAGGACGCGCGAGGGGGCCAGCCGCCCGATCCTGGCCACAGTGGCGTCCACCCAGGCGCGCATCTGGTCGTCGGAGAGGGGCAGTCCGTCGAAGCTGCTGGTCCGGCCCGCGAGGTTGAACCGCTCGTCGTCCGCGACCCACGTGGCGGTGTCGTCGAAGAATTTCTGCCACTGGCCGACTTGAGAGGCGGCCAGATCGTCGTCCTCCGCCGCGTCGGGCACCAGGTAGGCCACGACCCGCCGGCCGCCGGACGCGTCCGCGCGCACATCCACCACGGCCTGACGCACGCCGGGGCACTCCTGGGCCACGGCCTGGATCTCGCCGGGTTCGATGCGGAACCCGCGGATCTTCACCTGGTCATCGACCCGGCCCATGAACTCCAGATCACCGCTCGACCGCTGCCGTACGAGATCACCGGTGCGGTAGAGACGCGCCCCGGCCCGGAAAGGGTGCGGCACGAACGCCGCCGCGGTCAGGCCCGGCCGCCCCCGGTAGCCGCGGGCGATGACCGGCCCGCCGACGTACAACTCGCCCACCGCGCCCGGCGCGACCGGCCTCATGGCCTCGTCGAGGACGTGGACGTCGGCGTTGCGGATCGGCACGCCGATGGGGACGGGCGTTCCGTCCGGGGGCGGGCCGAGGACCGCGTGGGCGCAGCAGCCCATGGCCTCCGTCGGCCCGTACTGGGTGAGGATCACGGCGTTGCGCCACCGCGGCACCTCGTCCGGCCAGCCGGGATCCTCATCGGCGAGCACGACCACGCGCGCCGCGTCGTCCGGGATTCCGCCCGTGAGCCGGTGGGTGATCGCGTCGAGCTTCGCCGGCGTGATCGTGAGGAGGCTCAGGTCGCGCTCGTCGTCGAGGAAGCGTGCGAGCCCGTCCGCTTCTCCGCCGTCCGGCACGAGCCTGAGCGTGTTCCCGGCGACGAGCGGGGCGAACAGGGCCGGGACCGTCCCGCTGGAGTCGATGGTCGAGTGCAGCGGCACGCCACGGCCGCCTGTGAGGTCGACCCGATCGGCGAGCCAGGAGAAGTAGTTCACGAGCTGGCCGTGTGTCACCTCGACGCCCTTGGGACGGCCCGTGGTGTCGGAGGTGTAGATCACGCACGCGAGGTTGTCCCGGACGGCGGCACGCGGAAGGGCATCGCCGGGCTCGGCGGCGAGCTCCTGCTCGACGCGGTCCAGCCGCACGACCTCCGTCCCGGCCTGACCGAATCCGTCGACGTCACCGGTCGCCACGATCAGCCGGCAGCCGGCGTCCGCCAGCCTGAAGGCGGCGTGGTCCGCGGGCAGGTTCGGATCCATCGGCAGGAAGGCACCCCCCGCCTTCATGACGCCCAGCAGGGCGACGATCAGCGACGCGCTCCTGGGGCCGCACACCCCCACAACCGTCTCCGGGCCGACCCCCCGGCCCCGCAGCCGGGCGGCCAGCCGGTCGGTCCGCGCGGCGAGCTCCGCGTACGTCACCTGCCGGCGTCCCTCGGCCAGCGCCACGGCCCCGGGCACGCGGGCGGTCTGAGCGTCGATGAGCTCGTGCAGGGTGAGCTGCAGGACGGGTGCCTGAACGCCGTTCCGGTCCAGGGGCGATCGGTCTGTGGCCTCGTCTCTCATGCCGTGATCAGCCAGCCTCGCCCGAGCGCATGGCCAAGCGCAGGCTGCGAGGTCTCATGTCGGTCCACACCTCGTCGATGTAGCTCAGGCAGTCCTCCTTGGTGCCGGACTTGCCGCAAAGGGCCCAGCCGGCCGGCGGGTCCTGCTCCGCCCACCAGATCGAATACTGATCCTCGTCGTTCTTCACCACAGTGAAGAGATCCGGATTCGCCATGGTATTTCCCCGTCTCCAAATGCTCCGCAGCTCGGACACGCGGTCTTCGCCGCGCCTTTTACTGGACGATTTCCCGGCGGCGTGCCGCGTTCTGCAGCAGGGCGGGCTCCGCACGGCCCTCGCCCCGTACCTGCCTGGCCACCTCGGCCAGCATGTCGTACTCTTTTTCGTCCGCCGGATTCGGTGCGCAGAGGATCGCCAGGTCGACGCCCGCCTCGGCCATGCGGCCCAGCCGCTCCACGTGCAGCGGGACGTCGTCGCCGCTCACCAGCCCCACGGTGGTCCGCACGATGTCGTCGTACGGCCTGCCCACCGCCTCGCAGTGCCGGCGCAGGACCGCCAGTTTCCGCTCCAGCCCGGCCAGATCATAAAGGTCGTAGAAATTACAGGCATCGGCGTTCTCCGCCACGATGCGCAGTGTCCTGCGCTCGCCCTCACCGCCGATGAGAATCGGTATCCGCCCGGTCGGGGGAGGCACGTTCAACGGCCGCTCCAGCGTGAAATACGTACCGCGGAACGGCGTCGAATCACCGTCGAACATCTGGCGGGCGATCTGCACCGCCTCCGTCAGCTCGCCCAGCCGGTCACGCGCCGACGGGAACCGCAGGCCCAGCGCCTGGGTCTCCTCCTCGTACCAGCCCGCGCCCACGCCGAGCCAGGCACGCCCACCGGACAGGACGTCCAGCGTCGTCGCGAGCTTCGCCATCAAGGCGGGGTGCCGGTAGGGAGCCGCCGTCACCAGGGTTCCCAGCTGCACGTCCCTGGTGCGTCCGGCGATCCACGACAGGGTCGTGTACGCCTCTGGCATGGGCGCACCCGCCCCGCCGAAGAGGGGCACGTTGAAGAAGTGATCCGGCGTCCAGATGCTATGGAAATCCGCTCCCTCGGCCGCCTGGAGCAGATCGTCGAGCATGGACCGGCAGCCCTCCGGCTCCGCCGGCCAGGGAAGGCTCGCGAGATAGAGGCCGATGCGCATGCTCAGCCTTCCCCGCCCGACGACGCGATCGCGTCGGCCACCGTGCCGGTGGAGCCGCTCGGATCCGATGCCGCGATGGCCGCCAGCCCGGCGGTGACCCCGTCCAGGAACGTGGCCACGCCGTCCTTCTGGTAGCGCTCAGGGTTGCAGATGGAGCCGATGTTCACCTGCTCGCCCACTCTGACCTCGATCAGCAGCGGCATGACGTCGTTCCCGACGCTGTACGCCGACTGCGTCGGGACGGGTATGCGCGTGCCGAGGACCGGGTCGTCCCGCGACGGTCTCTCCGGGGACGCGAAGTAGTTCACCGTGAGCGCTCTGGCCAGCCGCATCATCGTCTCGAAGTCCATCGCACCCGTGCCGAGCAGGTGCCTGAACAGCCGCCCCAGGGTGAACGGCGCGGCGGAATACGTCACGCTGTCCAGCCAGCCCCGCGCCGCGTTCCTGATCAGCCGCTCCACCGGGAGGTCCCGGTCCAGGCCGAGCTTCACGAAGGAGGTCCGGGTGAAGCAGCCGACCAGTCTCATGGAGCCCGGCACGTCACGCCCCAGGTGCACGTTCTTGACCAGCATGTCCGTGACACCGGATCTGGCCATCGCCGTGACGCCGATCGACGCGATCGCCAGTGCGGGCATCGGGACCCTGAGCTTCCTGCTCAGCTCGAGCAGCCGGGTGGTGGTCTCGGCGCTCACCGCCCTGGCGATGGTGGCCGCGACCGCCTCTTTCGCGCCGGTTCTGGCCAGCTCGGTGGGCAGCTCGTACGGTGAGCTGTCGAGCAGCAGGTCCGACCAGTAGCGGACCTGCGCGTCGGTGACCGTCTCACCGGCCTCGCACTCCAGCCCGACGTGGTCGGTGAACGAGATCCTCAGGCCGGGCAGCTCCGGCTGCACACCCGAACACAGGGCGGCATAGGCCTGGGTGAGCTCGCTTATGAGCAGTTCGAGACCCCACCCGTCGATGGCCATGTGATCGATGTGGAGCGCGAAGGCCGTCCTGCCCGCCTCCTCGTCACGGAAGAACGCGCTGCGAACCGGACCGTCCTTGTAGATGTCAGGGTGCTGCAACTGGAAGTCGGCCAGCGCCGTGTCGATCGACTCGACCACGTGCACCTCCGGCCGGGCCGGCTGCCCGGTGTCCCGGAACTCCTGCCGCAGCGATCCGTCGTCCTGCTTGAGCAACCGCATCCTGAGCGGCTCGTGCCGGGAGATCACAAGGTCGAGCGCGTCCGCGAGCCGTTCGGTGTCGATTCCGCCGGCGAGTTCGTAGGCGGTCATCATGGTCACTGGACCGATCGGGGCCAGTTCCTCCTGCGAGAGTGAAAGCGGCAGCGGCATGCCTACCTCGACTTCCTCACCAGGTGACCTCCAGAGAAGTCAGCCCATAGACAATATTCGTCGTGCGGAAACGTGCCTCGTCGTCCGTGGCGCGCAGGCCGGGAAAACGCTGCAGCAGCCTCGGCAGCGCCACCCTGAGCTCCAGCCGGGCCAGCGGCGCTCCGAGGCAGTGATGAATTCCGTGGCCGAAAGCGATGTGGCCCGCTTCGCCGCGCGAGAGGTCGAGCCGGTCGGGATCGTCGATCAGCGCCTTGTCGCGGTTGGCCGCAGGCAGCGAGCACATCACCAGGCTCCCGCTCGGGATGTGCTGTCCGGCGATCTCCACGTCCTCGGTGGTCCGGCGCGGTGCCGTGATGTGCACGACGGTGAGCCAGCGGAGCAGCTCCTCCACCGCGGCCTCTGTGAAGCGTGGCTGCTCCTGGAGAAGCTCGAGCTCGTCCCGGTGCCGCATCAGGGCGAGTGTGCCGAGGGCCAGCATGCTCGCCGTGCTCTCGTTGCCCGCGACCATCAGCAGGTGACCGAGACCCGCCAACTCCTCCCTCGACAGCCGCTCGCCGTTCTGCTGCCGGATCAGGGCCGGGAGCAGACCGTCACCGGGAGCCTGGCTCATCCGGTCCACACAGTCGAACATGTACGCGCGGATCGCCTGCTCGGCCGCCATGCGTTCGGCCGGCGCGACCGCGATGTCCAGCATCCTGTCCACCTGTTCCTGCAGAAACGTGCGATCCGTCACCGGTACGCCAAGAATCTCGCAGATCACCAGTGCCGGGACCGACGTGGCGAAGGACCGGACGAGGTCGACCGGTGGGCCGCTGCGCGCCATCGCGTCCAGTTGCTCGTCCACGATCCGGCGTATCCGGGGCTCCATGCCCTTGATCCGCCCGGCCGTGAACGCCGGCCCCACCACCCTGCGCAGGCGCGTGTGCTCTGGCGGGTCGAACGCGAGAAGGTTGCCGGCCCGCAGGATCCGTCGCTGTTCCTCGTCGAGGGACGGCCCTGCCTGCCCTAGTTCTTCACCGCTCACGATGCGGAAACGTTTGTGGTCGCCCAGCACTTCGCGGACGTCCGTGAAACGGGTCACGAACCACATGGGCTCGATCCCCGGAATATTTACCGCCGAGATTCCGTCCGTGTCGCGAATGGCGACGAGCTCACGGCTCGGCCCGAATTCGGAGCGGCTGAAATGAACCCGTGGATCGTCTTTCCTCATGACAGGTCCGCACGCCCTCTCCAGTCGGTCCCGCACCGCTGTGCATTGGCAGAGTAGACGCCCCTATGCGCGACTGTCCATAGTCGTGTTTTCCGCCGGAAAGCCCCGCAAAAATTCGGCCGCCGGGCCGAACAGAAGTCCGTCTGAAAAAAGACCCGGGAAAATTGGGCGCGCCCGGCCGGTCGCTGCACGATGCACGTCCCGCCTGTTTCCGCGGCACGCCGGAGCCCGCCCCGGTTCATCGTGTGAATTCGTGACCGAATACCTGGATCCGCCGTGGAGACGCACGCCACCGGAGCCGGGAGGCCATGCCTCAACCGGCTCCCGCGAGATCACCCAGGAGTGGGCTCAGCGAATGATGCC
This sequence comes from Nonomuraea sp. NPDC049624, assembly GCF_040675255.1. NCBI lineage: Bacteria > Bacillati > Actinomycetota > Actinomycetes > Streptosporangiales > Streptosporangiaceae > Nonomuraea > Nonomuraea sp. NPDC049624. The sequence goes on along the minus strand of NZ_JBFAOR010000003.1, from coordinate 124,061 downwards.
CTGCTGTTCAGGGGTCGGGAGCGCCGACCGGAGGAGCGACACCAACCGGCGCAGGCCGCCGTTGCCGCTGAAGGACGACGCCGCGGATCCGACCTTCCAGAATTCGACGCCGGCGACCCGCACCTGGAGAGAGTCGATCACCGCGTATCCGGAAAGATTCCGCAGCCACTCCATCACTTCGGCATGTTCCTGTACGTCGCCCAGTTTGCCGTCGCGGCTGCGGATCACCTCGATGACTTGTGGCAGCAGGGCATGGATCGCGTTTATTCCGATCCCTTTCTGGATGACATATTCGTCGGGATCGCCGTTGAAGGCCTCCGGCAGGACCTCCGCAATTCCACACCAATGGGAGTTCACCAGCAATGCCATTTCCGACGGATCGGCGCCGCGCAGGAGCGGGAACTCCAGCACCGGCCGCAACGACCGGACGAACTGCGACCGCCCGACAATCCGGCCGTCGCCTTTCCTTTTCCTGCGGTTGACCGGACGGAACCTTCCCTGCCAGGGGCCGTCGAGTTTCTCCAGTTCCGCCACGGCCTGGTCGCCGCGAATGAGCCAGTCCTTTCCTTTCTCCGCGAGAGCTCCGCGGAGTTCGGTGTCCTCGGCCGCGAGCGCGGCGAGCAGCGTCCACGCCAGATCGGTCTGGACGCTGACCGCATTGGTATTGAGCTCGTAGAATTCGCGCGCCTCGGCCTTCCAGCTGAGGCCCAGGGTTATCGCCACCGGGACGGGGAACGAGGCGAACTCGTCGGGCATCGCGGTGAGCAACTGGGTGAGGGCGGCCCGGCGGTGCTGGCCGTCGTACACCCAGAGCGGCACCTCGGAGCTGAGCTCCAGCGTGGCGGGGCCCGACCAGTTCCCCCGGTTCCTGCAGGCCTCCTCGTAGGCGGCCCGCTGGCCGCCGGCCGGCACGATACGCACCGGCGGGAGATCGCAGTCTCGTATGTTGAGCATGAGCGGGTTGGGCATCGTACCGCCGCGCAGATAGTACTCGGCCACCTTCGCGATACGAAACCTGGCCACGGACCGCTGATATCCCGTGCCGGAAACCGGATCGTGCGTGTCGACGCGGACCTGGCCGGCTATTATGCTGGCCGGCACATATCCGGTGAACATGAGAATTCCACGTTGAACGCAAAGCGCTCCGTGCAGGACGATGTCATCAGTTTTCCGGTCATTCACCTGGAGGACTCACTCATTCGCTACACCGCACCAGCCTACGAGTTGAATCGCATGCCCCGGATCAGCGTCGACAGCCCCACCCCGGACACACGCCGCCTGCTCAGCCTAATGTCACCCCGGACGAGTAGCCTGCAGACCTTGAAGGCATCGCTTCACCACGTTCCACCGAGGTCCGCACCAGGGCACAGTTCGAAATACTGCTAGGCAGAGTAGATCGCCATATCGGGCCTGTCAATGTCCTGGATGTTAAATAGCCGATATGGTGGACGCTTTAGTTGTGTTGCAGAGAGCGGTTCCGCCGACGCAGCAGACGGAAACCGATCCACTGCGATATGTGATCGATGATGTCATGTAGGTGTCGATTAGACTGCCGACCTCGATTCTCCGGCCCACCGGGGCGCGGGGGCGGCTCCGCGGCTGTCCGTAATACCCCCGAGGAGGTCGGAGCGGGCCGGATCAGGGCGCGGGTCCGGCGGGCCCGACGGAATCTGGGCCAGGCCAGGGCAGGCGGGAGAACGCCGAGCTGCGCGAGAACTGGCGTACTTGAGAAGCAGCCCTGGATTCAGGCGGCCTGGGCAGCACGGTGCTTCTGAAGTACGGCGACGGCCTCACCACCCTCGCCTCCTTGACACGCCTTGCCGGCCAGGGTGGTGCTCCCCGTTCCAGGACGCGCGGGACGCCCCGGATGCGGACGGCGCTCCCGACGTCCGCACGACCGGACCGTCCGGCGAGGCGATGCCCCGGACGTTCATCCCGTCTACGCGGCGCTTGCCGGAGGACACACCGCCACGCGGTCGCCGCGGACACGCCGAGACCGGCTCCCAGTTCGATGATCGTCTCGCCCTTGCGCAGGTGGACCGGCACCAGCAGGGCCTGCCGGCCAGGGCTGAGCAGCAGCCGGCCCGACCACAGGCGCCGCTGCTCACGCTGCGCAACCACCGGCGGAAGCCGGAACCGCGCCATCCGCCTAAATCACGAAGAGCCGCTTTCCGACGAGTTTTCCTGGCGCCGCCACGACGAAATACAGCTGAGCTCACGGAGCACGCCGTTTTGCGAGATCGCCACTGTGACCTGCGAATATGGGGGCACGAGGGAGCCGTAGCATTCCTCGTGAGAAATTCAGAACACCTGCGCCGGCCACTCATTGGTGCCGTAGACTGCCGAACCCGGACTCAGTATTCTCTCGACATCCCCCTGATTACCTCGGAAGGAGTCGTCGTGACTTTTGCGGCACGCGATACGCTGCTGCGATTCTTCCCCGCTGTGGCGCCGCGCTGGCGGCTGGTACGTCTCATGCTTCGGCTGAGCCCTGGCCTCGCTTTAGGGTGCGCCGCGCTGATACTGCTCAGCGCGGCGTTGCCGATGAGCGTCATCATTGTCGTGGGGCTGGCGCTCGAACGCGTTCCCTCGACGGTCGGCGGTGGTTTCGGCAGTGCGGCGGGCCGTGAGCTGCTCTGGGCGCTGGTCGCTCTCGGTCTTCTCTACGTCGGCCAATATCTGACGGAGGTCGCCAGAGAAGCGACCGCGCAACTCGTCTCCGACCGCGCCAACGACGCGGTACGCCGGCGGCTGATGTTCATCGTGGACAAGCCCGCCGGCATCGCTCACTTCGAGGACGAAAAAGTCGCCGGCCTCATCACCACGGCCCGCGGCGCCGTCAGCGGCTTCACGGCCGGGACCGCGGCCAGCGGGCTGGTGAAGATCTGGAGCAGCGCCGCCGCCGCCGTCGGCGCGGGGCTGCTGTTCTTCACTCTCAACTGGTGGCTGCCGATCGTGGTGATCGTGGCGTGCGCGCTGGCCGCCAAGGGGAACCGGGCGGAGTACGTCCGCAGCGTGCAGGTCATGGCCGAGCGCGATCAGATCCTGCGGCGTGCGGCCTACCTGAGCGATCTGCTGATGCTGCCCGAGGCGGGGAAGGAGGTCCGGGTCTTCGGCCTGCTCGACTGGCTCGTTGCACGGATGACCTCCGAATGGCGTACGGCCATCACGCCGGTCTGGGCGACGCGCCGCAAGGACGCCCGCTCAGCGGTCTGGACGAACCTGCTGCTGCTGGCCGCGAACCTGATCGCCATGGTGGTGATCGCCCGTTCGCTGATCGAGGGCTCGCTCGGTTTCGGCGCGGCCATCATCCTGCTCATGGCACTTCTGGCGGTGAACGAGCTCGCCACTCCCAGCCCGGACCTCCTGAGCGTGGAGTACGGCACCGCCTGCCTGCCCGCGCTCGACGAGCTCGAACGCAGGCTCTCCGCTGACGCGCCCCGGCAGAGCGGCGGCGAGGACGAGCCGCTCACGGCCCGCACGATCCGCTTCGACGGCGTCGGCTTCCGCTATCCCGGCTCGGAGAAACAGGTGTTCGACGGGCTGGACCTGGAGATCGAGACCGGTCGCTCGCTGGCGATCGTCGGTGTCAACGGGGCCGGCAAGACCACCCTGATCAAGCTCCTCACTCGCCTCTACGCGCCGACCGAGGGCCGGATCACCATCGGCGGCGAGGACCTCGCGGAGGTTCCCGCCGGGCAGTGGCGCCGCAGCATCTCGGCGATCTTCCAGGACTTCGTCCGCTACCCGCTGCCGGCCAGGGACAACATCGCACTGGGCGACCTGGGCAAGGAGACGGACGACGAAGCCGTGTCCAGGGCCGTCTCGCGGGCCGGCGCCGAGGACATCATCGCGGCGCTGCCCGCCGGCCTCGACACGCCGCTCTCCCGTGCGTTCACCGGAGGTCAGGACCTGTCCGGAGGTCAATGGCAGCGCATCGCGCTCGCCAGGGCGTTCCACGCCGTGGAGCGGGGCGCCAACATCCTCGTGCTCGACGAGCCGGCCGCGAACCTCGACGCGCGGGGTGAGGCGGAGCTCTACGAGCGGTTCCTGGAGATAACCCGCGGCCTCACCACGATCATCATCTCGCACCGCTTCTCCAGCGTGCGACGTGCCGATCGCATCGTGGTCATGAACGACGGACGGATAGTGGAGCAGGGCACCCACGAGGAGCTCCTGGACCTGGACGGGGAGTACGCCGAGATGTTCCGGCTCCAGGCCGAGCGGTACGCCAGCGAGGTGGAGTCATGAGCGCACTGCGTGAGCGCCTCAGGGGCATGGTCGCCATGATGCGGCTCGGCTACGAGGCGGACCGGATGCTGATGGTCACCGTGTACGCGCTGACCGCCCTCGGCACTCTGGCGCTGGTCGGCTCCCTGTACTGCTTCAAGCTGCTGGCCGACGCCGTGCTCGCCGGCGACAGCGGCGCGGCCTACCGCGCCGCGGCGATCTTCGCCGTCGCCGTGGCGGTCAACGGGCTGTGCCAGTCGGTGGCGCTGGGCCAGCGGACGACGCTGGCCGACAAGACCAACCTGCTGGTCGACCGGCGGATCATGGAGATCACCTCCGGCGTGCCCGGTCTCGAGCACTACGAGCGCCCGGCGCACGCCGACGAGATCGCGCTGCTGCGGCAGCTCCGCTCGCAGCTCTCCCTCGTGGTGGACTACACGCTCGTCACCCTGGCCGTCGTGCTGCGCGTCGTCGTGACGACGGCCATCCTCACCGTGATCTATCCGGTGTTCATCCTGCTGCCGCTGTTCGCGGTGCCGTCCATCTGGATGACCGCGCGGGCGCAGCGCGCCTCCTTCGCGGCGATCATGAGCACCGCGGAGAAGGGACGGCTGGCCGACGCGATCTTCAACGTGGCCATCTCTCCCGGCTCGGCGAAGGAGCTGCGGGTCTTCGGATTCGGCGAGGAACTCGCCCGTCGCGAGCGCGAGATCCGGAGCGACATGGCCCGCGTCCGCCGCCGGGCGGCGCTGCGCGCCTCGGCCCTGAACGTCGTCGGCTGGCTGGCCTTCGCCGTCGCCTTCCTCGGCGCGGTCGTGATCGTCATCTTGCTGGCGATCGAGGGACGTGCGACGGTGGGCAACGTCTTCCTGACGCTGCTGCTCGCGGCGCAGCTCAACAGCCAGGTCAGCATGCTGGTCACGTCGGTCAAGGGGCTGATGGGGTTCGCCACCACGACGGACAAGTACCTGTGGCTGCGCGAGATGGCCGAGCAGTGGAAGAGCCGCAGCGGCCACGGGCCGGTTCCCGAGCGGCTCACCGACGGGATCGCGCTGGACGACGTCACCTTCCGCTACCCCGGCACCGACGTCGACGTGCTCAAGAACGTGAGCCTGCACATCCCCGCGGGGTCGATCGTGGCCCTGGTCGGTGACAACGGCGCCGGGAAGTCCACGCTGGTCAAGCTGCTGTCCCGGTTCTACGAGCCGCAGCAGGGGCGGATCACCGTGGACGGCGAGCCGCTGGACGGGCTCGACCTCCAGCAGTGGCGGTCGCGGCTGTCGGCGGGCTTCCAGGACTTCGTGCGCTTCGAGTTCGTGCTGAGGGAGAGCGTCGGCCTCGGCAACCTGGAGCGCATCGACGACGAGGCCGCGCTCGCCGCCGCGCTCGACCAGGGCGGCGCCACCGAGCTGGTCGCCTCGTTGCCCGACGGCGCCGAGACCGAGCTCGGCGGGAGCTTCAGCGGAGGCAGGGAGCTCTCCGGCGGTCAATGGCAGCGCCTGGCGCTCAGCCGCGCGATGATGCCTGACTCGCCGCTGCTCGTCATGTTCGACGAGCCCGCCTCGGGGCTGGACCCGCACGCGGAGGCGGAGCTGTTCGACCGCTACGCGACGGTGGCCAGGCAGGCGGGCGCCAGGAACGGGGCCATCACGCTGTACGTCTCGCACCGCCTCTCGACCGTGCGGATGGCGGATCTGATCGTCGTCGTCTCCGGCGGGCAGATCGTGGAGTCGGGCAGCCACCAGGAACTGATGCGACGCGGCGGCGCCTACGCCGAGGCGTACAGCGCGCAGGCGCAGGCCTATCAGTAGGTGTGCTCACGCAGCCTGGCGTCGATGCCGGCGAGCATCCGCCGCTCCTCGGCGTGCAGGAAGAAGTGGCCACCGGGCACGGGTTCCAGCGTGAACCTCCCGGTGGTCCGCTCCTGCCACGGCTCCATCGTCGCCCTGGCGACCGACGGATCAGCCTCGCCGTAGAAGGCGTGCAGCGGGCACGCCAGCGGCGGCCCGGGCCGGTGCACGTAGCTCGCGGCCACCGCGAAGTCGGCTCGGATGGCCGGCAGCATCAGTCTCAGCAGGTCGGTCTGGGAGCTCGCCGCGGGCAGCAGCCGGAAGGCACGCAGGTAGTCGATGAACTCCGCGTCGGAGAGCGACTCCACCGGCTCCGCCGAGAACAGGTGCGGCGCGCGCGTGGCGGAGACGAAGAGCTGGACGGGGGACGTCGTCCGGGCCAGCTCGAACGCGAGCAGCCCGCCCAGGCTGTGCCCGAACAGCGCCAGCGGCCGGTCCCGGAGCGCGGCCAGCTCGGCGGCGAGCACGTGGAGCACCTTGTCGAAGTCACGCAGCGGCGTCTCCTTGAAGCGGGTCTCCCGGCCGGGCAGCCGGACCACGGCCACCTCCACGCCGGGCAACGACGCCGGCCAGGCGCGGAACGCCCCGGCGCCGCCTCCGGCGTACGGGACGCACACGAGCCGAAGCGGCGCGTCCGGCCGGCGGGCGGGGAACCAGAACCACGGGCTCACCTGCGTCATCTCACCCATTCCCCTCGTCAGGTGCGCCGGCGTCGCACGTGCCTGCCCAGCACGCGTGCGACGCCTCGCGGCGCGAGATCCAGAACTGTCATGAGCGCTCTGTACCGCCGCCCGGGCACCGAGACGACCTTGCCCCGCCGCAGGTCCGCCAGCCCCTCCTCGACCACGCGTGCGGCCGTGAGCCACAGGAACGCGGGCCCGGCCGCACGCACGCCGGCCCGCTGGTGGAGCTCGGTGCGCGTCCAGCCCGGGCACAGCGCCATCACGCGGACGCCGCGACCGCGCGTCTCGGCCGCCAGCCCTTCGGAGAACGAGGTGACCCAGCTCTTGCTCGCCGAGTAGGTCGTCTCGTAGCCGGGGATGAAGGCGGCCATGCTGGAGACGTTGACGACGTCCCCGCGCCCGCGGGCGAGCATCCCGCCGAGCGCGGCGTGGGTGAGGCGAAGCACGGCGGTGACGTTCACGTCGAGCTGGTGCTGCAGCAGGTCCATCGGGGCCGCGTCGAAGCCGTCGGCGACGCCCAAGCCGGCGTTGTTCACCAGCATGTCGACCGGCTCGGCCGAGAGCCGCTCCGCGACGAGCGCGCGTCCGGCCGGCGTGGACAGGTCGGCGGGCAGCGGGTGCGCCGTCACGCCGTGTCGTCCGGCCAGCTCCGCCGCGCTCGTACGGAGGCGGCCGGTGTCCCGTGCGACCAGGACGAGGTCGTATCCCTGCCCGGCCAGCGTCCGGGCGAACTGGGCGCCGATCCCCGAGGTCCCTCCGGTGACGAGTGCGACAGGCATGCCTGGATCACCCGCGCGTGAGCCCGAGGGCGGACCGGATGGCCCAGCCGGTGAACAGGTCGGAGGTGAACCCGGCCATGCCCGCGACGATCCGGCGGCGGAGCACGTCGTTGCCGCTGTTGCGGCTCAGCAGCAGCGGGCGGGCCAGCCGTACGGTGGCGGAGGTGCTGGTGAAGAGCAGGGCCAGCGTGTGGCTGAGCCGGCTGACGTAGCCGAGGACGGGCCGCCGCGCCGCCTCGTACCGGCCGATCGCCTCGTCCACGGCGGTGGCGCTGAGGTCCCGCACCGCCTCCAGCTCTCCCGCCAGGCACCAGGCGTCGCCGATGGCGGCGTTCATGCCCTGCCCGACCATGGGGTGCACACCGTGCGCGGCGTCGCCGAGCAGCGCCAGCCCCGGCACCTGCCACGTGGGCGCCACGAAACGCCAGGCCGGCAGCACCTGGACGCTGTCCAGCCCGGCGCGCAGCGGCCCGGCCACCCGCCGCAGCGCCGGGACCTCCCGCAGCAGGTCGTCGGCCCAGGCCCCGAGATGGCGGCGGCCGATGGAGCGGAAGCGGCCGGCCGGTATCTGGACGTAGAGCCGCGCCCGGCCGCCGGGCATCTGGAAGAGCACCCGCAGCCCGCCGGGCGTGAGGTACATGGCCATGTCCTCCCCCAGCTCGGGCGCGTCGGGCAGGTCGAGGCCGACGAGCTGGTGCGGGTAGCGCCGGATCCGCGGCTCGATCCCGGCGGCGTTGCGCAACCGGGACTCCCGGCCGTCGCAGGCCACGGTGAGGGTGGCCGCCACCTCGGTGACGCGGCCGGCGGTCCCCAGGTACGCCCCGGCGACGCGGCCGTGCCGGTCGCGCCGCAGCTCCCGCACCGAGGCGCCCTGCCAGTAGTCGACGGTGGACCCGAGCCGGCCGCCGAGCACGTCCCTGAAGTCCTTGTAGTAGTGCAGCAGGCCGTAGTCGTAGGGCTTGTCCAGCAGCCTGAAGTCGAGGTCGATGAGCTCGTCGCCGCGCGGGGTGTGGCAGCTCAGGCGGCGGACCGTCCTGGCGCCCCGCTCGGCCAGCGGCTCGACGAGCCCGGCGGCCTCCAGGATCTGCACCGTCCTCGGCTGCACCAGCTCGCCCTTGTGCGCGCTGCGCGGCCTCGACTGCTTGTCGGCCAGCAGGACCCGGTGTCCTTGCCGCCCGAGGAAGTGGGCCAGGGTCAGCCCGCCGGCGCCCGCGCCGCAGATCAGGACGTCATAGTCCGGCATGGACGGCCTTTCCCGGGCCGGGCGGGGCCGTGGCCTGCCGGTATCGGGCGAGCGCCTGCAATGCGTAGCCCGCGGCGAGCAGATCGCAGGAGTACTTCAGGTCCAGGAAGTACATGCCGAGGATCGTGGGCTGCCACAGCCCGTCCGGGCGCTGGTGCGACACCAGCCAGGCGACGCCGTCCTGCACGGCGGGCTCGCTCGCCGGGCCCGAGCCGAGCAGCCCGAGCAGCGCCCAGGCGGTGTCCTCGGCCGTCGAGGCGCCGAACTCGTCCTGGCCCCATCCGCCGTCGGGGTTCTGGTTGGCCAGCAGCCAGTCCCGGCAGCGCCGGGCCGTCGGGTCGTCGGCGAGCCCCAGCCCGGCCAGTGCGTCCAGCACGTTCCCGGTCCCGGCGACCAGGCCGCGGTACCAGGGCGTGGTGAACGAACCGTCCTCTCGCTGGTTGCGGCGGAACCAGGCCAGGGCCCTGGCGATCGGCCGGTCGGCCGCCGTCAGGCCGCCCGACTCGCGCAGCGCGGTCACCGCGTGCGCGCTCATCACCGAGCAGGCGCCGTCCAGGGCGATGGGGTTGTTCCTGCAGAAGCAGCTCCACGAGCCGTTCCTGCTCTGCATGGCGACCAGCCAGTCCACGCCCGCGCGTACCTGCCCGTCGGTACGCGGGTCGCCGAAGCGGGCGAGCGCGATGAGCGCGTCCGCGGTGTCGTCGGTGTTCGGCCAGCCGCAGCGCCACGACCATCCCCAGCCTCCGGGCGGGCACCCCGTGGCGGAGAAGCGGGTGTGGCGCTGGCAGTCGCGGATCCACTCCCGGGTGGCGGCGAGCCGCTCGTCGGAGGCGTACCCGGTGTCCTGGAGGCCGTGGGTGACGAACGTGGTGGCGCACAGCTCCAGGTCCCGGTTGACCGGCCAGGAGCCGTCGGGCCGGACGGTCCTGTGCAGGTAGGCGATGCAGCGCTCGACGATGTCGCGCCGCAGCCCCGCCCTGGCGAGCGCGAGGCAGGCCAGCGCCACCATGAACGGCGACTCCTGGTAGCCGCCGTCCTCGCCCTCGAACTGCTCGAGCTCGTCGAGGTAGGCGAAGATCGGCCGCTCGCAGACCCGGTTGACGGCTCTGCGCAGCGGGTTCCACGGGCGGGTGTGTGCCTGCATCATGCCCCACAGCAGCAGCCAGGGAACGGTGAAGGAGACCTTCTGCCGGAACATCCGGGGGAGGAAGATGATCTCCAACGGCAGGCGCATGATCTTCCGCTCGTCGTACAGCCCGCCCAGGCTGAGGAACTGCTGGCACATGAGGAAGATCTTGCAGATGTCCCGGTCCGCGACCGCCTCCATGCCGCCGAAGCCCTCGATGCGCTCCAGCCCCCGCCGGATGTGCTCGGCGGAGCCCTCGGGGTCGATCAGGGAGAGCGCGCCCGTCGCCATCGGGGTGACGTTGAAGGTGGACGGCGCCTTCGCGGCGTCTCCCCATCCGCCGTCGTCGCTCTGCGCCGCCCGCAACCACGCCGCACCCGCCCGGATCAGCGATGCGGAGCCGACGGGGTCGGCGAAGTGCAGGGCGACGATGGCCGAGGCCGTGGCGATCGGGGCCGAGGGCAGGTGGTCCTGCCAGGAGCCGTTCAGGCGCTGCCGGTCGAACAGGGCATCGACGGCCAGCTCGACGCTCCGCCGCACGTCAGTCATGCGTTCATCCCTTCCTTTTCCCCTCCGGGGGCGACCTGGGCGAACTCGTACCGGGCCCGCATGATGCGCTGGGTGAGCCAGGTCAGGACGAGGACCGCGACCAGCAGCGGCAGGGCCAGGCCGGCTCCCCTTCCGAGTGCCAGCAAGGCGGCGGCGAGCACCAGCCGCTCCAGGACGAAGAACTCGTGCGCGCGCAGCGCGGTCCGCGGGGACAGCGGGCGCGGCGCCCGCAGGATCGAGACGAGCGCCGAAGCTCCCAGCGCGGCGGCGATCCCGAGCAGGATCCAGTACCAGCCGGCCGGGCGCGGCTGCGGGACCAGCGCGGGAACGGCGGCGGCCAGCGCCAGCACGGCGGCGTAGAGGACGGCCGCCCAGGTCAGCGCCACCGTCACGCCATGCCGCACGGGGACGGTCCCGTACCCGCCCTCCCTGTCGCCGTCCAGGTCGCGCAGCGTCCCCACCAGGTTCGAGCTCGCGTCGTGGAGCCAGAACAGGGCGGCGACGGGCAGCAGGTACGGCGGCGGCAGCGTGGCCGTCGCCATGGTGCCGAACAGGAACGCGAATGCGGTCAGGCCACCCCGCACCAGGTTGCCGGACAGCCCGCGCGCCTTGAACCACGTGCTGTAGAGGATGCCCGCGACCAGGGCCAGGCCGACGAGGCCGAGCGTGCGCCAGTTGAGCAGCAGCGCGCCCACCGCTCCTGCCGCGCAGCAGATCACCATCATGGCCAGCGCGGTGCGCGCGGGCAGCCGGCCGGACGGGATCGGCCGGTGTGGCTTGGCGATCGCGTCGAGCTTCCTGTCGAAGTAATCGCCGCCGTACAGGCCGGCCAACCAGCCCAGCGTCGGCACCCCCCACGCGCCCAGGAGCTGCCACGGCGACGGCGACGGCGACGCCAGAGCGCCGGCCGCCAGGCCGACGAGGCCGACGTAGGTCAGCCCGTAGGGGCGCCAGGTCTCGGCATGCGCGACCAGCGCGACTCTTAACCCGCCGCTCGGCATCAGCGCACTCGCTCGACCGCGTCGTCGGCGAGCTGCCCGAGCCGGTCGCGGCTCGGCGTGTCCGGCAGGAGCAGCAGCTCGTCCTTCGCCGAGGTGATGTGCTCCAGGGCGACCTTCCGGCAGATGTCGAGGACGCCGGTACGTTCGACGGCCTTGGTGGCGGCGGCCAGCGCCTCCTGATCTCCCAGCTCGCCGGAGAACGCGTCGTCGAGCAGCCGGACGGCGACGGGGTCCGCGCTCTCGTAGACGAGGATGAGCGGCAGCGTCAGCCGCCGGTTCCGGACGTCGCTGGCCGGGTGCTTCCCGGTCACCGACCCGTCGTCGGTGAACGCGAACAGGTCGTCGATGATCTGGAACGCCACACCCAGGCCCGTCCCGTAACCGCCCATCGACCGCACCGACGCCTCCAGCCCGCCGCCGAGCACCACGCCGCACTGGCAGGCGCTGCGGAACAGGGCGGCGGACTTGAGGTCCACCATGCGCAGGTAGCGGTCGCGATCGCGGATCGAGTTCTTGGTGATCTCGCTCTCCAGGTGTTGGCCGCGGCACATGTCCAAGCCCGCCGTCGCGGCGATCTCCAGGGCCCTGACGACCCGCTCGGCCGGTGCCCCGGCGCGCCGGCACTCGGCCAGGCAGAGGAAGAGATGGAAGATCAGGGCGTCGCCCGCGACGATCGCGTCCTCGATGCCGTACCTGGAGAACACGGATGGGCGGCCGCGGCGCAACTCGTCGCAGTCGATGATGTCGTCGTGGATCAGGCTTGCCGTGTGGCCGTACTCGCTGCCGACGGCGGCCGGCAGGACATGCGCGATCGTGCCTCCCACGGCGAGCGCCGACTCGACCATGAGCATCGGACGGAAGAGCTTGCCTGCGGGCATGAGGGCGTAGCGGCAGATGGCGTCAAGGCTGTCACCTCCGTCCGACCAGCGGTGGCCTAGCTCACTGATGATGTTGCCGGTTGGCTGAGTTCCGTTGACGTGCTTCGTGTGCACCGTACCGACCACCCTGGAGTTGATGAGACCGGCGAATTTCTCAGACGATTTCGAGCGAGGCCGGCAGGTCCGCCTGCGCGCCGGCTTCGGTCAGGACGAGGCTGAGGATCTTGCCGTCCTCCTCGAACAGCAGAGACCGCTCCCGCAGGAGAGCCAGCCGCCGCGCCACGGCCTCCGGGTCGAGCCCGAGCTCTGCGGCGAGCCTGTCCGGCTTCGCCGGCGACGACAACCGGTGCAGCAGCAGCCGGGTCTCCGCGTCCACGGGCAGGGTCGTGGCGGGCCCGCCGCCGCGCGAGTCGGTGATCTGCTCCTGACCGTCGGCGCCGCGTTCGAGCGTGAGCGACGGCGGCCGCCGGGACCAGGCTCTGGTCCACTCCTCGACGCGCTCGCTCAGCCGCGCGTGCCAGCGGGTGGACGCGGCCGCGTACGGTCCGAGCTTCTCGTCGGTGAAGTAGTAGGCCAGGTCGGTGAAGGTGTCTTCGGGGAACGGGTAGACGTAGCGGTAGTGATCCGAGGGCCGCAGCTCCAGGCCGTAGAAGCCGCCGTTGGTGTGGTACGGGCTGTATCGGTCGAACCGCACCACGTAGACGCCGTTCGGGGGAGGCAGGTGCACCAACGACGGCAGGTCGTCGAAATACTTCTGGAACACGCTCTCGGGCTCGCCGGGGAATCCGATGAGCAGATTCCAGTACGGCTCGATGCCGTGCCGCATGCACTTCTTCAGGAACTGCAGGTTCTGGAAGGCGGTGGTGCCCTTCCGCATGATCGAGAGTGTCTGTGTGGAGAGCGCCTCGATGCCGGGCTGGATCTGGTTCACGCCGCCCGAGACCATGGCCTCGAGGTCGTGATCGGCGATCGGGACCTTCACCTCGTAGAAGATGGACGTGCCGGCCGGGGGCTGGAGCGGGCCGAAGACTTCCTTGGGATAATTTCGCGGCATGATGTTGTCGGTGCAGACGTAGCGGTTGCACCACGGCGCCAGTTCGAAGAGCCGCTCGAACTGACGGATCGCCTTGCCCGCCGACAACGCGCGGTAGTCCATGCCGAGCCCGTTCAGGCCACAGAACGTGCAGTGCGAGCGCGCACCCCACCAGCAGCCCCTTGACGTCTCGAAATAGAGCTGGGGGTGGGCGGTGCCGTCCTGGACCGCCTTCCAGAGCACCTCGTCGCGCGGTAGCGCGGTCAGCCAGCCCGAGTAGTCGGGAGGGATGTGGTCCTCGATGTCCCGGTCGCGGCCGACTGCGTTGCGGAAGCGGGGATCGCCGCAGTTGCGCCCGGTGACGATGCCCGGGATGGCATGGGCCGTCTCGGTGTCGCCGTTCAGCAGGGCACGCAGCAATTCGGGATAGGTGTGCATCGACGGACCCGAGAACACGAAGTCGATGGTCGGCGTCTGCTCGGCGATGACGGCCCCCATCGGCGCCTCGCAGTTCGCGCCGCCCATGAGCGTCACGACCTCGGGGTTGATCTCCTTGATCAGCCGGGCGACGGCGATGCTGGGCACGTTCTGCGCGAACATCGAGCTGAAGCCCACCACGTCGTAGGACGCCAGCCGGTACCGATCGATCAGCTCGCGGCAGCGCTCCTCCAGCCCGGGACGTCGTTGCAGGACGCGCTCGCGCAGCCGCAGCCAGCGCGGGCCGCGGTAGTAACGGCGGAAATAGGCGCGCTCATTGTCGCCCGCCTCCGGAAAGGCGATGTCGCGGAAGACCCACTCGCCCAGCCCGGCGAGCAGATGCTCCCCGTCGTTGGCGAGCGAGTCGTATTCCGGCAGACCGAAATAGCGCGCGAAATCATGGTTGAGGTAGAAGACGTCCGAGGTCACCTGGCCGGGAAATTCGTGGTGTCCCAGAGCGGCGAGCTGGCTGAGCGCGAAGGACGGGTAGTGCCAGTTGGCGAACGGCATGTTCACGAGGGCTATACGCATGGGCTCAGTGCTCGATCACAGTGTCTCACGCCCCAGCTTGACGATGGGGGTGGAATCCCGGTCGACCAGGAACTCCGGCCGGTTCGGATGTCGCGGCAGATTGGTGACGGAGTTATAGCTGATGATGAGCAGCGCGCGCCTGTCGGCCGAGAGATTGGCCGACGACGAGTGCACGATGCACGGATGGAACACGTAAATGGTTCCGGGCGGTCCGGTCAGCAGCTCGGTGCCCCGCTCCGCAGCCAGCCGCGAGGCGACCTCGCCGGGTACGGTCAGCGGCAGCGAGGCGCGCATGTTGACGCGCCAGTCGGCCGCGGAGTCGTCCTCGTCCTCCGCCGCGTTCCACAGCGGGCCGAGCCGATGGCTACCGGGCACCAGGACCACCGGCCCGTTGTGCTCGTGCGCGTCGTCCAGCAGGATCGCGATGTTCACGGCGTGCGGCGCGGGCATGCCGTCCTCCGTCTGCCAGAACGGGAAGTCCTGGTGCCAGGGCCACTCGGCGCCGTCCCTCGGCTGCTTGAGGTTCACCTTGAACTGGTAGACATAGGCCGGGGTGCCGAGGATCTCCTCGGCAACGTCGACCAGCGGGGGAAGCCGGGTCAGGTCCGAGCACACCGGGTCGAAACGGTGGCAGCCGTGAATTCCGCGCACCGCCTGCGAGCCTTCTTCGTATACCAACCCCGGACGGCGCTCACTAATGTGACGTTCCACGCTGTCCCGCAATTTTTGGATTTCGCCGTCGGATAACCGATGGTCCAGCCGGCACCAGCCCTGGCGCTCGTACAGAGTTTTTATTCTGGTAATGGTCTGCTGAGTCATGAGCGCCCTCTCCGGGCCACTGCGGGCCGCTGCACCAGACATTCCAGAGGTCATCTTTGGCGATGACCGACGACCTGTCAAGATAGGCGGGAATCGAGGCTGTGCCACCGAAATATTCGCCGCGAAAAAAGCGCCTGCTTCCCATACGCCGGGCGCCCTTGTTATAACTTCCCATAACGAGCGACCACTGCCGAGGTGAGAGAATTCCCATGCCAGCCCAGGACGGTTTGCCGGCGTTGCCCTTCCCTCAACCCGACCCGATGTCCCCGCCGCCGCGGCTGCTGGAGCTGTCCGAACACCAGCCGGTCGCCCGCGTCCGCACGCAGGCCGGCGACGAGGCCTGGCTCGTCTCCCGATACGCGTACGTGAAGCAACTGCTCAACGACGACCGGCTGGGAATGTCGCACCGCGAGCCCGAACGCGCGGCCAGGATCTCGAACGCGAGCCTGTTCAGCGGCCCCTCCCCCGAGTACACCTTCGACACCGAGGTCGAGCGGCACACGGCGATGCGCCGGATGTTGTCGCCGTTTTTCTCCGCGAAACACATACTGAGGCTGCGGCCGAGGGTCGAGCAGCTCGCCGCCGAACTCGTTGCCGAGATGGCCGGCCTCACTCCTCCGGTGGACCTGCACACCCACTTTTCCTGGCCGTTTCCGGTGCTGGTGATCTGCGAGCTGCTCGGCGTGCCGTACGAGGACCGCGAGCGGTTCCGCGCCCTGTCGTACACGATCGCCGGCCTCCGGGACAGGGACGCCTCGATGGCGGCGCTCGCGGAACTGATCGTGTACATGGGGGACCTGGCCAGGCGCAAGCGGGCCGAGCCGGCCGACGACGTGATGTCGGAGCTGTGCAGGACGCAGGACGACGACACGGTCGCGATCCGCAGCGCCGGACTGCTGTTCGCCGCCCACGAGACCACCACGGGCCGGATCGACGTGGGCGTGGCGATGCTGCTCGGTCACCAGGGCCAGTGGGACAGGCTGGTGGCGGAGCCGGAGCTCATCGACGACGCGGTGGAGGAGATCGTGCGCGCGGCGCCCATCGTCTCGATCGGGGGCGTCGTCCGCTACGCGCGGGCCGACATCGACGTGGGCGGGGAGCGGATCAAGGAAGGCGACGCGGTCCTGCTGAGCCTGGTGGCCGCCAACCGGGACCGGACGGAGTTCCCCGGAGGGGAGCGGTTCGACATCGGCTGCAAGCACGCCGGCGCCCATCTCGGGTTCGGGCACGGCGGCAGGTACTGCCTGGGCGCCCCGCTGGCGCGCGTCGAGCTGCGGGCCGCTCTCACCGAGCTGACCACCGCTCTGCCCGGACTCCGGCTGGCAGTGCCGCCCGGCGAGCTCAGGATCAGGACGAGCCAGCTCTCAGGCGGTATCGAGGCGGTCCCCGTCACCTGGTGATCAGCCGGCGGGTCAGGAGGGCCGCCGGCGCGGGGCGCGGCTGCTACGCCGACTGTTCCCGGGGCCCGCGCTTCCTGGCCAGGGCGGCGCGCCCGAGAGGGATCAGGCTCGGGTTGACGCTCTGCAGCACCGTGTCCTCGGTGATCAGCACCCGGGCCACGTCGGTGCGGCTGGGAACGTCGAACATGACCGGCAGCAGCACCTCCTCCATGATGGCCCGCAGGCCTCGCGCTCCCGTGCCGCGCAGCAGCGCCAGCTCCGCGATCGTGTCGAGCGCGTCGGGGGTGAACCCGAGCTCGACGCCGTCGAGCTCGAACAACCGCGCGTACTGTCTGACGAGCGCGTTGCGCGGCTCGGTCAGGATCTGGACCAGGGCCTCGCGATCGAGGTCGTGCACCGTCGTGATGACCGGCAACCGGCCGACGAACTCTGGGATCATGCCGTACTTGACCAGGTCCTCCGGCATGAGTGCCGCCAAGGCGTCACCGTGGCCGTGCTGCTCGCCCGCCGGGCGCAGCACCGCGTTGAAGCCCATCCGCCGCTGCCCGACGCGCTGCTCGACGATCTGGTCGAGGCCCGCGAAGGCGCCTCCGCAGATGAACAGGACGTTGGTGGTGTCGATCAGGATGAGCTCCTGCTGCGGGTGCTTGCGGCCGCCCTGCGGCGGGACGGACGCCGTGGTGCCCTCCAGGATCCGCAGCAGCGCCTGCTGGACGCCTTCGCCCGACACGTCCCTCATGATGGACGGGTTCTCGCTCTTGCGGGCGATCTTGTCGATCTCGTCGATGTAGACGATGCCCGTCTCGGCCTTGCGCAGGTCGTGGTCGGCGGCCTGAATGAGCTTGAGCAAGATGTTCTCAACATCCTCGCCCACGTAGCCGGCCTCGGTCAGAGTCGTCGCGTCGGCGATCGCGAACGGCAGGTCGAGGAGCTTGGCCAGGGTCTGGGCCAGGAGCGTCTTGCCCGACCCCGAGGGCCCGAGCAGCAGGATGTTGGACTTCGCGAGCTCGACGTCGTCGCCGCGCGAGCCGGTGCTGCCGGAGAAGACGCGCTTGTAATGGTTGTAGACCGTGACCGACAGCGTTTTCTTGGACTTCTCCTGTCCGACGACGTGCGCGTCGAGGAACTTGTAGATCTCGTGCGGCTTGGGCAGGTTGCCGCGCCTGACCTCGGTGGTCTCCTCGGTTTCTTCCTCGAAGATCTCGTTGCAGATCTGGATGCACTCCTGGCAGATGTAGACGCCCGGGCCCGCAATGAGCCGCCTGGCCTGCCGCTGGCTCATTCCGCAGAACGAGCATTTGAGCTGATCCGCACGATCACCGAGGCGTGCCATTTCAGTCGCTCCTTCGCATCTGGCCACCCCTGGCGGAGTATCCCAGTCGTTCGGAACCTCTGGATTCGAGGCCACCTGTGCCGACATTATCCCGGCGGGGTCTCTTCCCCGGTCCGGACGCTGCCAAGCGCGGACTTCCGCGTTTTTTCGCTCCACAGCGTACACGCCTGGGACGCCCCCTCGACCGGGGCAGGGAAGGCGGCGAGCCTCGTGCGCGCCGGGCTTCCGGCCACGCCCGCCATAAATGGCGACGGCGCGCGAATTTCGGTCCGAAAATTATTGACGGTCCGGCGGCGGAGAGCGGTCTCGCAGAACTCCGGAGTCGCGGGTTACACTCGATGATCGCCCGGATCCACAGCATGGAGAGGTCATCGATGGCGTCAGCGAAAGAGAAGATGCTTGCGGGCGAGCTTTATATCGCGGACGATCCCGAACTCAACGCCGAACGGCTCGAAACGGCCCTGATCGTGGCGCGATTCAATTCGTCGAGCGCCGCCGATCCACAGCTCCGGCAGCTGATTCTGAAAGAGCTGTGCGGTTCCGTCGGCGATTCGGTCGAGGTGCGGCCGCCGTTCAGTTGTGTTTACGGTGAGCCGATCTCCCTCGGCCACCGGGTGTTCGTGAACTTCGGCTGTGTTTTTCTCGACATGGCGCCCGTCGACGTCGGCGACGGGGCGTGGCTGGGCCCGGGCGTCCAGTTGCTCACTGGCACCCACCCGCTCGACCCCACCTTGCGGAAGGCAGGTTACGAGTACGGCGAGAAGGTCACCGTGGGGCCCGACGCGTGGCTCGGCGGTGGTGTGATCGTGCTGCCCGGGGTCACGATCGGCGAGGGTTCCGTGGTCGGCGCCGGCAGCGTGGTCACGAAGGACGTCCCCGCCGGCGTCGTCGCCTACGGGAACCCGGCTCGCGTCATCCGCACCCTGACCTGAGCCCCCGCACGATCACCATGCCCCGCACCGCCGTTGTGGTGTCTGGCGGCCGTTGGCGCCTGGACTGGTGCGGCCGGTGCGCGTTGTAGTGGTTCAGGTACTCGCGGAGCACGAGGGCCAGATGGCGTTCGCTGAGGATCAGCATCCGGTCCGGGAGTTCGCGGCGCAGGGTGCCGATGGCCCGGTCGCAAATGGCGTTCATCCTCGGCGTCTGCGGCAGTGTGGTGATGGTCCGCAGCCCATTGGCTGTGAAACCTCCCGAAGGGCGACGGTGAAGAGCGAGGCCCGATCTTGGATCAAGAATCGTAGCCTGGCGATGCGCTTTCCAGATCCATGACCAAGTTGCGGGCCTGCTGCACCGTCCACGCCCCAGTCGGATGCGCGGTCACCCCACCCTGAAGGGTGTCAATACTCCGTTCACGCCTGCCGCATCGTGGGCCGGCTGACGCTGCTGACTCGTAGCGACGCGACCAAGAACATGGAGATCCTCGTGCCGCGGCACGAGGTCGCCGTGTTGCGCCGTCAACTTGGCCGTCCGAGGCTGTCGTGGGCAGATCGAGCGGTGCTGTCCGCGCCGGCCCGCAGACTGCCGGAGATGATGCGGGCACAGCGGATCTCCTCATCGGTGAACACACGGGTTGACAACGCGCCTCACCCGCCCACGTCAGCCCCCGAAGCAACGCAGCCCGGGCTTACGCCGGGGATCTCGCCTCCTCCTCCCGTGGTCGACCAGTAGCGAGGGCTGCAGACGGGCCGCCGATACGCAGGGCCGCCCTCGCCTAAGCGAACCGTCCCCAGGTCGTGACGAGCGGACGGTAGCCCTGGCGGGACCAGAAGGGGACGGACAGCGGATTCGGGGCCGCGTAGTGCACCAGTATGGTCTCGACGCCTGCCGCTGCGGCCTCGGCATGGGCGTGGGCGACCAGCGCGGTGCCGATGCCGCGGCCCCTGCTGACCGGTCGCGCGTACAAGGAGCCCACGTACGCCACGGGCGGAGGCTTCTGCACGGCGGGCGCGATCCAGCCCGAGTGGTCGGGGTGATGGACCGCGAGCATGCCGGCGACTTCACCGTCCGATTCGGCCAGCCAGCACCAGCCGTCGTCACGGGCGAGCTTCTCCTCGAGCTCGGCCCGGGCGGCGGAGGGCGTCGAGGGCAGCACCGAGAACCAGCCGAACTGGGCCTCGTAGGCGACCAGCTCCACGTACAGCCGGCACATGGCATCCAGATCGTCCGCCGTGGCCCGCCGTATACCTGGAGACGAGTGCCCGCCCGCTGAAGCGGGGCCGACGCGGACGCCGAGCACGGAGCGTGGCGCGAACCCCCGCCTGACCAGTGCCGCCACGGGCGCGGCATCCCGGCTCGGCCAGTTCACCACCAGCCCGGAACCCGGCTCGGCGTCGAGGGTCGAGATCCACCGGTCGAGGAGGCCGCCGAGGGCGTACGCGGGGTTGTCGTCGGCGACTCTGGCCTGGAGTGAGTAGGTGGTCAGCGGGCCCCAGCGCACTGACGGGGCGCCGGGGTCGGCTCTGGACACCGAGGGGGCGCCGACAGCGTTCACGGTCTCGATCAGGTCTTCGCCGAGATCCGCGACGGCGACGAGAGGGTCGGCGGCGCGCACACGCTCACGGTGACAATCGATCACATCGCTCACGGTTTGCAACACTAAACCGCCGTAGCGACATTTCAGCTTCCGCAACGGCTGCGTGCTGGTTTCCGCCCCCACATAGCCATCGAGGCCCGAAGAGCGTTGGGGGTCCGAGACGCCCCGCCTGGGGTCATGGTGGCGTCGCTGGAGGGAGACGCGGGCGGACACGTGCGGTCTGCTCAGCTCTCGGACGGGACCGCCGTCGAGGCCGACCTGGTGCCGGCCTCGCTGGGGTCGATCCGTAACGTGGAATGGCTGGAGGGCTCCGGACTGGCGGCCGGCTTCTGGGGTGTCGGCTGCGACGCCGGCGGGCGCGCCTTCGACCTCAACGGCGTGGCGACCGACAGGGTCTACGTGGCGGGAGATGTCGCGCGGCCGATCGGTCCCTCATCATGCTCGAACGCGACCTGCGTGAGGTCCTTGCCGAAGACAAGGCCTACTCGACAGGCATCGACCACATCGGACCCCGCAGCAGGCCGGCCCTCTGCGGGCGCTGCTCGATCTCGTCGACGCCGACATCGACGTGCCCCGACGCGACCGCCTCACCCGGGCATTCACGCAACCGGCCTGCAATCGAACAACGAGCGGGGCGGTAGTCAGGACCACGAATACAGCCAGGTTCACCGTGAACGGCGACAACTACGCATGCCACATCGTCAGGGCACTTCCACGGGCCGTAAATCGTGATCGAGTACGGGTACGTGGGCGCGCCGCATTTCGCTGGTCGCTGCGCCACGTTGTCGCCGTATACCCAACCGTGGCATCGCTCCGGTACGACATCCCCTGCCCCACAACGACCGACCACTCCATCTCGCGGATGACAACGTAGGGTGTCGGAACTTCGGCCCGCCCCCTCCCGGGGTCGGCGGGTCAGTACCGGCTGCCGGCCGGTGCGGGCAACGCGTCCAGGTCCGCGAGGTCTTCCGGGGTGAGCCTGAGGCGTGCCGCGGCGGCGTTCTCCTCCACCCGTGAGCGACGCCGGCTCCCCGGAATCGGGACGACGTGCTCTCCCTGGGCGAGCGTCCAGGCGAGGGCGACCTGGGCCGCGGTCGCCTGGTGCCGTGCGGCGATCCGCTCCACCGCGTTCACGATGACCAGGTTGGCCTTCAGGTTCTCCTCCTGGAAGCGGGGGTTGCGGGAGCGGTAGTCGTCCGGGGAGAAGCCGGCCTCACGGAAGCGGCCGGTCAGGAAACCGCGGCCGAGCGGTGAGTAGGCGACGAAGGCGGCGTCGTGGCGGGCGCACCACTCCAGCGACGTGGACAGGTGGTCTCTCGTCCACAGGGACAGCTCCGACTGCACGGCCTTGATCGGGTGGACGGCCTGCGCCCGGTCGAGCTGTTCCAGGCTGAACTCCGAGACCCCCACGGCCAGCGCCTTGCCCGCCGCCACCATCTCGGCCAGGGCGCCGACGCTCTCCTCGACCGGCACCTCGGGGTCCGGGCGGTGCAGGTAGTACAGGTCGACATGGTCCACGCCCAGCCGCCGGAGCGAGGCGTCGACGGCCGCGCGCAGATGCTCGGGCCTTCCGTCCGGCACAGGCAGGGCGGGGGCGCCGTTCCCGGTGGTCCGCGCGACGTTGCCGCCCTTGGTGGCGAGCACGACCTCCTCCCGCCGTCCGGCGATGGCCCTGCCGACGGTCTCCTCGTTGGTGAAGGGTCCGTACACGTCGGCGGTGTCGAGGAAGTTCACGCCCAGGTCCAACGCCCGCCCGATGACGGTACGGGGGTCCTCGGCGTCCGGGGAGTCGCCGTACGCCCACGTCATCCCCATGCAGCCGAGCCCGACCGCGCCCACCTCCGCTCCGCCGGGCCACAACCGCCGGGTCATCCGATCCTGATGCATCTCGCCGTTCACGACGTTTCTCCTCCTCATCCGATCAGACCATGCGGTCTGCCCAGGAGCGGAGTGATGAATCGCCGGTCAGCGGAGGCGTCGGAGATGGATCCGGCGCCGTCGTGGGCGGTGTGCCCGCCGTCCATGGGGATCTCCGCGCCGCTGACGCAGGACGACTCGTCGGAGATCAGGAAGGCCGGTGAAGCGGCTCAGGCGCCGTCGCCCGGGTTCGCCGGGCCGTCGCGGAGTACGCCGCGTACCGTGTCGAGCCGTACACCCGGGTCGAACTCCGTCAGCCACCAGGTCGCGCCGGCGGCGGCGTACGGCAGCGGGTCGACGCCGGCGGGCAGGCTGACGGCGATGTCGTACGAGGCCATGTCGCCGTTTCGCAGCTCGGTGAGGGTGCCGGCGACCTCGGCGAGCTGGTCCGGGCGTTCCAGGTTGATCGGAAAGAAGCCGTCGAGCCGGGCGGCCCGGCGGATCGGCTTGACGTTGCCGGGGAATCCGGCGGCCCATACCGGCACGCCTGGCCGCTGAACCGGCTGCGGCAGGAACGTGATGTCGTCGACGGTGTAATGCTCGCCGCGGTGGCGCACCGGCTCTCCGGACCACGCGGCGGCCAGGATGGCCAAGGACTCATCGAGCATCCGCCCCCGCTGCCGGTCGTCGAGTTGCTCGCCGGTCCTGGACAGCTCGCCGCCGAACCGATCGCTGCCGAGTCCGACGCCCAGGGTGAGGCGGCCGTCGCTCAGCTGGTCCAGTGTCGCGGTTTCCCGCGCCACCTTGGCCGGACGCCGGCGGGCGAGCGTCGCCACCATCGGACCGAGCCGCAGCCGCTCGGTGGCGGTCGCGACCGCCGCCAGCGTGATCCACGAGTCGGCGACCTGCTGGACCGGCTCCCGCCAGGACAGGTGATCCCACACGAAGCAGCCGTCCCACCCGGCCTCCTCCGCGTCGGCGGCCAGGTTCGCCACCGCCCGCGGGTCGGCGAGCTCGTCGAAGAGCGGCAGCCAGAGTGCCGATCGCAGCCGGCTCACGGGCGCTCTCCGCTGGAGACCGAAAGGATCTCTGCGATCGCGACGTCCCAGAGCTCCGGCGGTGGCATCTGGTGCCCCATGCCCTCGAGCGGGACCAACCGGGCTCCCGGGATCTCCCGTGCCAGCGCCTCGCCGTGCCCGTACGGGAGCAGCGGGTCCGCGGTGCCGTGCAACACCAGCGTGGGCGCCGCGATCTCGGCGAGGCGGCCGCGGACGGGCTCGCCGCCGTCGAGCTGCCAGTGGTTCTGCGCCGACGCAGGGGACGGGCTGCGGTCCCAGACGCGGCCGGCGATGCGGCGCATCCGCTCCTCGTCGACGGGAATGGTGCCCGCGAAGGTGCGCTCGCCGTCGGTGTAGTACGCGATGACGGCCTCGCGGTCGGACCAGTCGGGCGTCTGGTCGCCGTCCTCGGCGAACCGCTTCGCCAGTTCGGCGCTCATCGGCGGCAGGTCATGGCGGTCGGGACCGCCGGGTCCGCCCGGGCTGGTGGCGATGAGCGTCAGGGAGGCGACCCGGCCGGGGTGGCGCACGGCCAGGCGCTGGGCGATTCCGCCGCCCATGGAGACGCCGACGATGTGGGCGGCCGCGATGCCGAGTTCGTCGAGCAGGCCGACGGCGTCGTCGAACAGGGCGTCGTTTCCGTACGGCGGCGCGCCGGGCGGGAAGGTCGTGGAGCGGCCGGTGTCCCGGGTGTCGTACCGGATGACGTGCCGGCCGCCGGCGGCGAGGCGCTCGCAGAAGTCGTCGTCCCACCAGTCCATCGACGCCTCAGCGCCGCCGATGAGCAGCAGGGCGGGCGCAGCCGGGTCGCCGAACGTCTGGACGCAGAGCTTTATGCCGTTGATGTCGAGGAGCCGCTCGGGGTGATCTTGGTTGGCGTTCATGTCCGGCACGCTAGGCCTGGCCGCCCCATCGCGAAAAGCTATGATTTTCGATCGAGTCGATCGCCTACAGCGATATACCGTGTTCCATCTGGCCGGCCAGCTCAGCGGCGGCTGCGACGGCGAGGTCGATGGCCCGGGCCGCCAGCGGCGAGCGGGTGCGCCCGGCCGGCCGACACAGGTACCACGTGCAGGTGGGCGGCGGTTCCAGCCGATGGATACGGAGCCGGTCGTCGGACCAGACGTCCGACCCCAGGAGGGCGAGCCAGGGCAACACCGCCGAGCCCAGGCCCACCCGCACCATCGACACGACGGTTTCGTGGCCGGCCGTGCGGAACACGATCCGCGGCCGGGCGCCCGCGCCGGCGAGCTCCCGTTCCAGCCATCTCTGGTGGACGGTGGGCGGCCAGGCGACCATGGGAGTGTCGTCGAGCAGTTCGACCGGCACCGGACCGTCGGGGAACGCGCCCGCGGCGGCCACCAGGAGGTGAGGCTCATCCAGCAGCTCGACGTGTTCGACGTCGCCGTCGATGCGGTCGTAGTGGAACAACAGGTCGAGATCTCCGATGTCCGGGTTCTCAGGTGCCACTTCCGACAGCCTGACGTCGCAGCCGGGGTGCTCGCCCAGCAACCCGCGCACCACTGCGGGCAGGATCAACCGGGTCGCGCCCTGGAAGGTGCCGATGTCGATTCGGCCGTGACCCGCCTTGAACCGATCGACGGCGTCGGTCAGCGCCTCCGACCTCGCGAGCAGATCACGCCCGTGGGCCAGGACCAGCTCGCCGAGAGGAGTGGCGCGCACCGGCCTGGGACCTCCCGGCCGGTCGAAGACGGCCCCGCCGACGGCCTTCTCCAGCGCGGCGATCTGCTGGCTCACCGACGACTGGGTGTAGCCGAGGCGAACCGCCGCCCGGCCGAACGTCCCCTCCTCGGCGATGGCGGCCATCGTCCTCAGGTGGCGCAGTTCCACGTCAGCCATGACGGCCAGATTATCGTCAAGAGCGATTGATTCGAGCGAAATAATCACATTCATTGATGAATGCGCGCTACTCCCGGTGCTCCTGCGCGACCGGCTGCGCCGCAGCCCTCACGACCCCGCCGTCGGCGAGTACGCCGCCGACGACGGGTCCGGTCGACTCCAGCCTTGAGCCGACCGGACGCGGTCAAGCGTCTTCAGCCGCGCGCCGCCAGCAGGTGATCCATGGCGAGCTGGTCGAGGCGTTCGAAGGCCATTCCGCGCTCCGCGGCGGCCTTCACGTCGAAGTCCTCGTAGGCGGTGCGGTCCGCGAGGAAGTCGGCCACGGTCTCGCCCTCGCCCAGTGTCGGCAGCGCGAGTTCGTCCAGGCGTGAGGCACGCAGGGCCTCCTGCACCTCCGGGTCGGCGCGGAAGGCCGCGGCCCGCTCCTTGAGGATCAGGTAGTTGCGCATGCAGCCGGCGGCCGAGGCCCAGACGCCGTCGATGTCCTCGGTCCGCGGCGGCTTGAAGTCGAAGTGGCGGGGGCCGTCGTAGCCGCCGGTCTCCAGCAGGTCCACCAGCCAGAAGGCGGCCCTCAGGTCACCGGCCCCGAAGCGCAGGTCCTGGTCGTACTTGATGCCGTTCTGGCCGTTGAGGTCGATGTGGAAGAGCTTGCCCGCCCACAACGCCTGCGCGATGCCGTGCGGGAAGTTCAGCCCCGCCATCTGCTCGTGGCCGACCTCGGGGTTGACGCCGTACATGTCGGGCCGTTCCAGCTGCTCGATGAAGGCCAGGACGTGTCCGATGGTCGGCAGGATCATGTCGCCGCGCGGCTCGTTCGGCTTCGGCTCGATGGCGAAGCGCATGTCGTAGCCCTGCTCGACGACGTGCGCGCCGAGCACGTCGAAGGCCTCCTTCATCCGCTCCAGCGCGGTGCGGACGTCCTTGGCGGCGCCGCTCTCCGCGCCTTCGCGGCCTCCCCAGGCGACGTACGTCTTCGCGCCGAGCTCGGCGGCGAGATCGATGTTGCGGATGGTCTTGCGCAGCGCGTAGCGGCGCACGTCCCGGTCGTTGGCCGTGAAGGCGCCGTCCTTGAAGACGGGCTGGGTGAAGAGGTTCGTCGTGGCCATGGGGACGACGAGACCGGTCTCGTCCAGGGCCTTGCGGAACCGCTTGATGTGCTCTTCGCGCTCGGCGTCGGAGGAGCCGAACGGGATCAGGTCGTCGTCGTGGAACGTCACGCCGTAGACGCCGAGACCGGCGAGCCGTCGCACGGTCTCGGCGGGATCGAGGGCCTGCCGGGTGGCCTCACCGAAGGGGTCCCTTCCCTCCCAGCCGACCGTCCACAGGCCGAAGCTGAACCGGTCCTCCGGGGTGGGGGTGTAACTCATGCTGCCTCCCTGCCATTTGTCATGCCGATTGACAAATTAGTACATTGAGACGTCCCGGGGAACCCTTCATCCGCATCCCGGGTTCGAGACGAAGGACGCGAGGGCGAACAGATGGCGGCAGCCGTACCCGTGCAGGAAGGCCCCTTGGTCATCGGCGTGGACAGCTCCACGCAATCGACGAAGGCGCTGGTCGTCGATGCCGCCACCGGCGCCGTGGTCGCGCGGGGACAGGCCCCGCACACCATGAGCGGCGGGCCCACGGGCGACGGCAAGGAGAGCGACCCCGAGCAGTGGTGGGCGGCGCTGCGGGAGGCGCTCGCCCAGTGCGGACCGTACGCCTCGCGGGCCGCCGCCGTCTCCATCGCCGGCCAGCAGCACGGGCTCGTCACGCTGGACCGCTCCGGCCGGCCGGTACGCCCCGCGCTGCTGTGGAACGACGTCCGCTCCTCCCCCCAGCGTGACCGGCTCATCGGCGAGCTGGGCGGCCCCCAGGCGTGGGCGGAGAGGACCGGCAGCGTTCCCGCGCCGTCGTTCACGGTCACGAAGTGGGCCTGGCTGCGCGAGAACGAGCCGGAGGCGGTCCGCGCGACCGCGGCCGTCCGCCTCCCCCACGACTACCTGACCGAACGGCTCACCGGGCAGGGCACGACCGACCGCGGCGACGCCTCGGGCACCGGCTGGTGGGCGGCCGCCTCCGGGACGTACGACGAGGAGATCCTGGAGCACGTCGGGCTCTCCCCCGAGCTGTTGCCGCGGCTCCTGCCGCAGGGCGCGGCGGCCGGGACCGTACGGAACCTGCCTGGCCTGCCCTTGGCGCCCGGCGCGCTGGTCGCGGCGGGCACCGGCGACAACATGGCGGCGGCACTCGGGCTCGGGCTGCGTCCGGGGCGGCCGGTGCTCAGCCTCGGGACCTCCGGCACGGTCTACGCCGTCACTGTCCGCAGACCCGCCGACCCGACGGGGATCGTCTCGGGGTTCGCCGACGCCCGCGACGCGTGGCTGCCGCTAGCCTGCACGCTCAACTGCACGCTGGCCGTGGACAAGATCGCCGGCCTCCTCGGCCGCGACCGCGAGGCGGTCGAGCAGGGCGGCTCGGCCGTCCTGCTTCCCTTCTTCGACGGCGAGCGCACGCCCGACCTGCCCCTGGCCTCCGGGCTGCTGTACGGGCTGCGCCACGACACGACACCCGGGCAGGTGCTCCAGGCCGCGTACGACGGCGCCGTCTTCGCCCTGCTCACCGCCCTGGACCGGGTCCTCGACGAGGACGGCCCGCCGGACGCCCCCATCCTGCTCATCGGCGGCGGTGCCAAGGGCACGGCCTGGCGCGAGACCGTCCGCAGGCTCAGCGGCCGTCCCGTCCAGGTGCCGGAGGCCAGGGAACTGGTCGCCCTGGGAGCCGCCGCGCAGGCCGCCGGGCTGCTGCTCGACGCCGACCCGGCGGCGGTGGCGCTCGGCTGGGCCACCGCCGAGGGCGCCCTGTACGAACCGGTCCAGCGCGACGACGAGGCGTCGCACCGCATCAGCGAGGTCATGTCCGGGGCGGAAGGACTGCTGCGGCGTGGATGAGGCCGCCCGCGCCGTAGCCTGACACCTGGCGGTTCTCACTTCGCACCGCGGAGTCCGGGTCTCTCCACACGAGCCGCCTCCGCCACCCCCGGTGGCACGGAGCCGGAGAGACACGACGACCGGTCTAGAGGAGTCCAGGTGTCAGAGCCACCGTCCATCACCCAGCAGGAGATGCGCCGGCGCAACCTCTCGCTCGTCGCGCACGCCGTGGCTCGGCTCGGCCCGCTGTCCCGCGCTTCCGTCGCGGCCCACATCGGCTTGACGCGGGCCGCCGTCTCGACGCTCGTCGACGAGCTGATCCGCGACGGGCTGCTCGTGGAGCTGGGACCGTCGCGCCCGGGAACCGTAGGACGTCCCGGCAGCGCGCTGCAGCTCAACGACCAGGGACCGGCGGGTCTCGGGGCGGAGATCGGGGTCGATCGCCTCGCCGTGTGCGCGGTGGACCTCAGCGGGCGGGTGCGGGCGCGGGTCACGTACGAGGGCGCCAACCGGGGGCGCGAGCCGGGGCCCGTGCTGCGCGACCTCGCGAGGCTCGTCCGGAAGGTCTCGGCGGAGGCGGAGGGCCAGGGGCTACGACCGGCGGGGCTCGCCGTCGCGGTGCCCGGCCTGGTGGCGCGCGGGTCGTCGTCCGTGGTACGCGCCCCCAACCTGGGCTGGGAAGGCGTGGACCTCGCCCCCGCGCTCCCCGCTCTCCCGCTGACGGTCGACAACGAGGCCAACCACGGCGCGCTCGCCGAACTGTGGCTCGGGGCGCACGACCCTTCCCTCCGCAACTTCGTGCACGTCTCCGCGGAGATCGGCATCGGTGCGGCCATCGTCATCGACGGACGCCTGTTGCGCGGGACGCACGGCTTCACGGGGGAACTCGGCCATGTTCCGGTACGCCCCGAAGGCCCGGCGTGCGCCTGCGGCGGCCGAGGCTGCCTGGAGCGATACGCGGGCGAGGAAGCCCTGCTGCGGTCGAGCGGCGTCGATCTGGCGCGGGTCGCGGCCCTGCATCCGGGTCCGGGCGGCCGCATCGCCTTTCTGGCGGAACGCGCCCGCGAGGGCGACCAGCAGGTACGGCGTGCCCTGCGCGAGGCCGGCAAGGCACTCGGCATCGCCCTCGCCGGCGTCGTGAACCTCCTCGATCCGCAGAAGGTGATCCTCGGCGGCGGGCACTCCCCGCTGCTGCCGTGGCTGCTGCCCGCCCTGGAGCGGGAGCTGGACCGCCGGGTCATGGATCCGGGCCGCGTGGGCCAGGGCGCGGTGATCGTCTCGCGCCTGGGCTCGGACGGGCCTCTCCTCGGCGCGGCCAACTCGGTCGTGCAGGCGTGTCTCGACAATCCGGCCCGGCTCAAGGCAGGCGGCAGAGGCGCAGCAGCAGGTCCTTGACCTCCGTCGCCTCGAACCGGTCCTTGCCCAGGGACGGGTCCGAGCAGAGCAGCACCGGCCCGTCGGCGGCATCGGCGGGGAGCAGCCCGTGCGAGCCTCGTACGGCGCGGGCGCCCTGGTCGAGGCCGACGACGTTCATGAGGTGGCGCAGGCCGAGCTTCTTGCGCAGCAGCGCCACCCCGGCCCTGCGCTTGGCGGCGCCGGGGTTCGCCGGGTCGAAGAAGAGCTCGGCCGGGTCGTAGCCGGGCTTGCGGTGGATGTCGACGAGGCGGGCGAAGTCGGGTGCGCGGGCGTCGTCGAGCCAGTAGTAGTAGGTGAACCACGCCTCGGGCTCGGCGAGCAGGACCAGGTCGCCGGAGCGGGGGTGGTCCAGGCCGTACGCCTTCTTCCCCGCGTCGTCGAGCACCTCGGCGACGCCGGGAAGGGCGGCGCAGAGCTCGGCGACGGCCGGCACGTCGGCGAGGTCGGCCACGTAGACGTGCGCCACCTGGTGGTCGGCGACGGCGAACGCGCGCGACGTCCACGGGTCCAGGTACTCCATGCCGTCCTGGGTGTGGACGTGCAGGAATCCCTCCGCGCGGAGCGTCCGGTTGACGTCGACCGGGCGGGAGACGTCGGTGATGCCGTACTCCGACAGCACGACGACCGTCCGGCCCGCCACCGCGGCGGTGTCCAGCAACGGCGTCAGCACTGTGTCGAGCTCGGCGGCCGCCGCGGCGGCGCGCGGGTCGGACGGGCCGTACCGTTGCAGGTCGTAGTCGAGATGCGGGATGTAGGCCAGGGTCAGGTCGGGGTCGTGCGCGGTCATGACGTGCTGGGTGGCGCGGCAGATCCAGGCCGAGGAGGCAAGGCCCGCCCCGGGGCCCCAGTAGGTGAACAGGGGGAACGTGCCCAGCTCCGCGGTGAGCTCGTCGTGCAGCTCCGGCGGGTGGGTGTAGCAGTCGGCCTCCTTGCGGCCGTCGGCGTAGTAGATCGGCCGGGGGGTGACCGTCCAGTCGACGTCGGCGCCCATCGCGTACCACCAGCACACGTTCGCCACCGTGAGGCCGGGCCGCTCGCGGCGGGCGGCCTGCCACACCTTCTCCCCGCCGACGAGCGCGTTGTGCTGCCGCCACAGCAGGACCTCGCCGAGGTCGCGGAAGTACCAGCCGTTGCCGACGACGCCATGGCCGGAGGGCGGCAGGCCGGTGAGGAACGTGGACTGGACCGAGCAGGTGACGGCGGGCAGGACGGTGCCGAGTTCGGCCTGGAAGCCGCCCTCGGCGACGGCCCGCAGCCGCGGCATGTGCGCCAGCAGCCGAGGGGTCAGCCCCACCACGTCCAGGACCAGCAGCGATGTCATGAGGTCACTCCCAGCTTGTGCAGCTCGGCACGGGCGAAGTCCAGCTCCCCGGCGATACCGGCGGCGAGCTGCTCAGGGTTCCGCGGACGCAGCGCGGGCGGCAGCACCCCCCAGGTGTAGGTCTCCACGTCGAAGTGGTCGCAGAGCGGCCGCGGCCCGCCGAGGAGTTCCGCCAGCGCCGCGCGCAGCACGGGGACGGTCGTGGCCAGCGGCGCGGCCGGCGTGACGTGGAGGGGGACGTGGTAGTGGACCCGCCACGGTCCGGGCAGCGACCGTTCGAACGCCTCGTCGAGGTCGTCGGCGGACTCCCCCGCCGGGTTGCGCGTCTGGTGCAGGAAGCGCGGCTCGGCGTACTCGCGCAGGACGTCAGGCTCGGCGGACTCCAGGGCGGCGGAGAGCTGGACCTTGACGACGGGCAGGCCGGCGCGGCCCAGCTCTTTCAGCGCGTCGGCCGGATCCTCCCACGCGCAGGCCAGGTGGGCCAGGTCCAGGCAGACGCCGAGCCGGTCGCGGTCGACGTCGGCGAGCCGGGCCACCGCCTGCGCCGTCGTCTCCACGACGCAGCCGGGTTCGGGCTCGAAGCCGACCCGTACCGGCCGCCCGGTGGCGGACTCGACCGCGGCCAGGCCGGCGGCGAGCCGATCGAGACGGCGGGCGGCGCGGTCGGCGGTCGCGGTGTCCCACGGGTCGCGCCAGGCGAGCGGCAGCGTCGAGACCGACCCACGGGCCGCGTCGTCGGGAAGCAGGTCGGCGAGAACGAGCGCCAGGTCCAGCGTGTACGTCAGGCGGTCCCGGGTGGTCCAGTCGGGACGGTAGACGGCGTGCTTGACGACCGGGTCCTGGAAGGAGCGGTAGGGGAAGCCGTTGAGCGTGACCACCTCCAACCCCCGTACGGACAGCTCGCGGCGCAGGCGGGCCCGCAGGGCGGGGTCGGCGGCCAGGGCGGCGGCGACGGGCGCCGCCAGCCAGAGCCCGAGCCCGAGGACGTCCGTGCCGAGGCGGGCGCGGATCGGGACCGCGTAGACGTCGAGCTGGGCAAGGATGCCGTCGAGGTCCTCGGCGGCGTGCACGTTGGTGCAGTAGGACAGGTGCAGCGGGGTTCCTCCCGCGTGGCGGAGCCGCATCAGCTGCCGCCGCGCTTGATGGAGCTGCCTTCGAAGGTTTCCCCGCCCGAGGCGGAGGCGGTCAGGTCGAGCCGTCCCGACTGGCCGTAGAACTCGACGGGGTTGCGCCACAACACCCGGTCGACGTCGTCGTCGGTGAACCCGGCCGCCAGCATGGCCCTCCCGGTCTCCAGCGTGAGCAGCGGGTCGGAGACGCCCCAGTCGGCGGCGGAGTTGACCAGCATCCGGTCGGGGCCGTACCGCCGCAGGATCTCCACCATGCGGGGCGGCGACATCTTCGTCTCGGGGTAGATGGAGAAGCCCGTCCAGCATCCGGCCTCGCGGACCATCTCGACGGTGACCTCATTGAGGTGGTCCACGGCGACCCGCTCGGGCGCGATGCCGGAGGCGGCGACGACCTCCAGCGTGCGCCGCGTGCCGGCGGCCTTGTCGCGGTGCGGGGTGTGCACGAGCGCCGGCAGGTCGTGCTCGAGGGCGAGGCCGAGCTGCCGCTCGAAGGCGTCGTCCTCCTCCGGGGTCATCGAGTCGTAGCCGATCTCACCGACCGCGACGACCCGGTCCTTGTCCAGGTAACGCGGCAGCAGGTCGAGAACGGGACGGCAGCGGGGGTCGTTGGCCTCCTTGGGGTTCAGCGCGATCGTCGCGTGGTGGACGACACCGAACTGGGCGGCCCGGTACGGCTCCCAGCCGATCAGCGAGTCGAAGTAGTCGGTGAAGGAGCCGGGGCCGGTGCGCGGCTGGCCCAGCCAGAAGGCGGGCTCCACGACGGCCCGGACGCCGGCGGCGGCCATCCGCGCGTAGTCATCGGTGGTGCGGGACGTCATGTGGATGTGCGGGTCGAAGATGCGCATCAGGACTCCTCGCGGGTCAGACGGTCGAGCAGGGCGGCGGCGTCGGCGGGCATCGGGCGTCCCGCGGCCGCGCGCTCGTCGGCGAACGCGGCCAGCATCTCCGCCAGCTCAAGGTCGGCCCGCTCCTCCAGCCCGTCCACGGCGATCAGCGGCACGCCCATGAAGACGCACTTGAGCACCGCCTGCCGCCAGGCGGCCTGGTCGAGGTGACGGGCGTAGGGGCCGAGCGCGGCGGTCAGCAGGCGGGCGTCGTTCGTGCGGATGGCGTCGTGCAGGAGCGGCAGGCCCGCTACGCCGACGGCGAGCATCGGCAGGGCCTTGAGCGCGGCCTGCTTCTCGTCGGCGTCGCCGTGGTGGTAGAGGTCGGCGATCCCGGCCACGGCCCGGTCCGGCGGCAGCGCGGCCAGCAGCAGCGCGCGGGTGGCCTCGTCCGCCGTCCAGCCGGGCACGCCGGGCAGCGGGGTGCGCCCGGCCCGCCGTCCGGCCTGGGCGAAGGACCGGCTGATCGTCTCGGGCCGCTCGCCCGCCTCGGCGAGCGCGGCGTCCACCCATTCCGCCCGAGAGGTCTCCCGCAGCGTCTCCCGAAGCGCGGCGCGCAGCCGCTCCGGACCTGTCATGCCGTCCTTCCTACGTTGGAGGCCCGCTCGGCGTCGCGCAGGAACTCGATCGAACGCGCGGCCACGACGGGCGCGGCGTGGCTGTGCCGGGGCAGCTCGACCGCGACCAGGCCCCGGTAGCCCGCGTCGGCGAGCGCCCGCAGCACTGGCGGGAAGTCGATCTCCCCTTCGCCGAGCTCCAGGTGTTCGTGCACGCCGCGCCGCATGTCGTCGATCTGTACGTTGACCAGGTGCCCGGCGAGGGCGGCGACGCAGTCGGGCACCGGCTGGGGCTCGTTGCAGCGGCAGTGCCCGATGTCCAGGGTGATGCCGAAGCCGTCCGGGGAGCCGAGCGCCTGGTGCAGCGTCCGCCAGCCGGCGATCGTCTCGACGAGCATGCCCGGCTCGGGCTCGAACCCCAGCGGCACGCCGGCCCGCCGCGCGGCGTCGAGAACCCGCCCGCAGCCGTCGACCAGCCGATCCCAGGCGGTGGCCCGGTCGACGCCGGCCGGGCGTACGCCAGACCAGAACGACACCGCCTCAGCCCCGAGATCCGCGCCGACGGCGACGGCGCGGCTCAGGAAGTCCACCCGGCGGTCGCGGTCGTCGTCCAGCAGGGTCGGGGCGTGCTTGCGGCGCGGGTCGAGCAGGTAACGCGCGCCGGTCTCGACGACCACCGCCAGGCCGAGGTCGCGCAGCCGGTCGGCGACCCGCGCCACGCGCCGTCCCAGGCCATCGGCGTACGGGTCGAGGTGGCAGTGGTCGAGCGTCAGGGCCACCCCCTCGTAGCCGAGGCCGGCGATGACGTCGAGGGCGTCGGTCAGGCGGTGGTTGGCGAAGCCGTTGGTGCCGTAGCCGAATCGCGTCATGTCGCGGAGATCCTTCTGACCAGGCGCCGGGCCAGCGGGACCGCCGCCCAGAGGGCGAGCGCGACGCGGGCCGCGCCGGCGCGCGCGGTGAGTGCCGCCTGGAGGGCGGGCAGGCTGACGATGCCCGCGCTGACCGCGTCGCGCACCCGGCCCGCGCGGGGGTCGGCGACTGCGCGGGCCTGGGAGAGCCCGAACTGCGCGGCGTACCAGGCGGCGAGGGCCGGCTGCGTGAGGCTCACGCCGGTGCGGACGGTGACGGCCGCCCGATCGGGGCTCGCGCCGCCGCGGGCGGTGACGGCGGCGAGCGCGACGGTTCCTGAGAGGGTGAGCGCGGGCAGGCGCGGACCGGTGCCCGACACCTCCGCCCGCGAGAGCGCGGTCAGCAGGTACGTGTGCGCGCCGACCGTGACCGCGGCAGGCAACGCGTCCGCGACATGCCTGGTGGAAAGGGCGGGGGCGGTGCCGAGGAGGACGTCGAGGGTGCGGCAGAGGGCCATGGTCAGGGGACCGGCGCGGGTGCCCTTGGCGGCCACGTCGTACGCCCAGACGGCGGCGGCCAGCGGGACGGCGACCGCCAGGGCACGCCGGCCGCCCGCGAGCCCTGCCACGGCGAGCCCGGCAGCGGTGAGGCCCACCGCGACGCCGAGAGCCGCTCCGGCGGGCACCCGCCCTGAGGGGATGGGACGTTCCGGGCGTTCGACGGCGTCGAGACGCCGGTCGGCCCAGTCGTTGGCCGCCATTCCCGCCCAGTACAGGCAGACCGAGGCGCAGGCCAGCCCGACGGTACGGCGGCCGAGCACCCCACCGGCGGCCGCCCCGGCGATCACGTCGCCGGGGACCGACAGCGCGGCAGGAGCCCGGACCAGGTCCAGCAGGTCTCGCGGCGCCGTCATCGCGGGGCGCTCGCGTACGCTTCGACGGCGGCCCGCAACGACTGCCACTGCTCGGCCAGCCCGTGAGGCACCTCTCCGAGGGGGTCCTTGAAGAAGAAGGCGAGTTCCGTGAGCGGCCCCGTGCGCCCAGCCCGGTGGGCGGCGGCGGTCAGGCGTGCCAAATCCAGGACGAGCGGTGCGGCCAGGGCGGAGTCGCAGCCGTGCCAGGTGAACTCCATGCGCATGCGGGTTCCGAGGAAGCCCTCGAAGGAGATCAGGTCCCAGGCGGTCTTGAAGTCGTCGAGGTCCTCGACGAAGTCGATCCGGGTGTCACCCTGCGGGACGTAACCGAGCGTCTCGGGGAGCACACGCTGCTTGCTGGCGGCCTTGGCCGCGTTGGCGGCCGGATCCGCCAGGTTCGCGCCGTCACCGCCGCCCAGCAGGTTGATCCCGGACCAGGTGCGCACCTTCAGGTTGCGCTGGGCGAACATCGGGGCGAGCACCGACTTGACCAGCGTCTCGCCGGTCTTGCCGTCGTGGCCGCCGTACGGGAGGGCCTTCTCCCGGGCGAGGGCGTCGAGCGCGGGCAGGCGGGCGCCGGTGGAGGGCGTGAAGTCGACGTACGGGCAGCCGGCGGACAGCGCGGCGTAGGCGGCCAGGGCACTGGGCGGGAGAACCGGGTCCGGACCGTCCAGCGCGGAACGCAGCGCGTCGAGGTCGGCGTGCGCGAGGTGCGGTGACGGCGCCGGTTCCGTGGTGGAGACGTTGATCACGACGACCCGGTCCAGGTCGTGCCCGGCGCGGAACCGGTCGAGGTCGGCGGCGATGGCGCGGGCGGTCTCGCCCTGCGTCGCGGCGACCGGCAGGGGCCGCACGCGCTGCTCGATGCCGAGCAGCGCGTCCTGCACCGCGCTCGCCAGCCCGTCCGGGACGACTCCCGCCTCGGCCAGCGCGGCCGCCTTCTTGTCCAGGGGTGTGGAGGAGATGTCGTGGCCGCCGAAGACCAGGTCCCCGATGCCGGGCAGGGCGTCATGGCGCAGTTCCGGCGTCTCCAGGACGCATCCGGTCGGCGCGGCCAGGCCGGCCCGGATCGCCAGTGCGCCGATCATGCTGGTGACCGCGACCGATCCTCGTGCCCCGATCAGCCATAATCCCGTTCTCATTGCTTTCCTCTCGCTGTTCTTCTCGCGATCGGTCAGCCGGGACGGCGGTGCCGCCGTCCCGGCGAGGCGCGCTACTCGGCCGAGAAAGCGGCGTCGAAGGCGGCCGTGGGCGGGGTGATGGCGTTGAGGTCGCGGATCAGCGCCAGCGCGTCGGGCGCGCCGACCAGGCGGTCCATGCCCGCGTCCTCCCACTCGACGGAGATCGGGCCGTCGTAGCCGATCGCGTTCAGGGCCCGGAAGCAGTCCTCCCAGGGCACGTCGCCCCGGCCGGTGGAGACGAAGTCCCAGCCGCGGCGCAGGTCGGCCCAGGGCAGGTGCGACGACAGCCGGCCGCGGCGGCCGTTGCCGGTGCGCACCTTGGCGTCCTTGCAGTCGACGTGGTAGATCCGGTCGGCGAAGTCGAGGATGAAGCCCGCCGGGTCCAGCTCCTGCCACACCATGTGGGAGGGGTCCCAGTTCAGCCCGAACGCGGGCCGGTGCCCGATGGCCTCCAGCGTGCGGACGGTGGTGTGGTAGTCGTAGGCGATCTCGCTCGGATGCACCTCGTGGGCGAAGCGCACGCCCACCTCGTCGTAGACGTCGAGGATCGGGTTCCACCGGTCGGCGAAGTCCTGGTACCCGGCCTCGATCATCGACGGCGGCACCGGCGGGAACATGGCCACGGTGTGCCAGATCGACGAGCCGGTGAACCCGACCACGGTCTTGACGCCCAGCTTGGCCGCCGCGCGGGCGGTGTCCTTCATCTCCTCGGCGGCGCGCCGCCGTACGCCTTCTGGCTCGCCGTCGCCCCAGATGCGGGCGGGCAGGATGCCCTTGTGCCGTTCGTCGATCGGGTTGTCGCAGACGGCCTGGCCGACGAGGTGGTTGGAGATCGTCCACACCCGCAGGTTGTGCTTGGCCAGGGTTTCCTTCCTGCGCTCGACGTAGGAGTCGTCGGCGAGGGCCTTGTCGACCTCGAAGTGGTCGCCCCAGCAGGCGATCTCCAGGCCGTCGTAGCCCCATTCCGAGGCCAGGCGGCAGACTTCCTCGAACGGCAGGTCCGCCCACTGCCCGGTGAACAGCGTGATGGGCCGGGTCATGAAACCTCCACAGGGGTGAAGCGGCTGTCGTCAGCCGCGCTCTGCTCGACGGCCGCCAGCACCCGCTGCACCTGCAGCCCGTCGTCGAAGGACGGCTCGGGGTCGGTGCCGGCGGCGATCGCCTCGATGAAGTCCTTCACCTCGTGGGTGAAGGCGTGCTCGTAGCCCAGGCCGTGTCCGGGCGGCCACCAGGCGCCCGCGTACGGGTGGCCGGGCTCGGTGACCAGCACCCGCCGGAACCCGGCTTCGGCGTCGTCGAGGGTGTGGTCGTGGAACCACAGCTCGTTCATCGACTCGAAGTCGAAGGCCAGGCTGCCCAGGGATCCGTTGATCTCGATGCGCAGCGCGTTCTTGCGGCCGGTCGCGAAGCGGGTGGCCTCGAAGGAGGCCAGGCCGCCGCCGGTGAGCCGCCCGTTGAACAGTGCGGCGTCGTCGACGGTGACCGACCCCTTGCCCGTGCCGCTGCCGGCCGACAGGCCGGACGACGCGGCGGCCAGCGGGCGTTCCTTGACGAACGTCTCGGTCATGGCGGAGACGCCGGTCAGCCGCTCGCCGGTGACGTACTGGGCGGTGTCGATGATGTGGGCGCCGATGTCGCCGAGCGCGCCCGATCCGGCCTTGTCCTTCTGCAGCCGCCACAC
The DNA here is from genome assembly GCF_040675255.1 of Nonomuraea sp. NPDC049624. Classification (NCBI taxonomy): domain Bacteria; kingdom Bacillati; phylum Actinomycetota; class Actinomycetes; order Streptosporangiales; family Streptosporangiaceae; genus Nonomuraea; species Nonomuraea sp. NPDC049624. The sequence goes on along the minus strand of NZ_JBFAOR010000003.1, from coordinate 85,977 downwards.
CAGCGGGAAGTCGGGGTCGACGATCCAGTCCTGCAGGTACTGGGCTCGTACGTGCCGGATCTGTCCAAGCTTGCCCTCGGCCACGAACCGTCTGGCGAGCGCGACGGCCGGGACGCGGCGGTAGTTGAAGGCCACCATCGCCCGTACGCCCCGTCCGGCGGCGGCGCGGGCGGCGGCGGCCATCTCCTCGGCCTCGGCGACGCTGTTGGCCAGCGGCTTCTCGCAGATGACGTGCTTGCCCGCGGCCAGCGCCGCGATGGCGATCTCGGCGTGGCTGTCGCCGGGCGTGCAGATGTCGACGATCTGCACGTCGTCACGGTCGAGCACGCGCTTCCAGTCGGTCTCCGCGTGCGCCCAGCCCAGCTTCGCCGCAGCCTGCTCGGTCGCCTCGGGGTTCCTGCCGGCCAGCGCGACCATGGCGGGCCGGAGCGGCAGGTCGAAGAAGGCGTCCACGTTGCGCCAGGCCTGGGAGTGGGTGCGGCCCATGAAGGCGTACCCGACCATGCCGACGCCGGCCACCGGCCTCATGATTCGAACCCCGACGGGAGGTACTTGGCGACGTTGTCCTTGCTCACGGTCTGCGAGGCGAGCGTGATCGACTGCGGCACCTCGTTCTCCATCAGGTCGCTCATGCCCTTGCCCTGAGCGATCAGGCGGGCGAGCTTGATCGCGGAGGCGGCCATCGTCGCGGGGTAGGTGACGGTGGCCTTCAGCACGCCGGAATCGGCCTGGATGTCGCGCATCGCGTTGGCCGAGCCGGCGCCGCCGACCATGATGAACTCGTCGCGGCCGGCCTCCTTGATCGCAGCCAGCACGCCGATGCCCTGGTCGTCGTCGTGGTTCCAGATCGCGTCGATCTTCTTGTGCGCCTGGAGCAGGTTGCCGGCGACCTGCGTGCCCGACTCGACGGTGAACTTGGCGTCCTGCTTGGCGGTCACCTTGAACCCGTACATCTGCAGGGCGTCGGCGAAGCCCTTGCTGCGCTCCTGGGTCAGCGGCAGCGTGGCGATGCCCTGGATCTCCAGGATCACCGGGTTCGACACCCCCTTGTCCTTGAGGGTCTTGCCGATGAAGTGCCCGGCGGCCACGCCCATGCCGTAGTTGTCGCCGCCGATCCAGGTCCGGTACGACAGCTTGTCGGGGAAGACCCGGTCCACGTTGATCACCGGGATGCCCGCGTCCATCGCCTGCCGGGCGACCTGGTTGAGCTGCTGGCCGTCGTTGGGCAGGATCACCAGCGCGTTGACCTTGGCCTGGATCAGCGACTCCACCGCCGAGATCTGCTGGTTGATGTCGTTGGTCGGCTCGACCGCCTTCAGCGTGACGTCGGAGTACTGCTTGGCCGCCTCCTGCGCGTTCTTGCTGATGGCCGCGATCCAGCCGTGGTCGGCGGCCGGGGCCGAGAAGCCGATGACGACCTGCTCGCCCGGCTTGTCGTTGTCCGTCCCGGCCGACGCCGCCGCCTGCGGGGCGGCGGAGGAGGAGGCCGACACGGCAGCGGGCTCGTTACTGGTGCAGGCCGCGAGGAGGGCGCCCGCGCCGAGGACGGCGCCGCTCGCGAACAGCCCTCGACGGCCGACGTTCTTGCTCATGTATTTCTCCGATGGGTGGGGCCCGGGTCAGGGACGGAAGGGTTTCGGTGGGTCATAGAGGTGATTTGAGACTTCGCCGCTGCAGGAGCACGGCGGCGACGATGATCGCGCCCTTGGCGACGAGCTGGTCGGCGGTGTTCAGGCCGTTCAGGATGAACAGGTTGGTGATCACCGTGAAGATCAGCAGACCGAGGATCGACCCGATGATCGTGCCCTTGCCGCCGCTCAGCAGCGTCCCGCCGATGATCACCGCGGCGATCGCGTCCAGCTCGTACAGGTCGCCGTGGGTGGAGGAGCCGGTGGTGGTCCGCGCCATGATCAGCACGGCGGCGATCCCGCAGCACAGGCCCGACAGCGCGTACAACATCAGCGTGTGCTTGCGTATGTCGATGCCGGCCAGGCGGGCCGCCTCGGGGTTGCCGCCCACCGCGTACGTGCGCCGGCCGAACGTCGTGCGGTTGAGCACCAGCCAGCCGACCAGCACCACCAGCGCGAACATGTACACCAGCAGCGGCAGCCCGAGCACCCGCGTGGTCGACAGGTCGACGATCAGCGAGTTGTCCGGCTGGACCAGCTGGGTGCGCTGGTTGGACATGCGCTGGGCCAAGCCGCGCGCGGCCACCATCATGGCCAGCGTCGCGATGAACGGCACCATCCGCCCGTAGGCGATGAGGAATCCGTTCAGCAATCCGGCGCCGGTGCCGACCAGCACCGCGCACACGATCATCACGACCGGCCCGTACGCCTGCGTCGCCAGCGTTGTCGCCCACACCGACGCCAATGCCATCAACGCCCCGACCGACAGGTCGATGCCACCACCGATGATCACGAACGTCGAGCCGACCGTGATCACGCCGATGGTCGAGGCCAGCGCCAGGATGCTCACCAGGTTGGAGGGGGTGGCGAAGTTCTCCGGTCTGGTCACCACGCCCACGATCGCCAGCAGCACCAGCGCCGCGACCAGACCCAGATGGCGGATCTCGCCGAGCCGGCCGAGGCGGCCGCGCGCCCCCACGGCTTTCAGGCGCGGGCCGGCCGGCGCGCTCTGATCAACGTCAGTCATGGAACGCTCCTTCTAGGGGATTCGCTTCGTCGGCCCCGGACGCCGACCCTGTGGAGACCATCACCAGGTCGAGCACGCGGTGCTCGTCCAGGTCCTCGGCCGGCGCCTCATGGACGATCCGACCCTCGCGGACGACCAGCACCCGGTCGGCCAGGCCCAGCACCTCGGGCACCTCGCTGGAGACCAGCAGCACGCCGATGCCGTCGTCGGCCAGCTTGCGGACCAGCGCGTACAGCTCGGCGCGGGCGCCGACGTCCACACCGCGCGTGGGCTCGTCCAGCAGCAGCAGCTTGCGGTCCTCGGCCAGCCAGCGGCCCAGCACCGCCTTCTGCTGGTTGCCCCCCGACAACGTCCTGATCGCCCGGAGCGGATCGGGCGGGCGGATGTCCAGCGCCTGCGACAGCCTCGTGGCCTCGGCGAGCTCGCTGCGGCGGTCGAGCCAGCCCAGCCACCGCGGCTTGGTGTAGCGGCTCATGCTCGCCAGCGTGATGTTCTGCGCGACCGAGTGGTCCAGCAGCAGCGCCTGCGCCTTGCGCTCCTCGGGGGCCAGGCCCATGCCCATCCGCACCGCCCGGGTGGTGCTGCCCGGCCGCACCGTGCGCCCGTCGAGGACGACCCGGCCGCTGCCCTTGCGCGCGCCGTAGATCGTCTCGATGATCTCGCTACGGCCCGAGCCGACCAGCCCGGCCAGCCCGACGATCTCCCCCGCCCGTACGGTGAACGAGACGTTCTCGAAGCGGCCGGGCAGCGTCAGGTTCTCCACGCGCAAGATCTCCTCGCCGGGCGGGGCCGAGGAGCGGGGCGGGAAGACGTACTCGACGTTGCGGCCGGTCATCAGGGAGACGATCTGCGAGGTGGGCGTCTCCTTGGCCGGCAGCCCGACGGCGACCGTACGGCCGTCCTTCAGCACGGTGACCCGGTCGCCGATCTCGCGGATCTCCTCCAGCCGGTGGGAGATGTAGATCACCGCCACGCCCTGGGAGGTGAGGTCGCGGATCACCCGGAAGAGATTGTCCACCTCGTCGTGGGCCAGGGCGGCCGACGGCTCGTCCATGATGATGAGCCGGGTCGAGTGCGACAGCGCCCTCGCCATGCTGACGATCTGCTTGTGCGCCGGGGACAACCGGCCCACCTCGGTACGCGGGCGGATCTCCCCGTGCCCCAGCCGCCTGAGCAGCTCGGCCGTGGCCCGGTCGGCCTCCGACCTGCGGGAGAAGCCGAAGCTCGCCGGCTCATGGCCGAGGAAGACGTTCTCGGTGACGCTCAGCCCGTCCACCAGGTCGAGCTCTTGGTACATCGTGGAGATGCCGAGACGGATCGCGGCGGTGGGGCCGGACAGGCGGGCTTCCTCGCCGGCGAAGGTGATGGTGCCCTCGTCGGGCTGGTGCGCCCCGGCCAGGATCTTGATGAGCGTGGACTTCCCTGCGCCGTTCTGGCCGAGCAGGCAGTGCACTTCCCCGGCGCGTACGTCGAGGTCGACCCCGTTCAGGGCGCGGACACCGGGGAACTGTTTGACGATTCCCCGCATGTGGAGCAGAGACGCCGAGTCGGATGTTGACCGCGGCACAGGTGCCTCCCTGGATTCATGGTGCGGTCGGGTCCCGCCCGCCTGACGGCGCCGGTTGGCACCGCCGACGGCATCGAGGTCGGCGTGAACGATGCCGATACGGCACCGGACTGCCGGTCAGGCGGGGCGGGACGTTCTGGGGGGAGAGGTGGCGGGTTCCCGTCCGCCTGACGGCATGCGCCATGGCCGCGGCACCTATGTGGGCGGGGCGTGCCGAGGCGGGCGGAGCGATCGGGCGGACGGGAGGTCTAGTGGGGGGATCGGAGGTGTTCGGTCATGCCGATGGCTGGGGATGTCGGATCTCGATGTTCGCGGGGTCGGACAGTGCTCGTTCGACGACGACGCCGGCCGCTCCTCGCGAGGCGGCGCCGAAGCCGAGGTCGGAGGCGACGAACCGGCAGCGGCCGGCGGCGCCGCTCATCCCGAGGCGGGCCAGCTCTCGCTCGGCCGCGGGGATGAGCAGGTCGGCGAGCCTGGCGAAGTAGCCGCCCAGCACGATCGTCCGTGGGTTGAAGAGGTTGACCAACATGGCCGCCCCGATGCCGAGCCACGTGCCCACCTCGGCGACGGCCGCGTCGACCCTCGGGTCTCCTTCGGCGCGCCGCTGCTCGATCTCGGCCAGCCGCTCCTCCGGGTCGCGGACGATCTGGGAGCGCATGCCGTACGCGCGGTCGGGGGTGGCCATGCGCACGAGCGCGGCCAGCCCGACCTTGGTCTCCCAGCAGCCGGTGAGGCCGCAGCGGCACGCCTCGCCGGACGGGTCGACCACGACGTGCCCGACCTCCCCGGCGAATCCGTCCGCTCCACCCAGCAACCGGCCTCCGGAGATGACGCCGCCGCCGACGCCGACCTCGCCGGTCAGGTAGACCAGGTCGGAGGTGCCCGCCGCGACGCCGAAGGTGTACTCGGCCAGGGCCGCGAGGTTGGCGTCGTTGTCGACCCCGATGGGGATGTCACCCGGAATGTCGGCGTGGGACAGTCGCTCCGCCACCTTCACGCCGCGCCAGCCGAGGTTCGGGGCGACGACGACGGTGCCGTCGGTTGTGTCGACCAGGCCGGGGACGGCCACGGTGATCCCGGCCGGCGTGACTCCGAGCGGTTCGAGGTCGGCCAGGGTCTTCTCGATCACGCGGGCCAGCTCGTCCAGCGAGCGTTCCGGGCCGGATCCCATCGCGTCGAAGCTGATCCGCCGGTCGATGAGGACCCTGCCTGCCAGGTCGGTGGCGATCGCCGCGATGTAGTCGACGTTGACTTCCACGCCCAGGGCGCCGACCCGCGAGCCGTCCAGGACGAGCGCGACACTCGGTCGGCCGACGGAACCCGCGTGCTGCGGGCCTGTCTCCTTGACCAGCCCGCGTGCCTGCAGCTCGCTCACCAAGCTGGTGACGGTGGTCTTGTTCAACCCGGTCTCGACAGCGACGGCGGACCGGGAGCACGGGCCGTGCCCGCTGATGTGACGCAGCACCAGAGCGAGGTTGGAACGTCGCACGGTGGTCTGGTCCGCGGGAACTCCCGCGGGCAGGCCCCGACTCGTCGAGTCGGTCGCTGGGGCGTCAGCCCTGCCGTGGTGCACGCGTCTCCTTAGGACTCAATTAGTACGTATGGCTGGCCGAATTAAAAGGGGCAACGGATGAAGAGCACAAGAGGGAAAGCGGTTGCACCTCGCATAACAGTCCGGTAACGACATGGCGAAGACCTGCTGAACTGCGCGAAGACGACCGATGCCAACTCGTTACGCGGTGCAGGGGTGCGTGGCCGGACACCTCCGTGTTACAACCCTCATTAATTGATCGCCGATACAAACAAAGGCCGGGTGACACGAGTGACCAACGGGCACCTCACCCGCACCTCCAACGTGGGCGCTTCCTCGGCCGGCTCCGCCACGCTGCGCAGGGCGAACCTCTCCTCGGTGCTGCGTGAGCTGCGCGACCACACCTCCCTGTCCCGTGCCGACATCGCCGAGGCGACCGGGCTGCACCGCGCCACCGTCTCCAACCTCATGGCCGAGCTCCTCGAACGGCGGCTCGTACGGGAGGTCGGCGTCGAGCACGTGGGCGCGATCGGGCGTCCCCGACGGGCGGTGGCGCTGCACGGCGCACACGTCGGCGCCCTGGGCATGGAGATCAACGTCGACTACATCGCCGTCCACGGCACCGACCTCAGCGGCCGGGTCGTGGTCGAGCGCCGGGTCGTCTTCGACGCGATGGGCAGCACGCCGGATCGTGCGGTGCGCCGCCTCGGGCTCGTGGCCAAGGAGGCCGTGGAGGCGATGTGCCGGGCCGGAGCGACGCCCGCCGGCATAGCGGTGGCCGTCCCCGGGCTCGTCGACGTGGCACGCGGCGTCGTGACGTTCGCGCCGAACCTCTACTGGCATGATTTGCCGCTGGCCGAGCGGCTGACCTCCGTGCTCGGCCCGCTGAGCGTACCGGTGCTGGTGGACAACGACGCCAACCTCGCCGCGCTGGGCGAGTACATCTCGGGTGTCGCCGCAGGCACGTCCGACCTGGTCTATCTCACCGGCGAGGTCGGGGTCGGCGGCGGCATCATCTCCGGGGGCCGGCTCCTGCGCGGCGCGGACGGGTTCTCCGGCGAGGTCGGTCATCTGCGGCTCGACCCCAACGGCGACCAGTGCGGCTGCGGCCGCATCGGCTGCTGGGAGACCAAGGTCGGCCTGGCCGCGCTCGTCCGCGATGCGATGCCGGAGCACGCCTACGGGCTGCCCGGCATGCCGATGCCCGACCCCGGCGAACGAGTGGCCGACATCGCGCGCGGCCTGGCCTCGGGCGATGTACGGATGACGAAGGCGGTGGCGCAGGTCGGCGAATGGCTCGGGCTCGGTGGCTCGATCCTGGCCAACCTGTTCAACCCGCGGGTGATCGTCATCGGCGGCTACTTCGCCTCCCTGGCCGAGTGGCTGCTGCCGCACGCGCAACATCAGCTGCAACGGCTCGTGGTGGCCGCTCCCGCCGCCCAGTGCCGATTCGTCGCCTCCACGCTCGGCTTCGGCGCCGCCTCCCGGGGCGCCGCGAGCATGGTGGTCACCCAGATCATCGACGACCCGACCACGATCATGGACTCGCCACCGCGGCCGGCAGTCCACTGACAGCACCCCACAGACCTGGAGACGGCACCCTCCAGCACCCCGCAACACCCGCTCGAAAACCAAGTGGCAACAAGCGCGGCGGCGCGCGCCTTGCCTGACGTCCCCCCGGTCAGGAAGGGTTTCCATGTCACCACGTCATCGAACGTGGGCCAGGCTGCTCCACGCGGCCCCGCCACAGGACCGACGTCGTCCGCGACGTCGCATCGCGGCGGCGACGGCTCTTGCTCTCGTCGCTCCCTTCATCACCTTCTCAGCCGCACCGGCGAGCGCCACGGTCACCGCGTCGTCGGCCGCCACGGAAGCCGCCGCGGCGCCTGACTTCAAGGTGCTGGTCTTCTCGAAGACGACCGGCTTCCGGCACGACGCGATCCCCGAGGGCATCGCCGCGGTGCAGAAGCTCGGCCAGGACAACAACTTCGCGGTCGACACGACCGAGGACGGCGCCCAGTTCACCGATGAGAACCTGGCGCAGTACCAGGCCGTGGTCTTCATGTCCACGACCGGCGACCCGCTGGGCACGCAGGAGCAGAAGGACGCCTTCCAGCGCTATATCCAGAAGGGCGGCGGGTTCGTGGGCGTCCACGCCGCCGCCGACAGCGGGTACAACTGGGCCTGGTACGGCAAGCTCGTCGGGGCGTACTTCAAGCAGCACCCGGCGATCCAGCAGGCCACGGTCAAGGTCGAGGACCCGGCCCACCCGTCGACCAAGGACCTGCCGACCACCTGGACCCGTACCGACGAGTGGTACGACTACCAGGCCAACCCGCGCAACACGGTCCATGTGCTGACCTCGCTGGAGGAGAAGTCCTACACCGGCGGCACGATGGGCGCCGACCACCCGAACACGTGGTGCCAGGACTTCGACGGCGGCCGTTCGTGGTACACGGGGCTCGGCCACCTCAAGGAGAACTACACCGAGCCGAACTTCCTGAAGCTGCTTCTCGGCGGCATCCAGACCGCCGCCGGCGCGATCAAGGCCGACTGCTCGGCCTCGCAGAGCTCCAGCTTCGAGAAGGTCACGCTCGACGACAGCACCTCCAACCCGATGATGGTGGACGTCGCCAGGGACGGCCGGGCCTTCTACATCGACCGGCTCGGCGAAGTGAAGATCATCAAGCCCACGGGCGGCACGGTCACCGCCGGGAAGCTGAACGTCTTCACCGCCAACGAGAGCGGCCTGCTCGGCCTGGCGCTCGACCCCGGCTTCGACACCAACCACTGGGCGTACCTCTACTACTCCCCCAGCGGCGAGAACGTCGACCGGCTGAGCAGGTTCACCGTCAACGGTGACAGCCTGGACCTGACGAGCGAGAAGAAGCTCCTCGACGTCCCGGTGCAGCGGGCCGAGTGCTGCCACCACGGCGGCGGCATGGTGATGGACCCCAAGACCGGCAACCTGTGGCTGGCCACCGGCGACAACACCAACCCGTTCGCCTCCGACGGCTACGCGCCGCTCGACGAGCAGTCCGGCCGCACCAACTGGGACTCCCAGCGCACCTCGGCCAACACCAACAGCCTGAGCGGCAAGCTGCTGCGCATCCACCCCGAGGCTGACGGCACCTACACCGTTCCGTCCGGCAACCTGTTCCAGCCGGGTACCGCGAAGACCAAGCCGGAGATCTACGGCATGGGCTTCCGCAACCCGTTCCGCATGGGGCTCGACCCGAAGACGGGCGGCATCATGCTCGGCGAGTACGGCCCCGACGCCAACACGGCGAGCGCCACGCGGGGCCCGGAGAACACGGTCGAGTGGAACCTGGTCGCCAAGCCGGGCAACTACGGCTGGCCGTACTGCGTCGGCAACAACACCCCGTACGTCGACTACGACTTCGCCACCAAGAAGTCGGGGTCGCCGTTCAACTGCGCCGCGCCGGTCAACGACTCGCCCAACAACGACGGCCTGACCAACCTCCCCCCGGTCATCCCGGCGACGATCTGGTACCACTACGGGGCCGACCCGCAGAACTTCCCGGAGCTGAGCGGCGGCGCGCCGATGGGCGGCCCGGTCTACCGCTTCGACCCGAACCTGCAGTCGGACGTGAAGTGGCCGGCCTACTGGGACGGCAAGGCCGTCTTCGGCGAGTGGAACAACGACAACGTGTGGTCGTTCCAGCTCGATGAGAACGGCACCAAGCTCGTCGAGATGAACCGCATCCTCGGCTCGCTGAAGTTCAAGAAGCCGATGGACATGAAGTTCGGCCCCGACGGCGCGCTGTACATGATCGAGTGGGGTTCCGGCTTCGGCGGTGACAACGCCGACTCCGGCATTTACCGCATCGAGTACATCAAGGGCAACCGCCCGCCGATCGCCCGCGTCACGGCGGACAAGACCGACGGGCCGCTGCCGCTGACCGTGAAGTTCTCCAGCGAGGGCAGCCGCGACCCGGACGACAAGGCGATCACCTACGCCTGGGACCTCGACGGCGACGGCGACACCGACTCCACCGACCCCAACCCCACCTTCACCTACGACAAGGCAGGCGAGTACGGCGTCGTCCTGACCGTCACGAACTCCGACGGCAAGACCGGCACGGCGAGCGTGACGATCACCGCGGGCAACACCCGTCCCGTCGTGACCGTCGACGTGCCGCCGAACGGCTCCTTCTTCGAGTTCGGCGACCAGGTGAAGTTCAAGGTCACCGTCACCGACGCCGAGGACGGCGCGATCGACTGCGACAAGGTCCAGATCCAGGCGATCCTCGGCCACGACAGCCATGGCCACCCGCTCGACCAGCTCAAGGGCTGTGAAGGCACCCTGCAGACCTCGCAGAGTGGCCACGGCGAGACCGACAACCTCTTCTACGTGATCGAGGCCAGCTACGCCGACAAGGGCGCCGGCGACGCCAAGCCGCTGACCGGCCGCGGCCAGGTCATCCTGGAGCCCAAGCGCAAGCAGGCCGAGCACTTCGCGCAGACCGGCCGGGTGGCCGACGGCAAGGGCACCGACGCCGCCGGCGTCCAGACGGAGACCACGACCGACCCGCAGGGCGGCAACCTCAACATCGGGTTCGTCCAGGACGGTGACTGGTGGTCGTTCGACCCGGTGAACCTGTCGAACGTCACCGGGATCCGGTTCCGGATCGCCTCGGGCGGCGCGGGCGGGACCGTACAGGTGCGGGCGGGCAACCCCGGGACCGGGACCCTGGTGGGCTCGGCCGAGGTGACGCCCACCGGCGGCTGGCAGACGTTCACCGACGTCACGCTCGACCTGACCAGTCCGCCGTCCGAGAGCGGGCCGCTCTACTTCGTCGTGCGCAAGCCGGCGAGCGCGGCCAACGACGCCTACCTGGCCAACTTCAACTGGGTCGACTTCGTCGGCAAGGGCGCGACCGACAACCAGCGTCCGACCGTGACCGCGACGGCGACCCCGACGACGGGCACCGCCCCGCTGAAGGTCGACTTCAAGGCGACGGCCACCGACCCCGAAGGCGGCTCGATCACCTACAAGTGGAACTTCGGCGCGGACGGCTCGCCTCAGCCTGCCACGGCTGAGGCGAGCTACACCTACAGCGCACCGGGCTCCTACACGGCCGTGGTGACCGCGACCGACGACAAGGGCGCCTCCGCCACCGCCCAGATCCCCATCAAGGTGGACTCGGCGACCACCGTCTGCCTCACCGGCCGTTCGGACGGCTTCACCGGCGACCAGCTCGACCGTCAACGGTGGTCGGTCATCCGCGAGAACCAGGACCTCAAGGTCGCCGGCGGCAACCTCGTGATCCCGACGTCGAGCACCGACATCTACGGCACCGGCGGCGACGCGACGAACATCGTCGTGCAACCGGCGCCCCAGGGAGCGTGGACGGCCACCGCCAAGGTCACGCTGAAGGCCCTCGACGCCTACGAGCAGGCCGGCCTGGTCCTGTACGGCGACGACGACAACTACGCGAAGATCGTGCTGGAGGGCCGGGGCACCAGCGACCGCGCCGGTCGCATCTTCCAGTACATCCGGGAGGAGAACGGCGCCCCGAACGAGGTGAACGCGAGCAACACGGCCAACCTCGGCGACGCCTTCCCCGACACCGTGTACGTGCGCCTCGTCACCGACGGCACCAACCTGAACGCCTCCTACTCGGCGGACGGCGTCACCTTCACCGCGATGCCGGAGACGAAGAAGCTCGCCGGCATCACCAACCCGAGGATCGGCCTGCTCGCCCTGTCCGGGACCGGCGGCCACCCGGTGGTGGACGCGTCCTTCGACTGGTTCCAGATCACGCCGGACGACACGGCCACCGGCGCGGCGCCGGACGACGAGTTCGACGGCGGCGCGCTCGACTCCTGCCGCTGGAACGCGGTCGTCCGTCCCGACGCCACCGGGATGCGGGTGACCGGCGGCAAGCTGGAGATCGACACCTCGAAGGGAGACATCTACGGGTCCGACAACAGCGGCCCGAAGAACTTCGTCCTGCAGAACGCGCCCGAGGGCGACTGGACGCTGGAGACCAAGCTCGACGGATCGGCGTTCAACCAGGCCTACCACCAGGGCGGCCTGGTGGTCTACGGCGGTGACGACGACTACGTCAAGGTCGACTACGTGGCCGACGGCGCGACGGCGACGAGGATCGAGCTGCGCAGCGAGGTCGGCGGAGCCGTTCAGGACCCGCAGCCGCAGGTCGACCAGCACGGCTCCGGCGTGTGGTGGCTGCGGCTGAAGAAGGAGGGCGACACCTTCCACGGGTACTACTCCGCGAACGGCACGGACTGGACCGAGATCGGCGCCACGGTGAAGAACGGCGCCGTGGCGAGCCGGGCGAAGGTGGGCGTGTTCGCCTTCGGCGGCAACAGCCAGACCGCGTCGGCGACGGCGAAGTTCGACCACTTCCATCTGGTCAAGAGTGGCGGGGGCGCCGACGACAAGACGGCGCCCACGACGACCGCGGCCACCGACCCGGCCGCGCCGCAGAGCGGCTGGTACACCGGTCCTGTCTCGGTCACGCTGTCGGCCGCCGACGAGGCGGACGGCAGCGGGGTCGCCAAGACCGAGTACCAGCTCGACGGCGGCGACTGGGCCGCCTACACCGCTCCTGTCGTCGTCTCCGGTGACGGGTCGCACACTCTGGCCTACCGCTCGGCGGACAAGGCGGGCAACGTCGAGGACGCCAAGACCCTCACGGTCAAGGCGGACGCGACCGCGCCGATGACCAAGGCGGAGTTCGCCTCGCCGAACGACAGCGGGTGGCACGACGCCGCCGTGCCGGTGATGCTCACCGCCACCGACGCCACGGCCGGGGTGGAGAAGACCGAGTATGCGGTGGACGGCGGCGACTGGACGCCGTACACCGAGCCGGTCACCGTCTCGGGTGAGGGCAGGCACGAGCTCAAGTACCGCTCGTCCGACAAGGCCGGGAACGCCGAGGACGTCAAGGCCGCCGCGTTCCAGATCGACACCAAGGCGCCCGCCGTGGTGATCTCGGGCGTGGCGGACGGCGAGAAGTACGGCGACAGCCAGGACCTGCAGATCGCCTGGCAGGTCGTCGACACCGCCTCCGGCGTGAGGTCGGTGAGCGGCACGCTCGACGGCAAGCCGTTCGAGTCCGGGACGCTCCAGCCGCTGTACGGGCTGGCCCTGGGCACGCACACGGTCAAGGTCACCGCGGTCAGCAACGCGGGCAGCCAGACCGAGCAATCCGTGACGTTCTCCGTCGAGACCTCGACGCGGGACATCGCCGCCCTGATCGACCGTTTCGAGAAGGACGGCAAGCTGACGGACAGGGAGGCGCACCGGTTGCAGACGAACCTCGCCACCGTGCGCGACGCCGAGGACAAGGGCAAGAAGGATGACAAGATCATCAAGGAGATCCGGAAGTTCAAGGACGCCGTCAGCGGCAAGAAGGGCGTCTCGGACGAGCAGGTCCGGGCCGTCCTCCTCCGGGACGCCGACGCCCTGATCGTCCGGCACGGCGGCACGCCGGCCTGACGGCGAGCGAGACCGGCGTGCCGGACGCCGCCATAAAGCGCCGCTCCGGCACGTCGCCGACAGACGGTGAGCGCCCTCGCCAGGCGAGGGCACTCACCCCCTCCCGCTCCACGACGCGGTCTTCATCCCGGCCGGCCGGGACCGCCTTCATCGGACGCCGGCACGCGCTCGCGCCGGAATCGTCCGGCGACGACCCCCGAAGGGAACCACACCCCGTGAACAACGCACTGCGATACGCCGTGACCGTCCTGCTGGCCGGGCTCGCCCTCCTGCTCACCGCACCCGCGGCATCCGCCCATCGCGGACCGATCAAACTGGAGGTGACCGGGGACGGCGGCCACAACGTCAACGTGCTGGTCACCTGGAAGGAGGACGGGCATCCCGTCACCGACGTCGTCGAGGCGACACTGACGGCGACCTCCTCCGGCGGCCGCTCCTTCGGCCCCGTCCAGCTCCGGTCCTCCTCCGAGGGCCAGAACCTCTACACCTCCCCCGAGCCGCTGCCGAGCGGCACCTGGAAGGTCACGGTGACCGCGACCAAGCCGGCCAAGGCGCGCGCGACGACGAAGGTGAAGGCGGCGGACCTGGCCGCCACCCCCGTGGCGGCGACTTCGCCCGCGCCGCGCGCGACGGGCGCCGGGGCTCTGGCCGACCGCGAGGACGCGGACGGCACTCCGTTCACGATCGGAATCATCGCCGTCGCGGTGGTGATCGCTTCCGGGATCTGGATCGCCTTCGCCCGTCGCGGGCGGCTGTACAGCCGTCGCTGAAGGCACCTCGGCCGGTACGCCACGTGGGCGTCGCGGCGCTGGTGCGCGCACCTCTGGTTGTCGACGCCCCGGAGACCACGCTCTTCGTCGAAGGATGCATCCGGTTCCCGCACGGCCCTCGACCAGGAAGCTCCCCTTCCTACCGCACGACACAGCCATTCACGGATCCGGTTTGTTAGCGCTAACATTCCTTAGGAGCCTTCACCATGAAACGCATCGCGTTATCGGTCACGCTCGTCGCCACCCTCCTCGCGGCACCACCGCCCGCGTCCGCCTCAGCGGATCCCATCCCTCAAGGAGCAGCCGTCGACCAGTTCGACGGCGACAGACTGGGGCAGGAGTGGAGCGTCCTGTCTCCCGACGACTCCCGCTGGTCGCTGTCAGGGGGCGCGCTCCATCTGGACACCTCCCCCGGTGACACGTACGGGGGCGGCAACAGCGCCAAGAACGTCTTCCTCGTCGACGTTCCGGCCGGCGACTTCGAGGTGATCACCAAGCTCAGCGCGCCCGTCGCGCTGGACTACCAGAACGCGGGCCTGGTCGCCTGGCAGGACTGGGACAACTACGTACGAACCGGGCTGGCCCACGTCAGCTTCTCCGGCGGCACCGTGATCGAGACGGGGACGGAGGTCGGCGCGAGCTACACCGGCGGCTTCAAGACCCGTCCGGGATCCACCGGCGAGATCCTCAGGCTGGCCAGGACCGGCGACGAGTTCGTCGCCTCCTACTGGGACGGCTCGGTGTGGATCGAAGCAAGCAGGTCCACCGCGAAGATGGACATCAAGCAGGTCGGCCTCTACGGCCTGTCCGCCCAGAACGGGACGCCCATCCGCGCGGACTTCGACTACTTCGCCGTCAAGGCCGCCGAGGGACGGCCGGTGAGCCCGCAGGGGCAGTTCACGCTGAAGGCGGTCGACGCGCCCTACCTGTCGGTCAGCAAGTCGGGCGTGGTGCGGGCCTCGGACAGGGCGCCGATGACCGGCCTTGTCATGACCGCCGAGCCGCGCGACGGCGGACTGGCGCTCAAGGACGTCGCGTCCGGGAAATACCTGGAGGCCGGCGACAAGGTGCGGCTGGGCGCGAACCCCTCGGTCTTCCAGCTCAAGGACGCCGGTGGCGGCAAGGTCAAGCTCTCCTCCAGCGGCAAGAGCGTCTCCGTCAGCGACGGCGCTCTCGTCACCGGCCCGGCGATCACGAAATTCACGATCGAGGGCTACACGTCCGGCGCGCTCACCGTGGACACCAAGGCCAAGGGCACCGAAGTCAGTCCCAACCTGTACGGGGTCTTCTACGAGGACATCAACCACGCCGCCGACGGGGGCCTGTACGCCGAGCTGGTCCAGAACCGCTCGTTCGAGTTCAACGACCAGGACCACGCCTCCTACACGGGCCTGACCGCGTGGAGCAAGGCGGAACGCGGCGCGAGCGCCTCCCTCGCGGTCACCGGCGACCAGCCGCTGAACGCCAACAACCGCAACTACCTGCGTCTCGACGTCACGGGAGACGGCACGGCCGGGGCGAGCAACGCCGGGTTCAACCGCGGCCTGGCCTTGAAGAGGGGCGCCCGCTACGACCTGTCGTTCTGGGCCAGGCGCACCGAGGCGGGGACGCTGACGGTGACCGTCGAGGACGGCACCGCGGTCCTCGGCACGGCGGCCCTGCAGGTCAAGGCGGGCGGCTGGGCCAAGTACGAAGCGTGGTTCACCGCGGCGGCGACGACCGACGCCGGTCGCCTGATCGTCCAGGCGCCGAGCGGGCGCACCGATCTGGACATGGTCTCGCTGTTCCCGCATGACACCTTCAAGGGGCACGGCATGCGCGCCGACCTGGCCAAGGCCATCGCGGAGTTGAAGCCGGGCTTCCTGCGTTTCCCCGGCGGCTGCGTGACCAACGTCGGCACCTACGCCCCCTACTCCGACAAGCAGGACCGGCGGCGCATCTACCAGTGGAAGGAGACGATCGGCCCGGTCGAGGAGCGGCCGACGAACTTCAACTTCTGGGGCTACAACCAGTCGTACGGCATCGGCTACTACGAGTACTTCCAGTTCGCCGAGGACATCGGCGCCGAGCCGCTGCCCGTGCTGTCGGTGGGCGTCAACGGCTGCAACGTGAACCAGCCGCTGACCGACGAGGCCAAGCTGGCCCGGTGGGTCCAGGACACGCTCGACCTGATCGAGTTCGCCAACGGCCCGGTCACCTCCGAGTGGGGCGCCAAGCGGGCCGCGCTCGGGCACCCGAAGCCGTTCGGCCTGGACTACATCGGCCTCGGGAACGAGGAGATCTACTCCGAGTTCTTCACGAACTATCCCAAGTTCGCCGACGCGGTCAGGGCCAAGTACCCCGCCATTAAGATCATCAGCAACTCGGGGCAAGCCCCACAGGGCGCCTGGTTCGACAAAATGTGGCAATTCGCCCGCGACCAGAAGGCCGACCTGGTCGACGAGCACTACTACAGCAGCCCCGGCTGGTTCCTGACCAACAACCACCGCTACGACTCCTACGACCGCAACGGGCCGAAGGTGTTCGCCGGCGAGTACGCCTCGCAGGGCAACACGTTCGGCAACGCCCTGGCGGAGGCGTCGTACATGACCGGGTTGGAGCGCAACTCCGACGTGGTGGAGCTGGCGTCGTACGCGCCGCTGCTGGCCAACGTGGACTACGTGAACTGGTTCCCCGACCTCATCTGGTACGACAACGACCAGGTCTTCGGATCGGCGAACTACTACGTGCAGAAGTTGTTCTCCACGAACCTCGGCGACCGGATCCAGCCCAGCACGTTCGAGAGCGCGACCAAGCCCCCGGCCGACATCACGGGCGGCATCGGGCTCGGCTCGTGGAGCACCCAGGTCCGCTACGACGACGTCAAGGTCACCGCCGCCGACGGCACGACACTGTTCTCGGACGACTTCTCCGGCGAGGGCGAGAAGTGGACTCCAGGCCAGGGAGCATGGGCCGTGCAGGACGGCGCCTACGTCCAGACCGCCGACGTCACCGACGCCCGATCCACCGCCGGCTCACCTGACTGGTCGAACTACACGATGGAGGTCAAGGCCCGCAAGACCGGCGGCGCCGAGGGATTCCTGGTCATGTTCGGCGTGGGCGACACCTATTACTGGTGGAACCTCGGCGGCTGGAACAACACTCGGTCCGCCGTCGAGAAGGGCATCGGCGGCGGCAGGTCGGAGATCGCCTCCTCCCCGACCACCATCGAGACCGGCCGCGACTACCAGATCAAGATCCAGGTGAACGGACGCAGGATCACCACCTGGCTCGACGGCCAGAAGATCAACGAGTTCGCCGACAATGCCGTCGTGGAGCCGCTCTACCAAGTCGTCTCGCGAGACGGCGACAACGTCACGCTCAAGGTCGTCAACGCTCAGGCGACCGGCGTGCGCAGCACCGTCACCCTGAGGGGTCCCCGCCTTCGCCCGTCCGCCACGGTGACCTCGATGGCCGGCGCTCCGGGCGACGCCAACTCCCTCACCGAACCGACCAGGATCAAACCGGTTGAACGCCACCTGAACGGCTTCTCCAACGCCTTCACCTACGACTTCCCCGCCAACTCCGTCACCTTCATCCGCCTCACCGAACGCTGACCCGCCGACCAGGGGCGGGCCGCCCGCCGGCTCGCCCCTGGTCGGCCTGCCACCCCGGCCCCATTCGAAGAACCGCCCAAGGAGGAGGGCGGCCGAACGTCAGGGCAGGGCGCACGGTGGAACATCGAGGAGATCGTCAGGCGGGCGGGGGTTCAGCGCGATCCCGGATGGGCGCCGGCGACGTCGTCGCCGGCGTTCGTCGGCTGCTCGGCGGCCAGGGATGCGAGCAGGCGCAGGCGTTCGGCGGAGGGGGAGCCGGGTTCGGCGGTGTAGATGATGAGCACGAGTCCGGGTTCGGCGGTGATGGCGAGTTCCTCGTAGGCGAGGACGAGTTCGCCCACCTCGGGATGGTTGAACGCTTCGTGCCCGTTCCGTGGATGCGGACGTCGTGTGCGGCCCAGAGCGTGCGGAACGTGTCGCTGCGAGTGGAGAGCTCGCCGACCAGGTCCTGCAGGGCGCGGTCATGCGGGTCGCGGCCGGCTTCCGCCCGCATGACCGCCACGCACATCTCGGCGAACAGGTCCCAGTCGGGGTAGAAGTCGCGGGAGGACGGGTCGAGGAACTGGAAGCGGGCCAGGTTGGGAGTGCGTCCGCCGTCGCCGATGACGGGCGCATAGAAGCGGCGGCCGAGGGCGTTGGCCGCCAGCAGGTCCTGGCGGGGGTTGCGGACGAACGCGACGCCGTCGGTGATGGCCTCCAGCGCCCAGTGCAGGCTGGGGCGGGAGGCGCTCTGGCGGGTGGCGCGGCGGCGCGGGCGGCCGGAGGCGGGGATGCCGTCGGCGGCGCGGGCCAGGTCGAACAGGTGGGCGCGCTCGGTGTCGTCCAGGTGCAGCGCCCGGGCGATCGCCTCCAGGACGGACGCGGACGCGCCGGCGATCTGGCCGCGTTCGAGCTTGGCGTAATACTCGACGCTGACCCCGGCGAGAATGGCGACCTCGGTGCGGCGCAAGCCGGGCACCCGCCGGTTGGCGCCGCCCGGGATGCCGGCCTGCTCTGGCGTGACCTTGGCCCGGCGCGAGGTGAGAAACTCGCGGACTTCGCGGCGGTTATCCATAATCCCAGCGTAGAGGCCGTCTGGAAGGTCTGGGATGCCCTGTCGGTACACCCCTTGACAGAGACTCCCGCCCTGCCGCCGGGGCCCTTTGACTGGAGTAGTGCTCAATCAATCTCCATCCACGTCGCAGCCGGTCTCCCGGCTGTTGCCCACGCTGTTGCTCCTGTTGACCGTGTTCGGTCCCATCTCGATGGATCTGTACCTGCCGGTTCTGCCCGCGTTGACGGACGAGCTGAACGCGGCGACGTCGATGGCGCAACTGACCGTCACCGCTTGCCTCATCGGGCTGGCGTTGGGGCAGCTCGTCGCAGGGCCGCTGTCGGACCGGTTCGGCCGCGCCCGGCCTCTGTACGTCGGCTTGGCCGCCTACGTCGCGACCTCGTTGCTGTGCGCCCTCAGCCCGAGCATCGAGACGCTCATCATCGCGCGGCTGGTCCAGGGGCTCGCCGGCGGCGCCGGAATCGTGATCGCGCAGGCGGCGGGACGTGACCTCTACTCCGGCGGGAAGCTCATCCGCTACTACGGCCGCATGACCGTGCTCGGCGGCCTGGCCGCCATCGTGGGACCGCTGGTGGGCGGCCATCTGGCCCGTGTCACCGACTGGCGCGGACTGTTCACGCTCCTGGCGGTGATCGGCGCGCTCATCCTGGTGCTCATCGCCTTCGGCTACCGCGAGACGCTGCCCCAGACGAGCCGTACGACGGGTGGGTTCGCCCGAACCGGCCGCGACTTCCGCACCCTGCTGGCCGACCGCGTCTTCACCGGCGCGGTGCTGCTGCAGGGGTTCGTCAACGCCGCCCTGTTCGCCTACCTGGCCGGGGCCACCTACGTCCTGCAGGGCGTCTACGGCCTGTCGCCGCAGCAGTACGCGCTCGCCTTCGGGCTGAACTCGGCCGGGTTCATGGTCTTCGGTTACCTGGCCGGGCGTAGCAGCGAGCGGTGGAGCGTGCGCGGCACCCTGGCCGTGGGCCTGGCCATGTGCGCGCTCGGCACGCTCGGCCTGCTGGCCGCCGGGCTGTGGACGCTGCCGCTGGCCGTGGTGATCGTCTCGCTGCTGATCATGGTCAGCGGCGTGGCCGCCACCACCCCGCCCGCCACCACGCTGGCCCTGGCCGGATACCCGCATATGGCGGGCACCGCCTCCTCGCTCCTTGGCATGGCCCGCTTCGCCTTCGGCGGTGTCGCCGCTCCCTTCGTCGGCCTGGCCGGGGCGGACGGCATGCTGCCGCTCGGGATCGTCACCGTCGTCTCGATCGCGCTCGCGCTGGCGGCCTGCGCCGCTCTCAGCCCCCGGCATCGCGCCCGGACGGCGCGGCCGTCCCCGGCCGCCGAACCCGAGCTCGCCGCCGCGCCGACGCGGTGAGCACGTCGTGCGGACGCCGGGCTAAATGCCGGGAAAGAGTTCCTCTCGCCTGTTCATGCCTCACCTATCGGGGGAAATGCCTCCTCTGCTGGGGAACCGTGCGGGACGCTGCCGGCGCCGGTTCGGCCGCGACATCTGGCCACCGGCCGGCGAAGCACCTTGGGCGTCGGGCCTTCGACGCTCGACGGAGTCCGCTGATCCGCCGCCGTCACCCAACACTCGAAGGAGACACCACTCATGCGTGGAGCAGTTCTGCACGGACCGCGCGACGTGCGCGTCGAGGACCGTCCCGACCCGCGGATCGTCCAGCCCACCGACGCGGTCATCCGCATCACCGCGACGTGCGTCTGCGGCTCTGACCTGTGGCCCTACCGGGGCGTGGACAAGTCAGACGAGCCGGTGCCGATGGGACACGAGTACGTCGGCGTCGTCGAGCAGACCGGCGACCAGGTCGAAACGATCAAGGTCGGGGACTTCGTGGTCGGGTCGTTCTTCGCCTCCGACAACACCTGCGAGATCTGCCGGGCCGGCTACCAGTCCCGCTGCGTGCACGCCGAACCGATCGGCGCGATCGGCACCCAGGCCCAGTACGCCCGCATCCCGCTGGCCGACGGCACCCTGGTCGCCACCCCCGCCATGCCGGACGCCGACCTCGTCCCGAGCCTGCTGGCCGCCTCCGACGTGCTGGGCACCGGCTGGTTCGCCGCGGTCGCCGCCGAGGCCGGCCCTGGCAAGACGGTCGCCGTCGTGGGCGACGGCGCGGTGGGGCTGCTCGGCGTCCTGGCCGCCGGGCGGCTCGGCGCCGAGCGCATCGTCGTCTTCAGCCGCCACGCCGACCGGCAGAAGCTCGCCGTCGAGTACGGCGCCACCGACATCGTCACCGAACGCGGCGACCAGGGCGTCACCCGGCTCAAGGAGCTGACCGGCGGGCTCGGCGCGCACTCGGTCATCGAGGCCGTCGGCACCCAGGAGTCGATGATGCAGGCCATCCGCTCCACCCGGCCCGGCGGCCACGTCGGCTACGTCGGCGTCTCCCACGACGTCGAGCTGCCAGGCGAGGAGCTGTTCTTCTCCGGCGTGCACCTGCACGGCGGCCCGGCCCCGGTACGCCGCTTCCTGCCCGAGCTCATCGGCCTGATCTGGAACCGCGCGATCGACCCCGGCAAGGTCTTCGACCTCGAACTCCCGCTGGAGGACGCCGCCGACGGCTACCGGGCGATGGATGAACGCCGCGCCGTCAAGACCCTGCTGCGCCCCTGACGGCCCCCATCCCTTCGCAAGAGATCACCGACCACGAGAAGGAACGACCATGGAACTGCTGAAGCAGCCACCGACCACCAAGGGACCAGCCGAATGGTTCACCGGGGACGTCTGGTTCGACGTCATCCACCGCGGCGAGGACCCGTCCCGATCCCGCGCGAACATGGTCAGGTTCGCGCCCGGCGCCCGAACCGCCTGGCACTCCCACGGCCTCGGCCAGACGCTGTTCATCGTCGAAGGCGTCGCGCTGATCCAGTCCCGCGGCGGCCGGCTGATCGAGGCCCATCCGGGCGACGTCATCTGGACCCCGCCGGGCGAGGAGCACTGGCACGGCGCCGCCCCCGGCCACTTCATGACCCACCTGGCCCTGTGGGAAGGCGACGACACCGCCTGGCTGGAGCACGTCACCGACGCCGACTACACCGCGACGCCGGCCGCCACCCGCCAAGCACCCTGAAGAGGATCGACATGGACTACGAGCACCTGGGCCGCAGCGGGCTGCGCGTCAGCCGGCTCGCCCTGGGCACGATGAACTTCGGCGACGCGACCGACGAACCCACCGCCTTCCAGATCATGGACGCCGCGGTGGAGGCGGGCATCAACTTCTTCGACACCGCCGACGTCTACGGCGGCCCCCAGAGGCCGGACATGGACCAGGGGTACGGCCTCTCCGAGGAGATCATCGGCCGCTGGCTCTCCCAGGGCGGCCGCCGGGACCGGATCGTCCTGGCGACCAAGGTCTACCAGCCGATGGGGCTCGGACGGAACGACAAATACCTGTCGGCCTAGCGGGCTGGTCCGCCTCACAGCCGATCGTGGTTACGATCCGGTATCGCCCGGATGGCGAGCACTTGACGGCGGGCGAGCGGTGAGCCAAAGTCGTGCCACATCGTTGAACCGGTTCGCCGAATGCGGCGGTACGAGCGGATTACCGCCACGGTCGCCTGCTTCTCCACCACCACTTTCACCTCGGTACGGACGGCGAGACAGCGAGACGAAGAGAGGGAGCCGCCACCTCATCGTCGAACCGGTTCGACAAACGAGTGGCCGGCCCGCGAGACCGGAGCCGGTTCGGCAAAGGCGAGAGGACGCAGCATGGCGACGATCGGCGACGTGGCCCGGGAGGCCGGGGTGAGCCGCAGCACGGCGTCCTACGCCCTGTCCGGCAAGCGGCCCATCTCCGACGAGGTCCGGCAGCGCGTCCTCGCGGCGGCCGAGGCTCTCGCCTACACACCGAACGCCGGCGCCCGCGCCCTGGCCACCTCCCAGACCAAGGTGCTCGGCCTGCTCGCGCAGTTCCACGAGGACGAGTTCGCGCCGGCCATGATGCAGTACATCCTGGGCGTCACCGACACCGCCCGCGACCAGGGCTACGACACCCTCCTCGTCACCGAGGCCGACGGTGCGCGGGCGCTGCGCAGGATCACCGACTCGCGCATGGTCGACGGCGTCGTCCTGATGAACATCGCGCAGGAGGACGCGCGCCTGCCCATCCTGCGGGCCGCCCCCCAGCCGGGTGCGCTCGTCGGCCTGCCCGGCGACTGCTCCGGCCTCGACGTGTTCGACCTCGACTTCGAGGAGGCAGGCCGGGTCATGGTGGACCACCTCCACCGGCTCGGCCACCGCGAGCTCATCCTGGTATCGCAGCCGGAGCACGTGGTCGAGCGCGGAGGCGCGTACGTTTGGCGGCTGCGCGACGCAGCGCTCGAACGGGCCCGCCTGCTCGGCGTCACCCTGCACGCCGTCTATGGCGAGTCCCGGCAGCCGGCTGTCGGACGGCTGCTCAACAACCTGCTCGACGCCCACCCGGCGGCGACCGGCCTGCTGATCAACAACGAGGCGGTGGCAGCGGCGCTGCCGTCGGTCACCCACCAGCGCGGCCTGCGGGTGCCGGAGGACCTGTCCGTCATCGGGCGCTACTCCGCCGAGTTCGCCGCGACCTTCTCCCTGCCCTACTCCTTCATCGAGAGCGCGCCCGACCGCCTCGGCTCGATGGCGGTGCGCCAGCTCGTCCGCCGGGTGGAGTCCTCCGCGGCCCGGCGCGAGCCGTTCGTCGTGCGCTTCATCTCGCCCGAACTGGTCTCGCTCGCGAGCACCGCACCCCCGCGCCCGGCCGCTCCCTGAGGCCGCGCCCCAGCCCAGCACCCGTTCGACGCCGCTCGATGTGAGCGCTAACAATGGAGATCTCGGAATGACCCGTTCATCGCTTCCCACGCGGGCGGTGGTCCTCGGAACCGCCGTTCTGACCCTGTCCGCCCTCGCCGCCTGCGCCTCCACGCCGCCCGGCGGCGGCACGACCGCCGCCGGCGGCGCGTACACCTGGTGGGACCCCTACCCCCAGCACGACGCCGCCTCCGCCTGGGCTAAGCGCGTGGACGCCTGCGCCAAAGAGGCCGGCGTCATCGTCAAGCGCACCGCCTACGACACCACCGCTCTGACCAACCAGGCCCTGCTGGCCGGGCAGGAGGGCAACGCGCCCGACGTCATCCTGCTGGACAACCCCGCCGTCTCGACCCTCGCCGACGCCGGCATCCTGACCACGATGGCCGACTTCGGCCTCCATGTGAACCGGTTCGACAAGAACCTCATCGCCGCTGGCGAGCTCGACGGCAAGACGTACGGCGTCCCCATCGGCGCCAACACCCTCGCGCTCTACTACAACAAGGACATCCTGGACAAGGCTGGGGTCGACCCCGCCTCGATCAAGGACTGGGCCTCGCTGAACGCGGCACTGAAGAAGGTCAAGGCCGCAGGCAAGAAGCCGATCACGTTCGCCGCCATCGGCACCGAGGAGGGATCGTTCCAGTTCCTGCCCTGGTTCTGGGGCGCGGGCGGGCAGCTCACCCGGCTCGACTCGGCGCAGGCCGTGCAGGCGCTGGAGCTGTGGAACTCCTGGGTCAAGGACGGCATCGCGCCCAACTCGGTGCTCAGCAACTCCCAGAACACCACCTGGGAGGAGTTCCTGACCGGCGAGTTCGGCTTCGCCGAGAACGGCACCTGGCAGGTGAACAGCGCCGCGAAGGCGGGCTTCCCGACGGGCGTCGTGCAGATCCCGGCCAAGGACGGCGGCGCCGCCCCGACACCGACCGGCGGCGAGTTCATCACGGTCCCCGTCCAGAAGGACACCAAGCGGTACGCGGCCACCAAGAAGATCCTCGAATGCATGACCACCCCCGAGGGCCTGGTCGAAACGGGTACGACCTTCGCGTACTACATCCCCTCCACAGCCGAGGGCCAGCAGGCGATCCTGGCCAAGGAGCCGGCCCTGAAGCCGTGGGTCGAGGCCGTCCGGTCGGCCAAGGGACGCACCAGCGACAACCTCGGCACCGCGTACCCGAAGATCTCCGAGGCCATGTGGACCGGGGTGCAGAAGGCGCTGAGCGGCTCCGCCTCGCCCGCCGACGCGCTGAAGGAAGCGCAGGCCAAGGCCGAGCAGGCCGTCCGCGGCTGAACCGGACCGCTCATGAGCTCACCTCGTAACGGCGCGGTCGTCACGGCCCGCCGCCCGGTGGCGGCCCGCTCCGCCGCCGGGCGCCGGCGCTCCCGCCCGAGCCCGGCCCGGCGCTGGACGGCCCTCGCCTTCCTTACGCCCCTGCTCGTCTACCTGGCCCTCTTCTACGCCTACCCGCTCTACCGCAACGTCGAGCTCAGCGTGCACGACTACACGCCGCGCGCGTTCGTACGGGGCGACGCGGAGTTCACCGGGCTCAAGAACTACCTGGACATCGTCTCCGACGACGCCTTCCTGACGGCCCTCGGCTCCACCGCGCTGTTCACGCTGGTGTCCATCGCCTTCCAGTACGCGATCGGCCTCGCGCTCGCGGTCTTCTTCCACCGGAGCTTCCGGCTGAGCGCGGTGCTGCGGGCGATGTTCCTCGTGCCGTGGCTGCTGCCGCTGATCGTGTCGGCCTCCACCTGGTCGTGGATGCTGAACAGCGACAACGGCATCGTCAACGCCTTCCTCGGCGCGTTCGGGATCGGCCAGATCAACTGGCTGACCTCGCCCGACACCGCGCTGCTCGCGGTCACGGTCGCCAACATCTGGCTGGGCGTCCCGTTCAACCTGGTCATCCTGTACGCCGGCCTGCAGAACATCCCGCCCGAGCTGTACGAGGCCGCCGGCCTGGACGGCGCCAACGCCTGGCAGCGCTTCCGCCGCATCACGTTCCCGCTGCTGCGGCCGGTGTCGGCGATCACGCTGCTGCTCGGCCTGATCTACACGCTGAAGGTCGTCGACATCATCTGGATCATGACGAGGGGCGGGCCGGCCGACGCCTCCACGACGCTCGCCATCTGGTCCTACCGGGAGGCGTTCGGCACCGGGCAGCCCGACTTCTCCCCTGCGGCGGCGGTCGGCAACCTGCTCATCCTCATCGCGTTCGCCGCCGGGCTGCTGCACGTGCGCCTGCGGAAGGTGACCGCATGAGAGCGTGGAAGACCGTCGTCGGCGTCGTCCTGGCGGGCGTGATGCTCTTCCCGGTCTACTGGATGGTCAACGTCTCGCTCACCAGGACCGGCGACATGCGCGCCGACCCGCCCCACTGGTTCCCCTGGGACCCGACGTTCGAGGGGTACGCCGCTGCGTTCGGCCAGCAGCTGCCCGCGCTCGCGACCAGCCTGTTCATCGGCCTCGCAACCGTCGCGCTCACCCTGGTCGTGGCGTTGCCCGCCGGGTACGCGCTGGCCAAGCTGCGCCCGCTCGGCGCCCGCGCCATCGACTTCCTGCTGCTGGTCGCCCAGATGATCCCCGCGGTCGTGATGGCCATGGGCTTCTACGCGATCTACATCAGGCTCGGCCTGCTCAACACCGTCGCGGGGCTGGTCGTCGCGGACTCGACGCTGGCCGTGCCGTTCGCGGTGCTGCTGTTCCGCGCGTTCATGGCGGGCATCCCCAAGGAGCTCATGTCGGCGGCCGAGATCGACGGGGCCGGCACCTGGCGCACGTTCCGCTCCATCATCCTGCCGCTCAGCAGGAACTCCGTGATCACCGTGTCGCTCTTCTCGTTCCTGTGGGCGTGGTCGGACTTCATCTTCGCCTCCACCCTCAACCGCAACAGCGACACGATCCCGATCACGCTCGGCATCTTCCGCTACATCGGCAACAACACCACCCAATGGAACTCGATCATGGCGACCGCCGTGATCGCGTCCGTCCCCGCCGCGTTCCTCCTGGTCCTCGCGCAGCGCTACATCGCCGCCGGGGTCACCGCGGGCGCGGTGAAGGACTGAGCGTCATCTTGCGAAAGGCACACGACATGACACCTGGCCCGACGGCCGCCCACCCCGTGCCCGTGCTCCCGTCCCGGGGGCCGGTACGCCCCCTCGGGCTCGCGCAGGTCTCCGTCACGGGCGGGTTCTGGGGCGGACGCCAGGCCGTGAACGCCGCGGCGACCCTGGCCCACTGCGAGACCTGGATGGAACGCCTCGGCTGGCTGGCAAACTTCGACCGCGTCGCCGACGGCACGACCGCCCCCGACCGGCCCGGCTGGCCGTTCTCCGACTCCGAGGTCTACAAGCTCATGGAGGCCCTGGCCTGGGAGAGCTTCCGCACGGGCGACGAGGGGGCCGAGAGCGCGCTCAAGCGGCTCACCGCGCGCATCGGCCGCGCCCAGGACCCGGACGGCTACCTCAACACCTGCTTCGGCCACGGCGACCAGCCGCCGCGCTACAGCGACCTCGAACACGGCCACGAGCTCTACAACACCGGCCACCTGCTCCAGGCCGCCGTCGCCCGCCTGCGCACGCGCGGCGAGGACGAGCTCGTACGCCTGGCCCGCCGCGCCGCCGACCACGTCTGCCGCGCGTTCGGCCCCGGCGGCAGGGACGGCCTGTGCGGTCACCCGGAGATCGAGGTCGGCCTCGCCGAGTTCGGCCGCGCGCTCGGCGAGGAACGCTACGTCGAGCAGGCCCGCCTGTTCCTCGACCGGCGCGGTCACGGCAGGCTCGGCGACATCCCGCTCGGCCGCGCCTACTTCCAGGACGACGTCCCGATCCGGAAGGCCGACGTGTGGCGCGGCCACGCCGTACGGGTGCTCTACCTCAGCGCCGCGGCCGTGGACGTCGCGGTCGAGCACGGCGACGACGAGCTGCTGGACGCGGTGCGGCGGCAGTGGGACCGCTCGGTCGCGCGCCGCACGTACATCACCGGCGGTATGGGCTCGCGCCACCAGGACGAGGGCTTCGGCGAGGACTGGGAGCTGCCGCCGGACCGGGCCTACTGCGAGACCTGCGCCGGGGTCGCCTCGATCATGGTGTCCTGGCGGCTGCACCTTGCCACCGGCGACGTGCGGTACACGGACCTGATCGAGCGCACGCTCTACAACGTCGTCGCCGCGTCCCCGGCCGACGACGGCCGGGCGTTCTTCTACGCCAACCCCCTCCACCAGCGCACCCCCGGCCGCCCCGCCGACGACGGCGAGGTCAGCCCGCGCGCCGAGTCGGGCGCGCGCGCCGCCTGGTTCGACGTCTCCTGCTGCCCGACGAACGTCGCGCGGACCCTCGCCGCCCTGGACGGCTACCTCACCACGACCGACGACGACGGACTCCAGATCCACCAGTACGCCCCCTGCGTCATCGCCGCGGACCTGCCGGACGGCAGGCGGGTGGCCGCCGAGGTCGAGACCCGGTACCCGGCCGACGGCACGATCCGCGTCCGTATCACCGAGGACGCCGCCGCGCCCTGGACGCTGTCGCTGCGCGTCCCCGCCTGGGCCGAGGGCGCCACGCTCACCGACGACGGCCGCGCCCGCCCGGCCGCCCCGGGCACGGCGAGCGTGCGGCGGGCGTTCCGCGCCGGGGACGTCGTCACGCTCGACCTGCCCATGCGTCCCCGGTTCACCTGGCCCGACCCGCGGGTCGACGCCGTACGCGGGTGCGTCGCGGTCGAGCGCGGTCCCGAGGTGCTGTGCGTCGAGTCCCACGACCTCCCCGACCCCGCCCTGCTCGACGCCCTGGTGATCGACACGCGCGGCGGCCCGCTGCCCGACCCGCGCGGCGGCCGCGTCACCGGCCGCTCCCCGGCGAGGCCCGACGCCGGCTGGCCCTACACCGCCACCCGCCCGCACGCCGCGTGGCTCATCTCCGACGCCGATACCGGCCCGGACGGCTCGGGCGGCGAGGGGTTCGACGTGCCGCTGCGGCCGTACCACTCGTGGGCGCGGCGCGGCCCGTCCGGCATGCGCGTCTGGCTGCCCGCGTCCTCATGACTCGGCCGGCGTCCCGCCCCGGGACGCCGGGCACGGCAAGGGCCGAACGGCATCGGGGGCCGGTCCTGCCCACCTCTCGCATCACCAGCACAAGGAGGCAGAACGATGCACAGAACCAGGGCTGTCGCCCTCGCCGTCGCGGTGGCCGCCGCGACCCTGGCGGCCGTCTCACCCCCGGCCGCCGCGGCCGGCGCGACGCTCACCGTCGACGTCGGCCGCCCGTTCCGGCCGGTCACCCACGTCGCCGCCGGCGGCCTGTACGGGCTCGCCGAGAACTCCCGCCCGGCCGACTCCACCCTGTTACCGCTCAGGGTGAACTCGCTGACCCAGCCCGCCCCCGGCGTCGGCCAGAAGCCGAACGGCCAGCCGCCCGGCGGCGACGCGCTCCTGGTCGCCCCGCAGGCCACGCGCGCCGGAGCGGGCGAGTTCATCCGCATGCCCGACATCTACCCCGACTTCCCCTACAGGTGGGTGAGCTGGGACGACTGGCTGGCCAAGGTCACCACCATGGTCAACGCCCGCCTGTCGGCCACGACAGTCACCAACGTGATCGGCTGGGAGCTCTGGAACGAGCCTGACTGGACCTGGAACACCGCCGCCGCGGGCTCCTTCAACGACGGATGGACCCGAACGTACCGGGCGGTCCGGTCCCTCGACGCACAGACGCCGATCGTCGGCCCGAGCACCGCCGTCTACAGCCGCTCCTGGATGCAGTCGTTCCTGACCCACGCCAGGGACACCGGGACGCTGCCCGACATCATCTGCTGGCACGAGCTGAGCGGCCCTTCCAGGATCGCCGCCGACATCGCCGACTACCGCAACCTGGAGTCCTCGCTCGGCATCAGCCCGCGCCGCATCTCCGTCAACGAGTACGCCACCACCGGCGAGGTGGACGTACCGGGGTCGATCGCCAGCTACGTCGCCAAGCTCGAACGCGGCGGCGTCGAGTCCGCCCACCGCGCCTTCTGGTACGAGTACGGCACCATGAACGGCCTGGTCGTGAACAACACCCAGCCGACCGGCACCTGGTGGCTGTACAAGTGGTACGGCGACATGGCCGGGAACATGGTCACCACCACCTCCACCACGACCACCGGCCTGGACGGCTTCGCGGCCTACGACCCCACCCGCAAGATCGTCAACGTGGTCCTCGGCAACGAGGCCGGCACCAACACCGTCAACCTGACCGGCCTCGGCGCGCTCGGCTCCAGCGTCCGCGTCACGCTCCTGTCCACCCCCGCGAGCGGCCGCTTCACCGCCGTCGCCGCCCCCACCCCGCTGTCCACCACGACCCGCACGGTCAGCGGCGGCCAGCTCAGCGTCTCGGTGCCCGGCATGGTCGCCGGCAGCGCGTACCAGCTCGTCGTCGAACCCGCCTCCGGCGTGCCCGCCTACCAGCAGCGCTACGAGGCCGAGAACGCCTCGGTGTTCCGCGCCCAGAGGCTGACCGCCCCCAGCGCGTCCGCCGGCGGCTACGTGGGCCGCAT
The DNA here is from genome assembly GCF_040675255.1 of Nonomuraea sp. NPDC049624. Taxonomy (NCBI): domain Bacteria; kingdom Bacillati; phylum Actinomycetota; class Actinomycetes; order Streptosporangiales; family Streptosporangiaceae; genus Nonomuraea; species Nonomuraea sp. NPDC049624. The sequence continues at coordinate 56,000 of NZ_JBFAOR010000003.1, read as the reverse complement.
CGACAACTCCGGCACGCCCCGCACCGACAGCTACGTCGACTTCGTCGTCAACGTGCCGGCGGCGCGGGCGTACACGATGACGATCGGCTACGCCAACGGCACCGGCGCCACCGCCACCCAGGGCCTCGCCTACAACGGCGGCCCCTGGACCACGGTCAGCTACCCGCCGACCGCCGGCTGGGGCCAGTTCGGCGCCACCGTCAGCACCACGGTCACTCTCAAGGCCGGCTACAACGTGATCCGCCTGGCCAAGGGCTCCCCGTACTTCACCGGCGGCACCGGGTACGCCGAACTCGACTACATCCACCTCACCTGACCATGACCTGATCGGCCGGTGGAGCGCTCACCGCCGTGGCGTCCCAATGGGAGAACACGACCTCCACAGGCGTCACGGCGGTGAGCCGCTCCCGCACCGGCCGCCCCTCGCCGTCGATCCACAGCTCGTACGTCGCCCGCTCCCCGAACTCCTCGATCAGCCTGCCGCGCAGCCGCGCCTGCGCCGCCGGATCGCCGGCCCGTACCCGCTCGTACTCGTCCTCGATGTCCTGCATGGCCGGCAGCGGGTCGTACACGTCCAGGAACGCGGCGAGGTCCAGCCCGTCGAGTGCCGCCCGCACGTCCACCGCGACCGTGTAGCGGCCGAGCCCGCCCTCGGAGACCGGGCCGCTCACCTGCCCCCGGGCGGCGAGCATCCCGTGCACCCGGTGGCTGTCGACCAGCTTCATGGCCTCGCCCGTCACCATGCCGAGGACGAACAGGTTGTACGGCTCGTGCTCCGCGGTGATCTTCTCCCAGGGCTTGCCGGGCGCGGGCTCCTCTCCCGCCATCCGCATGTACGCGGCGTCGCCCGTACGGACGAGCCGCCCGCCCAGCCCCTCGCCGAGGCCGGCGCGGATGTCCCGGTCCTGACCTTTGACGATCACCGTGGCGGTCCGGACGCCCTTCGTCGCCACCCGCTCGACGTCCGGGTGCTCCCGCAGGTACGCCCCGACGTACCCGGCGACCTCGGGAGCGGTCTTGGCCGCCGTGCCGCAACCCGCCACCAGCAGCGCCAACACGACGATCATCACGTATCTGGCCATGCGCGGGATGCTCGCACGGCCGTGTGCAGAACCCTCGGGGCCGAATGTGCAGATCGTGCTCCTGACACAGGGGCGTGCACCTGTGTGATCCGGGAGTCAGCATCCCGGGTCGCGGTAGCGGGAGAGGCGCAGTTCGAAGCCCGTTTCGCGACCGGCGTCCGTGAGGGCGACACCGCCGCTGGTCGCCGCGCGCCACAACCAGGGACGTACGTGCCTGAGCGGGGCCGGACCGTCGCAGATGGCCCGCCGCAGGGTCAGGCGCAGCCGGTGGAGCTCGTCGAGGTCGGCCGCCGGGTGGTCCACGGCTCTCCAGCGCCGCCAGCAGGGCGGCGAGCACGTGCCGTGCCTCGTCGTCCGCGCCGCCCCACGTCTCCTGGAGCAGCGGGAGGACCTGGGGCCAGGTGACGTGCGCGAACCGCGTGCCGTCCGAGGCGGGCGGCGCGGTGAGCGCGAGGGGCGCCGGCGCCAGGTACGTGAGGTCCACCGCGAGGTCCGGGTGGTGGTGGGCGGCGAGTGTGCGGTAACCGGAGAGCTGGTCCCGCCGGTGGCTCGAACGCTCCGTCTTCAGCTCGATCATCCAGAGCCGCTCGCTCCACAGCACCGCGTAGTCGGGCGCCCCGCCCTGCTCGTCATGGTGGCGCGGGGGTAACTCGAACTCGTCCACGAACAGCGGCGGCCCGTGCCGATCGCCGCCCCCGCCGAACGACAACACGTCGAGTGACCGCAGGAACCGGACGCCACGGGACGACGGCCTGTTCCGGCTGTTCCACGCCGGATAGGGGCCGTCGAGGATCAGCATGGTCATGAGGCGCTGGCAGTACTCCTCCCTGCCGAGCCGCAGGCGGCGCAGCAGACGGAGAGGGTCTTCCATCGTCACGCCTCATGATCGCACGCAGCGCCCGTGAGCGCAGGGGCCCACGGGCGGAGGGGGTCAGGCGGCGTACGTCTCGAACTCGGCGACCTTCGGGGCGCCGGTCGCGCTGGCGATCCTGAAGGTGATCTTGCTCAGCGAGACCGGGGAGAACGTGATCGCGCCCGCCCCGGTGCCGGATTTCAGCACCGCGCCGGTGCCGCCGTTGAGGACCTGCCAGGACCCGATGGTCCCCGACGAGCCGGACGCCTCGCGGATGACGATCGCGGACACCGTCCTGGCGGAGCTCCACTTGATCGAGATGTCGCCGGTCGTGCCGTTCGGCGACCAGAACGTGCTCAGGTCGCCGTCGCGGACGTTGGCGTAGCTGGTGCCGTCGGCCTTGCTGGAGCCGTCGGAGCCGGCGCCGATGCTGAGGTTGGTCCCGCCGGGGGTGGGGCCGGTCGTCGGCGTGCTCGTCGGCGTGCTCGTCGGCGTCGCGGTGGGGCCGGTGGGAGTGGCCGTCGGGGTCGTCGGCGTGCAGCTGCCGTCCGACACCTGCAGGCCCTTGCCCGCGCCCGCGGTCCGGCGGACGACGTCCGGCACGCAGTTCGCCGGGTCGAGGCTGTAGGAGTAGGGGATGGAGACGGTGATGGTGGAGCGCGGGTCGGGGCCTGCCGGGTGGTTCTCGGCGCCGGGCGCGGACCAGGTCACGTTGTCGAAGACATTGCCGGCGACCTGCCAGTAGCCCAGCTCGTCGGTGTAGAAGGTGCCGAGGACGTCCTTGGAGTCCTCGAAGTAGTTGTTCTCCACCTTGGCGCGCGCCCCGGCCCGGGAGTTGATGCCGGACTTGTTGAGGCTCGCGTAGTGGTTGTCGAACATGTGCGCGATGCCGCCGCGCAGCAGCGGCGCACGGGAGTCGATGTTCTCGTACAGGTTGTGATGGAAGGTGATGTAGCTGTTCGACAGGTCGCTCTCACTCGACCCGATCAGCCCGCCGCGCCCGGAGTTGCGCAGGACGCTGTACGACAGGGTGACGTACTGGGTGTTGTCCTTCATGTCGAACAGGCCGTCGAAGCCCTCGTCCTCGCCGCCCGAGGCCTCCAGGGTGACGTGGTCGACCCAGACGTTGCGCACGTCGCTCTCCATGGAGATGGCGTCGCCGCCGTTGGAGGTGGGGGAGCCCGCCTTCTTGACGTTCCTGACGGTCACGTTCTGGACGATGATGTTGCTGGATTCGCGGATGTGGATGCCGAGCTGGTCGAAGACGGCGCCGCTGCCGACCCCGACGATCGTGACGTTGCTGATCTGCTTGAGCTCGATCAGGCCGCTGTTGGTGTTGCAGCTCGGGCCCGACACCTTGGTCGTGTTGCCGTGGTTGATGGTGCCCTCGACCTGGATGACGATCGGGGTGGAGCTGCTGGCCCTGCTGCACAGGGCCTGGTGGATCGCGGTGCCCGTGGTGGCGCGTACCGTGGACCCTCCGGCGCCGCCGGTGGTGCCGCCGTTGCCGGTCGCGAAGCCGGTGGCGCCGCCCGCGGCGGCCGACGCCTGGAATGCCGGTAGCGCCACGCCGATCAGGCCCAGGCCCACGACGGCCGCTGTGGCCAGCGCCGTGTTGAGCCGCCATGCGGTCGCTCGTCTCATCGTCATCTCTCCTTCTGGTGCTCGCAGCGGTTAAAAGGTGGGCAAGCGCTTTCCGGAGAGTTGGGCAGAGTTAAGCACGCGCCGCCATGCCTGTAAAGAGGCGACCGCACGCGAGCCCGCAGCCGTGAAAGTTACATCGGACAAATCCGGCATCCGCGCAAGGGGCTGAAGCCCGGGAAACGTCCGTGACCTGCGCCTCATGTCCATGCGCCATGTCACACCTGCATGCCCTTCTGCGAGATCGCTGCGTGCGTTTGCAGCCTTCGAGGTCTCGCGCCTTCTCCCGCCGCCGAAGCATGTGCTTGACTCGCAGCAAAAGGGCGGAAAGCGCTTACCGGAGAATTCGCGCCAACCTCTCGAACGGAGTTCGACGTGCCTAACAACAACCATGTCGGCCGCAGACGGCGGTCGTCCTGACCGCGGGCCTGGTGACCGCCGGCGGCCTGGTGGCCGGGTTCGACACCCCGGCCGTGGCGGCCCCGTCCACGGGTGACGGCCGCCGGCCCTCCCGCTCCTGAGCGCCTCGCCTCGGATCCGGCGAAAGTGGACCCGCTCAAGCACCGTCAGGCTCCCTGCGGCCCGTGCCCCTTCCGGCGCGACGCATCGCCCGGAGCCTTACGGAGCAGTTCGACACCATGCGCGTCATCTGCCGCTTCGAGCATGGACGCGCTGAACTGGACGCCCCGCTGTTCGGTTGTCACTCGGGCGAGCCGGCCACCGAGATGATCGCCGCGCTCCCGGCCGCGACGAGACGACAGCTGAGTACGGCTGGCGCGCCGACCTGAGCCTCGCCGGGCTGGTGACCTGCGGTGGGTGCGGTTGCGGCCTGGTACGCGTGGCGGCGCGCGTGCGGGTGCCGGCCGTGGCCTGCTTCTCGATCACGTCGTCGTCGAGCCTGCCGATGGGCCGGGGTTCGATGTCGCGGCCCGGCTGTCGCTGGCGTGGCGCTCGGCCTGAGGCATGACGCGGTCACGCCCGCCCGTCAGCGTCGCGCTCGCCTCCAGGCGACTCGATGAGATCACCGTGGTCCACCTACTCGATGATCGCTTCCTTCCCCAAGATGCAACCACTCGTTGACTGGCAGCTTGACCGGCACTCTTCACAGCCCCGCCGACTCCTCCGCACTCACTCCGAGACAGGTCGCCGAACTGTCGCAGCGGAGGCGGCACCAATGGTCGCCGATCAGATTATGCGCAGGTTGCCAGGAGCTCCGTCGTCATGATGGCATGCTGCCGTTGGGCGACCCACCCCGTCATACGCTGCTTTCCCTGGGATCTTCGCGTTGACGGTGAAGAACCCAGGGAAGCGGCAGCATCTCCGACGTCTACCTCGCCACCGCACAGGGGATGGCGTTGAGGGTGAAGGTCTCGGGGACGCCGTTGGTGCCCTGGACCGAGGAACCGTTGAGGCCGAAGCTCACCGTGCCGCCGGCCGCGATGTTCGAGGTCCAGGACTCGTTGGTCACGGTGACCTGCCGGCCCGACTGTGTGGCCTTGGCGTTCCAGACGCTGTTGATCGTCTGCGCGGCCGGGAAGGCGAACCGCAACGTCCAGCCGCTGATCGAAACGGCGCCGTTGTTGCGGATCGTCACCTCGGCGTTGAAGTTCGATCCCCAGTCGGACAGCCCGTACGAGACCGTGCAGGCGGAGGGCGTGGGAGTCACCGTGGGAGTGGGGCTCGACGTCGGGGTGACCGTCGGGGACGGGCTCCCGGTCGGGGTGACCGTCGGCGAAGGGCCGGGGCCGTTCCTGGCGACCTGGCGGTCGGAGTGGGCGCGGAAGGCGGCCAGTTCGGGAGCGCCCTGGGCGACGCCGAACTTGCCGTCGATCTGCCGGTCCTGATACCACCAGAATCCCGTCCCGTCACCGCCCTCCGCCTCGAAGGTCTGGAAGATCGCATTCCACCACAGCGTGCGGTCCACGTTGTGCACGTTGAACTCACCCAGGTAGAACGGCTTGCCGATGCCGTCGTGCGACTCGCGGATCCAGGTGCGTACCAGCGCCTGGGTCTCCTCGATGCTCAGATCGGCCCACTGCTCGGTCGGGTAGGGGTGCGCCGAGGTGAAGTCGATGTAGGGCGACTGGTGGATGTAGACGAAGGGGTTGCCCTCGTCGCCGCCAAAGCCGAACCGCGTCTCGTGTGCCTCCAGGCCGGTGCCGAGCAGGTGGTTGGCGTCGATGCCCTTGATGAAGGCGCCCATCTCGTCGACCCACTTGCGCAGAGTGTGGCCGGACTTGTTCTCGTCGGGGCTGACGTCCTGGTAGCGCGGCTCGTTCATCAGCTCCCAGGCGACGATGGCCGGCTCGTCCTTGTACTTAACGCCGCTGTAGTGGTTGGTCCGGTTGAGCACGTAGCTGACGTAGTTCTTGTAGGAGGTGAAGCAGCCGGCGCAGCGCGTCTTGTCGAAGAAGGCCGCGCGGCCGGGGTGCCCGCCGGACAGGCCCTCCCACCGGAGCCGGGTGTCGATGCCGCCGTAGGCCTCCCAGTAGTTCTCGAAGACGGGCAGCAGCTTGACGCCGTGCCGCTTGGCCGACTCGATGACGTAGTCGAACAGGGCGAACTGCTGCTCGTTGTAGACGCCTTTCTCGGTTTCGAAGCCGTGCCAGCTCTCGTGGTTGAACAGCCAGGTACGCAGCACGGTCACCTTGTCCGCCTGGAGGCGGGCGAAATGGGCGTCGATGCGGGCCTTGTCCATGTACTGCGTCTCGGTGTCGCCCGAGGCGCTGCCGTACGTGAAGAGGTCGTAGGTGTTGGCGCCGGCGAAGAAGAAGGTCTTGCCGTCCAGACAGAAGTGCACACCGCAGCGGTAGGCGAACCCGGGCGGAGCGGTGGCGGCCGCGGAGGGCCGAATCGCGAGGAGTCCGGCTCCCGCGACGACCAGAGCGATGACCACGGCCCACATGATGGGGCCGCGTGCTACAGGGGGGTGGGCGTTCATACCTCCAGTGAAATTCTTAACCAGTTAAGTTTCAAGAGGTCAGGCTAATTCAACGCGATATTTGTGTGGCCATCATGGACCGATCCAAATTAAGCTCGACCCGAAACACGTCGCCCTCGACCCAGACCCCATGCACCCACGAGAAGGAGGCTTCCCCCAGAAAGACAGCTACTGCTTCTACCTGCACAGATCCCTTCACGACAAGATAATTCCAGGATATCCACCATTGAGTTCAGCCTCTTCACCAGCGCGGATCACAGCGAGCCTGATTCGTCGGCAGAAATGACCGCACGGCGAGGCCGGCGCGGACGACAGTGTCAAACTTCCCATGACCTCCAGGCAGGCTGCGGGCGCCGTCGGTGGCGTGTTCACGCGCGGGCGCGACGGTCCCGGCGTCGGTCTGCCAGTTCCCGGCCGCGCCGTCAGCGCGGCGGGCTTCATGGTGTGCTCCTTGGCGGGTTCAGGACGAGAGCGGCGGCCCCGAGCAGTCCGGCGTCGCGGCCCAGGCGCGTGGGCTCCCACCCGCAGGCGGCGGAGGAAGCCGAATCCGCGTACTCCTCCACCGCCCCCCTGAGCGGGCCGAACAGAGTCGGCCCTGCGGCGGCCACGCCCCCCGCCGATGACGACGTGGTCGAGGTCGAGCAGGACGGCTGAGCGGAGGATGCCGTTGGCGAGCGCCCTCGTCGCGCGCTCGAAGGCCCGGGTGGCGATGACATTCCCAGCCACCACGTCCGCCGTCAGGTGCTTGGCGTCAAGCCCGTCCCAGCCCTGGTCGCGGGCCCAGGCTGCCATGTTGGGACCGCCGGCGTGGATCTCGACGCAGCCGGTCGCGCCACACGGGCAGGGCGGTCCCCCGGGGTCTGCGGCGAGGTGGCCGATGTGCCCGATGTGCCCGGCGTTGCCGGTCGGCCCGGTGTACGGCAGGCCGTCCAGGACGATGCCGCCGCCCACGCCGACCGCTTCGAGGCACTCGGCGGGCACGACCCGGGTGATCGCCTCGATCATGACCAGCAGCGTCCGCTCGGCCGGCACGGCGGGTTCGAGCAGCAGCTCAGCGCGGGCCGGCAGCTCGCCATCGGCCGAGACGGCCGCCGCAGCGAACTTGGTGCCGCCGAGATCCAGTGCCGGCACGGTCACGGTCTCGCCTCGTTGACGCAGCGCAGGACCGGGTGGCCGACCAGGGCGGCCGGGTCCAGCTCGCGTTCGGTGGCCACGCGGAAGGTGATCGACTCGCCGGGCAGGAGCGTGACGAGCTGCTCGTCCACGGTGGCCGCCGGGTCGAGCCGGTCGGGGAAGAGCGCCAGTTCCCGCAGCAGGGTCCGGGCGGTGACGGTGACCGCCACCCCGTCCGGCTCCGCCGTCACGCGCGTCTCGTAGGCGGCGACCGGCAGGCCGGCCCGGGGGTCCTCGGCGAAGAAGTGCAGCCGACGCCGCTCACCCAGGGTGATCGCCACCAGGTCGGCGTCCGGGCCGCCGAGCAGCGGGACCATGGCCGTGGACCGCGCCGGCACCTCGACAGCGACACTGCCCTTGGCCAGCGTCCGGCCGTCGAAGGTCAGCCGGTGTTGCTCCAGCTCGCCGGACCAGACCTCGGCCGAGTCGTTGACCACGACGACTTCGCCCTCACGCACGGTGAGCAACCGGTCGGCGTATACGCGGCGCAACGCGTACCACAGCGGCTTGCGCCGCCCGCCGCCGTCCACCGCCGCCCACGACACGACCGGCCAGCAGTCGTTGAGCTGCCAAACGATCGTGCCCATGCAGACGGGCAGTTGCGCGCGGAAGTGCTCGATGCCGAAGGCGACCGCGCGCGCCTGGTTGACCTGGGTGAGGTAGTGCCAGTCGTCGAAGTCGCGCGGCTGGGGCAGGTGCTCGCCCAGGCCGCGCAGCAACTTCTGCTCGCCGTCGATCGCCTTCTGGTGCCCGGCCGGCGGCTCCTGCGTGCTCCCCTCGCGCAACGTCGCGTACGTGGGCGGCCCCTGGAAGCCGAACTCGGCGACGAAGCGCGGCCGGTAGGTGGCGTAGCGGGTGTAGTCCTCGCGGTTCCAGACGTCCCAGATGTGGATCGTGCCGCGCGCCGGGTCGTTCGGCGGCAGGTCCGGAGCGCCCGAGTAGGGACTGCCCGGCCAGTACGGGCGGGTCGGGTCGAGCTCGGCGACCACCTTGGGCAGCAGGTCGAAGTAGAACCCGGCGCCCCACGACAGCTCGCCCAGCTTCTCCCGCCAGCCCCAGTCCTCATGGCCTTCGATGTTCTCGTTGTTGCCGCACCACAGCACCAGGCTCGGCCGGGCGCTGAGCCGCGCCACCTGCTCGCGCGCCTCGGCCTCGACCTCGCTCGCGAACGGCTCCTCCTCCGGGTAGGCCGCGCAGGCGAACGGGAAGTCCTGCCACACCAGCAGGCCGAGCTCGTCGGTCAGATCGTAGAAGTCGTCGCTCTCGTAGCGGCCGCCGCCCCAGACCCGCACCAGGTTGACGTTGGCCTCGACGGCCTGGGTCAGCCGGGTGGCCAGCCGGTCGCGCGTCAGCCTGGAGGGGAAGCAGTCGTCGGGGATCCAGTTGACGCCGCGCACCGCGACCGGCGTGCCGTTGACCTGGAGGGCGAACGCGCCGCCGGTCTGGTCGAGGCGCACGTCGCGAAAGCCGATCCGCTTGTGCACGACCTGCTCGCCCAGGCGCACGGTCAGGTCGTAGCGGTGCGGCTCGCCGTACCCGCGGGGCCACCACAGCCGCGGCTCAGGCACCTGGAGCCGCAGCATGCCCTCCCCCGCGACCTCGGCGGAGACCCTGACCCCGGCCACCTCGGCGCAGACCGTGCCCGCGCCCGCCACGACGACGTGCACCTCGACCCGGCCGTCGCCGTGCACCAGCGGCCGGACCTGCGCCAGCCGCGCCCCGCTCCAGCTCTCCAGCCCGATCGGCTGCCAGATGCCCGAGGTGACCAGCGTGGGCCCCCAGTCCCAGCCGAAGTTGCAGGCCATCTTCCTGATGAACTGGTACGGCTCGGCATAGGCCCCCGGCCGCTCGCCCAGCTCGGCCCGTCTCGCCTCGGCGTAGCCGTACGGCGATGCGAACCGCACCTGGAGCGTGTTGACCCCCTCGACCAGCAGGTGCCGCACCGGGAAGCGGTAGGAGCGGTGCTGGTTGGCCGTACCGCCCACCTCGACGCCGTTGAGCGTGATCGTGGCCACGGTGTCAAGCCCCGCGCAGACCAGGTCGGTGTGCTCGTGCCCGTCGCCGGCCCAGGTGAACTCGGTCCGGTAAAGCCAGTCCGTGCGGCCGATCCACCCCAGCCGATCCTCGTTGTCGTCGAGGTAAGGGTCCTCGATCAAGCCCGCGGCCAGCAGGTCGGTGTGCACGCAGCCGGGTACGGCGGCAGGCACGCCGGTGATCCGGACGTCCTCCGAGACGGCCGAGAGGGTCCAGCCGTCGTGCAGCGGACGGTGAGTGCTCAACGTGGTTTCTCCTAGAGACGGGTGTCAGCCCTTGAGGCCGGACATCGCGATGCCACGGGTGAAGTGCTTCTGGAACAACAGGAAGAACACGACGGTCGGCAGCGAGGCCAGCAGCGAGGCCGTCATGATCACGCCCATGTGCTGGGCGCCGGTGAAGGCGGAGTTCAGCCTGGCCAGGGCCACGGGCAGGTTGGCCATCTGATCGCTCTCGACGATGATCAACGGCCAGAGGAAGTTGTTCCACTCGTTGAGCATCACGAAGATCGACATTGCGGCGAGCGCCGGCCGCAGCAGCGGCATGACCACCTGCCACCAGATGCGCCACTCCCCCGCGCCGTCGATCCTGGCGGCCTCGATGAGGTCGTTCGGGATCGACTGGAGGTACTGCACGAGGAAGAAGACGACGAACGCCTTGGGGATGGCCGGGACGACGTAGCCGAGATAGCTGTCGATCCAGCCGAGGTTGCGCACGACCAGGTAGTTGGGGACGAGCGTGGCCTGCCAGGGGATCATCATCGAGCCGAGTATCATCAGGAAGATCACCCGGCGGCCGGGGACGCGGTGCTTGGTGATCACGTAGGCGGCCAGCGAGGCGGCCAGCAGCGCCAGCACGGTGATCACGGTGGCGATGAGCACGCTGTTGATCGCGAAGCGCCAGAAGCCGAGGTCCACCTCGGTGAAACGCTGGAACAGCCCGGCCACGTGGCCGGGGTTGTCGGCCGCCGGATTCCAGTCCGGGTCGCTGAAGCCGACGGTCGTCGGGTTCTGCGGCACGAACGAGGGCGGGTTGCGGGTGATCTCGAAGACCGGCTTGAACGCGGTGATCACCATCCAGTAGAACGGCACGATCATCGTGAACGCCAGCAGGTAGAGCGGCGCCTTGGCCCAGCGGATGCGCGTGCGAGGCTTGGCCGCCCGGTGCACGGCCGTCATCCCAGCTCCTTCGTGGTCCGGCCGAGGCGCAGTTGCACCAGGCTGATGGCGAAGATGATCAGAAAGAGCGTCCAGGCGATCGCCGAGGCGTAGCCGAGCTGGAACTTGGTGAAGCCCATGTCGTAGAGGTAGGGGACGATCATGAGGCCGGAATCCATGACGCCCCCGACGTTGCTGACTGAACGGAACACGATGTAGACCGCTTCGAACACCTGGAAGGCCGCGATCATCGTGGTGATCACGACGTAGGTGGTGACCGGGCGCAGCAGCGGCAGGGTGATGCCGGTGAACTGCTGCCAGGTCGTGGCGCCGTCGATCCGCGCGGCCTCGTAGTACTCCTCCGGGATGGTGTTGATCCCGGCGACGAAGATGACCATCGCGTAGCCCATGCCGGACCAGGCGGCCATCAACACCATGATCGGGATCGTCAGAGACGGCGTGGCCAGCCAGGCCACCGGTTCGCCGCCGAACCAGCCGGACACCGTGTTGGCCAGGCCGTAGTCCTCCGCGGCGAAGATCCAGCGCCACATCAGGAACAGCGCGATCGTCGAGGTCACGGAAGGCAGGAAGAAGACGGTGCGCATGATTCGGTCGCCCCAGCCCTGGCCGCGGAAGGCCAGCGCGAGCAGGAGCGCGAACGTCGTGGTGAGCACCACCGCCGCCAGGACGTAGACCAGCGTGTTGGACAGTGCCCGCAGGAAGCGCTCGTCCTCCAGCAGGCGCGCGAAGTTGGCCAGGCCGACGAACTCCGGCGGCCTGACGCCGTTGAACTTGGTGAGGCTCAAGTACAGCGAATTGATCAGCGGCCAGATCAGGAAGCCCGCGAAGAGCGCCAGGAACGGCAGGAGCATCACGACGGAGGTGAGAGTGCCCCTCTTGGTGGCCATCGGATCGCCTTTCGATGGTGAGGACGGGCCGGTCGGGCCAGGTGACGACCGGCCGGGGGCGGATCAGCCGGCGTTCTGCTCCATGATCTTCGCGGCGGCGTCCAGGGCGGCCTTGGGCTCGGCCTTGCCGTAGATGACCTCCTGCAGCTTCTTGGTCACCTCGGCCTGGCTGGTCTCCCAGCCCGGGCAGTTCGGCGGGCCGTACCCGGAGGCGAAGGCGGCCTTGATGGCCTCCACCTGGTCCGGCGTCACGGGGAGGTTGGCGATGTTGTCGGTGAGCGGCGAGATCCACAGCACACCCCTGGTGGCGGCGGTGTCGGTGATCACCTTGACCGCCTCCGGAGTGTAGAGGGACTTCAGGAATTCGGCGGCCTGGGCGGCGTGCTTGCTGTAGGACATGACGCCGGCGATACGGCCGCCGATGAAGGCGCCGGCGCCGGCCGGGCCGACGGGCAGCGGGGCGGTGGCCCACTTGTCCTTGATCTTCGGCTGGGCGGTGTCGATGGCCTTGATCTGCCAGCTTCCACCGGACACCATGGCCACACCGTTGGCCAGTGCCGCCGGGGTCTCCGCCGTCTGGGTGGGCGCCTTGTGCTTCTTGTAGAGGTCGGCCCAATAGGTCAGCGCGGTGACGCCGGCGTCGTTGTTGAGCGCGGGCTTGCAGTCCGGTGTGTAGAGAGTGCCGCCGGCCTGACGCAGGAAGTTGAAGTACTGCAGCCAGTCGATGTTGCCCCAGTCCATCGAGTAGGGCACCTTGACGCCGTCGGCCTTGAGCTTGTCCAGGGCCGCGGTCAGTTCTTCCCACGTCTTCGGCGGCTTGAGGCCGGACTTCTCCAGCAGATCCGTGCGGTAGTAGGTGAGGTACACCGTCATGTCAAGCGGCGTGCCGTACACGGCGCCGTCGCGCGAGGTGATCGACTCCCAGACGCCCTGCTGAGTCTTGGCCTTGATCGCCTCCGGCAGCCCGTGGTCGCGCAGATCGATCATGCCGCCGAGGGCTCCGAACTCGATGCCCCACGACAGGCCACCGGAGACGATGTCCGGGCCGGTCTTGCTGGTGGCCGCGGCCAGGACCTTGGCGTGGCCGTCGTCCCAACTCAGCGCCGAGACCTTGATCTTCACGTCGGGATGGGTCCGGGTGTAGAGATCCGCGGCCTTCTGGACGGCCAAGGCCTCGTCCTCCGACCCGGTCATCCAGAACGTCAGGTTGGCCGGGCCCTCCGCCGGGGCCTGCCCCTGCTTGGGTGCAGTGCTGGTCGCACAGGCACCGGCCAGCAGGCCGAGCGCGACGACAGTCACCGTGGCCGTGCGGCGCCTCTTCACGGTGTCCTCCTGAGAGTGTGGGGGGTGCTAACTTAACCGTGTAAGTTGCGCCTAATGTAGGAGTGGCATGGCAACCTTGTCAACGCCGGATTTCCCAGGGATTACGACGTGCTAAATTCAGCTTAGTTTACTTAACTAATTAAGGAGCCTCGGTGAAGCGTCCAACCATCGCGGACATCGCGCAGCGCGCCGGAGTGTCGAAGGTGGCGGTCTCCTACGCCCTGAACGGCCAGCCGGGTGTGTCGGAGGCCACCCGTGCGCGCATCCTGGCCATCGCCACCGAGATCGGCTGGCGGCCCAACAGCGCGGCCCGCGCCCTGAACGGGGCCAAGGCCCGCACGATCGGCCTGGCCCTTCGCCGGCCCGCGCGCACCCTCGGCATGGAGCCCTTCTTCATGGAGCTCATCAGCGGCATCGAGGATGCGTTGTCGATGCACTCCTACGCCCTGATGTTGCAGGTTGCCAGGGACCACACCGAGGAGATCGAGTTGTACCGCCGCTGGTGGGGCGAGGGCCGCATCGACGGAGCGATCCTGGTGGACCTCTATGCCGAGGACCCGCGCATCCCCGTGGTCCAATCGCTGCACATGCCTGCCGTCACCATCGGCCACCCGTCCGTGTCGGGCTCCCTCCCCGCGGTGTGGTCCGACGACAGCGCCGCCATCCGAGAAACCGTGCAGTACCTGGCCGCCCTAGGACATCGCCACGTCGCACGGGTCGCCGGCCTGCCCAAGCTGGCCCACACCGCGATACGTGACCACGCCTTCGCTGCCGTCTGCCAGGCGGCCAGGGTCGAGGAGTGGACGATCGAGCACACCGACTACTCCGGGGAGCAGGGCGCACGCGCCACCCGCCGGCTCATCACCTCACCGCGCCGACCCACCGCCATCGTCTTCGACAACGACATCATGGCAGTGGCCGGCCTGTCCGTCGCGCAGGAGCTCGACATGAACGTTCCGGGCGAGCTGTCCATCGTGGCCTGGGACGACTCGCCGCTCTCCCAGGTGGTCCGGCCGGCGCTCACCGCACTGAGCCGGGACATTCCGGCTTACGGCATGAACGCCGCGCGCACCCTCATGGCAGTGATCGCTGGAGAGCGAACCGAGCATTTCGAGGATGTGGCGCCCCATCTGACTCCGCGGGCCAGCACCGGGCCGGCACCTACCCGGCACGACATTCCCGAAAGCGATTCGTGAGCCTGTGATCTCGCGCTCGGCAGCGGAGCAGCGGAGGCCCACACGCGTACGGGGGAGCAGCGTTGTGCGCCAAGGCGGCCCGCCGTCCTGAACAAGGCGGCAGCCAGGCGGCTTAGACGGTGCTCCGCGACACGCCCGCCCGCCTGGCGATCTCCGCGATGTTCACCCGGTCCCCCGCGCCGACGGGACGGCGAGCCTGGCTCGAATCGATGTCACGAGATCAGGAGGGTCCCAAGGCCGGGTCAGGCCGCTGCCCGCGCTGCTCGCGCTGCTCATGGGCGCCCGCGAGGATGAGGTAGGCGGCGGCCGTCCAGGTGTAGGCGCGGTCGCGCAGTCCTTCGCCGGTGCGCGCGTCGAAGTTCTCCGCGAACCCCGACTGCTCGCACAGCCTGCGGAAACGGGCGCTGATCTCGTCGGCCAGGGCGGTGTGGCCGGCCCGGCGCAGGCCGTCCTCGACGAGCACGGTCGACGGGGCCCAGATGGGCCCGCGCCAGTAGCCGTCGTCCTGGTAGTGCTCGGAGTCGGGGTGTTCGGTGGCCGGTCCGTACGCGGTGAGGTGGGACTCGATGCGGGCGGCCAGCGCCGTGTGCACCGGTTCGGGCAGCTCGTCGCCGAGCACGATGGGCATGAGGTCGAGCAGGCTGGAGGTGGACCAGGTGCGTCCGCTATGGGCGCCGCGGGCGACGAACCGCTCCCCCGTCCACAGCTCGGCCAGCAGCGCGTCCCGCATGCGGTCGGCGGCGCCGGACCAGTGCGCCCCCCTGCCGGGGTCGGGGGCCAGGCGGGCCAGTTCGCGCATCTGGAGCACGAGGAAGGCGGCCAGGTCGGCGGTCTCGACGACGCGCTCGGGGTCGAAGGTCGTGGCGTTGTCCCAGCCGCTGTCGTTGCCGTGCTGGTAGTGCGGCAGCTCGCGTCCGGGGGCGCGGCGGGCCGTCAGCCAGAACGTGGTCCAGCGTTCCAGCAGCGGGTAGACGTCGGGCGCCGGAGGCAGGCGGCGCAGGGCCCAGCCGTGCACGGGCGGCTTGACGAAGTTGTAGAGGATCTCCGAATGGGTGACGGAGTCGGGCAGCGCGCCGGCGTCGTCCTGGTGGTCGAAGGGCAGCCGGAACTGGTCCCAGGCCAGCTCGGGCAGGCCGCCCGCCAGGGCGATGGCGTTGAAGCAGTGGTCCCAGCTCCACACCTTGTCCATCCAGTGCTTCGACATCAGCACAGCGGGCCTGGTGACGAACCCGGCGGGCCGGACGGTGGCCGACCACAACACGTAGGCGGCCAGTTCGGCGGCGGGCGTGCCGTCGCCGCGCCAGGGCGCGACCGCGTCGGCGAAGGTGTCGAACTCGGCGCGGGCGGCCTTGGCCACCTGGTCGAAGGTGCCGCCGGCGCAGGAGTAGGGGGCGCGGGCGGTCTCGTACTCCTCGACGGCGATCTCCCACTCGCCGTCCAGGGCCAGGCCGCGTTCCGCGGTGCCCAGGGCCTGCGCGCCGAGCGGCTCGGCGTCCCCGGCCAGCACGGTGCGCACCCGGTCCGTCGCATCGAAGCCGAGCACCACCACACTTGCAGCTACTTTGCATCTGATGACCACGGACCCGAGCGGAGGGCCGTGAGGAAGGCCACAGTCGAATCCTGTCCGATCGGTCAGATCTGACCGATCGGACAGTTATGGTTGAGGGCATGGCACGTCCCGCTTCCGCCCTGCGCGGCCACATCCTGGACTCGGCGTTGAGTCTGTTCGCCACGCGTGGATACAAGGGCACCTCACTGCACGACATCGCTCAGGTGGTCGGCTGTTCGAAGGCGTCCTTGCTCTACTACTTCGTCAGCAAGGAGGCGATCCTCGCCGAGTTGCTGACCCCCGCTGGTGAAGGGCTGGGAGAGCTGGACGCCCGGCTTTCCGGGCTTGAGGGAGACCAGGCGGTGGACGCGGCCGTCACGGGCTTCGTCGATCTGGCCATGAGGTTCCGGCGCGAGGTAAAAGTCCTGTTCCAGGACATTCCCGCGCTGGCCGGTCATCCGGCTCTGGGTGCCGTGCCCGCCGTCGTGGGGCGGCTGATGACCGCGATGGTGGACGGCTCGACCGAGTCCCGGGGCCTGGTCACCGCCTACATGGTCATCGGCGCGGTATCGGTGACCTGCGCCAGTGACATACCGGTGCCGGACGAGGACCTGCGTGCCGAGCTGATCGACGGCGCCCTGCGCACGCTCGGCCGCGACCCCCGCTGAACTTCGAGGAAAGACATCCTTCATGGCTTCTGTGCTGTATCGGCTCGGCCGGTTCTCCTTCCGCCGCCGAGGGCGTGTGCTGGCCGTCTGGCTGCTCCTGCTCACCTTGCTGAGCGGGGCGGCCGCCGCCTTCATGGGTCCCACCACTGACAACTTCTCGATCCCCGGCACGGAGTCCCAGCGGGCGCTCGACTCCCTGCGGGTGCAGTTCCCGCAGGCCGGTGGCGTGACCGGAACCATCGTCCTCGCCGCGCCCGAAGGACGGGAACTGGACAAGGCCGCGGTCGCGGCCGTCGTGCGGGAGGCCGGTGGAGTCCCCGGTGTGATCGCCGCCATCGATCCCTTCACGGCCGGTTCGGTCACTCCCGACGGCCGCTACGCGTTGGTCCAGGTCCAGTTCGACACCCCGGCCGACGAGGTCAGCGCGGCGCAGCGTACGGCGTACGAGCAGGTCGGCGCCTCCGCGCGCGGGCTCCGGGCGGAGCACGGCGGCGAGATCATGAAGGCGGGAGGGGAGATCGGCTCCACTGAGGCGCTCGGTGTCCTGGTCGCCGCGGTGGTCCTCCTCATCACCTTCGGTTCTCTGGTGGCCGCCGGCATGACGCTGCTGAATGCGCTGATCGGCGTCGCGGCCGGGATGGCCGGGCTGTTCGCCCTCAGCGGGGTGCTGGAACTGACCGGCACCGCGCCCATCCTGGCGTTGATGCTGGGGCTGGCCGTGGGCATCGACTACTCGCTGTTCATCACCTTCCGCTACCGGCAGTACCTCACCGAGGGTGAGGTTGCGGAGGAAGCCGCCGGGCGTGCGATCGGCACCGCGGGTTCCGCTGTGGTCTTCGCCGGCGCCACCGTCGTCATCGCCCTGGCCGGCCTCTCCGTGGTCGGCATTCCCTTCCTGAGCGTCATGGGGCTGGCCGCGGCCGGCACCATCACCCTGGCGGTGCTGGTCGCCCTCACCCTGCTCCCCGCGATGCTCGGCTTCGCCGACGCCCGCGTCCTGCCGCGTAGGCAGCGTGGCGGGCGGATGCCCGCCCCCGGGCCCGAGGGCTTCGGGTACGCCTGGGGCCGGCTCGTCACCCGGCTGCGGATCCCGATCCTGCTGGTCGGCGTCGCCGGGCTGGGCGCGCTGGCCCTGCCCGCCCAGGACATGCGCCTGGCCCTGCCCGACGCCGGCACCGCGGCTTCCGGTTCGGCGGCCCGCGAGGCCTACGACCTGATCAGCGAGGGATTCGGGCCCGGCTTCAACGGGAGGCTGATCGCCGTCGTCTCCGGCGACGACGCCCAGGCCACCAGCATGGCCGCCGAGCAGGCCGCGCGGCTGATCGAGTCCACGGACGGTGTGCTCCACGTCTCCCCGCCGCAGCCCAACCAGCAGGGCACCACCGTACTGATGACCATCATCCCCAAGGCCGGCCCGACCGACGCGGCCACAGAGCGGACCGTGCACTCCATCCGGGAGCGCGTGGCCGCCGTCCAGGGCGCCACCATCGCCCTGACCGGCGCCACCGCCATCGGCATCGACGTGTCGGCGAAACTCGCCGAGGCGATGCCCGTCTACCTGCTGCTCGTCGCCGGGCTGTCGATCCTGCTGCTGATGCTGGTCTTCCGCTCGGTGCTGGTGCCGCTCAAAGCGGCGCTGGGCTTCCTGCTCACCGTCGGCGCCACGTTCGGCATCACCGTGGCCATCTTCCAGCAGGGGCACTTGGCCGACCTGCTCGGCATCGACGTCCCCGGGCCGCTGGTGAGCTTCCTGCCGATCCTGCTCATCGGGATCCTGTTCGGCCTGGCCATGGACTACGAGGTCTTCCTCGTCTCCCGGATGCGCGAGGACTTCGTGCACGGCGACAGCCCACGGCAGGCCACCGTCAACGGCCTGGGTCACAACGCCCGCGTCGTCACCGCCGCCGCGCTGATCATGGCGGCCGTGTTCGGCGGTTTCGTGTTCATGGACGATCCGATCATCAAGTCCATCGGTTTCGCGCTGGCCGTCGGCGTGCTCGTCGACGCGTTCGTCGTCCGCCTGACCCTGGTGCCGGCCGCGATGTCGCTGCTCGGCCGCGCGGCCTGGTGGCTGCCCCGGCCCCTCGACCGGGTCCTGCCGAATCTCGACATCGAAGGCGAGAGCCTGCGCGGGAACGAGGCCGACCGGCAGCATGCCGACTCCACGAACGCCGTCAAGGTCTGACAACCGATCAAGTGGGCGAGGCCCGCACGGGCTTCGCCCACGGTTCCGGCCGGGGCGGCGCTAGCCCTCGATGATCAGGTCGCGGCGCAGGATCCGGATGAAGGCGCCCATCGCCGCGACCATGTCGAAGGACTCGTCGAGCAGCCATTGCTCCTCAAGGCCGGTGATAGTGCCGATGATGAGCGACGCCACCGCAGTGGGGTCGGCATCCGCGCGTACGTGCCCGGTAGCGACGCCTTCCTGGACCACGGCGGCCAGATGGGCACGGAACGTGCGGACACGCTCCCGCGCCCATTCCAGCGCGATCTCCGGGAGGTCGTTCGAGCCGAAGGCGCCGAGATGCCCCATGCGGGTGAGCTCGCGGTTCTGCCGGCTCCGCCTGACCATGTCGTCCACGATCTCCAGGGCGCGGACCATGGCCGGCCCCTCGTACTCGCGGCCGACCTCGACCGCGTCGAATGTCTGCCGGTCGCGTTCGGCAAGCACCTCGGCCAGCAGAGCTTCCTTGGTGGGGAAGTGATGCAGCAGGCCGGACTGGGTGATCCCGGCCTGCCTGGCGACGGCCGCGAGGGAGGTCCCCCGGTAGCCCTGTACCGCGAACAGCCTGAGGGCGGAGCTCACGATCTTGGCGCGCCGGGCGGCACCGGCTCGCTCGGCGTCATGCGTCTTCGCCATCCGTCGTTCCTGTCGTCGGGGTGCCTCGCTCGACGCAGGCGGACATGGTTGCGCAAGGCCCAATTTCTTCCGCGACAGCCTACCGTTCACCCGCGTGGCCGGCCGCTCGGGAGGGCGCCTTGCCCCGTCAGCGCACTCTCTTGATCGGAAGAACCGCCAGAGCGCCCGCGCCCGCGACGATCGCCACCACGGGATACAACGCCGC
Organism: Nonomuraea sp. NPDC049624; assembly: GCF_040675255.1. Taxonomy (NCBI): domain Bacteria; kingdom Bacillati; phylum Actinomycetota; class Actinomycetes; order Streptosporangiales; family Streptosporangiaceae; genus Nonomuraea; species Nonomuraea sp. NPDC049624. The sequence continues at coordinate 36,410 of NZ_JBFAOR010000003.1, read as the reverse complement.
GTACCCTCCGAAGATCGTGACGATGCCGCCGGCGACGACGGGCGCGATCGTGTTCGGCAGGGTAGCGGCGATGTTGATCACGCCCAGATCCTTGGCGTGGTCGTCCTCACTGGGCAGGACCTCCGAGACGAGGGCCTGGTCCACCGAGATGAAGACACCGAAGCCGATGGTCAGGACGACCGTCGAGATCATCAGACCGGCCACACTCGGCAAGATCAGCAGGAACAGCGCCGATGCGGCGATGATGAGCCCGCCGACCAGGACGATCGGCTTGCGCCGGCCCACACGGTCCGACAGGAGCCCGGACACCGCGATGGCGATGATGAACCCGGGCAGGCCCATCAGTCCGATCAGGGGAACCAGCCGCGCAGCCTCGGTGAGGCTCAGGCCGATGTACTCCTGGGCGATGTAGATGTTGAAGGTCTGCACCATGTAGTAGCCGCCGAAGATGAGCACGCGGCCCAGGAACGCCCAGAAGAAATCGGGATGGCGCAGGGGATTGACCCAGAACGCCTTGAGGAAGGCCCGGATGGAGAACGCCGGCCGTGCCACACCGCGGTTGTCGGTGTCGGGATTGACCACGACGAACACCACGATGATCAGCAGGATGACGCCCGCGAAGCCGGCGTAGCCGACGGGGATGCGGGTGGCGAAGGCGGAAGCGAGGACCGGGCCCGCGATCGCCGCGGCGATCGCGCCGAGCCCGGTGAGCGTCGAGTACCGTCCGCGCAGCCGGGAGGGCACGCGGTCGGGCAGGATCGCCGCGAGCGGACCCTGGAGGGCATTGAAGCCGAGTTGTACGGCCATCATGACCACGACCAACTGAGTCACGGTCGTCGACAGTCCCGCGGTGATCAGCCCGACGGCGCCGAAGAGGGCTCCGGCCAGCATCCATGGCGCACGTGCGCCGAAGCGCGTACGGGTGCGATCGGACAGGACACCGACGAGCGGCTGGATGATCATCGCGGCGAGCGCGCTCATGGTGTTGACGATGGTCAGGTTCTCGACCTTGGCCGTGGTGTCGATGGCCTGCACCTGAAGCGCCAGGAAGTAGGCCGAGACGGCGTAGCCCAGCGGTGCGGCGGCGCTGACGAACGGCACGGTGACGAACAGCCGCCGCAGACCGCGCTCCTCCCCGTGCCGGTCGCCGGGTCCGGACAACTCAGGAGGCGCGGGCGCGGTCGAAGAGACGCCGGCCGCGTGAGTCTGCGGCGGGGACTGGGGCGGGAGCCGCTCGTCCATCGAGATGTCCCTACGGCTCGACGCTGTCGTTCAGGGCGTCGCCCGCGAGCCGCCACAGCTCCTCGAACTGGGCCCGGAACCGGTCGTGGTCGTGCGCGGGAAGCGAGAAGACGAAGGGGGCGCCGCGCAGCATGCCTTCGACGGCGTCGCGCGCGACCACGCCGGGTTCGATGGCCATCGGGACGGTGCCTGTTCCGAACAAGTCGGCCGCCGGGGGACCGAACACGTCGGGCCGGTTGCGCTGGGAGTCCAGGATGCGGGTCGCCACCTGCCCTGGGCACAGAATCGTGACACCGATGCCGTCGGGCGCGAGTTCGGCCCGCAGCCCGAGTGAGAGGCCGACGATGGCGTGTTTTGTGGCGCTGTAGAGGGACGTGCCCTGCGGTTCAGGCAGGAAGGCATGGGTCGACGCGGTGTTCATCACGTGTCGCCACCCGGTCCGCTCGCGCATCCTCGGCAGGAAGGCACGCAGGCAGTTGAGCATGCCCTCGATGTTCACCGACGAGAGCCAGCGCCAGTCACCGAGCGACGATTCGGCGACCGTGCCGAAGGCGAGCACGCCCGCATTGTTGCAGAGCACCTCGACGGAGCCGAACTCGGCGTAACTGGCCTGCACGAGGGCGTCGACCGACTCGGGGTCGGAGACGTCGACGCGAATGCCGAGCGCGGGAATCCCGCTCTCGCCCAGTTCGCGGGCGAGGCGCCGGGCGTCGGCGCCGTCTATGTCGGCCACGACGACCGACATCCCGCGCGCGCCGAGTTCGGCCGAGAGCGCGGCCCCGATGCCGCTGGCCCCACCGGTGATGACCGCCGTACGGCCGGCGAGTTGATCAGGTCCAGGCATCGCGGTGTCCCTTGCTCGAAGCCGCTGTGGATTTCGTCGGCGAGCCTACTGACTGATCAGTCGGTTTGCTAGCTCCGAGAATACCGCGTGATCGCCTCGATACTCGTCCGTGATGGACGCCGCTCTCAAGCTGCCCGGCCGCGGGTCTACAACGACTCCATCGAACCCAGGGCACACCAAAGCCTCCATCAACCCGGGGCGGTTCAGATCTTCTTCAGACGGTCGAGTCACCTTGAACAGGCCGAGCAACGCCTTCAGGCGGGCGAGTTCGAGGCGGGTCAGCCATTCCTCCAGGTGCGGCCTTCTTCATGCCCGGCGCGGACCCATCGCCATAGTGTTCGCTCGCTGATCCCCATGCAGGTGCTCAGCAGGCGGACGTGCGCGGTGGTGAGCTCCTGACGCTCATCGAGTGCCAGAAGGCGGCGCGTGGCGGGCCCCGCGGAGGTGATGGAGACTGCCCTCATTGGAGGTGTCGACGCGTTTGCGCATAGCCGCTCCCTCGCACCGGCGGTGAGCACGCGTGCGTGCAGACGCGTTGCCGCACTTGGGCAGTTCGGTCACATGCGCGGCCAACACCCCGAATGGTAACTCTAGCAATCCAAATGATTCCAAAGTGTAACGATCAAAGCCGGGAAACTGTGACGTTTACGGAAATGCCCACCTACCTACCCACAGTCGTTCGCCTCGCGCTTGGCCGTCCGTTCCTCCCTCCCGATGCCAGAATCGACTCCCATGAAGCTCCATCTGTTCTTACTGACAACCTGATGACAATCAGTACTGACAGAAAATGAGAACTCTCAGCACCACCCCGGACCGGCCCGCGGGCACCAGGTCCGCGAGCGCCGGCCGCTCCCCTACGATCCCCGGCGCAGCGCCAGCAGCTCGCCCGTCACCGGCTGCACGACGGCGCCCGGCACCGGCCGCAGTGGAGCGGCTCCCCCGGCCGCCACACCACCACCGGCACCAGGGGTTCGGCAGGCGGTTCCCCCTCGCCGCCCTCGGCCGGCCAGCGGTCCACCGCGTCCGCGTGCGCCTCCCGCTCTCGCAGGAAGGCGGCCCACGTCGCGCGGGGCCTCCCTGTGGTTCGGACCCTGGCACACCTTCGACATCCCAGCCCTTCGCTGCGCGCCGCTTCCAACGCGGACACCTGCACACGCAGGCACAAACCGAACGCCTCCGTGCTCGACGCGAAGACAGCCCCGCCGCCGCTGGGGCCGCGCGAGCCCTGGACTCCGATCATGGGGGACATGGAGGTCGGCTGCGGCGTGTCATCGCGATGTCTTGCTCGTCAGGAGGGTGCGGAGTTCGGTGACCTCAGGGGCTCCGGCGATGGCGGGTGCGCCGTTGATGACGAAGGTGGGTACCTGACGGACGCCGAGCTGGATCGCGCGTTCCTCATCGGCTCGGACGTCAGCGGCGTAGGCGTCAGTGTCCAGGACGGAACGGACTGCCGCGTCGGGCAGGCCGGCGCGTGCGGCGAGGGGCCGAAGAATTGCGGGGTCGGCGACGTTGATGTTGTCGGCGAGATGGGCCTGGAACAGCCGCTCGACCACGCTGTCTGCCAGGTCATGGTCGGCGGCCAGGTGGATGAGGCGGTGCGCGTCGAAGGAGTTGACCGGGCGGGCAGTGGCGGGATTGAGATCCAGCCCCTCGACCGTTCCCAGCTGCCGGATGCGTTGGAAGACGGCCGCGAGGTCGGGACCGTGCAGGTCGAAGCGCTGCGCCATCATTTCGGCCAGGGTGGCGCCGGGGATGGCCGGCTGGCTGGGACGGAGCTCGAAGCTGCGCCAGGTGACGCGGATGTCGTCGCAGCCGGCGAGGGCCCGCTCCAGGCGCTTCTTGCCGATGTAGCACCACGGGCACATGATGTCCGACCAGATCTCCACCTCAGTCACGGGTCTTCTCCCTCAGGAACAGTGCGAGGACCAGACCGACGGCCATGACGCAGCCGACCACCACGAACACGGTGTCCATCGCGCTGGCCATGCCGTCCAGGACGGGCGCGGCCAGGCGGGCGTCGAGATGGTCGAGGTAGGAGGTGTCGTTGAGGTCGATGCCGGCTCTGCCGTCCAGACCGGCCAGCAGGCGTTGCGCTCCGGGATCCTTGGTCACCGCAGGGGTGTGCAGCGCGGCCTGGAAGGCCGTGGTGTTCTCCGCCCGATGAAGGACGGCGGCGATGCGTTCCTCGGCCAGCGAGAAGAGGATCGACAGGTAGACGGCGGTTCCGGCGGCGCCGCCGAGCTGCCGGAAGAAGGTGTAGGAGGCGCTGGCGGCACCCATGGTACCTGCGGGTGCGGACGCCTGGATGGCGATCAGCATGACCTGGAAGCACAGGCCGATGCCCAGGCCCATGACGGTCGTGATGAGAGCGGTGAACCACAGCGGCGTGCCGGGCGACAATCGGGTGAAGGCGAAGGCGCACGCGGTCATGACGGCCAGGCCGAGCAGCAGCAGGCCCTTGTAGCGGCCCGTACGGGTGACGAAGGGGCCGCACAGCCGGCCCGCCGCGACGATTCCCAGGGTCTGCGGCAGCAGCATCAACCCCGCCGCCGTCGGGGACAGGCCCTTGACGATCTGCAGGTAGAGCGGCAGGACGCTGAGCCCGCCGAACACGCCCATGCCGACCACGACGTTGACGGCGTTGCTCATCGTGAACAGCGGGCTGGCGAACAGCCGCGGCGGCAGCAGGGCCTCATCGCCCATCCGCCGTTCGACCAGCACGAACCCGACCAGCCCGGCGACGCCCACGGTGGCCAGGACGAGCGTGCGCGACGAGGCCCAGCCCCAGTGGCCTCCTTGCTCGGCCACGACCAGCAGTGGCACCAGTCCGAGCAGCAGCGTCACCGCGCCGCCGTAGTCGATGCGGTGGTCGGTGCGGGTGTGCGGCAGCCGGTAGAGCTTGACCACCAGGACGAGGGCGACGAGCCCTACCGGCACGTTCACCAGGAAGGCCCAGCGCCAACCCGCCACGCCGAGGAAGCTGTCCATCCCGGCGAACAGCCCGCCGAGCACCGGTCCGGCCACGCTGGAGATCCCGAACACCGCCCCGAACCAGGCCTGGTACCGGCTACGGCGCTCCGGCGGCAGCATGTCGGCCAGGATCGCGAACGCCAGCGCCATCAGCCCGCCGGCGCCGAGCCCCTGCACGGCGCGGAACGCGGCCAACTCGTACATCGACTGCGCCGCCGAGCACAGCAGCGAGCCAACCAGGAACAGCGAGATCGAGGCCAGGTAGAGCGGTTTGCGGCCGTAGATGTCCGACAGCCGCCCGTACAGCGGCGTGGAGACCACTCCGGTGATCAGGTAGGCGGTGGTCGCCCAGGCCTGCAGGGTCAGGCCGTTCAGCTGGTCGGCGACGGTCCGCATCACCGCGGCGACGATCATCTGGTCAAGCGCGCCCAGCAGCAGGCCGAGCATCAGCGCCGCCATCACCGCCGCCACGACGCCGCGCCCGAGCTGGGGCGCGGCGCCCGAGGGGGCGGCAGGGGCAAGAGATTCAGTCACGTGGGGACCTCACTTCATTAGTTAGGCTCCATACAATATGGCTCCATAGAATATATGTCCACATCATCAGGGTCCAGACTGTTAGGATCCGCAGATGGGTGCGGAGAAGGACCAGGTCGAACAGGTGGAGCAGGCGGTCGCGGAGCTGTTCGCGGCGTTTCGGCGCAAGCGCGGCCGTGAGCAGGCCGCCGGTGGTGAACTGTCGGGAACCCAGCTGCGCGCGCTGGACGGCCTGGCTGAGGCGGGGCAGGCCACCGCGCGGCAACTGGCCGACTACGCCGACGTCACCCCGGCGACCATGACCGGCATGCTGGACGCCCTCGAAGCCAAGGGTGTGATCCGACGTGAACGCAGCCTCACAGACCGGCGCGCCATCCAGATTGTCCTCACCGACCACGGGCGCGCCCTCGTGACCGAGGCCCGCGACCGATGGCAGCAGCGATGGCAGCAAGCGCTGGCGGACGTCCCGCCCAAGGACCTGCAGGCCGCGATCCGAGTCATCGGCAAGGCGGCAGACCTCTTCGACCACATCTGAAACCGGCATCGGAGGATCCACCGATCACGTCCGCAGCGCGCGCGGGCTCGCCGCCCGGCCCCCGCACAACGGTGCCCGCTCCTGCCGGGGTGAACTTCAGCCACACCATGAACAGGCCCAGCTCCGCGGCCGCCGTCCGCCAGTCGCGGCCGGTGCGTACGCACCACCGCAGGAACAACGCGATCGCCCGCGCGTACGCCTCCGTCGTCGACTCGGCGCGGTCGCGCCCGAGCCGGGTCTCCCGCAGGAACTGATCCGCCACCGGCACGACCGCCAGGTCCTCACCAAGCACCGTCCAGTACCGCGCGCCAGAGGGCATCGTCACCGGGAAGGCTCGCACCCGCCCACCTCGCTCTCGAGACAGAGGTATGACAACTACGAGCCACAAGAGCCATAGGGCAGGAGAACTGTTGCGAAACCCTCTCCCGTCACCACAGTTGCAACATCACACCACAGGCTGAGCTCCCCCGGAGAACGCCGACCTGCTCGCCGGCCGCTCCTGGCCGGACGTGGCCACCCTCGCCCTGCTGGAGACCGCGCTCGGGGTCCGGCTGTGGCCGCAGGGAACTCCGGCGTCCCGATGACGACGCCGAGCCCGGAGCAGAACGCCGTGATGACCTCGACGGCATGGTCGAGCCTTCTCTCCGCCGCCCCGACAACCCGGACATCCGGGCAGAAGCGGCCGTCATGTGGCTCGACAGCCTCCAAGCGATCACCTATCGCGTTACGCTCGGAAAGCGCGAGCCTTCAAAGAGTTAGGACCTGTTGCGCTCACGCAACCCGGTGCCATCGAGCTGTAACTCGGCGGCACCACTTTTCGATCCGGCACCAGACCGGCAAGCCGTACTCAGCTCGTGGCGGCGCTCCCTTCACCGGCGAACCCGTTCCCTCCGGCCCCGATCGTGAACAAGCCCTGCTCCCGCTCGGCCAGCCAGCCATCGTCCACCAGTCGCTTGAGCCGCGCGCGCATCCCCTCCACCTGACCGCGGACATCCTGCTGACCCAGCGCCCGCACCACTTCCCGCGCCCGCAACGGCTTGTCGGAACTGGCCAGCAACACCACCGCGTCCTTGCCCAACCCCCGCAGAACCGGACGCTCCTGGGGAACCTCCGCGCGCCCGGAAGCCCTCGGCGTGGTGTCGCCCGCACCATGAGGACGGATGCCAGCGACCTTCCCGGCCTCCACCACAGCCGGCCCGTCGGCCGCCTCCAGCGCGGTCAGTTCCTCGCGCGCGATGGACAGCCGTTCCAGGCGACGCTCCGCCACGGCCAGCCGCTCCTGCAGCTCCCCCATCTGCCCGGACAGCTCAGCCCATTGCTGCCGTGCAGACTCCTCGGCCCGCTCCAGCTTTGCCAGCAGTGACGTCACCATCGCCTCCCTCGCGGCGATCCCAGACCATCACCATCACTCAACGCATGGCTGCAACTCCAAACTGTAGGCGGCAATGGCATCGCTGACCCCCCAAGACTGCAAGATCCCTTACTGAACTAGCTCGTATATCGATGAAGTCTTCTTGTCGCCGCGCTGGTTGTCGGCGAGTTCGTGGCGCTCGGTTTGGACCCAGAGCCGCGTCGTGCCCGGCCTTGGTGCGATATCGATGATGCGGTCAGCCGGACTGCCCCCGGGCAAGGTTGATTTGGTCCATCTGCCGTCGCGTAGGTTGATCACATAGGGGGCGCCGGAGGCGGGGTTGGCGGCGATCCACAGACCGCTCGCCGGGTCGGTGCGCACCGCAGTCAAAGCTGTCTGCACCAGGTTCAGGCTCACCTGCTTCCATTGGGTGCGGTCCCAGTGCAGCACGATCGGGCTGCCACCATCCGCCCAGGCGGGGCCGACCGCCCACGCGTGGCCATCTGGCTGTGCGGCCAGACTCATCTGCTGGAGGTAGCGCCGCCCGCGACACGATGACCGAGCCGACTCCACCATGCACGGATGATCGACTTTCTTCCAATCTGTGCCGTTCCAATGCAGCGTGACGGCCACCTCATTGCTCATCTGCGCGTCGCTCACCGCCCACACGTCATCCGGACCCGTTGCGGCGACCGCGGCCAAAGAGCGCACCGGCAGCGTGCTCTGACGCCATGCCTTCCCGCTGTGATACAACACCGTCGAATCCCCGCCGTCGGGGTCCATGGAGGTGACGAACCACGCATTGTCTCGGGAGTCCACGGCGATATCGATCACCGGGTTCCACATCGCGCTTAGGGACCGTTGCCGCGTCCAGCTTCCATGAGACCACCGCCACAGATCCTCTGTGTTGTCGTCCACATGTTGCACGGTCGCGACCGCCCAGATCGTCTCGCCGGATGGCGAGCCGCCGACTTCGAGCTGCGAGGCCTTGCCGAGCTGTTTGGGCAGCCCGGCGCGCTTCCAGGAGACCCCATCCCAGCGCAGCATCGACCAGGCACGCCGACGACCCTCCGCGGCGAACAGTAATGCCCCGCCGTCCGCCGTCGGCACCAACCGTAAACCGCTTTGGGTGGTGTATCTCACCGTCCAGCGCGACGCCGACTCGTCGGCGTCATCAGCCGTCCGCCCATAAACGCTCAGGGCCGTGTCGGAGGCCAACACACACACGCTGGCAAGGACCAGGACAGCGAGCACACTCGAAGCCTTTCGCATCCGACTAAGGATCACACAACGTGCGTAGGCATCGGTAATGCCGCATTACGCCGTCGCTCTGGAGCGCCGTACCTGGTCCGGCGGCATGGGTGTCTGAACCGCGCCATGCGGATCGACCTGTACACCGACACCACGCGGGAAACGATCAAGTCGTCCCTGGGAAGCGATGATCAACAGGCCCATGCTCGCCCAGCTCACGCCTACTCGTGAACCCCCCATCGTGGTGACGCTCACGTTGCCGGGGTCCTGCCGGATCGCCGCGAACACGTCCACGCCCTCAGCCTCCGCCGACACCTCCTCACCGCCGTCCCCGATCTCACCACCGGCCTCCTGAATCCCGATCTTCCGTCTCGGCGCCGTCCTCGCCGCGGCGCTCGATCAGGGTGAACATGCGCTCGGCCACGTCGTCACTGACCCGTGACCAGACGCGCAGTGTTAGTGCCTTCTCGGATTGGTCCAGCGCAGAGCCGACGATCCGCTGCAGTCGCTGCTTGGCCGGCGGCTCGATCCGCTCATCCTTCAAATGGGCCAGCAGCGCCGCCCGTACCCGGTCGGCCCGCCGCTCGGACAGGCACACGTCGCCGGACAGCCACTCGGCCGCCTTCTCGGCATCCTCGACACCGCACTCCCGAAACCCGGTGAAGGCACGCACGTCGGCCCTATGCGGTGCCGAAACTCGCCCATAGAATCTGATCTGGCCTTCTATCGTCAGCACACGTGTTTCGGCCCAGGTCGGAGATACGCCGGCACCCCAGTCCGGGTTCTCGGCGGCCAGGCACAGCGAGGGCGCGCATGGTGGGCGGGATCGGTGGCCGTCACGGCTGGTACTTGGGAGAGGTCCAGCGTCGCTTCACCTGGTCGGCGTGCCACGACGGCGCCATCGTCGCCGCCTCCATATCCTCGCTCCTTACCAGTCGCAGCGGATCCCGACGCGGGCCGCTGCTGTGGAGCATGCTTCTCGCAAGCAGCATCGCCAGTGTGGCGACCAACATCGCCGTCGCTTAACCCACACTCGCCGCGCGTCTCATCGCTGGATGGACGGGCTTCGCGCTGATCGGTGCGTACGAGATGCTCACGAGCCAAGTCAGCGCGGGCGCACGATCATCGGCCGACATGCAGCAGAGGCCGGGCGACGAGGTCCGGAATCACGGCTTGACCCTCCAGCAGAAAGCTTGGCGATGGCCCAAGCGCAGACCGATCCTGAGGGGCGCATCCCATCGGGCGCAGCCATCGCGCGAGTTCCAGCACTCATCACGTTGGGACAGCTCGCAAAGAGGGTGGGGGCGGCGGGCGAGCCCAGCGGACGAGAACTCTGGCGCATGACTCCTTGCCAGGAAGGCACTGACTGGCAACTGTTTGAGCGCCTCGCCATTGGCTAATTCAAATGCGGCATCCAGAACATACGAGGCATTTCACCCCCCGGACATCACGCTTCAATCACGTTCCGCAGACAGGGCAGGCGATTCCTTCTTGGCAGGCGACTTCTCTAAGGGACTATGCGCGAGGAGGAAACCATGAGCGCCAGCCAGATCGGTTATGCGGCGATCGATGTTGAGACGACAGGGCTACGTCCGTCATGGCATGACCGGATCATCGAGATCGGCATCGTCCACACCGATCCCACCGGGCGGGTGACGGGCGAGTGGAACACGCTGGTCAACCCGGAACGTGACCTCGGCCCGCAGCACATCCATGGCATCAGCGCCTCCGACATCCGCCACGCGCCGACCTTCAAGGAAATCGCAGGCACTGTGCTCTCGCTGCTGCGGCATCGAGTGCCGGTGGCCCATAATCTCCGGTTCGACGCCGAATTCCTGCAATACGAATTTGCCCGCATCGGTACCCCGATTCCATCCTTGCTGGACTTCGGCGTATGCACCATGACCGAGGCACGCCGCTTCCTGCCCCACGCACCACGGAACCTGGCAGGCTGCTGCGCAGTAGCGGACATATCCCTCGACTGCCACCATGACGCCTTGATCGACGCTCGCGCTGCTTCCGAGCTGCTTCATCACTATCTGGCCCTGTCCCGCCCCGCCTACCCTTGGCCGACAGTGCTTCACAGCACCAACACGACCATCCCATGGCCGGTGCTCGACGAGACCCGGAAAGACTGTGTGCGCAGAGGCATCTCAGCCGAACGCCAGAGCCACTTCCTCGCCCGCATCCTTGACCGCGTCCCCCAGACGGCGCAGCCTATGACAGCCGAGCCGTACCTTGCTCTCCTGGACCGGGTGCTTCTCGACCACCACATCTCCGCCACCGAAGCCGACGCCCTAGTGGAGCTGGCGACCTCACTCGGTCTCAGCCGCGTAGAACTCGAAGCCCTGCACCGCGACTACCTCGCTGAGATCGCACGAGCGGCCCTGGCTGACGGGATCGTCACCAACGCGGAACGACGCGAACTAGAGCTCGTCGCCTCTCTGCTCGGATTGCCCGACACCGCCGTCGAACAGGCATTGAACGTGGCCACCGTCCCCGTCGCCACCGTAAGGCGGTTCGAGTTGCATCCAGGTGACCCGGTCGTGTTCACCGGCGAGATGGACGACGGCCGGGAAGTGTGGGAGGGCCGAGCCCGCCAAGCGGGCTACCTCCCGCACCCCAACGTGACCAAGAAGGTCAGGCTCGTCGTCGCGGCCGACCCCGATTCCCTATCCGGCAAGGCTCGCAAGGCACGCGCGTACGGCATCCCCATCGTCACCCCCCATGCCTTCGCCCGCATGCTTGGCTGATCTAGATCTCCGACCCCCTGAACGTGAGAGGAGCATCCCCTGGTGCGTGCGTGGTATCCCCGAATGGCCGAGGTCAGCGGTGTCGGATTCGCCGGCAGCCCCGGCGTGGACAGAAGCCGCCTGCCTGAGACCCACGTCAGGCCCATCAAGGCGGACAACGGCTACATCTACTGGCCCACTCCCAGCGGGCACACATCCGCTTCGCCAGCGCATGCCAGAGCCTCCGCCGAGATGCGCGGCATGGATATCCCGTCACTGGTTCGATGGGTGTGGGAAGGGCTGGAAATCCCAGGTACCATCTCGGATTACCATTTCCTGCTGCAGAGCGCGATCGGCCGGCTGTGGTCGGCTCGTGCTTCTGATCCGGGCGGCCTGCAGTTCCTTGAGATCTTCGCCGATCTGGATCTCCGCCTGATCGAGGCCGCCCCCCGGCCATTCCTGATCGATGAGAATGACGCAACGAAAGGCTACTTCCACTTCTCCGGTGTGGCGACGTGGGTGTCGCTCCTGCGGACGGAAGGAGCACTACGAGAAGCTCTCGCGATCAACAGGAGGCTACGGCGCTTCGACGACGGATACCGGCTGGAGGATCTTGAAGCCAAGGTCGCCGCCCTCGACGAGGAGGCCCGGTGCACGAGACTCGCCTGATCGACGCCCTGACCGGTGACTCCTTTTTGGAAAACGCGTTTCTCAAGTGGGTCCTGAGTGCTGCCGCCATGCCGGGCATCGCCACGCACGTGCACGCACAGCATCCGGTATCGGCCGACGACCGTTCCTATCATCTCGACTACTTGATTTCCGGCGTGCGATCACAGGTAGTAGTCGAGCTCGACGGCTACGAGTTCCACAGCTCCAGGTCAGCCTTCGTGCACGATCGGATTCGGCAGAACGACCTCGTGGGGCTGAAATATGAGGTTCTCCGTTTCTCCTATGCCGCCATCCGTGAGCACACCGCCCGCTGTGTGACGCAGCTGCAGAAAGTGCTGCGACGGGATCCGCTGTTGGCCACCTATCTGATTCCCGATCCCATCGTCCCGGTCCCTGACGACATGGACCCCAACCCGCTGGGGTTCATCACTCCCCCGCCGCCCCGGCCGACGGTGACCGCGGGCGGCTATTTCGACCGCGCCCGCCGGCACCTGAACCTGAGCCCCTTGCGTGAATGCCAGAAAGAAGCCCTCGTCGCACTGGCGAACTACTACCGGCGCGGTGACATCAACGCCGCCTGCGTAATGTCCGTCGGCGCCGGCAAGACGGCCTTGGGCGTGGCCGCCACACTGGCCTTCACCCGGCGCAGGGCCTTGATCGTCACTCCGGGACGCGTGATCCGGGGAACGTTTGCCAATGCCCTGGACCCGGAGAGGGCGGGAAACGTGCTCTACACACTGCGGGGCGGACCGTTGCTTTCCGGCATGAGGGCTCCGGCCGCCGAGATCCTCGACACCGAGCTAGGCACGATCCAGGCTGTCAGCCGGGTGCAGTTGCTCAAGTCAGATGTGATCGTCACCAATTTCCATTCCCTCGGAGGTCCGGACAGCGGCCTGCTGTCCAAGCTGGAGCCGGATGACATCGACTTCATCGTGATCGACGAGGCCCATATCGCCGCTGCAGAGTCATACCGGCGTCTCTTTGCACGATTCCCGCGCGCCCGGCGCTTGCTGATGTCCGCATGCTTCAACCGTGCCGATGGCAGGACCATCACCGCGGACGTTGTGTACCGCTACCGGCTCATCGACTCGATCGCCGACGGCCATGCCAAGCACCTGCGGGCCCACAGGTTCACCCCCGACGTGGAGGAGACGGAGTACGAGATTGTCTGGCCCAGCGGCGAGCGTGAACCGATCGTCGGCAAGGCCGCATTGTTGGAGATCATGAATGACGAGCGGAAGGTGGCCAGAATCACCGCCACTTCTGAGGAACCGATCCGCCGCGTCATGCGGATCGTCCGTGACTGCCTGGCCCAGCAGACGCAGGCACTGTCACCGGTGCGGCCACGAGCCTTGTTCGCCGCGCTCGGCCAAAGTCACGCCGAGCAGATCGCCCGCATCGCCAACGCTCACGGCATCGCCTCCGGCACACTGCACCATTCGATGACCGACTCAGAGATTGCCGCCATCCGCAAGCGCTTCGAGTCCGAATCCGGCAACCTTCAGGCCATCGTGCAGCTGAAGATGCTTGGCCAAGGGTACGACCTCCCGGCGATCACTGTGGTAGTGCCGATGCGCCCCTACGGCAGCTTCGGTGAGTTCTATCAGCTGGTCGGGCGTGGCATCCGCACGGTGCATCATCCGGCGCTGGCCCAACGGGCGCAGCCACAACATCTGGACTTGGTCTACCACGGAGAGCTCGGCCTGGACGATCACCTCGAAACGCTGCGCAGGGAAAACGACATGGATCCTCGGCCCGCGGTCCCTGACGACTTCGGCGACGCGCCCGTGCCTGATCGCGGCGCACCCCCCATCGACTCACCGGTGCACGCCGACATGCACGTGACCGTCATGGCAGAGCACGGCGACAATCGTCAGCAATATCTCCACACCGTCGACCAGGTGGAGGCGAGACGCCAGGAACGCGAACTGAACACCCTGGCCCATCGCTACGCCGCCTACGTCGCCACCACGACCAGCCCGAGGACCTTCGAGGAGTTCGTCGCTGTGATCAGGAGTGCCCATGGGTGAAACCGAGCTCGCCTCCAGGCTGGCATCCGCAGGCGCCGATGAGTTTCTCCACATTGAACGCGAGGCAGGGCAAGAGGCGGCCTTCAAACAGCTCGATGTCCTGACAGCGAACCTGATGCTCATGGCGCTGTCAGGCCGCCCGTTGGTCTCCATGACGCCGGGCAGACCTGGACGCAGCAGCGGCGACACCGTGTCGATGACCTTCCTGACCCCGCAGGACCGTGCCTTTGTCGATGACACTTTCTCCTTGGAGAGACAACAGCGAAAGGGAGCCTGGTTTCTGCCGGAGGAGGCACGGCTGAAGGCCGGCAACCTGAACCTTCCGGCCTATGCTCGCCATCATCCCGGACAGTGCTTCACGCTCGCTCAGAGTGACTCGATTCGTACCCAGCTCAGCTCGACCGCCGACGCACTGCTGGTCTGGGCTCTGCTCATCCCGCTCTTCGACACTCTGATGGCGCCCCTCGTGCTCCGCGCCGTGGGATCGGAGCAGTCCGCTGACGATCAACGCTCTGTCTGGGCGACGGTTCTGGACTCCTACACCAGCCTCGGGATAGCACGCACCCCTGAAGTGGAGGTATTCACCTACGGAGGTGGATGGGGGCATCTGGATCGGGCTGGTCAGGCCCACGCCCGCGTCCTGCTGCTGGATGCTCTGGCCCGGCACGACCTGCTCTCCGTCGCCGCGCGCCTCCGCGCGACGCGTCTGCGTACAGTCATCCGCGCGATCGTCGCGAAAACGCGCGCGACTACGCCACTCGCCCGTCGCGTCCTCAACTCGACCTTGAAGCCGACATTGAGCGCCTACTTCGCCGGCGACTGGTTGGCCTGTCTCGACTACCTCGGCATGCCGCCCAACCCAGGAGAAGAGCTGGTCACCGCTTTGCCGGCGACGAAGCTCTATGTCGGCGGGATTTCCAACGCCAGCTCGACAGCGGCCAAGCACGGAGTAGAGGTCGGCGACGTCGCGGCGATGCTGGCCGCCTTCCTCAACCAGACCACAGCGGTCTCACCCGTCGAGCAGCGTGTCGATGCCCTGCGCCGGTGGTGGGGAGAGTTCGACTCCGTGCATGCTCGGCAGGAGTCCGGAATGAAACCCCTCTGGGGCCTGGTAGAGGATGGCGGATATTCGGTCGGGTACGGCCAGCGGCCGGACCACAGGCTCTACCGAACCCTGCTTCCATCCGACCTGGTGGAGGAGATCGACTCCCTCTGGGACGGCACGACCCTCTCCCGCTGGCCCGAGGCCATCGTGAGCGAGCCCTATCCCCACCGGCTGATGGCCGAGACCTTCGGCATCGCTGTGCCGTTCTGGCACGCAGTAGCCCTGACCACCTGGTACATCTGCGAGGGGCCGACGTCACGCACCACCCTGTCAGGCTTGCGTGCCTACCATGAGGGCCACCTCGCGGAACTCGCCGACATCGGCACGCCTATTCACCCCAGCCTCTTCGACGAACTGGAGCAAGCAGAGGGCCGCCTCGGGCCTGTGGAGGAACTTCCTACCTACGAGCACTGGTTCCAGGGTAATGATGGCCTTGCGCTTCGAGTGACCGGTGGAGGCAATCGCCGCAACGGCTTCAGCATTCTGCGCGATATCGTTACTCGTCATCGGCGCGGATGGACCAGCCGCTACCTCGACGACTACTTGCGACGACGGTGGCACACCGAACTCACCACCGTGGCCCGAGAACTCAACAAGACGATCGCCACCACCGGCAGACCGCCGACGTTCAAGCGGTTCGCCCGCTTCGCCGCAAAGGCAGCGAACCACTGGTTCAACGGCGACCTGACCGGCCTTTACACCGCCATCGGAGAGAAGGCACCCACCAGCCCTCCTCGCGTCGATCTCCTACCGATCGCCGCACATGACTTCGTCGATGCCCTCTACGCAGAGCTCGGCGGACAGCCATACGAGGAGCTCCTGCGGGTAACAGATTTCCCTCTGGCCGACGTGTACCGGCAGAAGTCCCGGCTGGCGAGTGCTGGAGTCACGTATCTGCAGATGTTCGAGGCATTGGGACGGGCGCCTGAACCTAAGGAGTTCGGGGTCAGCCGGTACGAGTGGTCATGGTCGGGCGGGCCTGACAATGGATGGCCGATCTATCAGTCGGCCATCGAAACAATCCTGCGTCGGTACCAATAGTGGACATGGCCAGTTGCCTTGTGTCCTTCGGAGGCCGATGGGGCGTCGCCTCTTTCCCGTCCCGGTGGATCAAGCCGTAATGCCATGAAGCGCCCCGGGTTCGGTGGAGACTGTGGTGTGTCCCGGGTTGAGTGGAGGTGGGTTACTGGATTCTTGTGCCGCTTGATGAGAGGAAAGTCGCATGAAACGACGAGGCTATTCGCCAGAGTTCCGGCGCAAGGTGCTGGATCTGGTCGAGGCGGGGCGTAAGGTCACCGACCTGGCGTGCGACCTGGAGATCAGCAGTCAGACGATCTACACCTGGCGGAGGCATCGCCGTCGAGGTGGCCTGCCGCGTGCTGGACGTCTCGGTGTCCGGCTACTACGCCTGGCGGGATCGGCCGCCAATTTCGCGGGCACCGAACTGTGCCAGACCGGGTTCACCGATGTTGAGCTGGAGCGCTGCGACTTGTCCAACATGACGGTCAGAGCGTCGGGCATGCATCGTGTCCGAACGTCGGGGAGTCGGCTGATCGGCATGACTTGGACCGAATGCGCGTTCCGTGACGTGCTCTTCGACACGTGCCGTGCCGATCTGACTGGGTTTCGGTTCTCGACGTTCAAGAACACCGTTTTCCGTGACTGCATCGTGCCGGAGGCCAATTTCCAGAACGCCGACCTGCGGGGAGTTCGCTTCGAGCGCTGTGATCTAAGCATGGCCCAGTTCTTCCAGGCGCAGATGGATGGCGCGCACTTCTCCGACTGCGTGCTGCTCGGGATCGGCGGTGTCACCAGCCTCAAGGGCGCGACCGTCAAGAGCCGGGACGCGCATGGACTGGTTTTCGCCCTGGCCGGCGCGTTGGGCATCCTAATCGAGGAGTAGACCTCATCATTGATCATCCGGGTGAGCGGGCTGGTGTTCTCCTGTCGGCCGAGCTTGTCGAAGCCGGCGACCTTCGTTCTTCGTGACGCACTCGCTGGCGGCTTGGTCCACCGTGGCGAACTCCTTGTGTGCAATCGAGTGGGGGTTTACCGGCCCCGAAGGTGGTGGCGTGGTGCATGTCCTTCGTCGTAGTCATCGCCGCTCGTGCGGTGGACATGGCGTCGCGGGCGCCGAACTCGTTGCCGTGTCCGCAGCGCGTGTAGCGGATGACCCAGACCCGGCGCCGGGCCGACCTAGCTTGATCTTTAACCCTTCTCATCACCATGGGCGCCCACAGTCCCGGGTCGCCGTCGGCGATGGTGCGCGGGTGGTCGGCGGGGACGAAGCCGGCCACCGCGTCACCAGCCCTTCTCCCGGCTCTGCGACCGACCCTACTTTCCGGTATCACCGGCCGCACGCCGTCGCCGTCCACGCACAGGAGGCGACCGCCGGGGCGGTACGCGTCCATGGCGTACGGCCCGGCGGTGGCCGTCTGCTCCTGGCGGGGCGCCTACTGCTGGGGACGGTCCCCGGCTTGTCGACGACCTTCGTCTCCAACTGCGCGCTCCACACCAGGGGAGCGCCAGCCTCGACGGTTCCGGCCGTCCCGCTGGAGAGGGCGTCATCGCCGCCTTGTATCCGATCGCACCGTCGCCGCCTACGAGGGCGTCGCGGCCGACCCGGACACCTCGAAATGTCGCGTCCGCCGTCCACGCGCCCTCCTGGCCCATCTTCTGATCTTTGGGGCCGACGGTCAGGCCCTCGATGTCCGCCTGGCGCTCGGCCACCAGCGTCGCCGCGCGGCTCGTCGGGCTGCAGGACCGCATCGGCGAGACCACGCCCGGCGCCTACGCCGACGTCCTGATGGTGGAGGGCGATCCGCTGGAGGACATCGCCGTGCTGGCCCGGCCAGAGGAGCACGTGAAGCTGGTGATGAAGGCTGGCCGCGTCATGCGCTCAACGGAGAGGGGGTGACAGGACTCCCCCTCCCGAACGTCTTAAGACCAGAAAGCCGGTTTGCCGGGCTTGAACAGCCAGTCTGTGAAGAGACCGGACAAGTCATGGCCGGAGACCCGCTCCGACAGAGCGATGAAGGCGCGAGTATCGGCGTTGCCGTACTTGTGCTCCGCCGTCCACCTGCTGAGGATCTGGAAGAACGCCATGTCACCCACCTTGCCCCGCAGGGCGTGGAGGGTCATCGCGCCGCGGTAGTAGACAGGGTCGTGGAAGAGCGCCGCCGGGCCGCCGGGGTCGGCGGGCGGCGTCCTCCAGAACGCGTCCTTGGCGGGGGTGGCGTAGGCCATGTCGAAGGACGTCTGAAGGCCTCGCTCGCCGATCTTGTCCTGCCAGAGCCACTCGGCGTAGGTGGCGAAGCCCTCGTTGAGCCAGATGTCCTGCCACCGACTGGGCGTCACCGAATCGCCGAACCACTGGTGCGCCAGCTCGTGGGCGAGCAGCCCCTCGCCGGGCACCTCCGCGTAGATGGGCCTGGTCTGGGTCTCCAGGGCGTAGTCCACCTTCGGCGCGTGATCGACGATCGCGCCGGTGGAGGAGAAGGGATAGGGGCCGAAGAGCGAGGCGAAGTAGTCGAGGACGGGAGCGTGGCGCTCGGCCAGGTTCGCGGCCTTGCCGGCCAGCTTGGGGTCGACGGCGACGATGGTCCGGTACTTTCCGATCTTGGCGTCGGTCAGCCGGAACTTTCCGATGGTGACGGTTGCGAGGTAACTGGCCATCGGCTCCTTGGCGTCCCAGACGTACGTGGCGCGGTCACCGGTGCTCCTACGCGAGATCAGGTCACCGTTGGCGACCGCCACTCTGGTACTCGGCACCGTCACCGAGAAGCGGTAGGTGGCCTTGTCGGTCATGTGGTGGTTGCCGGGGTACCAGGTCATCGCGCCCTGGGGCTCGTTGGCGTTGAACACACCGTCGCTGGTACGGATCCAGCCGCCGCGTGAGCCGTCGGGGTCCACGACGTGCTTGGGCCTGCCCTTGTAGGTGACCACGATCGTGAATGCACGGCCCGAGGCGAGCGCCGCGACGGGCGTGACGGCGAGTTCCGTCCCGCCTTGGGTGAAGGTCGCGGGCGCGCCGTTCACCGTTACCTCGCTGACGCCGAGGTCAGCGGTCAGGTCCAGATTGAACCTGCTCAACTCCTGCGTGGCGCGCGCCTTGATGGTCGCGACGCCGCGAAGGACGTTGGAGCTCGGGTTGTAGTCGAGTACGAGATCGTAGTGGCCCGCGTCGTAACCGCCGTTGCCCTGCCCGGGAAAGTACGGATCTCCCCCACCGGCGTCGCCAGGCGCGCCCGAGGAGGCGGAGACCGTCAGGAGGGCTGCTGCGGCAAGCGCCAGAGATCGCTTCATAGTGAACATTCGACAGTCAGATCGCTCTTGTTACACATTTTTTCCTGTCTATCTACAGGGATGCCGAAAAAGTGACGGTGAAGCCGAGGCTCCGGTACAGGCCGACGGTGCCGGTGGGGCTTTCGGCGTCGACGTCGAGTACGGCATGGTCCAACCCGTCGGCCCGCAGTCCTCGCAGCACATGGGCCAGCAGCGTGCGGGCCAGCCCCTGTCCTTGCGCGTCCCGCCGTACTCCGACGGCGTGATGTAACCGAACGGCCCGCCGCGCAACGGCCATTCCCCTGCAGCACGTCGACGAGGACGAACCCGACGATGGATATGAACTGCGTCAGGGAGCGACGGAGGCGTACGCCTCGGCCAGTTCCTTCCAGATCTCCACAGCAGTATCGGCGTTCATGCGGTTGGCCACGACCATCAGGGTCACGCCACGCGTCAGGTCGGTCGCTCCCATCGAGCCGAATCCGCCGTACCCGCCCGGGTGGCCCTGCCAGACGCGCCCGCTGACCTCGGCCCGCTCGGTGGCCATCCCGTACGTGTCGCTCTGCGCGGCCGCCTGCGGAGACGTCCTGATCATCTCTTCGATCGTGTCGGGCCGAAGGAGCCGCTTCCCGACGAACAACGCGTCGAGGAACTTGGCCCCGCCGAGCGCGGTGCCAGCGAACAGCCCGTCCCCGAACGGCAGGCCGTACAAGTCGGTGGGGATGCCCGTGGCGCCGAAAGCAGTGAAGAAGTCGACCAGCACGCCCTCCTTCTCGATGGAGTAACCGTGGGCCAGGCGACGGAAGGCTTCCTGGGACCGTTCGGCGGTCAGCGACTCGTTCGTCACCCCTGCCGGTCGGAGGAAGTGCCGGAGGTCGCGCTCGAGCGCCTCGTCTCCGCCGGACATCCTGGTCAGCATGTACGTCAGGACGAGGAATCCGGCGTTGGAGTACTCAAACCGCTCGCCGGGGTTGACTGGCTGGAAGATGCCCTTCGCCAGCATGGCGAAGGTGTAGGGCTCGTTCGGATCGTAGTGGTCGCCGCCCTCGAACAGCGGAGCGGTCTCGGGGAGCTCGTACAGGTCCGGGTAGCCGGCGGTGTGCGTGAGCAGCATCCGGGGCGTGACCAGGTCGGAGCCCGGAACGTCCTGCCCGACATAGGCCGATATCGGGTTGTCTAGGGCCAGGACCCCGCTTTCGACCTGGCGTAGGGTGTACGCGCACAGAATCAGCTTGCCGAAGCTGGCGAAGCTGAACATCGTCGAGCCGGTGACCGGCGCGGGCGGGTCGTTGATCGCCTTGCCGGAGTTCGCCGACCAGATCAGCTCGCCGTCGCACATCGCGACCGCCTGGACGCCCGGATCACCGAACTCCGCGGCCGCCCTGGTGAACGCCTTGTCCAGGGCAACCCGAACCGGCCCCTCCCCGACTCCGGCCGCCGCCGTGTCCTCCGGAGGAACGCGCTCGCCCGCGGGCAGGCTGCTTTCCGACGTCTTGACCATTGCTGTCCTTCCGTGGGGTCTGCGGTTCTCTTCTTGGATGAGTTCGCACCAGTGTGAATCCGGTCCTATGACTGAGCTTTGACGGGAGCGCCAAGAGTCCAGCCACACGAGTGACGCAACCGCCAAACTCCGCAGATTTCGCAGCGTCCGGCTGCCCTGGTCACGGAGCCGGTCGGAGAAGCCGCCGAGATCAAGGTTGACGGCCAGCGCGGTCGCTCTCGCCTCGGCTGTCTCGGCGAGCCGATCGGCGCGGGCGAGCACGACGACGGGCCACATGAGCGGCTCCGCGCGCCCGGACAGAAGCCCAGCCGCGCGGGACAGAGCGGCGAGAGCCGCTGCCCGTCGCCGTCCTCCGGCACCCAGTCACACTGACCACGCCAGGCGCGAAGATGGCGCGAGGTCGGCGTAGGCGCGACGCAGATCCAGCAGCCTGCCGAGTTCAGCGTCCGCTACGACGTCCACCGCATGACGGAGGTGTCCTCCTCGCCCGACGAGGAGTATCTGATTTCAAGTTCAACGGCCACCCCTACTTCAACATGCGCCTGGAGGTGCGCGGCGACATCTCCATGTCAGTGGAGACACGCAGCACTTCGTTAGTTTTGCATACTATCGTAGCTGTTACGATAGTTTCATGAAAGCAAGACGTTGGGTCAAGCGACTCTGGATCTCCCTCGCCTGCGTGTTCGCCCTGGTGGCCGGGCTCGGGGTGTGGGTCGTCGTGCAGAACGACTTCGCCGTGCGCGAGGTGCAGGTCACCATTCCCGGACCGAAGCACCCACTGAAGGCGGTGCTCGCCCTGCCGACGGAGGGGGAAGGGCGGCGGGGACTGGTCGTCTTCGCTCACGGGGATGGTGAGGCGGACGCCTCCCGGGACGGGTTCTACCGGCCCATCTGGGAGGCGTTCGCACGTGCCGGCTACGCCTCGCTGTCCTGGAACAAGCCCGGCATCGACGGCGCGCCGGGGAACTGGCTCCACCAGAGCATGAGCGATCGCAGCGCGGAGGTGGAAGCAGCGCTGGACTGGGCCAAGAAGCAACCGGAGATCGACCCGAACCGGCTGGGCCTGTGGGGGATCAGTCAGGGTGGCTGGGTGCTGCCCAAGGTGGCGGGAGAGCGTACCGACCTGCGCTTCATGATCCTGGTCGGGGCGGCGGTGAACTGGTTGCGGCAGGGCGAGTACAACCTGCGGACAGAACTTCGTGAGCAGGGCGCACCGGAAGCCAAGCTCGACAGCGAACTCCGTCGGCGTGCCGCTCAGATCCGCCTCCTGGAGAAAGGTGTCGGATATGACCAATACGTCGCCTCCGGTCTGGACAACCCGCCGATGAGCAAGGACCGTTGGGGGTTCGTGCTCAAGAACTTCCGCGCCGATGTGACCGACCAGCTGCCGAAGGTACGTACGCCGACGCTTCTCGTACTCGGGGAGCTCGACCGCAACGTCGACGTCAAGGAGACCGAAGCCGCCTATCGAGCAGGCGTCCCCCGGGACCTGCTCACGGTCGCGAACCTCCCGAACGGCTCCCACAACGCGGTCAAGAACGAACTGGACAACCCCGACAGCCTTTGGGCCGTGATCACAGCCGTCGCCGCGCCTCGCTCGCTCTATGTGCCCGGCTACCTCGACATGCTCACCGAGTACGCGAAAAAGCACGGGCGCTGACCACGAAGGACCACGGACCAGAGCGCTCGCGCCGGTAGGCGGCCGCCGCCTACCGGCGGGCCTCTGCCGTGCGGGTCATGTCGTCGTAGAGGCGGAACACGCGGGTGCTCTCGCGGCTGTCCGGGGCGGCGGCCTCGGCCAGAAGCGCCCAGCACTGGGCCAGGAGCGCCCGGGCCTGACCGCCCGGCCAGGGCTGAGGGAGCAACTGGGGAGGCAGGAGGGGGTCGGGCTCTATGGCGCGGGTGAACTCGGCGGCCAGCTCCACCGCGATGGTCAGCCGTTCCGCCTCCGACAGACCGGCGTGGTCGCGGAGGCGATCGAGGCGCGGCTCCGCGATGGCGGTGAGCCGGTGGTAACGCTCGGCGATCTCGGCCAGGGGCCACAGGGTGCGAGCGAGTGCGGCCGGGTCGTCCTCCTCGCCCTGGCGCAGGTCCCGGGTGGTCGCGACCGTGAGATGGCCGAGAACGCCGAGGTCGCGGGCGTGGTCCTGGACGTAGGGTTCCCACGGGTTGGCGCTGATGTACAGGCCCCCCTGGATGGGAGCTCCGCCCAGGCGGGTGAGCGCGGCACGCAGGGCGTCGCGGGCGGCACGGGCGGTCTCGGGAACGGCGAAGGCGACCAGGTGCCAGGTGCCGTCCCAGGGGGCGAGCCCGGCGTCCTGGCGGAAAGCGTGGGCGACGAATTCGACGTCGAGGCCCAGCATCCGCTCTGTGGCGCCGGTGGCCCGCAGCGTCGCCTTGCGTCCTCGGCCTTCGTGGGTGAAGCGCCCTTCGGCGACCAGCCGTTTGATGCACAGGCGCACCTGTTGGTCGGTCATGCCCAGCAGGTTGCCGGTGGCGTAGAGTTCGCCCGTGTCGACCGTGAGGTCGGCGCGGACGAGCGCTTCGACGAGCATCCGGGTGGGGACCTGGACGTCGGCTCCCGGGATCGGGGGTTCGGCGGTCATGCTGCGGGCCTTTCGAGTACGGCCGGGCGGCACGCCGGGATGGCGACGCCGCCCACTGTCGGGTACGTGCGGACAGCAGGGCGCCGGGGTGCCTCACGAGAGGCTCCTCGTCTATCCGTCATTCAACTATCGAATATGCACGATAGTTGGTGCGCCCCCCCTACGTGTGCGACGACCGTCATGGTCCGATGACCTTCGCCACCGCGTTCAGCAGAGCGCGATGGCGAACGTCCTTCAGGGCGTCGGCGGGCATGGCGAGCGGAAGAAAGGCGAGAGCGAGCCCCCGGCGGGGATCGGCCAGGCCCAGCGCGCCACCGATCCCCGGATGGCCGAAGGCAGAGGCGGACCCCAGCCACCAGGCACGGCTCGGCAACGCGAACCCGCACCCGAAGGCCGACGGAACACCGAGCACCCGGTCCCGTCCGGCCACCCGGGGACGAGTCACAGCACGGAGAGTGCGATCGCTGACCAGCGGAGTCCTGGTCCCCGGCAGCAGCATGGCATAGAGCCGGGCCAACGAGGCGGCGGTCGCGACGGCGTTGGCCGCGGGGAGTTGGGCGTTGAGGGTCTCCGAGCGGCGCACCCACACGTCGGGAGGCTCCTCGATGGCGCCATGCACGGTCATCGCCTGCCACAGCGGCGTCCCTCGCCGGGCGAAGATCGCCGTGACCAGGCGTACCGTGAAGGGGATCCGGGCGGCGGCGTGCACCGGCAGGGGCACGGCCCCGGCGGGGGCGCCGATGCCGATCGCCAGGTCGTGGGGACGGCAGACCAACTCGGCGAGCACCTCGCCGAGCCGCCCACCGGTGACGCGGCGCACCAGTTCGTCGGCGAGGGTTCCCCAGGTGACCGCGTGATAGGCGGGCCTGCCGACGGGCCAGCGGGGCCGCTCGTCCGCCAGGGCGGCGGCGAGCGGGCGTCCATCGAGCACGTCGGCGAGCGTGACAGGACGCGCGGGAGAGATGAGCCCGGCCTGGTGGCTCAGCAGTTGCGCGACGGTGATCGCCGACTTCCCGTGGCGACCGAACTCGGGCCAGTACCTGGTCACGGCGGCGTCGAGGTCAAGTTCGCCACGGTCGGTCAGCAGCGCCAGGCACGCGGCGGCCACGCCCTTGGAGGCGGAGAAGATCACCTGGGTGGTGTCCGGGCCGTGGTCGCCGCCATAGAGATCGACGACGGTGGAGCCGCGGTGGATGACGTGCAATCCGGCGCCGCGCTCCGCCGGGCTGTTCATGAGCGCGGCGAAGGCGTCGCGGACGGGTTCCCAGCCGGAGGCGACGTCGCCGCGGAGCGTCGGAGCGGTCATCAGGCGCGATCCACCGCGACCACGTCGCCGCTTCCGCTCCGCGGCGGATCGCAGTGGACGGCCAGCTCGGTGAAGTACCGGTCGGGGTCGAGCACCGCATCGGGCGGATGCACGCCGCAGTCGCGGACCGCCCCGTCGAGGATCTGCCCCGCCGTGAGCGCCAGCGGTATCCCGGTCGCCCTGGCCATCCCCCGAGGGGAGGCGACGAGTCGTGCGCCCACGGTGTACGGCCGACCGTGCCGGCTGCCTGTAGCCAGCGCGAAGAAGGCGGGCAGGGCGCCGGGGCCACGCAGGGAGAGCCGGCGAAGAACGGAGCGGGCGAGGGCGCCCGCGGCCGGGTCCTCGATGGCGGCGGCGGCCTGCCCCAGCGTCAGCTTCCCGCGATCGATGTCGTCGCGCAGTGCCATGAGGTACGCGGCGGTCGCCGGCTGGACCACCATGACGCAGGCCGAGTCGCCGGCGACGGAGAGGGTGGCCGACAGCGTGACAGGCTCGGGATGGCCGACGGTGTATGCGGTGCCCTTGCCCAGTCCCGGATAGTCCAGGGTGACCGCTTCGAGCGGAGGTCGTACGGCGGGCGCGCCGGCGCTCCAGGTCCGGATCGTTCCCGACAGCTGCTGCATCCAGTGGACCGTGGCGGCGGAGACGTCGGCGGTGGCGTTCTCGACTGGGTCGTCGCCGACGAAAGGCACGTCCACGGGCCACGCGGTGAACAGATCGTCGACGCTCTCCAACTCGCGGACGGCGAGCGCGGCCAGCATGTTGCTGGTGCCCGGACTGGCCCCCGCACCGATCACGGCGGTCACTCCCGCGCCGCGCGCCTCGGCGTCGAGCGCGAGCATCTCCAGCGTCGGCTCCCAGTCGTCGCAGATGTCGGCGTAGTGGGTACGCGTGTCGATCGCGGCTTGCAGGACGGGCACCCCGAGCCGGAAGAAGGGGCCAGTGGTGTTGACGACGAGATCGGCATCGCGGAAGAGGCTGCGCAGCCCCGCCTGGTCGGTCGCGTCGACGGCGACAGGGACGAGGGAGGCGGTGCCTGTGCCGGCCAGCCGGGCGGCGAGCCGCTCGGCGGCGGCGAGGTCGCGGTCGGCGATCACCAGTTCCGCGATGTCCCGGCGGGTGGCCAGCGCCTCGACCGCGGGCCGGCCCATCGCTCCAGCCCCGCCGAGGGCGACCACGCGGCGGCCGGTCAGGTCAGTCATCGAAAACCATTCCCTTGCGGAGGTCGAGGAAGGGGAACCGGGCCCGGTCGAGCAGGTAGTTCTGACCGACTGTCCAGGGGTCGCGCTCGCCCTGCTGGGGGAACAGGTGCGCGGCGCGCTGGATGTAGGTGGAGGTCAGGCCGAGCAGCGGCCGCCTGGCCTCGCCCGAGGGCCTGGCGGGCATCGCGAGGGTGAGGCCGCGCCGTCTCATGTGTCCGAGCAGGCGGACGACGTAGCGCGAGGACAGGTCGGCGCGGAGCGTCCAGGAGGCGTTGGTGTAACCGACGCAGAAGGCGAGGTTGGGCACGCCGCTGAGCATCAGCCCGCGGTAGGCGGTGGTCTGGGCCACATCGACGGTGCGCCCGTCCACCGAGAGGTGGATCCCTCCGAGGGGGATCAGCGACAGGCCAGTTGCGCAGACGACCACGTCGGCCTCGAGTATCGCTCCCGACTCCAGCACAATCCCGTGCTCCGCGAACCGGGCGATCCTGTCGGTGACCACGGCCGCTCGGCCGGCGGTCACCTCGCGGAAGAAGTCGCCGTCGGGTACGACACACAGCCTCTGGTCCCACGGCTGGTAGCGGGGGGTGAAATGCCGCTCCAGATAGCCGGGATCCGGCAGATGTCGCAGGATGGCCGCGCGCAGGTGCCGCTTGGTCTGTTCCGGGAAACGTCGGCTCAGCCAGTAGGTCAGCTGGCTGTTCAGCACGTTCTTGCCTCGGATGACCGCGTGCGCGAGCCGCGGGGGCAGGCATCGGCGCAGCGCGTCGGCCACCCGGTCGACCTCGGGCAGGGAGGCCAGGTAGGTGGGCGACCGCTGCAACATCGTGACCTTTTTCGCAGTCCTGGCCAGCGCGGGAATGAGCGTGACGGCGGTGGCCCCGCTGCCGATCACGACCACTCGCCTGCCGGTCACGTCGAGGTCGTCCGGCCAGAACTGCGGGTGCACGAATTGGCCGGCGAAGGCGTCGAGGCCCGCGAAGTCCGGCTGGTGGCCGTGCTCGTAGTCGTAGTAGCCGGCGCAGATGTAGAGGAACGCGCACGTCCACATCCGCGCCTGCCCGTCCTCCTCGGTTTCGACGACCCACAGGGACTGTTTGGAGGACCATGCGGCGGCCACCATCTTGACGCCGCAGTGGATGTGCCGGTCGATGCCGTGCTCGCGAGCCGTCTCCTCGATGTAGCGGCGGATGCTGTCGCCATCAGCCAGCGACTTGCTCCCCCGCCACGGCTGGAAAGGGTAGCTCAAGGTGAACATGTCTGAGTCCGACCGGACGCCCGGGTAGCGAAACAGGTCCCACGTGCCACCAAGACGGGCCCTTGCCTCCAGCACCGCGTAGGTACGGCCCGTCTTCCGCAGCCGGCAGGCGGCGCCGACGCCCGCAAGCCCCGCCCCGATGACCAACACGTCCACGTATCGCAATGCTTTCGACATAGGAACGTTCGTCACGGGAACGATAGTAACAGAAGTCATGTTTGAGTGGATATGAAGGTTTCGGCGGACGAGGTTCGCAGCACCGCGGGTGTGCGTCGGCAGCTTCGCTCGTTCGCCCGTCATGGCCGCACCAGGTCGCTGCACTCGGCGGCTATGAGCAGCGTGGCCTCGCCCGGGCGCCTATGCGGTATGGCCACATGACCGCTTCCCTCCGCACATGCCGCTCGATGGTGACTGACGCCGTGTGCCCAGCCGGAAGAGCCTCCGAGACAGGCACGTGACAACAGACGCTCGCGCTGGCGCCGGAGTGGTCCGCCATCGCCTCACCGTCCAGGCCTTACGCCCGGCCGGTTCGATGGATATCTGGAGTAGCCAAGCGAACTGGCTGGTCAGCTGCTTGAAGGTCGTTAAGCCATGTAAGGCAAGTAGGCCAGCCGTAGCTGCCGCGCCTGCGGATCGTCTGGAGTGGGAAGAACCGGGCAACGTGACGTTGCCAGGTCCTTGATGTTCACACTGACGGCTTGGTGTTCGTGCAGATCACAGCAGTGTCAAGACCGCGAGAATCTCGTCTCAGTCGTCGCTGGGGCCTGAACGATAGGGCGCCAGGGGTCATCTGCAGGATGATCGGGCGTGGGCTAGGCTGCTGCCCGATGTCTTCCCGATCTCGTCATCAACAGCAGAAGCGGCTCAAAGCACCGGCTGCACCTAAATTGCCCTCGTCGCTGGTCGTGGCGCAGCTGCCCGAGCATGACGTGGAGGACGACGGCACCTACCGCGGCCTGGAATTCAACGGCAGCGACCTGACTTCTCGCGAGGTGGATGCGGCTGACTATGAGGGCTGCCGATTCGTCGTCACCAGCTTCGCGGGCAGCGAACTGTACCGGGCCGGGTTCGTCGATGTGGAGCTAGAGCGCTGCGACTTGTCCAACATGACGGCCAGGGCGTCGGGCATGCATCGGGTCCGCATGTCGGCGAGTCGGCTGACCGGCATGACCTGGACCGAATGCTCGTTCCGTGACGTGCTCTTCGACGCGTGCCGTGCCGATCTCATCGGCTTTCGATTCTCGACGTTCAAGAACACCGTCTTCCGCGACTGCATCATGCCGGAGGCTAATTTTCAGAACGCCGACCTGCGGGGAGTTCGCTTCGAGCGCTGCGATCTAAGTGGGGCTCAGTTCTCCCAGGCGCAGATGGACGGCGCGCACCTCTCCGACTGCGTGCTGCTGGGGATCGGTGGTGTCACCAGTCTCAAGGGCACGACCGTCAAGAGCCGCGACGCGCAGGGGCTGGTTCGCGCCCTGGCTGGCGCGTTGGGCATCCTCATCCAGGAGTAGACATCCCCCGGCGAGGACCTCGTTCGCCTTAGAACGCTGCCGCGACGCGCAAGTGGTCTCGGTCAACCCCTTGCCGGATCGGTGAGCCGGGCCTACGGGCCAGCGATCATCTGGATCAGCAGGCTGGTGTTCTCGCGCCGGACCGCCCGCTCGCCGACTGTGTCGAGGCCGGCGACTTCGTGATGCACTCGTCGGCGGCCTGGGCCATCGTGGCGAGCTCCTTGCTGGCGATCGAGTTCGCGAAAGCGAACTCGATCGCCGTGCCCGGAGCGCATGTAGCGGGTGGGCCAGACCCGGCGGCGGGCAGCGTCACACCGGGCGAGGTCGGTCGAGAGCTGGAACCGTTCCAGGCGGTCGCCCCGATTGGCCGCGATCACCCAGACGACGCGTACGGCCTGCCGCAGCCGGTGGCCGTCAGGGATCTAGACGCCAGCGGCGATATCGGCGTAGCTGGGCTCGCGGCCGTGGTTGCAGCGAAGCCGGATCATCACGTCCGCGACGTCCTTCTCGGCCCGCGTGAAGCCAGTCTCACAGCGCCATGGGTCCGCCGGGATATCTGCCTGCCGCTCATGGCAGCCCGCCGTTCTCATCCAGGGATGCCGCCGGCGCCGCATCGTCCGAAGCGAAGCCAGTGGCCAGGTCCCGGACGGCGGCGATGGTCGCCTCGACGCCGTCGCAGAGTTCGGCGATGGCCTTGAAGACGTCCATGGACGCTTCGGCCCCTTCGTGGGCCATGAATCATTACAAGAAGTCACTTCGGATGACCGAGCTGGACTCCTGGATCACGCGTCTTCCCGGCGGCCCGGTGAGCGGGCCGTGAACGGCCGAGAGAGAGGGCGGGTCAAGGCTCCGGAACCATGGAGCATGATCGCGACCCGAACCAGCGAAACCGCGCCGCCGACCACTGTGGTCAGCGTCAGCCCGAACCAGAACGCCGTCCAGGTGGGAGGCAGGGTCAACAGGATTGCCAGGACGGGTGGGTAGCACAGCACCAGGAGTCGAAGCCGCCGGTCGTCACGGATCCGTTGGCAGGTCATCGGCGACGAACGCAATCCGCCGACCATGACCAGGCGCCAGGTGGACAGCGCCGTGCCGTACAGCACGACGAGCATCGTCAGGCCGAGGAGCTGAACCCAGTCGGGCACAAGGTCGCGGTCCGGCGTCGAGAAGGGCAGGGTCAGCGCGCCGATCGGCAGGGCGCTCAGCGCCTCGACGACGAGAATCCGGCTCGCCGGACGCTCGCGGATGAGCATCGCGAGTGATATTTTCATCACATCTACGATCGTAGGTTAAACGATAGTTTTAGTCACGTATTCAGGGAGTGGCGCATGAAGGTTCTCGCCCTCGGCGGACCCGGTGCGATGGGCCGGGTCGCGGTGCGCGTGGCGACCGGGCTGCCCGGCATCCGGGAGATCGTCGTCGCCGATCGCGATTCGCACGCAGCAGCGCGACTCGCCCATGAACTGGGCGGTTCGGGGGTACGGCTGAGTTCCTGCAAGGTTGACGTCACGGATGAGGCCGAGCTCGACGCAGCGCTCAGCGATGTCGACATCGTCATCAACACCGTCGGTCCGTACTACCGGTTCGGCCTGGGTGTGTTGCGGGCGGCGATCCGCGCTCGTACGCATTACATCGACATCTGTGACGACTGGGAACCCACGTTGGAGATGCTCGATCTGGACGCCGACGCCCGGGCGGCAGGGGTACGCGCCGTGATCGGGATGGGCGCGAGCCCCGGCATCAGCAACCTGCTCGCGGCCAGGGCCGTAGCCCGGCTCGACGCCGTGACCGACCTCTACACGGCCTGGCCCGTCGACGTGCCGGGTGCCGGCGCCGACGATACTGTTCTATGCGGTCCGGACGGTCGTCCGATCGCGGCCGCCGTGCACTGGATGCAGCAGATCAGGGGAACGGTTGCTGTGGTGAGCAACGGCGAGATCGTGCAGCAGCCACCGCTGCGGCCGGTCGCGCTCACCTTGCCCGGTGGCCACAAGGGCACCGCGTACACCGTCGGCCATCCCGAGCCGGTGACTCTGCAACGCAGCTATCGACCCACCGGAGACGCGGCCAATCTCATGGTCATCACGCCTGGTGCCGTGGCCTACCTGGACGTGCTCCGCAGCGACATGGACAGCGGCAGGCTCACCAACGAGACGGCAGCCGCGGACCTGGCGAAACCGACGATGCGCCGCGCCGTACGGGCCGCCTTGCGCGCCGTCAAGTTCAGCACGCCCGGCTCCCTGCCGCCGTTCTTCGCCGCCGCCACAGGAACCAGGGACGGTCGTCCGCTGACGGTCCTGGCCCACCTTGTCAGCGCGGGCGGGCTGATGAAGAACATGTCCGAGGCCACCGGGATCCCGGCAGCGGCGGGGCTCGCCCAGCTGCTCGACGGCACTGTCGTCCGGCCAGGAGTCCACCCACCAGAAGCTGCCATCGATCCCGACCGCTTCTTCGCCGATCTGGACGAGCTGGCCAGGCCCATCGCGGTCATGATGGAGGAAGCATCGTGACCGGCGCGCCTCCCTGGGTGATCCCGCCTCGATGCGGTCGGACGTCTCCCGGCGTTCGTGACGCTCCACGCGCCTCTATCCTCAGCGAAATGATTCCGTGAGGTACGCGGCCCAGAAAATCTCGCGAGCCGTGAGCAGTGAATGGCTCTCCGTCCTGCCGACACGGGTTGTAGCGAACTCAGCCCCTACAAGTACCGCACCGCCGACTCGCCCAGCTCATCCGCCTTGCCCGCGGCCGCGCACCGGCGTCACGACTGCGCCGAACGTGCCATGTCGCCGCCCCCGGCCTCGGCTGTGAGGACGTCTACGGCGATGAGTACCACCCCGAGGACGACAACGCCCCGGCCGCCCTTCAGCTGGTAGATCCGAGGAGCCCGGCACAGGGCCCGCCTCACCCCGCGCCGCCTCGCATTCCCCCACAGCATCGCCGAGCACGAGAGGTCGTCCTGTACCCCTCCTAGCCCGACATCCCCCGGTCGCGGGCTTGACCATGACGACGTGAACGCCCTCGTCAAACTCGGCTTCAGTCACGTCGACGACCAGAACACCGGCCGCCCGGTGAGACGCTGCGGTAGACGATCTGCTCTACACCGCCGTCGATGTGGAGGACGGGCTGGAGGCTGAGCTGCCGGCCTGGTGGCGGCAGAGTTCGAGTCGGAGGTGTCGCCGCCCGACGGGGACACCTTGGTGCGCGCGCCGCGGTCGGTGCAGGCGGCGCTGCGGGCGTCGTCGGCGCCGCGGTTCTTCGCCGACCTGGCCTTACAGACGCTGGTGTTCAACTGAAGCAGGTGCGCCGGTATCTGCCCGATCCGCAGTTACGGCAGGCGGCGCGAGATCGGGTGACGGCGCTGAAAGGGCCGGACACG
Source organism: Nonomuraea sp. NPDC049624 (assembly GCF_040675255.1). Lineage (NCBI taxonomy): Bacteria > Bacillati > Actinomycetota > Actinomycetes > Streptosporangiales > Streptosporangiaceae > Nonomuraea > Nonomuraea sp. NPDC049624. The sequence continues at coordinate 4,103 of NZ_JBFAOR010000003.1, read as the reverse complement.
CGGCTGGGGTGGCGCATTCGCTCGGCTCGGTGGTCGCCTAAAGAGGCGCTGTGCGCACTGACACACGAGAACAAGGATGAGGACGGGTATGGGTGCGCCCTGGTCACGCGAGAGTCGCCGCTCGGCGCGCTAATGATCTTCGACCGGCTGGGGTCGTCCCCGATCCGCAGAGCCGCTGGCCGGGCGGTGACAGACTGGTCTGGACGAACGTGGTCGACCACGGCGACGTCGTGGCGGTGGTGAAGGATCTGCGGCCGCACTTCAGCGACCGGGTGGCCGGCCAGGTGGTCTACGACGGCGCGCGCCCACGATCCCACCCGGTACCTCACCGACCAGCGCACCTGCACCGCCATCTGCCAAGGACGGGTCGAATGAGCGGCCCTGACCTGTCGTCGCAGGGCGGGCACCAGTCGTCAGACGATCGCGGTGACGTGCGCGGTGACGTGCGCGGTATCTCATCGCGACCGTGATCAGCCGTTGTCCCAATGGGGCCCGCCGGAGCTGGGCTAAGACTGCCCTGGCCTGATCGAGGGCCGCCTCTCCCGCCGCGGCTGGGCAACGATGCCGAGGAGAAATCTCGCCGCGCCTGGCAGTGCACATCACCGGACGAGCCGACCGATGGCGACAACTGGGCCGTGCCACTCTGACCAGGACCGCGGCCACGCCTTTTGGCGCCACGTGTGGCTGCTCGCCCACGCCCTCAGCGAGATCGAGGCTCTCCTGACGCGGCTCGACGAACTGGTGCCCGAGTTGCTCGGCCAGCCATGCGAGCCTCCGTGACACACGTCGGTACTCTTGCCTGCGGCTCAAGGGAGGCCCGGACGTAGTTGCCTACCCCGTCCGGACTTGCCCTGGGCTTTCGTACCGCTGGTGGCTTACCTGCCTGCTTCAGACCCAGCCGATAGCTTTCATCACGGCCTCGGCCACCTCCGAAACGGAACCATCGGAGGCTTCGACGACAACGTCTTCGAGCTGAGCATTGTCCATGATCTGGTCAAGCTCGCCCGACCTGTTGAGATGCCACTGAAGGGCGGCTTCCTCACCTTGGTGACGCCTGGCCAGCCGCTGACGGACAACAGGGAGCGCTACAAGGAGTCGACATACCGTCAACTCGACGCCGACCGCCTCTGCATACCGCCTGCGCTGCTCTGGAGTCTCAGCGACGCCGGCCATGACGAGTCGGACAGCCCCAGCGTCCAGATAGTTTCCAGCAACGCTGCGCAGATTCCGGAGGGTCATCTCGAAGTTGAACCGATCATCCGGTGGCGGAGGCCAAGATCGGCGAAGTGCATCCAAGTCAATGACAGCATGGGCAATCCCGGCGTCGGAGAGCAGATCGCCAATCATCTCCGCAACGGAGGTCTTGCCAGCTCCCACCGTGCCGATGATCAAAAGCGCGCGGGACGATTCACCAGTGGACATGCAGACCATCATGGCAAGACCTCGGAGTGCGGGCTCCCATCCGGTCGACGGCGCGGCCTAGCACGACCCCACCGTTGCCAAATCAGAGCAGGCGTACGATCACCTGCCGAGACACTGGGCGACCGTCCAAAGAGGCAAGCGCGCGCCCAGGCTGCTGTGCCGTCGTTGCCGATTGTGCCAAATCTCCAGGTACTCGAAGATCACGTTCGCCGGCTCGATCCGAGTGTTCCAGTGCTGATGGTCGAGGAGCTCGACCTGCATGCGAGACCAGCACGACTCCATTATGGCGTTGTCGAAGCAGTCCCCGACGCTGCCCATCGAGGGCAACAGGCCGGCGTCCTTGGCGTGCTGGGTGAAGGCCCAGGAGCCGGACTGGACCTGAAGGGTGTCAATACTCCGTTCACGACCGTGAGCTGCGGGTTTGTCTTGGCTTCCAGGTCGGAGCAGTAGCTGGGGCGCGCATGCTCCAGCTCGTGGCGCTCCGTCTCTTCTATCTGATCTTTTGCCGCATCGTGGGCTGGCTAACGCTGCCGACTCGTAGCAACGCGACCTAGAACATGGAGATCCTCGTGCTGCGGCACGAGGTCGCCGTGTTGCGCCGTCAACTTGGCCGTCCGAGGCTGTCGTGGGCAGATAGGGCGGTGCTGTCTGCGCTGGCCCGCAGACCGCCGGAGATGATGCGGGCACAGCGACTGGTGACGCCGGGGACGCTGCTGCGCCGGCACCGGCGTTGGGTCGCGCGTCACTGGACCTACCCGAACCGAGGGATGGGGCGGCCTGCGACGGTTCGGCGGTAGTGGCGTTGATCCAGCAGCTGACGCGAGAGAATCCTCGCTGGGGCTACGAGCGCATCCGGGGCGAACTGCGGCATCTGGGCCATCAGGTGAGCGGTGCGACGATCCGTCGGGTCCTCAAGCGGGGGCGCTTGGGTCCGGCGCCGCGACGTGCTGGCGACCGCTGGCGAGACTTCCTCCGCTGCCACGCCGCGAGCACGCCGGCGTGTGATTTCTTCACGGTGGACACCGTCACGCTGCGCCGGTTGTACGTCTTCTTCGTCGTGGAGGTCGGCACCCGATTCGTACACGTGCTCGGCGTGACCGCCCACCCCGAGGGCGGGTCACTGGGTGATCCGCTTCCGGCTCAAGGGCGGCGCCGTCATCGTGGTGCCGCTACCGGAGGTGGCCATGGCGCTGCTGAGGCCACTGCTGGCCGGCCGCAAACCCGGCGACCTGCTGCTACGGCGCACCGACGGCCGCAGCTTCGACCGCTGGCGGCAACAGACCGCGCTCCGCCGCGCCGCCCGTGCCGCCAGCCTGGACGTGGCCAAGCCGACCCCGCACATGCTCCGCGCCACCGCCGCCACCCTCCTGCTCGCCATGGGCGTCCCGGTGGAGAAGGTCCAGGCGCTCCTGGAGCACGCCTCCCCCGTCACCACCCAGCGCTACGACCGCGGCGAGGCGCAGCTGGACGAGCACGCCGTCCATCGGCTGGCCGAACTGCTCACAGCGACATCGTCGGGGTGATGGCGGCGCCTCCGGGCGGGGTGTAGCTGACCCCGGTGGCGGAGGTGGGCCTGCCGAGACGGTCGGACGTGGAGACCACTACCCGGCCTTCCGGGTTGACCAGATGCGTCTGGTCACCGGTGGTGTTGTAGCCGAACCTGGTGATGGGTTGAACTGTGGCGACCTGGCCGTTGTTCTCGATCTGCGCCAGCGGCAGCTTGGCCTCGATGAGGCGACCGGTGATGTCATAGGTGAACAGGGTCGTGAAGGCGTCGGGGTCGGCTCCGTCGACGTTGCCGCGCGGGTCGATCTCCTTGAGCACGAGACCTTGTTCGTCGAGCTGCCAGCTGGTGGTGTGTCGCTCGTCCGGAGAACGCGTCGCCACACGAATGTCCTGCCATGAGGATGCACCGCATCTCCCCATGACCAGGGCAGCGCACGTGAGAGCGAGCGCCAAGGTGAGGGATCAGGCGAGCAGCGCCTCAAGGACCGCGTACCGATCCGGATCAGCAAGGCCCGCAAACAGAGAAAGGGCAAGGCGCGTGGCCGCCGCAGCAGACAGTTCTTGCGCGAAGTCGTCACGTAGAAGGCAGGCGCATCTGGGCAACGGGTCAGGACCGGGGGGCTGATCGGGGTCAGCTGCGTCAGCAAGCCCTGCCTTCGCTGCGGTCATCAGGTGCACGGCATCGTGCGCGGGTGTCCGTCCGGCCTGGATCGCGATGGTCAGGAGCAAGGCGGTGATGTCGGCGGCGGCATCGGAGGTGTTCGCGCTGGTGGCGGCGCCGCGTACGGCATAGTGAAGCCACCGTGCGAGCGTCTGGGGGCCATGGGAGCGGATCTGGATGATGAGCCGGCCGAACAGATTGACGGCGCGAAGCGGGTCGGTCCAGGTAGCGCGGCGGCCCAGCGCCACGGCTACATGTGCGGGCTGCCAGGCGTCGTCTTCGGCTAGGAGCTGTTTCTTAGATCTGCTGACTGATCGTGCCTGCATCGTCACGATTGGCCTATGGGTCGAGGTGACTTAACCAACGCGGAGTGGGAGCGGCTCAGGCCCTTGCTGCCCGAGGGCGGCCAGCAGGGTGGACGGTGGAACGACCACCGAAGGACGATCAACGGCGTGTTGTACCGGGCTCGCACCGGCCTGCCCTGGCGGGATCTGCCTGAACGATTCGGCCCCTG